>CAMVRN010000012.1 GCA_947169915.1 uncultured Candidatus Saccharibacteria bacterium | reverse complement strand
AACAAGGCATCGGTACGAGAACGTGTCGATGGATTACCTCCTTTCTTGAGAAGGATTAGATGCGCACGAATCCGAAAGGACGCGTGTAGCTAGGTCGGTCGTAATTGTGTAGTGTAAGCTTAATACACAATGTTACCCGAAAGGGTGCGACTTCAAGCTTAAACGATTAAAACTACGATGAGATTTAATTGCACAATTAAATTGTTAATAAAGAATTGCCCTGCGGGGCAATTTTTAGTTTTTAATGTATAATATAATTATATGGAAGATACAAGAAATTTAGTTGATAAGTATAAAGGAATGACAAACGAGCAAGTTTTTGATGAGCTGGAGAAAATGAGAAACACGTTAGAAATCGCAATAGAAAACGTGAGCCATGATTTTAATATAGGGACAATTGTTCGAAATGCGAATAGTTTTAATGCCAAAACGGTACATATAATAGGGAAGAAGAAATACAATAGGAGGGGGGCTATGTGTACAGACAAATATCTTGAGATAAAATACTGGAACAATTATAAAGATTTTTTAGAAGAGCAAAGGAAACGTGGACGAGAAATAGTGGCAATTGAGAACAACGTACCAAGAGCAAAAGGTCTCGTGAATAAAAGATTTGTTCAAAATACGACACTTGTTTTTGGGAGTGAGAGTGACGGTATTTCAAATGAACTTTTGGATGAGGCGGATGATGTGCGATTTATCGAGAGTTTTGGTTCAACAAGAAGTGTGAATGTCGGCGTCGCTGCTGGTATTGCTATGTATGAGTGGGCAAGACAGCTAGTCCTTAAGGGCTAGATATTTGGCATGAACAGACGTAAGAGCCAAGTCAGAATGACGGTATGAAGATTCGTCATTATCAGAAAACCTAAGCCTATAAAGATAATTCCAAAGAGTTTTATACGGTCGTAGGAGCTGACTCCGTGCGCGATATTGTCGCCGATTTGGCGATAAAAAAGAACCATGGCTCCGCCTGCGGCTAGGACAGCTAATCCGATTATAAGTGCTCCAAGATTGAATGACATATGACTATTATAACAAAAAATCCGCTTGTGCGACAAGTGGATTGCATTTATTAAGTGGTGGGGATATGTGGACTTGAACCACAGACCTCGTCATTATCAGTGACGCGCTCTAACCAGCTGAGCTATATCCCCTGGTTGTGGTGGAGTAACAGGGACTCAAACCCTGGACCTCCGCCTTGCAAAGGCGGCGCTCTAATCAACTGAGCTATTACCCCAGTGCTCTATATTGTAACTGATAATCGTTAAAAATGCAAGAGAAAAAAGATGGAGCCACTGATTTTGGTGGCTCCTAAGGTCATTATTTGAACATCCTCGCAGTTTGGGTTTGTTCAAACTACCTCTAGTATATATCATAAGCTAAATAATGTCAAGAAAATTTATGCTTGACAAAACTGAAGCGTTATGATAAAATAAGCATAATCATCCTAAAAGGGTGGGTTAGTTTTTAAAAGATGGTGGGCAGAAAGAGAGATCCAGATGGCTGGAACAAAAGCTGGCGGTCTTAAAGCTGCTGCAACTAATAAAGCTAAATATGGCAAAGAATTTTATGCCAATATTGGCCGCAAAGGTGGTCAAAATGGTCATACTGGTGGGTTTGCCGCTAACCCTGCGTTAGCTAAAATTGCTGGTGCTAAAGGTGGACGTATTTCACGTCGTGGCCCGGCTAAAAAAGCTTAAGTTGAATTAACACAAGAACCAGACTATGTCTGGTTTTTTGTTATTCTATAATCTAAAAAGGTACTGTTTTGCGAATCGAATAGGGTGGTATATAATGTCATCTTACAGAAAGGAGATAATATGAACGAGTACCAAGAAAAAGCGAAAGAGTATGATTTATTCCGTGCAACTGGGAACTACAATACAGTTGCCTTCATAGAAAAAGTATTGGGGCTCGTGGGAGAGGCCGGAGAAACGGCAGATAAGATTAAAAAGGTACTTCGAGATAAGGAGGGGATTATCGATGAGCACGATAAACAAGAAATAGCTAAAGAGTTGGGTGACGTTCTGTGGTATGTGGCGAACATTGCAAGATACTTGAACGTTTCACTTGATAACGTTGCAAAGATGAACATCGATAAACTCGAAAGTCGAAAACAGAGAAACTTAATTAGTGGTGAAGGAGATAATAGGTAATGTTATTCAAAATTCCTCTATGGTCTATTAGATTAATCTATAATCCATTTACGAGAAAAAACTATTTTGTTAAAGGCTAGGCTTTGCGCTGATACTTTTGGCAAAAGGGACAATAAAGACTCTCTGAATTAACTTCTAGGCATGTTAGCCCGCAAGAAGGACAGAGGGTTTTTTGATGTACCCAATCCCGATAAGTATCTAGCTCAGAATTGGCGAATTCTTCACTAAATGGAATAGAATGCGTTTCGCATAGTTCACGAGTTTTTTCCCATGCATCTCGCTCGATTTGAAGACGTTCTAATGATTTGTCGAAGGAGAAGTGCCCCAAAAGAGCATGCGCGAGTTCATGAAGAAGCAGAAGACGGAAGTTTTCGTCGGATTCGATATAGAAGATTGATTTTCGGGGACGAAAAAGGAATTTTCGACCAGGTTTGAAAGTAAACTCTGGGTAGGAGGTTTTGAGAGTTTCCAAAAAGTTTAAATTCTTTTCAGATAGAAGTTGGGGTTTTTCTGGCGGGCGTGGTGGAGTCTTTTGCTCACGTATGTTGTCTGAATAGATTGAAGCGGGCATGACGTTATTGCCTGGATTTTAGTATTGAATAGCTATATCCGCCATAAATAACCGACTCGGTTGGTTTTGTAGCCTTTTTAAACTTAGGAGGTTTAGTGTCTGTGCTAGATTTGATGAGTTCAATTAAAGGCTCTTCAAGTTTATCGAATATTAATCCGAGCGGCCCGCCGATGACAATAGTGTCAGGTTGTTCTTTGTTTATGATATCAATTAAGCCTAACGAAAGTCGTTCGACGATGTCTTTGCGATTTTTGTTCGTGAGAGAGATTTCTTTGAGCAGATTACACTTGTAGGCTGCGACTATAGCCTTTGCAGAAGCGATGTCTTCCCACTCAAGGTTTTTGCCATTAAAGCGATATTTGACATGCCCTGGTTCAAATGTTTCTGAGGAATAGAGAAGCTTACCATTTTCGGCGATGCCGCCACCAATACCCGTCGAGAAAGTTAGATAAATGGTTTTGCCATTTTTGCGGCCACGTCTGTTTGCTTCGTATATGGTAGCTAAATTCGCATCATTAGCGAAGAAGATAGGTACATGAAAAAAGGACTTAATTGGAGAGACTAAGTCTATATCTTTGGGCCAGTTAAGATTTCCAAAAGTAAAGCTTCGTTTATCGTGGTCTCTAGTTATTACGCCAGGGATGGCAATGGTAACGGCTTTTACGTGTTTTCGAGAGAGTTTAGGGATAAATTTACTTAGATTCGTTTGCAATAACTCGATAAATTTTTCGGAGTTTGACGGGGTTTCGAACTTGAGGCGTTTGGTACAAATGCCACTTTTTGAGAAAAGCGCGAGTAAGGTTTTTGTGCCTCCGATATCAATGGTTAGAATCATGTTTCCATTATATAACATTGACTAATGAAAGGAATACTTTACTTTAACAGGGATGTTTGATATAATTTAAAGATATTTGGGCTCGTTCAAGAGTCGTTTGGAAGGTGACGGTTGTTGAACGGGTCCAAAGGAAGGAAACTATAATAAATGGCTAATGCCAAAAAACTATCTTTTGACGAGCTTTTGGAGCAAAATGCTGAGCTCGCTAAGAAAACTGCAGTTGGCGACATCGTAAGCGGTGTTGTTACTTCTGTCAAAAAACACGAAATATTAATTGACCTAGGTGTCCAGGGAACTGGTTTAGTGTCAAGAAAAGAAGCAAGCTTCGCTCGCAATTTGAAGGTTGGTGATGAGGTTACCGCATCTGTCGTTGATGCTGAAATGCCGGATGGAACCGTTCTTCTTTCTCTTCGCAAGGCTGTGAAAGATAAAGGATGGGACGAGATTCAGGTCAAATTCGATAATGCAGAAATTGTCGAAATTCAACCGTTTGACGCTAATCGTGGTGGTTTGCTTGTTGAATATGAAGGAATCCGTGGCTTCTTGCCGGTTTCTCAACTTTCAGCTGAGCACTATCCAAGAGTTGGTTCTGCTGATAAAGACGAAATTCTTCAACGCCTTAACTCTCTCGTAGGAAAAACAATTCGTGTCCGTATTCTTGATGCAAGCAAGAAGGAAAACAAATTGATTTTCTCTGAGAAGGAAGCAATTAAAGATGGCCTTGCTGCTAGATTTGCTGCGCTTGCTGTTGGTGATGTTGTAAAAGGGATTGTCACTGGTGTTGTCGATTTCGGCGTATTTGTTAATGTTGATGGTATCGAAGGCTTGATTCATATTTCCGAAATTTCTTGGGAGAGAGTCAATAATCCAGCTGATTATGTAAAGGTTGGCGATACTGTTGAAGCAAAGATTATTGCAATCGACAAGGAACGCCTAAGCCTTTCAATGAAGCAACTCGTTGAGGATCCATGGCTAAATGAAGTCGATGGGCTTAAAAAGGGTTCTAAAGTCGAGGGAACGATTACTCGTATTACCCCATTTGGTGCCTTTGTGCAAATTTCGCCTGCTGTAGAAGCGCTTGTTCATGTATCTGAACTCGGTGAAGGTTCTGATGTAGACCCAGAGAAGGTTTTTACGCTTAATGAGCGCAAGAGTTTTAAGGTTCTCGACATCGACAAAGAGGGTCGCAAGATTTCTCTCTCTGTTGCAAAATAGCCTTATAGAAAAATCCCCTTGAAAGAGGGGATTTTTTGATATATAATATGGAAAGTACTTTTTAGCCTTTTGTTTTGGTCCCGGGTAGCTCAATGGTGGAGCAAGAAGCTGTTAACTTCGAGGTTGCTGGTTCGAGCCCAGTCCCGGGAGCCAAACAAAGGGCTAAATTTTTTTTATGCTTGTTATGTTACAATAGAGAAAAGGAGAAGAGATGTTTATAGATAGTAGATTATTGATTGGTAAGACAGCTGAGGGGGCAGAACTGTCCATTCTGCCGCAGATGGCTAATAGACACGGTATAATTACTGGAGCGAGTGGTTCAGGAAAGACAATCACGCTTAAGGTGATGGCCGAAAGCTTTTCAGATGCTGGGGTGCCAGTTTTTCTCGCAGATGTAAAAGGGGATCTTGCTGGGACTGCAGTTGTAGGTGAAGTTAATGAATCTATTCAGAAGCGTTTGGATAAGCTGGGTATTAAGGGATTTGAAGCGAAAGAATTTCCGGTCAGGTTTTGGGATTTATATGGTACTAGTGGACACCCTTTGCGCGCGACCGTGGAATCGGTCGGTCCAGAAGTTTTGTCAATCATGCTTGGCTTAACAGAGGCGCAAGAAGGGAATTTAGCGATTGCTTTCGCTGTTGCGAAGGATGAGAATTTAGCGCTTATCGACCTTGAAGATTTAAGGGCTGTGCTTACTTATGTTAGTGAAAATAAAGAGAAATATACAGTGAAGTATGGGAACGTTACTACGCAGAGTATTGGTGTGATCCAAAGGTCATTACTTACTCTAGAAAACCAAGGGGCAAATCATTTCTTTGGGCAGCCTGCACTTAATATACGTGATTTCTTTGCGACGGAGATAGATGGGCGAGGTGTGATTAATATACTACACGCAGTGAAATTGTTTGAGAGCCCAGATATGTACGCGGCGTTTCTTTTATGGCTTCTTTCTACACTTTTTTCCGACTCACCTGAAGTTGGCGATTTAGACAAGCCTAAACTTGTATTCTTCTTTGATGAGGCTCATCTTCTGTTTAATGGAATGCCGACATATCGCCTTAAAAGAATAGCTCAGATTGTTAAATTGATTCGTTCGAGAGGAATAGGTCTTTACTTCATTTCGCAGAGTCCGATGGATGTTCCGGATGAAATATTGGCGCAATTAGGCAACAGGGTGCAACATTCGTTGCGCGCTTATACACCTTCAGAGCAAAAGGCGGTTAAGGCTGCGGCGGGGGCATTTAGGGTCAATCCTAAATTCAATACGGAGAAAGCGATTCTGGAGCTTGGAACTGGCGAAGCCTTAATCTCATTCTTGGACGAAAAAGGCGCCCCAACTATTGTCGAGATGGCTACCATTTTACCACCGCAGAGCAAGATGGGGGCGATTGATGAAATGACTAGGAATAAGATTATTAATTCGAGCGCTCTAGCTGGGAAATATGACGAGGCGGAGAACCCTGAATCTGCATCTGAAATAATTACTCAAAAATTAGAGACAAAAGCCGCAGAAGATAAGGCTGCTAAGGAGGCTGAATTGGCCGAAAAGGCGGCTAAAGAAGCTGAGGAAGCTGAAGAAAAAGCTTCGAGAGAACGCGCGAAGTTAGCCGAAAAAGAAAGAGTCGCGGCAGAACGTGAGAGAATTAGAGTTGAAAAAGAGAACGAAAAGGTTAGAGCAAAGCAAAAGAAATTGGCGGATAGGTTTCTCGGGAATGTCGTAGGGTCAATTGGCAGCGCAACGGGGAGAAAGATTACCAATAAGATTCTTAAAGATTTGTTTAAATAAGAGTTTTGTGGTAAAATTAAGAGATATTAAAAGAAAGGAGCGTTTTTGATGGCGGATTCAGATGTAAAAGTGATCCAGATTGCAGGGTCTATTACTGTTGACGAACTAGCAAAAGCGCTAGGACTTTCTGTCACGTCTCTTATAGGCGAGCTTTTTAAGGAAGGTATTATCGCGACAATTAATCAAAGGTTGGATTTCGACACGGCTTCGATTATTTTGGACGAGTTAGATATCAAAGGGGTTCGTCTAGAGAAGAAAAACACCGCAACGCAGACTTCCGAGCATCGTCATGAGCTATCCGATAAGGCCGTGGAGCGCCCTCCTGTAGTGGCGGTTATGGGGCACGTTGACCATGGCAAAACGACACTTCTAGACACATTATTTAAGAAGAAAACGGTTGAAGGAGAAGCGGGTGGAATTACGCAGCACATTTCTGCTTATCAACTAGAGTATCAAGGTCGTAAGATTACGTTTTTGGATACTCCGGGCCATGAGGCTTTTGCTGCAATTAGACAGCATAGTGCTATGTTAACGGATATTGTAGTAATCGTTGTAGCGGCTGATGATGGTGTTAAACCGCAAACCGTCGAGGCGATTAAGTTCGCTCAGGGTGCAAATGCAAAGATTATCGTGGCTATAAATAAGATTGACCGAGAGGGGGCAGACATTCCTCGCACAATGGCCGATTTAGCACAACATGGGCTTCAGCCAGAGGAGTGGGGCGGGGACATCACCATGGTTCCTATTTCTGCAAAAAGAGGAGACAACCTAGAAAAGTTGCTCGACATGATTCTTTTGACTTCCGATATTGAGGAATTAAAGGCCGATGTCGATATTCCTAGCGAAGGTCTTGTTATTGAGAGTCATATGGAAATGGGTAAGGGTTCTGTTGTTAATTTGCTTATTACTGGGGGTGAGCTAAAGACTGGAGAATATATCGTTGCTGGAACGACCTACGGAAAGATTAGAACGATGCTAGATTTCCGTGGAAAGCCAAAGGGGAAAGCTACTCCATCGACTCCTGTCACCGTGACTGGGTTTAAGGAGCTTCCGAATTTCGGTGACTCCTTTATTGAGGCGAGTGACGAAAAAACTGCGAGAAAGATGGCGTTGCTAAATGCTCAGGCGGCACAAAACGCGAATGCAAGTGCAAATGTTACTTCTGCAGATTTGCTTCGCATGATGAACACGGTTGATAATTCGAAGGTATTCAACGTTATTATTAAAGGGGACGTGCTTGGCTCAGTTACTAGTGTTGTTGACAGTCTTAAGATGATCGATACTAAGGGTGAAATTACTCTAAATATTGTTGCCACCGGTGTTGGTGATATTACTGAGAATGACGTTTATATGGCTGAGGGCGGAGAGACCGTTATATATGGATTCAATGTTAATGTCCCGACTAATATCGTAAAAATGGCAGCGAGAGACCATGTAAAGATTAAAACGTATCGTGTTATTTATGAGCTTTTGGATGATGCTAAGAGCGAGATGGAAGAGCTACTCCCAGCAGAGATTGTAGAAGAAGAAAAAGGTGAGATGAAGATTCTTGGTGTATTCCGTACAGAAAGAACTGCAATAATCGCAGGTGGAGAGATTTTGAAAGGCGAGGTTAAGCCAAAGATGCTCGCTAGGGTAATGCATAATAAGGAAGAAATCGGTGAAGTGGAAGTTGAGAGTGTACAGAAAGAAAAACTATCGGTCCCATCGCTTGTCGCTGGGGAAACTGGCGGTATCGCTTTGAAGCTAAATAAAAGACTTACTGTTGAAATTGGCGACAGACTTAAATTCTTTACAAGAGAAGCGAAAAAGAAGAAATTGTAGATTGAGAACTGGTTTGCTTGAAGCGTAAGCGGTTTTTTGGTAGAATGTAAGTATAAGGGAAAGGGTATAAAATGCAATTTGATGAGGATTTTTTGAGAGAAGTAGGACTTTCAGTGATGCCTGAGGATGAAAAAAAGGCTTTTTTGGACTATGTTCAGGAAGAACTTGAAGTGAGAATTGGTGAGGAAATTGCAGATGGGATGACGGAAGAAAAAATGAAAGAATTCGAAGCAGCGCAAACAAGTGAAGAAACGGAGAAATGGCTTCAGGAAAACAAGCCAAATTATGCCGATATTGTAAGAACTGAGATTGCTGAGCTAAAAGAAGAGATTTCTCGAAACCGCGATAAAATATTAGACTAGCTTTATTTTTGTAGACCGTTTAGGAACGATTTCGTGTCCATGGGCTTCCTGGAAAGTGGTTGCAAAAAATCTACCACGACATACTTGTCATCCGCACATTTTATGAATAATTTTTTGGAATCAGAAGAACAACTATTTTCGATGTGCGCGGAAAGGATTATTACGTCTTGTTCAAAAAAAGTGTATTTTGGCTTTGGATACCCTTGATACGCAATGATTTTGCGGAGGGTTTTTTCTGCGGAATCAGTTTCCGGCGACAAGAAAGACATGGTTTTATTGAGCTTTTGCGTGAAAGTCGCATCTGCGTCATTTTGGAGATGATAGCTTGGGAAGATTGAGGCTGGATCTGTTTTTGACTTGCGTAAGGTAAGGAAGCCGGTCAGATTATTACTAATCCATTCTGCGCCGGCCTGGGCGAGTGATTGGTAGATTTTGAATTTGTCCAATGGAAGGTTGGTTAGAGTGATTTGGTGATAAATAGGACCTGCATCCATTCCTTTAACGAGCTTCATGATGGAAACCGAAAAATCATTATCTCCGTTTAGAATGGCGGATTCTATTGGAGAGGCTCCTCTATAGAGAGGCAGTAGGGAAGGATGAATATTTAGAATACCTTCGGGTTCAAAAAGATTGAGAACATCTTCCTTGATTATGACGCCAAATGAGGCAAGAATACCAACAGTTTCAGGCTTCTCCTGCTTTATTTTCTTTACAGTTTCTAGGTCTTCACGAGTCTTTGCACGAAATAAGATGTTGGTAGATGTTTTTAAAACCTCAAGTGCGGAGTCGGCGAGTGGTCCATTTCCAAAGAAAATAACATTAGTCATCTTCGTCGCCCCATAGTTCGGCGTTGTTCTTGATTTTTGTGTCGTAATCGACCGGTTCAAGGTCACCTTTTTCATTCATGAGGAAGAAGGCGTCTTTTTTGCCTTTGATGTGGTCAATGAATAGGATGCCGTCTAAATGGTCAATTTCGTGAAGAAAAGTGCGAGCGAGAGAGCCTTCGGCCTTGATGCGAACTGGCGTGCCATCTTCGAGCATGGCTTTTATTTTGACTTTTGTTGGGCGCTCAACAAGCCCGTAGACAAAGGGAACGGACAAACAGCCTTCGTAGTCTTTTTCTATTTTTCCTTCGGTTTTTATTACTTCTGGGTCGATGAAGGCGGTGAAATTTGTATTCTTTTTATCGTCTAAATCATCACGAATGATAATGATGCGGCGGTTAAAGCCTAGTTGGGGAGCTGCCATAGCGGCGCTAAGCTCATAAGGATGTTCTTTTTCCCAATCGAGAGAAGCTTTACGCATTTCGGCGATTATTTCTTGAGTTTCCTCGGTAATTTTATTGACTTTGCGACTTTTCGTACGTAGTCGCGGGTCGGGAGTCGTGATGATTTTCATATGGGATAATTATACCATAAATCAGAGCAACGAGGGTGGGTCAATCGATATGTGTGGAGTATTGGCGATAGTGAGGAGTTTGACTAAATGCGCCCGGTTTTGGGACTTTATAATTAATTGCCAAGAAAAGCCAGCGGGAGTTCGTTCATGAAAGCAGGGCATGGGAGGGGAGATTCTAACAGAGGTAAATCTGGACTGAACAATAAAATTGTTCATTTCTTTTGCTAGTTTGCGGATATTTGTAACAGTGGTTTTTTCTGTTTTGTAGGTTACTACAACTTTTGCTAGATAAGTGAATGGTGGGAGCATTTGTTGCTTGCGTTTTTTTATCATGTAGTCATAGAATCCTTGGTAGTCTGATTTGGTAGCAAATTTAATAACTGGAGAGTCTGGCTGGAAGGTCTGAATAATAACGGAAGCTTTGTCTATATGTCCGCGTCCAACTCTGCCAATGACCTGAGTGAGCAGTTCGAAGGTTTTTTCTTCGGAGGAATAGTCTGGTAAGAATAAGCCTGAATCGGCCTGAACGATGCCGATTGACGCAAGATGCGGAAGGTCTAGTCCTCGAGATATTGTTTGAGTGCCAATGATAATCTGAATATTACCGTTTTTGACGTCATCATATAGAGAGTCTAAGGACTCACCTTTTTTATTGTCGGCATCAAAACGGGCAACGCGAGTATCTTTAAAGAGCTTGTTTAATTCGGATTCGAGTAGTTTGGTTCCGAAGCCTTTATGAATGACGCTCGGATTGTGGCAATCTGGGCACGAGGAAGGGATTTTCTCCGAATGTCCGCAGGTGTGGCAGACAAGCTTGTAGGAGTCTGCATGGAGTGTCATTGGCAGAATACAGTTTGGGCAGAGAGCTTGCCAACCGCATTTTTCGCAGATTGTTAGAGGAGAAGAACCGCGACGGTTATGATAAATAAGAGTCTGGTAACCATTCTTGAGGTTATCGGAAATTGTATCAAGGAGAGTATCAGAGAAATAACGATTATGTGTAAACGATTCTCGTGAGGAAAAGTCGACGATTTTTATGTCGGGAGGCTTTGCCGTAGTCTTAGCCTTTTCAGTGAGCAATACGACAGAGTTTTTGGTTTTTGCGAGATAATAATCTGTTACGAGGGGAGTTGCAGAGCCGAGGATGCAAGGGATGTTTAGCGTGGTTGCGAAGAATGAGGCAAGGCGGAGTGCGGAGTACTTGGGAGAATTTTCTTGGTAGTAGGTCGATTCGTGAGATTCGTCCACTATGATAAGTCCAAGGTTATTTATAGGAGCAAAGAGCGCAGAACGTGGACCGATGATAATCTGAGAAGTCTTGGTCTCTAAAAGTTTTGTCCAAATTTGGTGGCGTTCTGCTTCGGTTTGTCGTGAATGAATGAGTTGGACTTGGTTTGGAAAACTCGATTCGAACACTTGGACAAGTTGGGAAGTTAGAGCAATTTCTGGAACGAGAAGAACCACAGAGAGTTGTTTATTAAGGGTATCGCGGGTCATTTTAAGATAGATGTTGGTTTTTCCGGAACCGGTGATTCCAAAGAGGAGTTTGGTACGGTTTGAGATAGAGTTTATCTCTGATAAGGCTTTAGATTGAGCGCGGTTTAAATCAAATTCAGTAGTAGTTTTGGTCGCTGGTTCTTTAGATGAGGATGTTTTTCGCCTCTTCTTTTCAATTCCTAATGGTAATACAAGCGAAGCAACTGATGGTAGCGGGGAAACGTAATAGGAAGAGAGCCAAAAAATTGCTTTTAGAAGATGACTTGGCAACGGGGTGTTATATAGCGGGCTGACGATTGGTTTACAGGTAAAAGAAGGCTTTGGAACTTTTTTGACGATTATTCCAGGGATAGTGCGTTTGCCCAGAGGGATAAGAACGATTTGTCCGGGAGCGTAATTTGAATCAGAAAAATAGGTAAGAGTCGAAGCATTATTGCGAAAAACTTTCGTCGGAATCACCTCGTAGAACATATTAATAGTATAGCATGGAGGCGCGGTTGAACTATTGTAAAAAATACATTTTTAGTCTATAATGATTGGAGTATGAGAGAGGTGACAGACTAATGTTGGACGTGTTTATTACTTCTAGGGTAAGAAGGAAAATTCTAGTTGTTTTTGCAAAATACCCAGATTTTAAGACGCACGTCAGGGGATTAGCGAAGCTGATTAAAGAAGACCCGGGGAACATTCAGCGTGAGTTAAACAGACTAGAAAAAGGGAAGTTTTTGATTGTAACAAAGAAGGGAAACACAAAGGTCTATCAGACAAATAAGCAGTTCCCGATTCTAAAAGAACTTCAGAGCATGGTAATTAAGAGCCAACAACTGTCTGCAAATAATCGTCCCAACAAGACGATAGGTTAGCTGGTAGTTTAAGAAGGGGGCTTTTTGATATGGAAGGACAGGCATGAGCGAATTGTTTGACAAATTAGTAGAAAAGAGGGGGTTTAAGGAAGGTTACCTGAACCCTAAATACGAAGAATTGGCTAGTCCATGGCTTATGCCTGATATGGAAAAGGCGGTTGAACGTATCAAAACAGCAATTAAAAACAACGAAAAAATAATTGTTTATGGCGACTATGATGTGGATGGAGTAACGGCTAGTACGCTAATTTCTGAGGTTTTGCTGAAGGCTGGAGCGGAGAGTGTAGAGGTGATGTTACCAGATAGATTCAAAGACGGTTATGGAATGAGCGAAAAAGTAATAAAGAGAGCTAAAGAGACTGGAGCGACGCTCGTGGTAACTGTCGATTGTGGCAGTTCGAATAACGAGGTGATAAAGAGCTTGAATAGCGAGGGAATAGAAACAGTCGTGACGGACCATCATGAGTGTCCAAATGTGTTGCCGGATGCAATCGCGGTCGTGAACCCTAAGCGTAAAGATATGGATAGTGAACTATTAAGAGAAACGGGACTTAGAGATTTGGCCGGAGTCGGAGTAGCATTTATGGTGGCAAGAGCATTGGCCGAACGGAAGATGATTCGGGATGGGCAAGAGAAATGGCTTCTAGATTTGGTTTTGATTGGAACGATTTGTGACAGCATGGACATGACAATTACGAATCGGATTTTGTGTTTTTACGGCGTGAAAGTTTTAACAAAGACTAGAAGAATCGGGCTCAAAGAGCTGATGAAGGTTGCAGGAACTAAGAAAATTACGTCTGAAACAATTGGGTTTCAGATAGGACCAAGACTTAATGCCGCTGGGCGGATGGCCAAAGCGGAGATAGCGTTAGACTTATTAAGGGCTACTTCTCACGTTGAGGCTTCGCAGCTTGCAAATAAGCTTCAAAAATTGAACTCGGATAGGAAGAGTCAACAGGGTTTGGCGATGGCGGAATTCGAGAAGCGTGGATTGCCTAAGGACAAAGTAATCGTGACTACTGGGGAGTGGCATGAGGGTGTGCTAGGTATCATTGCCGGTAGATTGGTGGAAACTTATAGGCGTCCGGCATTTGTGTTGACGCAAGTTGATGACGAAACCTATAAGGGCTCAGGGAGAAGCTTCGGTGATTTTAGTTTGGCTGAAGCCTTGAAAGCTTGTAAGGGAGAGATTATTGACGGTGGCGGGCATGCGGGAGCGGCTGGGGTAAAAGTAGAAAAAAGTAAAGTAAAATATTTTTCAGAGTCGATTAATCGATATTATGATTCGCTAGGCTTAGTTGACCAAGAAGCGTACTTTAAGGTAAGGCCAGACGTAAGGACGTCAAAGGTGGAGGGATTTACGCTGGATCTTTTGGAGGAGATGAAACAGTTGGAGCCATTTGGTCCCGGAAATGAAATTCCAATTTTTGAACTTAAGAACGTGACGGTGCTAGACAAGAAACTCTTGGGAGCAGATAGCCAGCACGTTAGATTACTAGTCCGCGATTCGGACGGAAATACGATGAAACTTTTGGCATTTAATGCACCAGATAATTGGCGTGAGACAGAGAATGGGAGTATAGTGAATATTTTCATGAATATTGAGGAAAATAGCTGGAATGGATTGAGAAGTGTTGAGGGGAGGATTTTAGATTTAAGGGGTTGTTAATCGGAGAAGAATTTGGTATAATATTCGCAATATGGCAATTAAAGTAACTAGAAAAGATCAGTCTGAGGCGAACGAAAACGTTATTCGCCGTTTCAATCGCAAAGTTCTTCAGAGTGGAATGATGCCACTTGCGAAGTCTCAGCTTCGTTTCTCTAAGCCAATTTCTAAGAGAGAGCGTCGTGTTAAAGCTATTTTGCGCGAAGCTCGAAAAGCCGAGAAAACTGAAAAAATCAAACTTGGATTGAGATAGAAAAAACTGCCCGAGAGGGCGGTTTTTTTGATATAATGAAATTATGGTTATACTTTTTGGGCTAGCGGGGAGTGGGAAATCCACACAAGGACAAATTTTAGCGGAGAAATATGGTCTCGAATGGTTATCAGTCGGACAGGTACTTAGAGATACTGGTAAGTTCGATAAGATTCTCGAAAAGGGAGAGTTGGTGCCAGATGAGAAGGTAGTCGAAATTATGGGGGAGAAAATTCGCGAGATAAGAAAAGGTGGAAAGGACGTTATCTTGGACGGTTTTCCTAGAGATATCTGGCAAGCAAAGTGGGTAGCCAAACATCTTGCTGGCGACATTCAGAAGGCAGTTGTTCTTGATGTTCCGAAGGATGAGCTTCTTGTTAGAATTATGGCTCGTGGACGAGAGGATGACACACGGGAAGCGATTGAAAAAAGATTTGAAATTGTAGAGAAGAATCTGAACGGAATACTTAGAGAGCTTCGAAATAAAAAAATAGTTGTAGTGAAGGTTTCTGGTTTAGGCGAGATACCACAAGTAACGCGAAGGCTAGAGCGAGAACTGTTTAAAGGCAAAACCCAAACGAGAAGTGCGCAACGTAGTAAGACGATGCGTTCTAGAACGCGCCAAAAATAGCACCAATTTGAGTAACGCTAGTAACTGGTGTATAATATATGTTTATTATGGATGAACAAAAAATTGATGCAATGAGAAAGGGCGGGAAGATTCTTGGTAATTTGTTGCGTGATTTAAAAGAGTACGTTAAGCCAGGAATGAGCGAATTAGAAATAGATGCTTGGGTAAGGAATGAGATTGTCAAGAGGGGGGCAGGTGTGGCTTACGACATGCTCCCAAAGGGTGAAGAATTTCCGGGTGCGATTTGTATCTCTGTAAATGACGAATTAGTACATGGAGCTCCGAGTGATTACGTACTTGAGGAAGGAGATAAGGTTTCGTTTGATTTGGATGTTTTTTATAAGGGATATTTTACTGATTCTGCTTTTACGATGATTGTTGGGAATAAAGGAAATCCCGCAGTAAAAAAGATGATTTCCGTTACAGAGAGTTCAATGTGGGAGGGAATTGAACAAGTAAAGCCAGGGGTACATATCGGTGACATAAGTGCAGCCGTAGAAAAGGTACTTCGAGCTGGCAAGCTTGGCGTAATAGAGAACTATGTTGGTCACGGAATCGGTAAAGAGATGCATGAAGAGCCCGAAGTTCCAAATTACGGGAAAAAAGGACAGGGATATAAATTAAAGGTCGGTGATGTAATTTGTATTGAGCCGATGAGCTGTCTTGGAAAGCCGAAGAATTATGTAGATACGGAAAATGGTTGGACGGTTAGAATGAAGGATGGTAGCATAGGATGCCATTGCGAGCACACGGTTCTCGTTACAGAGACAGGCTATGAAGTTTTGACCTTGCCAGATTAAATTGAATAAAAAACATCCACATAGATGGCTGTTTTTTGTAGTTAGAATTTGAATTTCTTAAACAACCCTGATAGGAATCCGCCTTTGGATTTCTTTGATTGCTTGCCGAGGGTTGGACGGGAATCATTTTCTACGGCGTAGAGCATTAGTCCGACGGCTGCGGAGTATTCTGGTTTTTCAACAGAGGTGCCAACTCCACCTAAGTCGGTCGGGGCGCCGAGGCGAACACTCATTTCCAGGGCTTCTTTTGCAAAGATTTGAATGTCGCGCATCTTTGAGCCACCACCGATTAAGATGGCTCCTTCTGGTAGGCGCTTTTCGTAGCCGGCAGATTTAAGCTCTTTCTTTACTTTGTCGAATATTTCGGCAAGGCGAGCTTTGACGACCTCATTGACACGTTCGCGTTCGAATGAGAATTCTTCGCGGTTGATTTTAAGCTGGATGTTCTTTTCACCAGAGAAGGTGCCAGTTACGTAGCGCTTTTTGATTTCTTCAGCTACATCGGTATTAATCTCGAGGCAGATAGCAAGGTCGTTAGTGATATTGTTAGAACCAGCAGGGATGACTCCGACATATTGAAGGTCGCCCTCTTCGTAAACCGCAACACTGGTGGTTGCAGCGCCCATATCAATGACGGCGATACCGTTTTCTTTTTGGCGTTCGTTTAGGACGGCTCTTGCGCCAGCAACAACAGAGGGAACTAGGCGTTCAACATTTACCTTAGCTCCTTCTAGAGCTTTCTTGAGGTTATCGCAATTTGGCTGGAGAGCGGAAACAACGTTTGCACGCATTTCTAGACGGGCGCCAGTCATCCCAAGTGGGTCGCGGACGGTTTCTCCGCCGTCGATTGAATAGCCGAATGGGATAACATCAAGTATTTCGCGGTTTGCAGGAATGCGACCAGTCACGGCGACGTCTTCAACACGATAAAGGTCTTCTTCGTTGATTTCGTGGTCTACGGTGCCTACGGCAATCATGCCGTCGGTTTTAGTAGTAAGGATTTGAGAACCGTTGATTGATACAACGGCCGAGTGAATCTCGTATCCGGACATGCGTTCAACTTCGCCAAGCATTCGGTCAATTGCATCGGCAGGGCCTGCGAGATTTGCAGGAATGCCTTTACGCATACCCATGTTGCGCGATTCGTTGTAGCCAACTACGGAAACCTTTCCGTCTTTTGAAATGCTGGCAACAACAGCTCTTACGTTTTCTGTCCCCACATCAAGCCCAACGGCGTATCTTACAGTTTCATCCATGCTTTTATCTTAGCATGAGGGGAATTAGGTGTCAACGGGAATGACGAGGGGTGGAAGACAGGGAATTACAGAGGAGATGTTGACAAAATTGAAAAATAAAGCATAAACATTATTGACAAAATCGATAAAGTGTGCTAGACTAAAAATAAGTTAGGAAACAAAATAAAAAACCTAGCAAATATAAAAATAAAAAAGGAAAAGATAAACACATGAGCGGAAACAATAACAAAATTAACGAAAGGAAAGTAGGGGAGAATGAAGTCCCCGATGAAATTATTGAGCTTCCGTATCAAGTCTATGACGCCAACTGGCGTGACGATATTCCAGACGAAGCTGTTGATGAAATAAAGGAAGAAACCAGCTTTGAAACGTTTGAAGATGAAAAAAATTATAGGTCTGGCAATAAAAACGTCGATAAATCTGTTGAAGTGCGTCTAGATGCTTTCAGGCGAAAAAGGAATCAGAGACTTGGTCGTGCGGTTCTTGACCTGTTTAGCTTAAAAGGAGCTGCTTAATCCAATGTAATATCTAGAATAAAGACAAACACCAAAAATTCTAAAGAAAGAAGGTTACATACGATAGAAAAAAAAGGACTGGGCGTAAAGCCCAGTCCTTTTTGCTTGTGTTTTTTATAGGCTTATGGTAAAGTGGAATAAAATAGGGAGATAATATATGAAAATAAACAATATTGCGGCGGAGGGGCAAGCAAAAATTAGTGAGTTTGTCGCTGACTTGATTGAACGAGCGAAAATTCCTGAAGAACAACGGACAGAAGAACAGGAAAGGCTTGAAGAACTCGTTTATAAAATGACTCTTGATGAAATTTTGGATTCACTTCCAGAAGAAGATTTAGGCGAGATTGAAAAAACGATTGATGAAGAAGGAGATGTTGCTCCAGAAAAATTGAATTCAATGATGTTTATGGCTGGAATAAGGCCGGAAAGCGTTACGGGTAAAGTGTTCAAAGAAATAGAGCGCGATTATCTCGGTTTGGAGGGGGAAGATGTTGACGATGAGGGGCTGGGCGAAGAGCTAAATGAAGAAAATGAGGAGGAACAATAATATGGGCGAATTTGGAGACTTTGGCCGAGGCGCTGGCGAGAGAATGAGCGAGGAAGAGTTTAGGAGAAGGCTCGGAGGAACGAGAAGGTCTGAAGGAGCTCCGACACCTGGTGGCTTTGAGGGGGCTGCAGAGAGAGCAAGAGACCGTCGCGAAGGAGTGAGAGTCGGTGAAGAAACCGGCGAGCGTCGCAGGGTAACGCGCATGGAGAGAGCTGAGGCCGCAAGGATTGGAGGAGGGATACTTGGCGAGCGCGTAGGCGGTTCTCGTCCGGAAGGGGCGGAAGAACGAAGGTCAACCATGCGTGGCGGAGAGGCTGGTCCAAGGTCAGAGGGGCGAAGGTCGGTTATGCGTGGTGAAGAAGCGCCAGCACCGGTTCGAGCTGAGGGTGAGCCTAGACGTCGACGACGTGAAGAAGTCGAACAGAAGTTTTTCGAGAAACATAAAGGGTTGAGAAATACTCTTATTGGTTTAGGCCTTGCTGGTGTTGTTGCACTCGGTGTTTATGGAGGCAGTAGACTTGCTGCTAAGAATAATGAGGCCCCAGAAGGCTTAAAGCCAGAACAAAAGATTGAACAAAAAGTGGAATATACACAGGAGCCAGTCGCAGAAACGATTTCTGTTCAACCAGCCGTGACTCCAGAGCCAGTAATCAGTACTCCAGCACCAGTTCCACCTGTTGAGGCAGGATACTATGAGAAAGAAGCAGATGAAGAAGAGGCTAGCGTGGAAGAAGAAGTCGACATGCGTGAACGCATTGAAGTGAATGGTGTCGAATTCATTGTGAATGGAACGAAAGATATCGAAGGCATCGGGACCGTTAGACTATTTGAGTATCATGGTGGGCCAGAAAAAGCGAATATGACCTTCTATGAAGATGGGAAACGAAAAGAATATGCGTATGGCGCATCGTTTGAAGGAGACACTTTAGTTGGTAGATTCGAAGAGCTACAGATGTCTTGGGCACAGCCAGAAAAATTCGCATCAATGATTCTTGCAGGCAACTTCGAAGAAGAAATGGGAATTCCGGAATTTGGAAGCCTAGCAGACGTCAATGCTTATGCAGATAGCTTAGCTGCATTACCAGACGACGAGTACGATGCGATAATTAATAAAGGTCTTGGAATCGCTATGAGAGAAATCGATAGCGCGACGACATCGAGAGATTGTACAGTTGCGCTCGATTTGCGTGACAGAAATGTCGATAAACACGAGAGCGAAGGTGATAGCGACCCTGAGCTATTTGCTCAAAAGCGCGGAAATAATCACGCATTGCAGTTAATGTTCTATAACGCTGATGGTGAAAAAGTGTTTGGCGGACGCGATAATGATGCTGTGCGAATTATCGTTTCTGCGTTGCCAAAGGCAGATAGAGGAAAACTTGCCAATGTGGGAGGTATCTATTTCAACGTTGGTGAATCTGAAGACATGGCACGAGAGGCTGGCGTGAGAGGGGATGTAAATGGCGGTCTTGCTGGAGACCTTGAGCTAAAGGCTGGAGAAAAAGAAATTCCGCCAACAAACACTCCAACACCGACTGAGACGCCAACAAACACTCCAGCACCGACTGAGACGCCAACAAACAC
>CAMVRN010000011.1 GCA_947169915.1 uncultured Candidatus Saccharibacteria bacterium | reverse complement strand
CGATTCTGCCAGTTTCTGGGTTCAAATCTTGGATTTCACCAGTGATATATTCGTTGAAGGTAAGTGTGCGGTTGTGACGAGCTGGTCTTCCCTCCGGAGTTTCGTTAAAGGCGCGAGCAGTTTCGAGATTAATATATTTTCCATAGCGGCGGAGGAACGGGTCTTTATCTTTCACGTCGAACATAAGGAAGTTTGCGAGGGACTGTGAAGCGTGAGTACCGAGTTGGACTTGACCATCAGACAAAACATCATCAATGGTTTGTTTGATAAGGTCGGTATCACCACGGAGGCTCAATGTCTTTAGACCCATGACGATAGTATCGATATATTGGCTAGACTGGTGAGCATTGGTAAGGTCTTTGAGACGGTTAACAACTTCCTGAGTAGGGGCGATACTGTCGAAGTAGTTGGCGAATTTGCCGTCAATAATCTTGTCTTGAATAGCATGAGAGTTGGCGGCATAGGCACCTGCATAATGAGTGTATTCGGTGTCGCCATTCATAATGCCTTTTATACGATTGTAGTGAGCCAACGCCTCTGGATTGACTTTGCGTCCGTAAAGCGCTTCTTGAGTATGTGCGGTGAGTGCTTCTTCAAAGCGGTGGTGGCGAGACTCGGCGTTGTCACGTTGAATCATTTCAGCGCGAGCAGATTCAGTAATGAAGTCATCGGCGGAGTCACGGTTGCGAAGGTCTTGTGCGAGAACGGAATTATATTGTCTAGAGTTAGGGTCAATTTGTGAACTGAGACCTTTCTCGTAGTCGTTTGCATTTCTTGCAGAGATTTCTTTAGCGCGGAGATTTTGCTCAATAAGAGCTTGCATTGATTTGCCACGAGTGCTAACTTGGCCGTTACGATTCTTATAATTCGAAGCAAAAGCGGCGCCGCGGTTCTTTGATGCTTCGAGATATGCGCTAGTATCGGAAGCTCTACGGTATTTAAGGTCTTGCACGTGTTGGCCAAGACGGCGATTATATTGCCAGGTGCGAGGCTTCTCACCGAGGTACTTAGCACGACGATAAGCAGCTTCGTCTTTGCTCCAAGAGCGGACGGAGCCAACTGGTCTGCTGGCAAATTTGGTAAGCGCAGAGTTGATTTGACCTGGGAGCGTGCCAGACATTTTTAGGAGAGACCACGAAGCGAAGAGAGGAACAACTTTGACTGCAATACCCATAATGAGGAAGATTGCGTCTTCAGCAGAGGCGATAATCGTCCAACCGACAAGAGAACAGGCGCCAAAGAGTGCTGCGAACATTGGGTAGAAGAAGAGCATCTGGAGAAGAGACTTTTTCCATTGTTCGAACCACTTTTCGGTGTTCGGGAGGAGGTTACAGACAAATGCTAGAGGGCTAATCATGATGAGTATGTAGACGAAAGCCTGACGAGCGGCGATGGTAATGTAGGCAATTGCGACAGAAAGCACAGCAGCAAGGAGAACCGGTATGAGTGAAATGAAGATTGCACCGAGGCCACCTGAAGCGCCTGCGGCTAAGCCGGCGATAACGGTTCCGCCAATGAGGCCGGCGACGATGTTGGAAAAGTCAATCTGTGCGCTTGCGCCTTCAGTAGTAGCAATTATACCTGTGGCAGTGATACTTTCTTCAATACCGGAGAATAGGCTTTTCATTGAAGAGCCAACGATGTTTGAGACGTCTACGAGGGCGGCACAGATGATGTATGAGAGGTTGATGAGAATTGCGGAAACAATAATCTTCGGTAGTAGTTTTTTGATGCCGTAGTTGGAAATACCGATACCGGTAGTCTGAGAGAAGATGATAACTAGGAAGAAAATAACAAAGATAATGTTCGTGATGTCACGGAAAATAGACCAGATTTGGTGGTAGGCAGAATCGGAGTCGGAAGTAAGAGGTTTAACTACGAGAAGGTCTTCGATGATGTTGTAAAGACCATCGGTAATACGAGCGAGGAAACCGGTAGTTGGACAGACTAACCAGCCAAGAGAGCCGGATTCATCGTAACAAGTATTCGTGTTTTCTTCTTCTTTTTTTTCGGAATTTGTAGATTCGGTTGGCTGATTTTCTTGCTGTTGACTTTCTTGTGTTGTCGTGTTGCTGGTTGTAGGTTCAGCGAAAACAGGGGTAGAAATGATTGCGAGTGAAAAGAAAGCGCCAAGAAAAACGGCGCCCAAAGATAGAAAAATTCTTTTTATTTTATCTAACACACTCATACGATAGATTTATTTTGAGAATTATAGCACACATAAGCTTTTTTGTCAAGGTTGAAAGCGTTTTTTTAAGTGTGTTATAATGAGAATATGAAAAAGAAATTACTCGGGGTTTTAGCAGGGATATTAATGTTAGGCGGGGCGCTTTTGCCAAAAATGACATTTGCTTGTAATGGCGTTAAGTTTTTCGGGCTTGACCCGTGGTATGCGGAGCTTTCATGTTCTGATGGTAAGAACATTGACCAAAGCCAATTTGCAGGCGAGAATTTGCCTGGCACAATCGGTAAGATTGTCGGCGTAATCGTGAAGGACTTAATGTTCCTTATGGGTATGGCGTCGGTGATTATGATTATTGTGGGTGGGGCGCAGTATATTTTGAGCGCGGGAAATCCAACAGCGGTTGCTAGGGCTTCAAAGACGATTTCTGGTGCGCTGATTGGATTGATTATTTCTGTCTGTGCTTACGGGATTGTAACGTTAATCTTTAGTTTAGTAGGAGTATAGGATGAAACTTTTGAATGCAGTTACTGTTTTCGGTAGTGAGGAAAGCGGAAAACAGCAGGTTAAGAACATAATTAATTCGCTTCCAAATGCGGGTACGAGTGACACTACGGCGGCGCAAAATAACATTGTCAATACAGTATTATTTTATCTTGGCATTATTGCTGTCATAGTTGTCATCTTTGGTGGTGCGAAATTAGCGATGAGCGCAGGAAATCCAGTCGCAGTTACTAAGGCGAAGCAAACGATAGTTTTCGCATTAATTGGTCTTGCGGTTGTTCTTCTAGCCTACGCCATTGTTAATTTTGTAATTGAAAAACTCTTTTAGTAAAACGCGATTTTCTTGATTTATGCTTATGTTTTTGTTATATTAAACTTAAGCTAAAAGAAAGGATAAAAATGAAGCTATCTTTAAAAGTTAAAACTGCGGTTGCGGCTTTGGCTTTGGCGATTGCTGGTGCGGGCGCTGCTTTAACCCCTGCTCCTGTATATGCTGATGCAAAGGCAGAGATTGAAAAGGGTATAACCAACACCGGTCTTTCAGGTGGTTCTGCTGACAACCTTGAGACAGTTGCAAAAAGAGTCATCAACGTTATTCTCTACATCGTTGGTATTCTTGCAGTCGTAATGATTATCATCGGCGGTGTCCAATACACTACTTCTGCTGGTGACCAGGCTGCCGTCACAAAAGCGAAGAACACGATTATGTATGGCCTCATTGGTCTTGCAGTCGCGGTTCTAGCATATGCAATCGTAAACTTCGTTCTTACAAAGCTTACAACTGCTTAAAAGGAAGCTGAAAATCCCCTGGAAACAGGGGATTTTTTTATTATCTTATGATAAGATAAGGACATGAAGAAAGAGGTGTCCAGCCGTCAGAAAGTGGTTCGAACAAAGCCTTCGGTTTGTATCGTGGTTCCCTGTCTTAATGAAGAAGAATGCTTGTCAGAAACAATAACGAGATTATTAAAAAAGCTGAATGCGCTTTATAAAAAGAGGCGGATAAAAAAAGATAGTTGGATTCTAGTTGTGGACGATGGGTCGACGGATAAGACGTGGGAGATTGTTGAAAAGTTTGCGGAGAAAAAACAAGTTTCTGGAATTAAACTCGCGAGAAATTTTGGGCACCAAAATGCGCTTCTTGCAGGGTTAGTGTATGCTGGGGAACGGGCGGACGCTATCGTTTCGATTGATGCGGATTTACAGGACGATATTAATGCGATTGATGAGATGATTGAAAAATACTTGAGTGGCGTGGAGATTGTATTTGGAGTAAGAAAAGATAGAAAAACCGATTCGTGGTTTAAGAGGAGAAGCGCAAGAAGATTCTATAAGCTAATGAATTGGCTTGGTGCAAAGACACTTGAGGATTCGGCTGATTATCGTTTGATGTCTAAGCGCGCAATTGAGGAACTCGGAAAATTTAAAGAAGTAAATCTATTTCTAAGAGGCGTTGTTCCTGAACTTGGATTTAAGACGGCGGTTGTAGAGTATTCGCGCGGGGAAAGATTTGCGGGAAAGAGCAAATATTCTTTAAGAAAGATGATTAATTTTGCGTTGGAAGGGATTACTTCATTCTCGGTAAAACCGATTAGATTGCTGCTTATCCTAGGAATTATCATAGCTGTGGTGAGTTTTGGAATCTTGATTTATGCAATTATAGTGAAATTTACGGGAGGGGCGGTACCTGGCTGGGCGTTTATCGTCTGCTCGGTTTGGTTACTTGGTGGAGCACAGATGGTTGGAATTGGAATTGTGGGTGAATATATCGGAAAAGTTTATCTTGAAGCCAAGGCAAGACCGAGATATACAATAGAGAAAATAATTGGGCCTAAAGCTTCTCATAAATGACGTATAATTCGTCAGAATAGATTTCCTTGTATCCTGAGTCGCGAGCAAGGATTTTGCCTAGAGTGTCGTCTTTTGTTAGCAAGAGCGTCGTTATTCCATATTTTTCAATGAGGTCGAAAGCTTCGGGCTCTCCTGTTTTGATGGTTTTATAATCTTCAAAGATGTCTGATTCGAGGTTGGCTGAAAATGGTTTTGTGTATATATTAACGCGAGAATCTATAAAAACTGGAATGTCTTGAGACAAAAGATAGGCGCCAAAATCGTATCCGTTAAAGAGATGAACGACGTTTTCTGTCGAGATTGCGCGATTAGAGTTTAAATCAATATCTTTAATTGAAGGATAATGTTCTTTTAGAAAAGCTACTGCTTCAGTCGGAGCGATTGACGGGTCGAGGAGAGGCTTTCTAAGCTCTTCGATAAACTGAAGCGATGCAAGTATTGCTATGACGAAGAGAATGAGGGGTTTTGGGGTGAGTTTGATAATTCCCTCAAAGAACTTCGGATTGACGAATTCGCTCCAGCTAAGAAGGAGATGAAGAAGAGGGATAAAGGCGATAGTTAGGAGGAATGACAGGTGACGAGTGGAGAGGAAAGAAAGAGCAAATAGGCCTGCGAAAAGGAAGAAATCGCGAGGGCGAAGTCTCGCTTTCGTGAAAGCAAAGACGATGAAGAATAGTAGAATGATAACAATTGCTTCGGGATTCTCTTTAAGAACAAGTGGTGCGTGTTCGATAATTGAGTCTTGAGTAGAGCCTTGCATGATTTTAAAGATAGCCGTGTAACAAATACGGCCGGGAGTTAACAATCCGACGAGCATGCTTAGGATAAGGGCAAAGGACAAAAGCTTCCCGGTTCCCTTCGCGAATTTAGGGACGGGCTCAAATTTATTAACGAGTGAAGTGAGAGATGCTTTTTTGGATTTCTTTTTGAAAAACTTTGTAATGAGAAATTCAGCAATGAAAGGAAGAAAGAGGATGAAGAAAAATGGCCAGATAGTTGCATGACAGATAGCGACGAGCCAAGAGAGGAATGCAAGAAGAAACATGAAGCGTACTTGTTTGGTCTCGAAAAGGCGGATTAAGCAAAAGATTTCCCATACGAAGACTGTATAGGTGATTATTTGGGAGCGGGCTGAGACGAAAATTGGGAGGAGTATCACCGAAAGCATTCCAAGAAGAAACGGGAGGATTGAGACGAATTTTTTTGTTGAGGGCGCCAAGAGCGGATGTGAGGAAATGAATTTTTTTGTTTCGTATTTTAGGATAAAAAAGAGAGAGCAAGCAAAAAACGAGAAGAGGATGATAGAGAGAATATATAGGCCGTTCCAGTCTAGGAGAGCATAAAAGGCGTAGCATAAGATGTTGAAAAGGAAGTGCGGATAAGTGTAGGTGAGGTCTGCAACCCACGTGTAATGGTCTTTTAAATCGATGCCTGAGTTTATTATATGATTGCCGATTTTTACGAGATAAAAGGTGTCATTTTGGAGCGGATGAGGAGTAAGACAGATGCAAAGAAAGATTAAGAAAAGATAGGGTGCTAAAATTTTCAAGATATTTTTTAGAGATTTAGTGGCATTAACCATATATAGATATTATATAAGAAAGTAAGAATAAAAATAAGGTGGAGAGTTCCACCTTATTTTAAAACCAGCTTTTATTGGACTGGGATTACGGTTGGGGCTTCGACTTTTTCCTTCTCAAAGGTAATTGTCAAGACGCCATCGCGAAGTTCAGCTTTGACGGAGTTTTCGTCTTCGCGAACTGCAATAGGAAGAGCGATTGTGCGGGAGAATTCTCCCCAATAGCACTCCTGAATGTGCCAGCGAGTCGTTTGGTCATCTTCGCCGCCGGAAAGAACACCAGAAATTGTAAGGATTGAATCGTGAATAGAGACGTTCAAATCAGATTTCTTAATACCTGCGGTGCGAGCTTTAATAACTAGCTTGTCGGCGGTTTCGTAGACATCTACAGCGAGTTGTCCTGGAAAATCTTCACCGTTTTCCCACCCATCTTCGTCCCCCTCTCCTGATGGTTCGATTGTTTCTTCTTCTTCGGGCACGACGGCTTCCTCTTCTGCTGGCGCAGAATAAGCAGGCTCATCGGGCTCGAGCATAGTGGTAGCGTCGTCGTCAATAAAGGCGGCTGCTAATTCATCTTCCATCAGCATGTCATCGTTGTTTTTACGAGCCATACTCGGTTTTTCCTCCACTTTTATATAGTATATGCTTAATTATATAGACTGCTTCTGATAAAATCAAGGGAAATTATGAAATTGAATATAAAAAATGTTGTAAAAAATATCATAAACGGGCTTTTTCCTCCCAAGTGTAGGGGTTGTGGCTTAACGGGTGATTATTTATGCGCGCGTTGTAAAAAATACATAAGCGAAAAAATGCAGAGCAGGCAAATTGTTCAACAGGACATATTTAACGAAATCGTATATCTGGGTTATCGTGATGAGATTCTTGGGGAGTTAATAGAAGAATGTAAGTATGAATCGGTAAGAGGGCTTGTTTCTGAAATTGCGAGCGTGATTTGGGATGGGCATTTCAAGCATAATTCCCCGTTAATTTTGGTACCGATGCCGACGAGCAGAAAGCACGTAAGGGAACGCGGGTTTGACCATATGGATAAAATCGTGAATGAAATAGTAAGGCTTAGCGATGAAAAGATTGAGAAGGTGCGATTACTTGAGAGAAATAAGGATACGGTACAAGTTGGAGCGAATGAAAGTCTGCGCAAGAAGCAAGCTAAAGAGGCGGTGAGGCTTAATGGGAAATTTTTAGAAAGCAACGAGACGGTTCGAAAGTGTCTTAGAGATAAAAAGGTAGTTTTGATTGACGACGTCTGGACGACTGGCGCGAGTTTGGCGGAGGCAGGCAGATTATTAAGAAAAGTTGGAGTGACTAATCTTTCGGCACTCGCAATAACAAAAAACCGGTCCCATAAGAGTGGACCGGTCATCCGTCATGGTGAGTTCTAGCCAATAACGCCGAGAACGAAGTTAACGATGGCGTAAGCAAGAATTGCAATGACTAGGCCGATAAGGGCATAGAGGATTGTATTCTTCGCATCGGTAACTGCTTTGGCGTCACCAGCGGACATAGCATACTTGACGCCACCGATGATAAGCATAACAACTGAGAGAATACCAAGAACATAAAGGATAGTGGAGGTGACGTTGTTAACGACGCCGCCACTGCCGAGTAGGTTCGAAGGCATCTCACTAGTTTTAGCAGCTTCGACACCGTCTTTAATGCCGAGAGCCATAACTTTGCCAGCTCCGAGGGTAGCGCAGGTAGCTGCGCCAACTAGAACTTGGGAAATCTTTTTAGCGATTTTTTTCATATATTCTCACAATTAATTTGATATAAAATAATAGTTTTGTTTATTATAGCACACTTTTTTAGAAAAATCAAGGATTTTTATAGTAGTTTTTTAAGGTTGGTTTAAACTTCAGAAGGAGAGATAAAGGGGCTATTTCGAGTATAAGGTAGAAGAAATGTGCGAGAAGATAAAAAAATAACCCTTCAGGCTATTTTTCTTACTCCTGGCGGAGGGTGGGAGATTCGAACTCCCGCTCCAGGTTTCCCCAGACTAACGATTTAGCAAACCGTCCCCTTCAGCCACTTGGGTAACCCTCCGACTGTGTCTATTCTATCATAAAATTCAGATTTGTCGAAAATATTTTACCGTAGAAAATGTATGCTATAATAGGCTTATGAATAAGAAAGAGGTAAAAAAAGAAAAGAACCCAAAAGAGATTGTCAATTGGGATGCTGAAGAATATATACAGAGAGAAAAAAATGGGGGCTGGTATGTCGTTTTTGTGCTTGTTGTTTTGGCTCTAATTGTGCTTTCTGTTGTATTAAAGTGGTGGACGTTTACTGCGCTTGTTGTGCTTTCTGCGATTGCATTGCTCATCTATGTGAAACGACCACCTAGGCAACTACACTACTCGTTATCTGATAAGGGCATTTCTGAGGGGAACAACCTCTACAGCTATGAAGATTTTAAGAACTTTGGGGTTTTACAAGACGGCGATAATTACGCCATCGTGATGACTCCAAGAAAGAGATTTTCACCAAGAGTTACAATTTATTTCCCGCAGGAAAGTGGTGAAGAAATTGTTGACGCGTTCGGAATGAGACTCCCAATGGAGGAAGTTAAGCTCGATTTCCTAGATAAAATGGTTAGGATGCTCAGAATTTAGGCTTGAGCTTTTTGAAAAAGTATGGTAAATTGGGATTAGATAGAGTATTTTTATTTAAATTAAAGAAAAGGGTGGCAAATGAATAACGATGAATTGCAGAAAGCAATTGACGATATTACCAAAGAGAATGCGCCAGTAGCCGAGGCAGCGCCTGCCGTTGACACTGTCGCGGAAAATGAGCAACTTGCTAATGAATTAGCAGGAGCAACTGCTCCTGTTGCGCCTGCGCTTGAGGCGCCTGATTTTGAGGCTGCACCAGCTCCTGCAGTGCCAGAAACACCGGGCATGCCTCCGATGCCAGAAACGCCTGTGGCTTCTGCGCCAGAAGCGCCGGCTGAGGCGTCTGCGCCTGAACCGGTTGCCGAGGCCGCTCCTGCGTCAGCGCCTGCTCCTGAACCAGAGCCAGTTGCTGAGGCAGCTCCTGCTGTAAAGCCAGAAATTCAACTTGGGAATACCGAGATGATTGGCGAGACTCCTGCTGCTCCTGCAGGCGACACGCTCCATGAGGCTATGAGGGAGCTTTATCCGCTTCTCGACAGGGTTTCCATGACCAATGAGGAGAAGTTTGATATTTGTATGCAAGTCGAGGATGCTCAGGCTGTGGCTAAGGCTCTCGAGTATGCAAAACAATTTACTGACGAAACACAGAAAGCTAATGCGCTTCTAGAAATCATCAATAAAGCTAAGTAAATAAAAAAGACCCCTTGAGGGGTCTTTTTTATTGTCTAGTACATGCCTCCCATGGCGCCACCAGCTGGAGCTTCTGGCTCCTTTTCTGGGATTTCGCAGATGAGTGCGCCCATTGTAATGGCGGTTGCAGCAATGCTGACGGCATTTTTGACAGCTTCTTTGGTTACGCGCGCTGGGTCAATGACGCCAGATTTTTTAAGGTCAACAAGACCTTTTTCTGGAGTCATGACGTTGATGCCGTAACCCGGTTTGGCAGATTCGACTTCAGCAAGGAGTGCTTGAGCGTTCAGGCCTGCATTCTCAAGGATATGGATGAGCGGGCGTTTAAGAGCATTCTTTACAATCTTGGTACCTTCATCCACATCTTTGAGCTCGTTAGCGAGATTTACGAGAGTGACTCCACCACCTGGAACAATGCCTTCAGAAAGAGCGGCTTTTGTTGCAGCGACAGCGTCGTCAACACGGAATTTCTTTTCGTCGATTTCGGTTTCGGTGGCGCCACCGACTTTTATGATGGCGACCTTGCCTTCGAGAGCTGCGGCGCGTTTTTCGAATTGCTCGCGTTCATAGTCGGAAGTTGCAAGTTCGGCTTGATTCTTAATAAGTTCGATGCGTTCTTTGACGGCTTTTTTGTTGCCAGCACCTTTGATGATTGTTGACGAATCTTTTTCAGCGATAATTTTACCAGCGGAACCGAGCACCTCGAGGCCAGCTTCTTCGAGTTTTAGACCCCTGTCGGCAGAAACAAGTGTTGCGCCAGTTAGAATTGCGATATCTTCCATGATTTCTTTGCGGCGGTCGCCAAAGGCGGGAGCTTTCAAGACGAGAGAATTAAATACGCCTTTGAGTTTATTGAGAACGAGGAGCGAGAGAGCTTCGCCTTCGACCTCTTCGGCGATAATAACGAGGTCTTTTTGTCCGGCTTGGGCGCATTTCTCGAGGAGCGGAAGGATGTCGGAAGCGGCGGAAATCTTTTTGTCGGTGACGAGGATGGCAGGTTTATCGAAAATGGCTTCTTGACGATTAACATCCGTGACGAAGAATGGCGAAGAATAACCCTTATCATAAGAGAAGCCTTCGACGATTTCTTGCTCCATTTCGAGACCTTGACCGGCTTCAACAGTAACGACACCGTCTTTGCCAATCTTAGAGATAACTTCAGCGATGAGTTTGCCGATGGTTTCATCTCCAGCGGAGATTGTAGCAACTTCGGCGACTTTTGAATCATCGCCTTCGATTTTTTCTGCGAGATTGTCGATGCCCTTAACGATTTCTGCGCCTGCTTTTTCAATTCCCTTGCGAAGTTCCATTGGGTTGAGGCCAGCGGCGATAAGTTTGTTGGCTTCGTTTAAAATTTCATAGGTAAGGACCGTGACGGTCGTTGTCCCATCGCCAGCAGATTTGTTGAGCTTTTGTGCAGCGGTTTTGATGAGCTTTGCGCCAACTTCTTCGCCGAGATTGTTTTCGGTCGAGCCGAGTTCAACAGCTTCAGCAACGGTGACACCATCGTGGGTGATGACTGGTGCGCCATATTCCTTTTCAATAACGACATTTTTGCCTTTTGGGCCAAAAGTAACTTTTACGGCGTCGTAAAGTTGTTTGGCGCCCGAGAGGACTTTTTCGCGGGCTTCTGCTTCGTAATAAATTTTCTTCATTTGTTTTCTCCTATCTTGGCAAGACTCAGCCTCAGTTGTGGCCTCAGGATACCCCGGCCATAAGAGGTTTTGTCTTTAGCCTATGTAATCTTATAAAGTTGCGAGAATGTCTTTTTCGTCAACGATAACGAAATCTTCGTCTTCATATTTTACGTTGGTCGTTGAGTATTCTTTGTAGATAATTTTGTCGCCTTTTTTGACGGATTTTACTTCTGGGCCAACAGCTTCGACGATTGCAAAGGATTTTTTCTCTTTGGAATCGCTTGGGAGTAGTAAGCCAGAAGCGGTAGTTTCTGCGGGTTTTTCTATTTTTGCAACAACACGATCTTTTAACGGTTTTAGCATAGTTTACTCCTTTTCTGTCATCATTGTAGCACAAAATTTAGCACTTGCAAGCATAGAGTGCTAAAATGTCTCGAAAACTTTTGATTGCAAGAAATGATGCCTTCTCTATTGCTCTTGGCGCAAAATGCTTGTTTCGGCATTTTGTTTATGGTAAAATTAGAATAACTAATTGGAGGTTTTTATTGGATATGAAAAAAGGAATTAGTTTCGTCTTGGGACTAGGTTTGATTCTTGGGGCAGTTGCTTCTCCGGCTTACGTCTTGAATGTCTATGCGGACGACGAAATCGTCGAAGTGCCTGAGGCTGGTGACGTAATGGTATCAAGTTGGGCGGAGCTTAAGGAGGCACTCGCTGAAGGCGGAAGCGTCGTTCTCGATGCTGATATTGAAGACAATGACGAGGGGTATGTTATCGGAAAAACCGTTACTATTGATTTGAATGGGCATACCCTTAACATAGGCACTCATTTGGGAAGCAAGACCGAGCCTCAAAATGGTGTTTTTGATGTTAAAGGCGAAGATGTTGTTCTAACGATTGACGACCAGAGTGAAGTTGGAAATGGCGAAATTCATTATAAGCCGACTGGCACGACGGCACCGTTCACGATTCAAATTAGCGGTGGCGCCAAGGTAGTACTTAATGGTGGCACCGTCTATGCGCCTAATGGCAAAAGTGGTGGAGGCAATGCTGTTCTTGTTAAAACTGGTGGTCTGTTTGAGATGAACGGCGGTGCTATTGTGTCGCCTGATGAGGTTGTTTCGGGCGCTAATTATGGTGTCCAAGTAAAATATGGCGATGGTAGAGCCGTCTTGAATGCAGGACGAATTGCCACGCTCTCTGATGCCGTTTTCGTAAATAACTCTACTACTGTTTCTGCCGAAATAAATGAGGGGATGGAGCTCACAAGCACTAACGGTTACCCAATTGATGCAGCAAAAGGCGATGTAGAAATTAATGGCGTTACCGTTTCGAGCATTAAGCTTGGTGCGAATGTGACGCTTGATAGTGTGACCGTGACTGGTAATGCTGCTATTTCTGGTGGAAATGTTACGCTTCGAGATACAACTATCGATGGGACGACGACTATTACTGGTGGAAATACAGTGGTTTCGGACGGAACAGCGCTTGCTGATATCGTTTATGAATCAAACTACAATGCTTCGTTAACCATTGAAGAAGGTGCGAATATAGGTGATTTAGAGCAGAGAGGAAAGGCTTTTACGCCTAGCTTTACAGATGCTACGACTGGCGAGAAAGTTTATGGCAGCTATAGTACATATGGCTCACTCGTGATTGCTGGCGGTGTGTTTGAAGGTGAAGTGGTTTTGCCAACGCCTGAGGATATCGCAGAAGCAAACGCTGGACGTGCGGAATATGAAGCGGAGTATAACGAAAGGTCCGGTAAAAGCCCAATTGCGTCTTTTGTTCCTGCGAATACCCCAGAAATTTATGGTGGAACGTTTATTGAGGAACCGGAAGCTGCGTTTGTTGCTGATGACCTTATTGCTGGTATTGAAGATGAAGCTGGTGTTTGGAGAGTGATTGACCCGGAGCAAGCTATCGATGAGGATTTAATTGTTATCGATGGTGAGGACGGAAATAAGCACATTGTGCCGATTGTGATTGATGAAGTTACTATTGTTCCAGACGAGGAGTCTGGGGTGACTGCCACTATGGCTGCATTTATTGCGGGCGAGCTCAAAGCTCTAGTTAACGGCGATGTTGATGAAGCAATGACAACCGAGAATGTAAAATTAATTTCTCCTTGGGATGCTGCGACGCTAAGAAGGGCGCTTGCACAAGGCGAGACGCTTCGACTACAACTGGTAAATGCTAAGTATGATGGGGAATTTGTCAAAATCAATGATGAATTCTATGCGGATTTGATTGAGCAAGGAGCAATTCGTGAGGGAGAAGTGATTATCGGTGCGTACGGAGTGAGCTTTGCGATTACGAACGGTGCTGGTGACTCTCTTGTTGGTTGGGCAAGCAATGTTGGCGAATCCGTTAAACTCGAGTTTGAGATTTCGGAACTTCCAGAGGTTGCTGACGGATTCGAGAGAAATTTCTATGCGATTCGATGGCATCAAGGTCCAATGGATGATGAGCAAATTATTACGAGACTGGATGCGACTGTTACGGATAATATTCTCTCCACTGAAAATGATTTATTCTCCGATTTTTTGCTGACTTATGAGGATACAGAGAAGGTCGAAGCACCTGATACGGGTGTATTTACCGCCGATGGTACTGAACGTGCTCAAAGCGTGAACAAGCTGTTCGTGCTGCTAGTTGCGGTTGGTCTTTTTAGCTTTGGTTTTAGGTTGATTCAACTTGGCAGAGCCTATCGAGAAATAGAGAAATAAGACTCAAAAAGAAATAGCCCCAAACGGGGCTATTTTTCTATGATATAATTAAAGAAATATGACCGTGAAGAAGGATTTGAAAACAACCTTAATGGATAAGGTTCCGTTTTATAACTCGCTAGTGAAACCTGTCCATTTTGCGCGGGCTGTAGTTTTTGGTGTTCGATATGGATTTCCTGGAAGGAAGCTGAAAGTTATTGGCGTAACTGGTACGAATGGTAAAACAACGACTTGCTTCATGATTTGGAAGATGCTTAACGAGAGCCATCGAAAGGCGGGGTTAATGACGACGGTGGCGTATGGATATAAGAGGTTACAACCAGAGCTTAACCATATGACTACGGTTGATAGTAGGACGCTCAATCGACGAATCAAGGCGATTCGGGATGCGGGCGCAGACTATTTAGTTCTTGAGGTTACGAGCCATGCGATGGAACAGTTTAGGACGCTTGGAGTGCCGATTGATATTGCCGTGTTCACAAACTTAACACATGAACATCTCGACTACCACAAAACATTCGAAAATTACCGAAAGGCAAAGTGTAAATTGTTCAAGAAAGCGAAATATGGAGTCGTCAACGCAGACGACAAAAGCGCCGGTGAATTCATGAGGTCTTCGAAGAACTATATCACATATGGTATAAAAAATGGGAAATTACGCGCAAAGAATATGAAACTGGGAGTTGATGGTGTAGAATATTCATGTGGTGATATAAATATCAAGACACGAATTCCTGGCGAGTTTAACGTTTATAATTCCCTTGCGGCAGTAGCGGTCGGTCAGAAACTTGGATTATCGGATGAGGAGATTGAAAACGGAATTGGCGCTCTGGAAAGCGTAGAAGGCCGTATGACGCGTGTTGAGGGCGGACAAGACTTCACGGTCATTGTTGACTATGCACATACGCCAGACGCGCTAGAAAAGGTGTTTAAGGCGATTCCTGAAGTCGATGGGAGGATTATTTCTGTCCACGGCGGTGCGGGAAGACGCGATGAAACGACAAGGGCTGAACGTGGCGAGATTCTTGGGAAGAATAGCGATATCGTAATCATTACTGAAGATGATTCTAGGGATGAAGACCCAGAAAAAATCGCGAAACAGTTTATCGAAGGGGCAAAGAAAGCTGGGAAAATAGAAAATAAAGACCTTATTGTTGAGCTTGATAGAGAAGAGGCAATCAAGAAAGCTATTTCGCTCGCTAAGGAGGGAGATTTAGTGCTTCTTCTTGGCAAAGGCCACGAGAAGACGATTTTAAGGGCCGAAGGAGCGATTCCGTTTGAGGATATTAAAGTTGCTAAGAAATATTTGAAAGATAGAATTCGTGAAATTGAGGAACAAAAGAAAAAAGAAGAGGAAGAAAAAAAGAAGAAGATTGAGATTGAGAAGAAGAAAAAAGCGGTGATTGAGAAGAAAAAGCGCGAAGAAGCAACTTACGGGAACATAACAGAGTAGGTATAGGGACGAAAAAGCATAAGTTGTCTTGATTTTTTGAGCAAAATGTGGTATAATGTAGTTGTATTGGTACCTCTGGTATCAATCGAACATTAATACTGTCGCCGATATTTATAGGGGAGGGATATAAATGGAAACGAGAAGGTATAGACCCATGAGAGTTGAAGCTACTGAGGAAAGAAGGCCTGCTGTTCCCCATCGGGGAAGCCGGACACCGATTTCTGCTGAAGCACTTGATGAGTCTCTGAAGAATGTTCTGTCCAACAACACAACGGTTGGTGGAAGAAGTCTTGAGGGAGTACATCCGGTTGCGAATGTTGATAGGGTTCAGAGACTCGAATATGTTTCGCAAAGGCACATTTCTAGTAGTGGACTTGTCGTAATTGCAGATGGAGTCGAAATCGTGAACGAAAACCTGCTTAAGGGTAACACCGAAGTAAAAAAGGTCATTTTACCAAAATCAGTTAGAGTTATCGGGAGGAGTGCATTTGAAGGATGTACTTCACTCGAGGAAGTTGAACTCCCACCTAGGCTGATGAGAATTGATATGTACGCTTTTAAGGATTGCACTAGTTTGACCGACGTGTATATTCCTGGAAGTGTTGATACTGTCAATGAAGGTGCCTTCTATGGATGTACCAGGCTCGTTGATTTGGAGATTGGTTGTGGCGTGAGAAGACTTGAGAAGCTGTGCTTCGCGAATTGCAAAAGTTTGCGGAACTTCCGTAAACGCAATCTGCCGAAGTCGGTTGAGCAAGCTATCATGATTGACGGTCTCTGGAAAAGCACCTGGGAAGCCTGCTTCATTGGTTGTCCTTGCGCAAGAACACTTTTCGGTGAGAAGAAGAATGAGTTTATGCGACAGTATGGGTTGGCGTAAGCCAAAAAGTCCCCCTGGTTGAAATACTGGGGGATTTTTCTTGGCACAAAAAAGTCCGGAGAAATCCGGACTTTTTGAGTGTTATTTGGCGTATTCGACAGCACGAGTTTCGCGGATAACGTTAACCTTGATAACGCCTGGATATGACATTGTAGCTTCGATTTTATTGGCAATGTCGCGAGCAAGTTTCAAAGCGGTGAGGTCGTCAATCTGTTTTGGTTCAACGATAACACGAATCTCCCTACCAGCAGAGATGGCATAGGCTTTATCGATGCCTTGGAAGGAAGTTGCGATGTTTTCGAGGTCGCGCATGCGTTCGGCAAAGTTCTCAGCGGAGATATTACGGGCACCTGGGCGGGCGGCGGAGATAGCGTCGCAGATTTTAACGATGATGGCTTCTGGGGTGGTTGGTTCGATATCGTCATGGTGAGCGGCAATAGCATGAACGACTGCCTCTGGCATGCCGTATTTCTTGGCAAGCTCAGCGCCGATGTCGGCGTGTTTGCCTTCGATTTTATGAGTGACAGCTTTGCCCATATCATGAAGAAGAGTGGCGGTTTTAGCAATGCGTTTGTCAGCGCCAATTTCTTCGGCAATCATACCGGCCATGTGGGCCATTTCAATAGAGTGAAGAAGAACGTTTTGGCCGTAAGAGGTGCGGAATTTGAGCTCACCTAAGAGGTGAAGGATTTCGCGTGGAATACCGACGACGCCAACTTCGCGGGCAGCATCTTCACCCGCACGAACAACTTCTTTTTCGATTTCTTTTTCGCCTTTAGCAACGGCTTCTTCGATGGAGGCAGGGTTAATGCGACCATCTTTCATGAGGCGTTCTAGGGCATAGCGGGCGACTTGGCGACGGATTGGGTCGAAGGAAGACAAAATGACCATTCCTGGAGCATCGTCGACGACAATATCAACGCCTGTGGCGCGTTGGAGGGCCTGGATGTTTCTACCCTCCTTACCGATGATACGGCCCTTCATTTCGTCATCAGGGAGTTTCAGAGCGGTGATAGTGCGGTCAGCGGTGACTTCGGAGGACATGCGCTCCATTGCGGTCAAGAGAATTGACTGAGCGGTTTCGTCGATGTCATGTTTAATCTCTTTTTGTTCCTTAGCGACTAGAGAGACGAGGTCTTGACGGATGTCGTTCTCCGTCATTTTCATAAGTTTGTCACGGGCCTCGGTTTTAGAGAGACCAGCGATTTTTTCGAGTTTTTCGTGCTGTTTGACGCGAATATCACGAATCTCGTTCTTCAAATCTTCGAGTTCTTTCTCAGAACGAGTAAGCTTTTCGGTCTTTTTCTCAAGTTGATCGAGTTTGTTATCGAGAGAAGTTTCGCGTTCTGCAAGGCGATTTTCTGTGCGCTTCCATTCCTTGCGACGCTCGGCTTCTTCAGCTTGGGATTTTGAGTTGATACGAGAGGCTTCTTTTTTAGCTTCGAGAACGATATCACCAGCTTCCTGTTTAGCTTTTCTGATGAGGTCCTCTGCTTTGTTTTTGCCTCCGTTCTCTTTATTTTTGTTGTAAGCAAAAATACCGCCGGCGCCAGCACCAATGCCGACGATGCCAGCTATGACAATGGCAATAATATCCATGTTCCTACTTTCTAATTGTCGTTTGTCTGCGTTTTGACTCTCGCAGACGGATTAACAAATGTAATATAAAAATTTAATATTCCGGAACTAGTATAGCATATAGAAGCCCCTTTTTCTAGCACAAGTTTAATGCGCGAGCTATTCTTTCGTGGTGCTCGAATCGTTTTTGGTGTCTGTCCCGGATTGGCTGTCAGTTTTTGCGTCAGTTTCTGTGCCGGTTCCGGATTTAGTGTCTGCTTCAGGGGCTGTGCCGTTTTCTGGGTCGACTTCATCTGGGTTGGTTTTTGGAGTGAGGGCTTCTACTTGCGCCTTTAAGGTTTTATTCTCTTTTTCGAGAGTTTCAACGTTCTGCAAAGCGGAGTTGTAAGAGCTTGTGACTGTATCGAGCTCTTGTTTGAGTTTGTCGTATTCTGTCTGTTTGAGGAAAATAACGGCGACAGCAATGACTGTCGCAAAGCCAAAAAGAATTGCAAGGAGAGCAAGCCATGGGAATTTCTTTTGAGCGGCTTGTTCGTTTGCGGCAAGTTGGGCTGCATCGGCGGCTTGTTTTGCGCGCTCGCGAGCCTCGATTTCTGTGCGCGTTTCGGCATAAGAATCGCCGAGAACGTCTTTCATTGGTGGAACTATTGGGCCGTTATTATTAAACATAAGCTTATTATAGCATATTATTTGCGTGGTGACGAGATGTTAGCTGGACGGCCGTAATCAGGGATAATTATGGGAAGTTTTTCGCCTTTGTGGTCGAAAAGAGGGATTTCTAGGTCGTGGGCGAGGGTATTAACGATGGTGGCGCCGATGCGGAGGCCAGTGAAGGAGCCAGGACCGGACATAAAGGTGATTTTTGTAAGGTCTTTGAAAGTTTTTCCGTGTTTTTCTAGCTTATCGTGGAGTGTGCTAAGGAGTTTTTCTGCCATCTCGCGACCAAGGTCTTCTTGATATTCAAATATTTCGTGCGTTTTTGAGTCGGTTAGACGAATGAGTGCGTTAAAGGTAGAAGTATCAAGATAAAGTTCCATTAATCTTCTCCTTTTAAGAGTCTTGAGTCGAGGTTTTTAAAGGTTAATTTACGGGAATTGCCAGGGAGGATTTCGAAGGATATCGTGATATGGTCGCTTGGAAGAAGGTTTTTTACGGAATTGGCCCATTCGAGGACGATGATAGCGTGCTTATTTTGGAGTGCTTCTTCAAGTTCGGCAGACATAAGTCCTGGTTCTTCGAGGCGGTAGAAATCATAATGAATTAAAGTCACTTCTTTTGTAGCATATTGCTTAGAAATGGTAAAAGAAGGAGAAGTAACAGGGGAAGAAATGCCGAGGCCTTTGGCAAGGTAGCGAGTGAAAGTGGTTTTGCCAGCGCCAACATCGCCGATGAGTTCAAAAATACAAGGGGCTTTTAGCTCTTTTCCGAGGTTTTCAGCGAAGGAAGCGAGTTCGGCTTCTGACTTAAAAATCATGAGGTGATTATAACATTTTTAGGGAGGAATAGAAATATTTGTGGTGGTCTAGGAGGCTATTTTTAGGGTAAAACAGATATAGATTATTTTACAAAATATCTTGTTTATGCTATAATATGGATGTAGGGAGTACCTTAAGAATTGATAAGGAGGGGTTATCATGTATATCCAGAACTATTTTGCTACTGCTGGTTTGTCCATTTTGTTCTTGGTTGGGTGCCTGATTCATTTAAGCGAGAATGACGTTTTTTCTCTTGAGACCATTAGGAAGTTCAAGAGGCTCATTTATGTTTTGATGGTGGAGATTGTTATTGATTTTCTGTTTACTATTCTCGAAGGGCACGAGATTGACCATTTCATGCTCTATAGCTTGAAGAACATTGAGCTTTTCCTCAATCCCGTGCTTAGTTTCTTGGTCTTTAGTGTGTTCTATGCGAGAGACAGAAAATGGAGAAGCGATAAACAGGCCTCGCTGATGAACAGAACATGCAATGTGATGATTTTTCTCATCATAATCGTCGGACTTTTGCTCCTGGTTTCGGTCTTTGGGTGGAATGTATTTACGATTGACGAAATGCACAAATATCGTCGGGACGCACTAATGCCGGTTTATCTGGTAGTCTTAATTGCTTCGGTTGTAAGTTTTGTGTATGGCTTGTTCTTGATAGCTGATAATACCCAAAGTTCACTGAACAAAACTCTGTTTTTCTTTGCTGGATGCTTGATTGTTGGTATAGGATTAAGGAGTGTTTTGCCGGATACAAACTATGACTTTCTTTGTATGGCTGTTTCTGTAGTGTTTTTACTCGTTTATTACTCACATGTGACTCTGCGACTCGACCCTCTGACGAAGCTTTTGAATCGACAAGTTTATATGCGGTTACTTGAGCGTGTCAATTATACGACTATTATTCTGATGATTGATGCGAACAATTTCAAGCACATCAATGATACCTATGGGCACGAATGCGGAGACCGCACTTTGAAGAAGTTTGCGAAACTTATTTGCCAGGCGTACGGAAAACATGCGTACTGCTTTAGAATAGGTGGCGACGAATTCTGCGTTATCCTGAAACCGGGCGCTTTTGATGAGTTGATTGAAGCAATTCCCCACTATGATGCATATGCTTTGATTAGAGGGCTTAGGGATAGGCTTGACGAGCTTGTTGCTCAGCAGAAAAACTCCAAAGACGACCGAATTCATCTAGAATATGGCGTTTCGCACGGAGGCGGCGTATTCTATCAACCGGATACTCATCTCACAATTAGCGACAAGGAGCGGAAGTCTTTCAGAGAAGTTGTCTTGATTGCCGATGAGAACATGTATAAGGCAAAGGAAGAATTTAGAAGACAGCTTGCGGAATCTTCTGGAACAGACCTTATTGATTAAATGACATTTGCCAGCTCAAAAGGGCTGGCTTTTTAATGGATGGCATGATGGCGAGATTCGTCGCTTCGCTCTGAATAACGAACCTACGGTTCTCGTCCTGCCACTCTAGATACGAAATTAAATAAAGACCCTACGGGTCTTTCTTTAATTTTCTTGGCTGGGGCAAATTAAGCAGGCTTTAACCATCTATAAGGAAGATATCCGACAACGGCTACGTGAGTTCAACCCCGAAGAACAATTGATTTAAAATGATATAATTAAAGTAGTAAACAAGGACTTATTTATGCCAAGACCACGAAACAAACAGGACTTATTAAAGGCTGGCGAAGAATACTACGCCAAGCTGATTGAAATGGCTGATTCAATGAGCGAGAAAGAAATGAACACCGAATTCGATTTCTCCGGCGATCCATCGAAGAAAGAACGCCACTGGGGACGCGATAAGAACCTACGCGATATTTGGGTACATTTATACGAATGGCACCGAATGCTACTTGAATTTGTAGATACGAATCTGAATAAAGGCGGTAACGCACCATTCTTGCCAGAACCATACACTTGGAAGACTTATGGCGATATGAATGTTGAATACTGGAAGAAACACCAAAAGACTTCACTCGAAGACGCAAGAAAAATGTTTGAAAAATCACATAAAGACGTCATGAAACTAGCCGAAAGTCTTAGCGAAGAGCAATTATTTACAAAAGGCATGTATCCTTGGGTTGGCGGTTCGGTACTCGGCTCATATTTCGTGAGCGTTCTCTCATCTCATTACGACTGGGCAATGAAGAAGCTTAAAGCGCATAAAAAGAACTGCGAGAAATAAATGGCAAGTACAAAAGAATATCGCGATTATATCATAGAACAACTATCAGAAGTACCTAATATTACTTGTCGTCCGATGATGGGAGAGTTTTTGCTTTATTCGGCTGGTGTCCTATTTGGTGGTATTTACGACGACCGTCTACTTATTAAAAATGTTCCAGAAAACGAACAATATAAAATGTCAGAATCTATCCCTTACGATGGCGCTAAGCCGATGTATTTGGTTGAAGATGTAGATGATAGAGAAAAACTAGCAGAGATAGTGAAGAATACGGTAAAAGGATTATTGAACAAAAAATAAGAGCCACTTGAGGGCTTTTATTATGCTTATGCTTGGCTGGACCGGCAGGATTCGAACCTGCGAATGCTGGGACCAAAACCCAGTGCCT
>CAMVRN010000010.1 GCA_947169915.1 uncultured Candidatus Saccharibacteria bacterium | reverse complement strand
TATTAGGCACGCCGCCAGCATTCATCCTGAGCCAGGATCAAACTCTCCATTAAAGAAAATTTGAATACTCAAATATAAAATGAACTGACGATGATAGTTTTCTATAAAGAAAACGTTAATTGCACAACTAAATTGTTAATATTTCTTAGATACTGCAGAATAATAATCCTCGCATCTCTAGACTTACCTAAGTTTATCGCAAACAACAGGTTATGTCAAGGGTTTTTTCAAAGATTTTTTACAAAATTTTACAAAAATGACGCCAAGTGCTTCTTGACGTCATTTCTTTCTATTGCTTAACTTCTTCTGCGTCTTTTTCTTCCGGTAACACTACACCAATAGATGCTACGGTATCCCCTTCAGAAAGTCTCATGATTCTCACCCCCTGAGTGGCGCGACCAAGTGTTGGAATATCCTTCATCGCTACTCTGATAGCCTGCCCCTTTGAAGACATCATGATTACTTCCTTAGCCTCTGAATCAAGAGTATGAACAGCGACTATCGGACCAGTCTTTGCAGTAACGGCCGCAATCCTAATACCTACGCCACCTCTCTTGTGTGCCGGAAAATTCGAAGCTAGAGTTATTTTTCCATATCCGTTAGCCGCAATAACTAGAATTTTTTGCTTCGGGTTCGTAATAATATCCATGCCCACAATTTCATCCCTCGGGCGAAGCCTTGCGCCTCTGACACCACGCGCAGCTCTGCCCATAGCTCTTACGTCTTTTTCGTTAAACCGTATTGCTTGTCCAGCCGAAGTAGAAATAACCACATCGTTTTCTCCCGTCGTACCCTGTACCCACTTGAGTTCATCATGTTCGTCAAGTTTGATAGCAATCAATCCATTCGACCTTATATTCATAAAATCTTTAATAGGAGTTTTCTTAATAGTTCCCTTCTTGGTGGCCATGAAGAGATACCCGTTCTCTCCCAACTCTGTGCCTTGCTTAATGATTGCCGTAATCTTCTCCTCTGGATGCATCGACAACAGATTGACTGCTGCAGTTCCTTTTGCAGATAGAGACGCCTGAGGGACCTCATAGGCTTTCAATCTGAAAATCCTACCTTGACTCGTGAAGAATAGCAAGAAATCATGAGAGTTAGCCATGATAATCTGGGAAATCACATCTTCTTCCTTCGTAGTCATACCGCGCTTGCCCTTTCCCCCGCGATTCTGCTTTCTAAAGTCGTTCTGAGAAACGCGTTTCATGTAGTTCTCGGCAGTCAAGAGAATGACGCTCTCTTCCTCTGGGATAAGTTCTTCTTCAGCAAACTTTCCTACTTCGTGATTAATAATCTTACTTCTACGCTCATCTCCATATTTATCCTTAAGGGCAAGTAATTCTTCCTTAATTACTCCGAGAATCTTCATTTCATCCGCCAGTATCTCCTCGAGCTTTTTAATTAGCTCATGGAGTTCTTTCAACTCTTCCTCAATCTTATCCCTCTCTAATCCCTGGAGCCTTCTTAGTTGCATCTGCAGAATAGCTGCAGCCTGTATTTCGGAAAGACCAAATCGCTTCATCAACTGCTGGTCGGCATCATCATAGCTAGCACGAATTACCTTAATGACCTCATCGATATTGTCAATCGCAATCTTTAACCCCTCTAAGATATGGGCGCGTTCCCTTGCTTTACGCAAATCATATTCAGTTCTTCTTCGGACAACAGTTTGACGATGCTTGATAAACTCACCTAAAATCTCCTTAAGACCCAAAATTCTAGGCTGAAGACCGTCTACAAGAGCAAGCATATTATAATGGAATGCTGTTTGAAGCGGAGTCATCTTATAGAGTTGATTCAAAATCTTCTTCGGGAAAGCATCCTTCTTTAATTCGACTACAACCCTTACTGTTCCACGCGCAGATTCGTTTCTTACGTCTGCAATGTGGTCTAGTTTCTTCTCGTTCACGAGATCGCGGACTTTGTTCATGAAGTCCTCTTTACTCACCCCGTAGGGCATCTCTTTGATAACGATATTATATCTTCCGTTCTTGCGTTCCTCTATCTCGGTTACAGCACGTATTGTTACGGAACCCTTCCCAGTAGCGTAAGCCGATTTCATCGGTGCCCCACCATACACTTCAGCACCAGTCGGAAAATCCGGGCCTTTCACGTGTTTCATCAATTCTTCGAGGGAAATCTCAGGATTATCAATTTGTGCAACCGTCGCATCAACTAATTCTCCTAAATTATGCGGTGGAATATTTGTAGCCATACCTACCGCAATACCCATCTGTCCATTTAAGAGGATATTCGGCAAAGCCGCCGGAAGAACCACTGGTTCTTTCTCGCTTCCGTCAAAGTTGTCTCTGAAATCTACTGTTTCCTTTTCAATATCCGACAAAAGCTCTGCACCAACTTTATCCATTCTGGCTTCGGTATACCTAGAAGCCGCAGGCTCATCACCATCAGCCGAACCAAAGTTACCTTGCCCTTCTATTAAGGTATAACGCATCTTCCACGGCTGAGCTAGATTTACCATCGCCATATAAATAGACGAATCGCCATGCGGATGATACTTACCCATTACTTCACCAACAATTCTTGCTGATTTGACGGTAGCATGAGGAGCCTTCCAGCCATTCTTATTCATAGCATACAGGATGCGTCTGTTAACTGGTTTTAAGCCATCTCTTACATCTGGAAGAGCACGGTCGACAATGACCGACATGGAATACTTTAAGAAATATTCCTCCATCGTACTTTCAACATTACGATTCTCTATTCCCGATATCTGAGTATCTTCATTGCCTTCAATTATTTCCTTATTAAACTCTTCTGGAGCGTTGCTCTCTAGATTGTCACCTTTAGTTTTTTCCGGCATATATTTTTCCTCCTCCACCTATTAAAAGTCCAAATCATCAAGATCGACTTTTGCCGCTCCTGCCTGGATAAAATTTTTCCTCAAATCAACTTGGTCGCCCATCAATTTCGAGAACACAGCATCTGCCTTCTCGGCATCTTCAATATGTACTTGAACCAATACTCGGTTATCTGGGTCCATCGTAGTCTCCCAAAGTTGCTTCGCATCCATCTCGCCAAGACCCTTAAACCTCTGTTGAGCAGTGTATCCTGCCTGTTTAAATCTTTCTTGGCCTTCATCAATCTTCGTGCCATTCTTTCGCTTCTCCTCAATTTTCTCAGTAAGCTTCGCCTCCAAAGCCGCCTCATCATATAAGTAATCAATTTTTCTTGTATTACCAGTGCCCTTAATCAATCCGAATAGCGGAGGCTTTGCAAGATAAACATGACCTTCTTCTATAACTTGTGGCATGTAACGGAAGAAAAATGTCATTAAAAGCGTCGCAATATGGAGACCATCGACATCAGCATCGGTCATGAATACAATTTTATCGTATCTAAGACCATTGATATCGAATTGTTCTCCAATCCCAACACCCAATCCTTTTATGAGGCTTACCAACTCCTGGTTGGCCAGCATCTTATCAAGCCTTGCGCGTTCCGTATTTAAAACCTTACCACGAAGAGGAAGAACGGCCTGAATCTTCGGATTTCTTCCCTCTTTCGCAGAACCCGCCGCCGAGTTACCCTCGACGATAAAGAGTTCACATTCATCTCTATTCCTCGAAGAACAATCTGCTAACTTCGACGGAAGATTAAGGCCATCAAATGCACCCTTGCGAATAACGTTATCGCGCGCCGCTCTTGCTGCCTTTCTTGCACGCGCGGCAAGAGTTGCTTTTTGGACAATTTTCTTCGCTACCTGAGGATTCTCCTCGAGATAATAACCGAAGTACTCAGTCATAACCCTATCTACATATCCACGTACCTCAGGATTACCTAGCTTATTCTTAGTCTGTCCTTCAAACTGCGGGTCCGGCAATTTTACCAAGATTACCGCCGTCAAACCTTCCTTTATATCATCTCCAGTCAGGTTCTCTTCCTTTTCTTTTAGAAGACCATTTTTACGCGCATAATCATTTATTGTTCTATTAAGACCAGTGCGGAAGCCGACGACATGCATACCGCCATCAGGAGTAAGTACGTTATTTGCGAATGGCTTCATTGTCTCGGCGAACGAATCATTATACTGGAGAGCTATCTCTACCTCGCTATCCTCTATTTTCTTTTCTACATAGAAGATATCGTCAGATATCACCTCTTTACCATTATTCAGCCTCTTTACGTAGCTCTTAATACCACCTTCAAAATAGAATGATTCCTTAGCGTTAGTTCTCTCATCGCTGACCTCAATAAGAATACCTTTAGTTAGATATGCTTGGTGCCTAGCGTAGTTAGAAACCCAATCGTAGTCGAAAGTCGTTGTCTCCTTAAAGATTGTAGGGTCGGGATAAAAAGTAATGGATGTGCCGTGTTCACGTGGTGCACCTTGTGTAGCTTTGAACGGCACTGAAGTTTTTCCTACTTCAAATTCAACATGATATGTTTTACCGTCCCTATACACCTCAGCAATCATTCTTGTAGAAAGCGCGTTTACGACCGACGAACCAACACCGTGAAGACCAGAAGATACTTTATAACCACCATCGCCGAATTTACCTCCAGCATGCAAAACCGTTAAAACCGTTTCGAGTGTCGATAAACCAGTTTTTGGATGCTTATCTACAGGGATACCGCGTCCATTATCATCTACGCGTACACCTCCGTCGTTAAGAATTGTAATCGTAATCTTATTTGCAAAACCCGCAATAGCTTCATCTATGGAGTTATCTGCAATCTCCTTAATGAGATGATGTAAACCATCATACCCGGTCGAACCGATGTACATACCAGGTCGCAAACGAACTGGTTCTAGCCCTTCGAGGACTCTAATTTCTGACGAATCGTATTCCTGAGCCTTTTTATCAGCTGGCATAAAAATTACCTCTGTCTCTTTAAATAACTCCCCCTATTATATCTGTTTATCTCTATTTTTTCAAGACCTTATGCTTATTTTGTCGCCACTCTCCCAATAGTCGTCACGTTTCTGCTTGGGTTGATTGACAATTGCCTGTGTTTCATGGGGCATAGCAATTCGTTCTTGTTCCTTAGCTACATCCTGAGTGCGTTGCCGATGGATATCATTTTGCTCCTGGGATACTTCATTTTTAATCTCATTCTTCTTTCTTATCCATGCCTCTAGAAAATTCTCTTCCCGTTCCTTTTTAGGTGAGGCAACATAGACCTTAGTTGCAACTGTTTGCTCCTGCGTCTTCTCTGGCGCAGCTACTTCTTCCTCTTTTGGAGGCTCTTCCCTCGTAATTTTCCCCTCTGGATTATTAGCCGCTAGTCTCTGGTCAATTTCCTTGCTTACCTCTGCGCGCGGACGTCCATATTTTGTCGCAGACAACGTCTTTAAGCTTTGTAACAAATCTGGGTTCTCCTCACCCAACTTCGGCCAAGTCATCGTAAATGGCGTACTTGGCATACCGTACATCATCACGGTAGCAATTGCATTGTGATTTGGTGTTTTATGCAAATCTTCAGCAGTAAATGTCGGAGAGAAAACTTTCTCAATCAACTCGGCGTCTGTAATACCTAACCTACCTGCGATAATCGTTCCAACATTACCAAGAACACCTTCCCTAATTTTATCAGTTAATTGAGTCATAAACTGATTCGCAACAATTAGGTTTAACCTAAACTTCCTAGCCTCGGACAAAATTGATTCAAAACTCTCCGTCGAAAAGTTCTGAAACTCATCAACGAACAAACAAAAATCCTTACGCGCATCCTCTGGAGTATCCACTCTACTCATTGCTGCCGCTTGGAACTTCATTACAAATATCATGCCTAAGAGCTTCGAATTAAGTTCGCCCATCTTACCTTTAGAGAGATTAACAAGCAAAATTTTGTTCGTATCCATCACGTCACGTATGTTAAATCCGCTCTTAGTCTGCCCAAGCACGTTTTTCATCATAGTATTGGAGATAAACGGACCCCACTTAGACACAAACCAAGTAGTTACCTCGCCAGCGTCATTACTTTTTTGACTCGCTGGAAACTCCTTTGTCCAATAATCATAGACCTGTCTGTCGGTCACGTATTTAAGCTTTGCTTTTACGAATTCTGGGTCAATAAACACCCTTGGTATATCAATAAACGATGCCCCTGCTGGGTCACTCATGAGAAGCAATGCTGCATTCCTGAACATATGCTCACCGCGAGGACCGAAAATGCCTGTATGTCCTGGGTCGTAAAGCGAATAAAGCATGTTTATAGCTTCCTGGATAATAAAGTCTTTCTGGTCCGCAGTTTGAAACTCAAACATGTTCATTCCAATTGGGTTTTCCATATCTCCAGGGTCAAAATAAATAACATCGTCAATTCTTTCTTTTGGTACCATGGAGAGTAGCTCCTCGGCGACGTCTCCGTGCGGGTCAATAAACGCGAAGCCTCTGCCCTCAAGCATATCTTGATAGGCTATATTCCTCATGAACACAGACTTACCCATACCGGTAGAACCAATAACGTACACGTGACGACGTCTGTCTTCTACTGATAAACGTATTTCTTTCTTTTCGCCCCTAAATTCATTAACACCCAAGAATACACCATCACTTACTAACCTTGCCGGCCCATCTACCTGTTTGGTAAGTTGTCTTACGACCTGGCTTGTAGGTATCGCATTTTGCTCTGGTAGATGAAATATACTCGCAAGTTCGATACTATTTAATATATTGTTTACATTTGAAAGCGGAAAAACCCTAAAAATATAATCACGTGCTAGCTTACGCACGTCATTTGAAACATCATACTTAAATCCGTTATACGTTGGTGAATCAAACTGAGAGAACGCGGTTACGACACCCCCAACCAAAGCTTCAGCGCGTGGCTTCCCTTGCTCGCTACTTGCAACAATTCTAATTAACGTTTCGAATGCCGCATATTTTGTCTTTTCTTCAATTACACCAATCTCCTGCTGTTGTATGTTTGTCAATATTTTAGGTTCTTCTGGCTTGCCTCCGCCTCTTTCGTCAACGCTCAGCGGTTTCCATAGCATTTTAAAAATTTGTTCAGTCCCTCCAAGAATATTACCCGCGCCAACAGAACCACCGCCTTTTGCAGTACCATTTTTTACATTTTTTACCCAAGTTTCAGATTTTTTTGTCCACTCCGTATCCTTAGGTCTAACCATTATTTGAATACCTACACCCTCACCTTCTTTAAGTGAAGACATCGTATTAAGTATTGCCAAGCTTGCATCACGTTTCGTATCTTCGTAAGTCGCAATAGGATACACATACTCCTTCTTTAACGTCAGCTCGCCACCAGCTACTCCAGACAGCTTCGCGGTTTTAGAGAAGATGTTCTCTCTTTCTGTTTCTTCGACACGCGCCGTCGGATAAGCAGAAATAATTGCTTGTTTTACTGTCTCAGTCAATACAGCCGGAGTAACGGCGTAATATCTTATCATCCCGTCTTTCGCGGTAATCTCAAATGAAATATGTTTCTGTCCAAACATCTTTGCGTTCTTACCCTTCACAAGCGTTGAGGCGATGATAGAATACAATACTTGCGCCTGGCTCACAGCTTCGTTAACAACGTCTCTTTCATCTCTTCCGCCACCGTGAATATCTTCCGTAGATGGTGGCAAATGAATCAACAGTGCAATCATTTTCAGACCACGCTCTGCTTCCTTCACTTCGCGCAATCTCTTCGCTTTTCTAGCCTTTGCTAAAATCAAAACAAAACCTAGTGCAAGAATCCCGATAATCAAAAAGATAATTGGGGTTTCCATTATTGTTTGCCTTCCCTTACTCTCCCAAATGCCTTCAAAATCAAAGTATCACTCATGTCCTGCACCTTTACATTCAGCATATATGGGTCATCTGCGAACTCCTTCTCCATATGCCGAACCTCCTTTAATCCCTCTTCGCCCATTTCTTTTTTAAGCGAAATATTATCCCTGGCTAATGCCTCAGCAAACTCATCGTACATAGTACCATTTTATCACGCTTATGCTCTTTTGTATATTAAAAAGCAACCTAAAAATACAAAAATTCCGGCTAAACTAATAGTTATCAAACTCGCAGAACGTGCCACCAAAAGAATAATCGGGCCAAACGAAACCACAGTCGCATACATTATCGTCTTCCTTTCGGAAATCCTATCTCCCTGCTTGTTCTTATCTCTTAGTATCTTCTGAAAGATTTTTACTATCTCGTACGTTACCCCGAAAAGCACCATAAAAACCATTGTAAAAAATACTAAAACACCGAAAACCCCCGCTTTATGCGGAGTTGTAAAATTCAACATCATCAACATGCCGAAAAGCGAGAGGATACTGATAATCGGTATAATTCTGCCACGCATATCATTATTGTATCACACTTATGTTTAAGCGTACATGTAACCCCACAAGAAAACACGGATTAAGACGGGGGGATTATCCGGCAAATAAAACTTACTATGGGCCGCAATCCTTATCCCCGCCTAATCGCTTGACCGCTCCACTATGTGGAGCACAGTCCCTATTAGTTCCCTTCTCATTCTATTTTAATTTAATGTACTAACGAGACAGTTCACTAACGCGCTCCATCCAATGTTGACGAAGCTCTAGGTAATTCCTATGATTGTAATTTATGGCTAGAAATTACCTTTTCGCGTCGTCAACGTCATAGGTTATTTGTACTTCATATCTTTCCCTTTTTGTTTTTAGTGTTTATTTTGTCTTTCGACTCTTTCATACTAGCATATTTTTTACTCAAAATCAAGCATATTGTTCACTTTTTTTAATATATTTTTTACAACAAAGACACGTTTTTACTCTGTTATTCTTTAGTCAAAAATATGTTGTATTTTTTACATATTTTTCGATTCTAGCTCGTTTCCCTCCTGTGGAAAACTTCTAAAAAATGTACAAAAATTGTCCAAAAAAACTATTGACACAAGCATTATACGGCGTTATTATGGTATTAGCTTTTGAATAAAATTATTATTCAGAAGCCAAAAACAAACATTTTAGCCAAAAATAACTCCACACTCTACACAAAAAGACCGGTTTTCCTCGCAGTTACCGGTCTTTTTCTATGTGCTATTCCTCTGTTAGACACAAAAATATCCCTGAAAATCAGGGATGTATAATTTTATTACTCAATATAATGGTGGAGCTGCCGGATACTGCCTCCGGGTCCGAAAAATCACTGGATACCATTCTACGTTCGTAGTTCCTTATTTCATCTCGGCGAATTGCTCAAAGCGGTAAGAAACAAAACTTCAAGCTGCCATGACTTATTTTCGTGATTTCTTGCGTCAATCAGAAATCCTTATCCTCGTTATATAATAATCTCCTTCCTACGAGACATCAGAAGAAGACCAGCCTATAAAAATAGATTAGGCATAAGCAGGCATGTAAGCTACACGCCTTGCAACAGTGTTTTCAGCACTTATTTAACACTTACGGTGTTCAATCGTAACGCCTGATATCTGTTAATAATCCGTCTAAGCTTTGTCAGCCCCAACTATCTTTATTATACCACAAAAATCATCTATTTCCAAGATTACGGTCCATTCCGCTTTACCTTGCGCTCTTTTACCCGTTACCGTATCCTTAGACAATGATTGCAAAAACATATTCCGCTATACCATATGGATATGATGGCCATCTTGTGGAAGTCGAAGGGGACGTCAATAAAGGTCTTCCCGCCTTCAATATAGTAGGTATGGCCAATAAAACCATCACGGAAGCCCGCGAACGCGTTAAAAGCGCCCTTTTAAACTCCGGTTTTACGTTTCCTGATAAAAAAGTAACTGTCAATCTCGCGCCTGCAGGCCTCCTAAAAGACGGCTCCTATCTCGATTTATCAATCGCGCTAACAATCATGATTCTATCAAAACAGCTTCTGCAAGAAAATGTTCAAGAAAAACTATTTGTCGGTGAATTATCTCTAAACGGCGACCTTCGACCAGTAAGCGGCATCATAAACATCGTCGAATCTGCTCGGAAAAATGGACACACAGAGATATACTTACCATATCAAAACCTTGACCAAGCCTCTCTAATTCCAGGAGTAACTCTTATCGGCGTTAAAAACCTTCGTGAATTATTCCTTCATTTAAAAGGAGAACAGATAATTAAACCTCCAGCCAATATCGTTGTAAATAAAACTAAAACAGACGAATCAGGTCCGATTCTGGACCATATCATGGGACAGGCACTAGCAAAGCGTGCTATTGCTATCGCTATCGCAGGCCACCATAACATTCTAATATCCGGCCCTCCAGGAGCTGGCAAAACCCTTCTTGCTAGAGCCGCCGCAAATTTGCTTCCTGACTCATCTCCAGAAGAACAAATCGCTATAACAAAAATTTATTCCTTAGCTGGAGAAACTAATTCCATAATGCACGAACGACCCTTCCGTTCTCCACACCATACCGCCTCCCAAACATCAATTATTGGTGGCGGAACAAAAGCAGAGCCTGGAGAAATATCGCTAGCTCACCTTGGCGTATTGTTCCTTGATGAAATCCCCGAATTTCCCCGCTCTGTCCTCGAAGCGCTCCGCCAACCACTTGAAGATAAGCGTATTTCAATCTCTCGTGTCAATTCAAAAACAACCTACCCAGCTGATTTCATGCTCATAGCAACAATGAATCCTTGTCCTTGTGGGTATTTAGGCGACCCAACTCACGAGTGTACTTGTACCCAATCTCAAATCAATACTTATCAGAAAAAACTATCCGGCCCGCTATTCGATAGAATCGACATGAATGTAACCGTATCAAAAGTCGAGAATGCGGAACTACGAAATTCTAGTAAAAGACACGTTTCAAATACCGAACATACTGTTGTAAAAAATAAAATAACAGAGGCTATAGAGCGTCAACATGCTCGTTACGGACGCACTGACTTTTACAATTCTTCCCTTTCGTCCCATCAAGTTTCAACGCTGTTACGCCTTACTAACTCCGCTGAACAACTTTTGTCATCAGCCTCGGAAAAACTTAATTTATCTGCGCGCTCGTATTTCAAAATAATTAAAGTCGCTCAGACCATTGCTGACATGGAAGGAGCACCTGAAATTGACCTTCCTCATTTGACTGAAGCGCTAAATTTTCGCAAACGCTAGTCTTATTGACTCTACATCTATAAATTGCATTCTCCACCCCTTGCATTTCATGCTAAAATCTAGTATAATGGAAAAATAAGGTTAATAGAAAGGATCATCCCCATTAGTAAAAACAACTCACGCACAAAAATCAACGGAGAAATTCGTTACCCTGAAGTTCGCGTAATTGGTTCTAATGGAGAACAGCTAGGCATAATGTCTAGTCGTGACGCCCAAGTTCTCGCAAGAGAAGCTGGAGTCGATCTAGTAGAGATTGCTGCAAATGCCAATCCGCCTGTCGTTAAAATCATCGATTGGGGTAAATACCAATACCAAAAGATGAAAGAAGAGGCTAAGAATCGCAAAAAAGCTCGCGAGAAACAGTCCGAGCTTAAGCAAATGAAAATTGGGCTCAAAATAAGCGACAACGACCTTAACATAAAAGTCCGCAAAATTCGAGGTTTTCTTGAAGATGGCGATCATGTCAAAATCATGATTGTATTCAGAGGTCGCGAGCTTGCTCATAAAGAACTCGGCAACGAAATGTTGAACAAAGTTCTTGAGCTCCTAGCAGACTGCGCCATCGTCGAAGGCAAGCCACAGTTTAGCGGTCGCAATCTATCGGTTGGAGTTCGGAAGAAGTAATTTCCTACTTCCACGGTTCCCCGTTCGTACTTTCCGGCTACACTTAGCCACCAAACCTAATACTAAATTTAACCTAAAGGAATTTTATGCCCAAACTAAAAACGCATAAAGGTACTGCAAAACGTATCAAAATCAGTGGTTCCGGTAAGCTCATTCGCGAGCGCGCTTATGGCAACCATATCCTTGCTAAAAAGTCGAAAGCTAGGAAACGCAACATGAAAACCGCTGCCACAATCGACGGTAAAATCAAGAAAAACGTTAAAACTGCACTAGGAGTCTAATCATGAGAGTTAAACGTGGCGTTCCAGCTCATGCCAAACACCAGAAAACTTTGAGTGCTGCAAAAGGCATGCAACATTATCGCACTCGCAGCTATCGCCTTGCTAAACAAGGAGTTATCAAATCCCTCCGTTACGCTTATCGCGACCGCCGCAACCGCAAACGTGATTTCAGATCTCTCTGGATTACACGTATCAATAACGCTTCTAGAGAGTTAGGTATCTCCTACTCCCAACTTATTGCCGGCATGAAGAAAAAAGGCATCAACCTTGACCGCAAAGTTCTTGCTGACCTCGCCGTCAACAACCCAGAAGCCTTCAAAGCAATCGTTAACACTGTGAAAGGAGCATAAAAATGGCAGTATGTGAAATCACTGGCAAAGGAAAGATGTATGGCCACAATGTTTCCTTCTCCCAAAGAAAGACCCGTAAAGTTTTCAAGCCAAACGTCTCCAAACGTACGCTTGTCATCAATGGCCAAAAGGTTCGTGCGAACGTTTCTACTTCCGCCCTCAGAACCCTAAAGAAAAAAGGTCTTGTTAAATAACGGTTAGCCTTGAACAAAAAATAAACCACATCAAGTGGTTTATTTTTTTATAAGCATCTAGAGAGCTCTCAATAAGCCGGATTTTGTAACTCCCCGAAGGAAGCCGATAATCATCTATCTAGGCGTCTGGTTACCCAAACACTCGCGCGGTGAACGTGCATCCTCGAACAAAGGTATCTAGCACTCCTTGCAGCAAATAGGGTTTGCCTCCGATACATGTCGCCACATACCGCTGTGAGCTCTTACCTCACTCTTTTCACCTTTACCATTCTCGTCAGTCGAACTAACAAAATTGGCAGTATAAGTCTCTGTGGTACTTTCCCTAATCTTACGATTGGTCGCTGTTAGCGACTATCTTGTTCTGTGCTGTCCGGACTTTCCTCTTGAGCAAACTCAAGCGATTATCTTTCGAACTCGCCGTCTATTTTATCACGCTTTCGTCAAAATGTCTATCTATTGCCAGATTCGCTTCTCTATCCGCCTCTGTATTTTGATCACGCTTTACGTGTACGAAGGAAACCGCTTCAAAATTATCTGCCACTTTCTTCCTGATATCAGCATAGATTGGCAATAAATCTCTATTCTTAATCTTATATATACCATTCATCTGGTTAATCATCATCAAATTGTCCCCTATGAACCTAACTCTCTTTAAGCCCTTCTCTATGGCTTTATCTACTCCAAGCTTCAAACCATAATACTCTGCTACCCTGCTTGTCGCAAATCCAATGAACTCCCCCCCTCGCTCAATCACCTTGCCATCTTCCGATAGAATTTGATATCCTACCCCTGATGGACCAGGATTACCCCTACTGCTTCCATCTATATATATCGTCGCTCCATTAACAGTCTCTCTGTAGTTTTCGATACTAGCGGTATTGTTTTTCTCGTTCTCCAAATCCAGCACTGCGCTAGTTGCTTCGTCCATCCTTACCTTAGAAAACTCATCTTTTCCTAAGAATTTAAAAGCAGAGTATCTTTCATTCGGTTTAATTTTGGAGTTCTTAGAAATGCCTAGCTCATACACTATATATAGATTAGCCATCTGACTAGAACCAGCAAACGCAAGAAAAGTAACAACATCTACTAGTTTAACTTCATTCACATCAACACCTAGATACTCCAAAGCGGTCCTAGACATCGCCTCTTCTGGTTGCTCGCCAAATTTTATCTTACCCGTCGGCAATTCCCAAAAAACAGGCTCCGAACTACGGCCTGTTCTTCTTTTCATCAAAAGCACTTCCCCACCCTCTTTTAAAATGCCGACTACACGAACTCTTTGTTTCATCCCACCACTTCTTTATAAAAGGCGCACCCTCACCGGCCTTGTTTTCCCTGCAGATTTGCAAGGTGGGTAAAATCTTATGCGCAGTCTCCACGGAGGCTTGCCACGAAATCCCTAGAACATGACTATACAGAGAAAATCATGCTACCAGTGAAGGTACATTTATATTATATCAGTTTATTTGCCAATAATCCAGAAAAATACGTTATAGATACCATTTATTGCACCTGTCATTATGTAAGAAAAAAGACTGCCACCAAATATTATCAACGCATACACTACAAATATTCCTATAGACTCCATTTTGTCCATCAATTCCCTAACCCTATCAGGCATCAATACATATAAAATCCTCGAACCATCCAGAGGCGGTATAGGTATTAGGTTGAATACGCCAAAACCTAGATTGACACTAAGCATTGCGAATAAAATTTTTCCAAGTATTTCGCTATTTGCACCAACTCCACCAAGTTCTAGTAACAAGAAACTAATAAAGGCGAGCACAAAATTCGTCAAAGGCCCCACAAAAGCAACTAATGCCATTCCCCACACTCCACCCTTAAGTTTACTAAAATTAACAGGTACCGGTTTAGCTCCACCAAATACCGCGCCGCCCATCAAAGCCGACATGAGCGGCAACAGTAATGACATTACTGGGTCAAGATGTTTTAACGGATTCAATGTCAGTCTTCCGTCTTCTTTTGCCGTTTCATCCCCTAAGAAGTAAGCCACAATTCCGTGAGCCAACTCGTGCAAGACCATCGAAAAAACGATTACCCCTAGAACAATAAGCAACTCGGCTACATCAAAACCACCCATACCACCTCCAACAAAATTAGTTCAAAACAATTAATTCGAGCGTCGCAGGAAGCGCATCGAGATTTTTAACCTTGTATTTCTTTTCCGTACTCGCAGAAACCTTTAGCTCACTGACCATTCCGTCAACATTCCCCATCGCAATAACCACCTTAGGGTCTATTTCTCGAATCGCTCTCACGGAAGAAGTACAAAGAATGTTTGCGATTCCCAAATCGTCCAACCCCTCTTCAATTCCTCCGATAATTCCGACATGGACCCCGCCAATCTCTGCATCGTAGATGACTTTTTCGTTCGAAACAGCAATTCCGCGAATCGTCATATCTCCTACCTCAAACTCACCAGGACCATGGATAGAACCAACAGAAATATTTCCAGAAATAACCGCATTAGCTACGTCGAACACAACGTTCGTCTTCTTCGTAGTAATAGTAATCGTATCTGGACTTTTACTTTCAATTTCGAACATTTTTTCTACTCCTTTATTAATTTATCCGGGTCAATAAGTTCGCTTACTTCCATTTCGAGGATATCAAGCACAAATCTATCCCGAACGCTCTTTCTGTAAAGAAAATCTTCGATCGAGAAAATAACATAGTTAATTGGTCTGCCCATCTTCTTTTCAACAAGCTCCGCCCAATGAGTCAATTTTTTTGTTTTGTCGTCACCGATAATCAACAAATCTATCCCCTCTTGCCCTGGAAGTCTATTTGTAAGCATCATTGCCGCAAGATACTTCTGAACCGGCTTAACATACTCTTCCCACCCACTTTCCTTTACATCCTTATCCTTGGAAAGATTAACTTTCTTAGAAAAAATTTCATGAAGTGCGTGTGCGTAAGGATGCTTCATATTCGCACTGTAATAGACTTTATTATCAAAAGTTTCGTTTTTTATTACACCGATACTCTCAAGATTGGAAAGCTCCCTACGAACCGAGTTGATTTGTTCGTCAATCACACGAGTAATTTCGCGTATATAGTACGATTTGTCTGTATTATCAAACAGAAGATTCAAAATCTTCGCTCTTGTTTTTGAACCGAATAATTTTGATATAGGAGAACTATTTTCCTTGCTCATTCTGTATACATTTTATCACAGCCCCTTTCACTTTTTCAAGCGGGAGCCATTCAATACTTTTGTTCCTTTTGAACCAAGTTATCTGTCGCTTTGCCAAATGCCAATCATAGGTCGCATTCAACTGAACCGCTTCCTCCCTAGTTATCTCACCCTGCATATATTTCCACGCAAATCTATAAACATCTCCTTTTCGTACTGCGGTATCCACTCCATACTGATGTATTAACCGTTCAGTCTCCTTATACAATTCCTGAGAAAACATTGCGTCCGCTCTTTTAAGCAATCGTTCTCGTAGCTCTCCCGAGCTCCACAAAACGCCAAAAATTTTGTATTTCTTATCAACTTCTTGCCTATCAGGATACTTTTTAAAATCATCATGCGGCGTAGTCCCTAGCTTTCCGTTCAAATTTTTTATACAAACCCCGCGATTTTTATCATACGCTCTTCCTTTTGTTTCGAACTTATAGTCGTATACAAGCGCATCAATATAAAGTCCTGTTCCCCCTACGACCATAGCCACCTTCCCTCTGCTCTCAACATCTTCTATCTTTTCTTCTGCAAAATCCTTCCAGTCTTTAACAGTAAATCTCTCGTCGGGCTTTATTAAATCGAACCCCCAGTGGACTATTCCCTCTCGTTCCTTCATCGAAGGCTTTGCTGTACCTATATCCATACCCTTATAAACCGTTCTTGAATCTGCGGATATAATTTCCGCATCCAAAAACTTTGCAATTTCGATAGATACACCTGTCTTCCCCGAACCAGTAGGTCCAATTATTACGGGAACTATTTTATCTTCTTTAGATATTTCTTTAAATCCTTCAGTTTAATAGTCTCTTCTTTGTCTCTAAGGCGCACCGAAACGCTCTCGGAAGCCATGTCCTTCTCCCCAACAATCAACACGACAGGAATCTTCATGGCTACGGCTCTTCTAATCTTCTTCCCTAAAGAATCATCGGAATCATCAATGGTATACCGAAGCTCATTATTCTTAATCGGCTCCTCAAGAACCACTTCATTAAGCTCTTCGGAAATCCTCTTTACGTATTTATCGACTTTGTTGTTGACTGTCAAGACTCTAATCTGTTCAGGTGCGACCCATAGCGGGAACCACCCAGCCGTATGCTCAATGAACACCGACATAAATCTTTCGATGGAACCAAGCGTTGCATGGTGAATCATCACCGGTCGTTCCTTTTCGCCTTTTTCGTTCGTGAATTCTAGACCAAATCTTTCCGGTTGTACAAAATCAAGTTGGATAGTTGCAACCTGATGTTCGCGTCCAATCGCATCCTCTGCCATAAAATCAATCTTCGGACCATAGAACGCAGCCTCACCTTCCATCTCAAAGAAATCGAGCTTGTTGTCTATAGCGGCTTGCCTAATTTCTTTTTGTGCCATATCCCAAAGTTTCTTATCCCCAAGATATTTATCCTCATCAGACCTATAGGATAATCGAGCACGGAGCTTCATCATGCCCATACTTGTATAGAACTCTTGAACAATTGCTACAAGATTCTTTATCTCTTCTTTAATCTGACTCGTTCTACAAAATACATGCGAATCGTCCTGTGTTAGCGAACGGACTCTCGAAAGCCCACCAAGTTCGCCAGTCTTTTCATCGCGATAATCCGTAGTTGGCTCCATATATCTCACAGGCATGTCTCTATAAGTACGTGGCTTACTGGCAAAAATTTGCGTATGATGAGGACAGTTCATAGGCTTAAGAGCAAATTCTTCCCCATTCACCTGCGAATGAACAATGAACAACTCATCTCCAAATTTTGCAAAATGTCCGCTCGTCTTATATAGGTCTAGCTTCGTAATGTGCGGGGTCCAAACTCTATCGAATCCAGCTCGTTTACGCAAACTTAAAGAATAGTCGGCGAGCAAATCGCGCATCAAAGTTCCTCTTGGAGTAAACATTGGCAAGCCAGCACCAACTAAATCAGAGAAGGTATAGAGGTCTAACTCCTTCCCCAACTTTCTATGGTCGCGCGCCTTTGCCTCTTCTTGTCGTTTAAGGTATTCATCAAGTTCACTCTGTTCAGCAAAAGCAACGCCATAGACACGTGTGAGCATCTGACGTTTCTCATCACCTCTCCAATATGCCCCAGCAACCTTTGTGAGCTTGAAAGCACCAATCTGCTTCGCACTCTCAACATGTGGCCCCTTGCACAAATCTTCAAAAATAACTTTTTCTGAATTATTGTCTATCATTGAGTAAAAAGAAATCGTCTCTTTCATTGGAAGCTCTTCTATGAGCTCTTTTTTCAAGTCTTGTTTCCTCTCAATTGCCCAGTTGAGCGCTTCCTCTCGCGATTTTTTGCTCATTTCCATCTTAAATCCACGCTTAATAATCCCCCTCATCTTCTTCTCGATTCTATCCAAATCTTTTTCGGTAATCTTTTCATCACCGAAATCCATATCATAATAAAATCCATCGTCAATCGCGGGCCCAATGCCAAGCTTTGTTGTTGGATAAAGCTCCAAAACAGCAGCAGCTAGCACGTGGCTCAGCGTATGTCGCATATTCATAATTTCTTCTGACTTTTCCATAGCTTTATCCTTTCTTTATATCTCAATATTTTACCACAGAATACCGTACTTATAAAGCGCTATCGATTCAGACAAAAAATAACCCTTTACGGGTATGTTTGGTGGGTCGCAAGGGGCTCGAACCCCTGACCTCCTCGGTGTAAACGAGGCGCTCTAGCCAACTGAGCTAGCGACCCAAACTTATCTTTTAATTATATCACACCTTACGAAAAAGCTCAAAACCCTTAGCATATGCTATAATGAGCTTATGTTAGATAAAATTAGAAAAAATCGCATTCTTTCATCAATTTCAACCTGCTTAATAACTTTTGTAGCTGCCGCAATAATCTGGCCACTCTTAGACTTTCTATGGGCCAAAATAATCTCTCGCAGCACATTCTCTTATAACCCTAAAGACTATATCCTAGAACCAGCAATCTTTGCCGTAATTTTCGGATTGATTACCTTCTTCGTATGGAAATCCGAAACCAAGCTTGAGAAACAAGCGAAAAAAGAGTCGAAAAAGAAATAAGTTATACCTCGTATTCGGCCATCGCAGTATTCTCGAAATAGAATGAATAAAAGTCCGTTTCGTCATCATACCCTACTATCTCAAAATGCATAGCCTTCAAAAATTCTCCATGTGCGACAATTAATATCGTATAATTATTCGGATAAGTCTTCTTTATCACATTTAACATGACTCTCGCACGAGCTAGCACCTCAGTAGCCGTCTCCATACCTCTCTCACCATAATCTAGCTTCCTATCCCAGGCGTCGGCTCCATTCGTCATTCTGTCCCAATCCTCATCTGAGGCGCCCTCAAAACCACCAAAATTCCGTTCCATTAAGCGTTCATCGATAAGTATTTTGCACTTTCCCCGCGTAATTATCTCGGCGGTTTTATATGCTCGCTTTAATGGCGAGGAAATACAGATATCAAACTCTTTGTCTTTTATTCTTTTACTTAGTTCTTCGGCTTGCTTAATGCCCGTTTCGTTTAAAGGATTATCCGTCCTTCCCTGCTTCTTCCCAAGTAAATTCCAATCAGTCTGACCATGCCTAACTAAACAGAGCCTCATTATAGTTTTCTCCTCTTCTTTCCCACTAAGCCATCAGGTTTTCGTTCGAAAACAATCTCGGGCCAAGTAGTTACGTCGGTTGCGGCAACACCGTCATAATACATAGCATAAATATCGTCCACAGCCCCATAAATAGCGTCTTTCATATCAAAACCAAGCATCCCGCTTACCTTCACCGTCTCGTCAACAGTAGGACCCTCTATCTCGACGTAAGTAGGCAAAAACGGCCATGTATCAATGTCGATTTCGACGCCTTCTAAAGTCCAACTCTCTCTTAACGACTCTTCGTATTTCTTCGCCCTTAAGCCACATTCTTTCAAGAAAACAATTGCGCGCTCGTAATCATCGACTACGACATTTACTTCCTTTGCGCCAGTAATAGTTTTATCGTCGAAACGTTTATATGTCGCAACAATCTTGTCCCCCTCATCTCTAACTCTTGCAAAAGCATGCTTTCCTTGGTCAAAAACTACTCTTTTCATCTTTCTCTCTTTAGCTATAAGTTTCGCGCCGAGTTTCATAAGCCTTCTTCTAAGTTCCTCCTTGTTTATATCAAGAAACACCGCTTCAATTTCAGGCTTCATTTAATTCTACCTCCTCAAACCTCCATTTTTGTTTAACATCCGGATATTTTCCCTTATCTACCTCACTCAAAAACATTTCAAGAGGCCGAATATACAACTCGCCATTATCATACAGCTGTCGATAGACGACATAATCGCTCAAATCTTCTGAATGCTTCGCTATCCCCTCGACAATATAATATTTTCCTTTAAAGTGTTTATAAACACCATGGACTTTTAGTTTTCTCATTTTTTTGTTTCCCCACATTATTCCTCTCACCTCCTTTTTTACATTATAGCATGCAAAAAGATAAGCTTGCTCTAGAAAGAAGGCTAAACCCCAACAATCACATCGACATCAAGTTCATCGTCGACTTTTTTTTCAATCTCTTCAGAAATTTTCTTTAGCTCTTTTACCGTAGTTTTCTCGTCAACGTCTATCTTCACCGCACCGACAACATCCTCCGGACCATAATCATGCAGAACAACCTTCGGAACACCCTTAACTTCATCAACTTCTTGAATCGATTTTTTAACTTTTCTCACCAACTTTCTGTCTGCCGACCTACCTATCAAGTCAGCCAAACCCTCGCCAATAATTTCAATCGCTGTTTTAATGATAAATCCTGCGATTACCACGCCGATTATTCCATCAACCGAAATACCAAAAGCTAAACTAACAATACCGCCAACTAAAGTGCCAAAAGACAAAAGGGCGTCGAACAGTGCATCGATGCCAGTCCCTTCCAAACTTCTAGACTTTGTTTCCTTCCCAACCCTCTGTAAATATTTCCCAAAAACAAACTTAACAACAATCGTTACAAAAATAACAACAAGTGGTAAAACAGAATAACTTGCTACCTCATTCGTCCCAATCTTCGGAGCACTTGTAACCACCGCGACCACACCAACAGAAAGAATTATCAAGCCAACAACAATCGCAGCCACATATTCCACTCTCCCATGCCCAAACGGATGCTTGCTATCCGGCTTCCTACGCGCCAGTTTAATACCGCAAAGCGTAACAATCGCAGACAAAACATCAGTTGAATTATTAATAGCATCAACAAAAATCGAAACCGACCCGCTAGAAAGTCCAATAAATCCCTTAAGAATGACAAAAAAAGAATTGATAATTAAGCCAGCAATACTAACGTCGGTAATACGCTTATGCCTATCTTCCATAGACACAATTATATCACACTACTCAACGGAAACGATTTTACCTTTATTCCCATTCGGAAGCACATATTCATCCCCAGCTTTCTTACCAAGGATTGCCTTCCCGATTGGACTCTCGTTAGAAATCTTCCCCTCAAGCGGATTCGCTTCGACAGGTCCGACAACAGAATATGTATATTTCTTTCCACCAAGATTAACAGTGACTTTCGCGCCAATACCAACCTTACCATGTTCGCGATTTGTAATTATTTTTACATTCTTGAGTATTTCTTCAATTTCAGAAATTCTAGTCTCGTTCAACTTCTGTTCGTTTCTCGCGGCGGAATAGTCTTCATTCTCAGACAAATCACCAAAAGCACGTGCGGTTGCAATCTTTTCTTTAATTACCTCACGCTCAGCAACACGCTCTTTAAGCTCTTTCTCGAGTTCCGCTTTTCCCTCTTTGGTCAAGTCGACAGTTTTCCTTTTCATAAAACCTCCTTAGGAAGCGTAAACATTTCCATTAATATCTTAATGAGTTTACAGACTCGCGATAAATTTGTCAATAGAAATACGTTCAGTCTTACCCGTAGCTCTCTCTGTCACTTCAACTTCTTTATTTTCAAGTGTTCTGTCAGAAATAATCACTCTGTACGGAATTCCAAGAAGTTCTGAATCGCTCATTTTTTCGCCAAATCTTGCGTCTCTATCGTCTAGTAATATTTCATCCTTGTTTCTGAACTGTTCGTATATCTCATTGGCTTTTTCTAAGCCTTTTTCACCCATCGTCACAAAGTAGTATTTAAACGGAGCAACTGCCTCTGGCCACACTAATCCCTTATCATCAGCATACTTTTCAACAATAACACCTAGGACACGCGAAACACCAATCCCATAGCATCCCATAAAAACCTCTTTTTGTTCGCCATCGGCAGTCTGGTACTTAAGTCCCAAAGGAGCTGAATATTTATACTTCAAGGTAAAGATATTTCCCACCTCAGCGCCATTTGTTTCATTAAACTTCTCGTTCTCTGCGCCTAAATCCTTTAGTACCTCTGGCTCATAAACCTCTTTATTTAAAACAACAGACTTATCGTCATTATAATAAACGATGTCCTCACCAACAGGCAAAAAAGTCTGATATTCGTGTGAATACTTAGAGAATACACCACCACTAGCAAACGTTTCGTAAGTATCTTCGCCGATTCCTAGCCTATCATAGATTCGTTTATAAGCGCCCTCTACGTCCGCATAAATCTTCTTATGAGTTTCCTCATTGTCTGCGAAGCTGTACAAATCCTTCATTAAGAACTCGCGCGTACGCATAATTCCGCTCTTTGCACGAAGCTCGTTCCTAAACTTCGTCTGGAATTGATAAACCAAAACAGGCAAGTCTCTATAACTAGAGATATAATCTCTAAGCATATTTGTAACGGGTTCCTCGTGGGTCGGTGCAAGACCAAGTTCTCCGCCGGCAGCAAGCTCTGTCTTGAACCAAACATCCATCTTGTCCGCATCCCATCTATCTGTTTTTATCCAAGGTTCAGGATTCTGCAAAGTAGTAAGTTGCATCTCTTCTGCCCCAATAGAATTCAACTCTTCCCTAATAACCCTCTTAATATTTTCTATAACTCGAAGTCCAAGAGGTAGATAATCATAAACTCCAGCCATCTCTTTATGAATGTAACCAGCACGAATCAAAAGCTGCGCATTTTTGGCAGTCTCGTCTTTCGGCGCATCCCTTAAGGTTTTAGTAAAAGTCTTAGATAATCTCATAATAACCAAATTATACCATAAAAAACGGCCCCTAAGGGCCGCGTTGTGAATATTATTCTTTAATAACTATTTCTGTCTTTTCGTTTTTCGTCATAACCATTTCAATTTTCTCAGGCACCAGAGTAACAATCAGCGTGCTTTCGTCATCTGCATAGGCACCAGACTTGTCCACAAAGACAAACCGCGGAATCATATCCGGGAGCATTTCAATCTTTACCAAACGCTTCCAGTTCGTTCCGATGAAGATGTTGTTAAAATACCCAGCATTCCTGCCATCCGCGAACAAACCGCGTTCTTCACACATGGCAATCTGTGCCAATTTCCAGCATCCATCAAATCTGTCCATACCCGGAAACTCAATTTTCATCTCATCTCCATCTTCACTCTTACGCAGGATAACCCGAAATTCCTTAGACATCTTGCATTCCCCCTTAAAATAGTTAGTTAAGAATTGAAAAATACAAACTGGCTATTCACCAGTTATCTCTACAATTATATCACAAAATTCAAAAAAAGTAAAGCGGTTGTTTTTACTTTTTTACTACCTTCTTAGTAACGTCAAAATTCTCCATATATTTCCCTGTCAGAAGCCTCGTTTGGGAATAATAAGCCGCTGCGCTAGAATACACTAACGCTATAACTGGGGCCAAAATCCACTGCAAAACCATCGCAATCTTCTTTGTCTTCTTGTAACGAGCTGGTCTCTCTGGAAGCATCCTAAGACTCATCAAAATCGTTACAAAAATACCTATACTAGCTATAGTTTGCACAACCGAAACAACCATCGGTAGGTTAAAAACAGTCATACCCCTATCAGAGAGATTCATAATCATAGGAACCCAACCACCAAATGCCACAATTGGAGCAATCATCGCCCCTGTTACATGCGAATCAAGTAGTCTGACGAACTTCGGAAATGTTTTAAAGAACGGCACTTCTCTGTTCTTATCAAACAACAAGTTACCAACATACGCCACATCACTAGCTCCATAATCCCATCTTCTAAGCTGAATAAACTGCGCCTTGAGTGTAGCTCTTATTGTCTCGTCAAGAACCGCATCCTGCCCAATTGGCACCCTAACCGGCACAACGTCATAATTCCCCTTAAAAAAGAAATAACTTCTCCAATACTGGTGTCCATCCTCGACAATAGTTCTCTTGCTCCAATAGTTCATATCCTCAAGTGCCGCAAGTGGCTGAGAATGGCTCGCAAAATTTCTTAACGCATGCGGCCTCATCGTCTGAATCACGTTAAAGAATGAGTTACTAACAGCGATTACCCTCATCGGTGCTGCTGCATCCCAAATGTTATTAGTAAAGATACATACAGGTTGATAACTTCTATGTTGTCTAGTTTCAGAATCTCTTACGCAGAACTCATATGCTAAAGCGTCCAAATATTTCTCACTTACCCTATTATCACTATCAATCGTCGTCACCATTACCTTATTCCGATTGATGTGTTTATTCGCAACATACCGACTCAAGGCTTCACCTGCACAACAAAGGTTCGGTCCCTTCCCCTTTATTTCTCCCTTAAGTCCGTCCAGATGTTTGACGATAATAAAATCTTTGAAAGTGCCGCTAAACATCTTTTTCAATTCTTTGGCCGTATTTTCAATTTCCTGACCACCTCTTTCTTCATATCCGAGTACAAAAATTATACGCTCATTCGGCCAACTTGTTGCCTTGACTGCTTCTATGCTCGGCTTCATTGTTTCGATACCTTCATTGTAGGCCACCATCACCACCGCATGATATAATTCGCTCGGTTTCAAATATTTATTTTTTGATTCAGGGTCGCTAGAAATCTTCTTCAGATTTCTTACATGTTCAAAAAAATGATACGCATTAGAATTTTTATCATGCAGCCGTTCGTACGCCTCGTGCGGATTTTCTAAGTCTTCGCAACGCCCTCTCCAATCAACCTTTTCAGCTGAGCGCATGGTGTTGAATCCTCCATACGTTCTATATGCAATTCCAACGGCTTTTACAAGCGTCATGGAGATAATCGTAATTAAATAAACAGCCCCGAGAATCGGGCTAAAATACGACAAAAGAAACAACAATATCACACCAATATAAGAAATAGCTCCAGGAAGAATTTCCAAAAAACGATACTTCCGAGTTCGCTTCCCAAGCGGTATCTCCAAACTGCGTTTCACCTAAATCTCCCCGAGAAGTCTCATGAGTAGCACAAATGCACCAATAGCAATAAGAAGTGAGAAAATAACCACTGCAATTGCATACCCGCGTCCCCTACGCTTATAAACCTGTATCGCGAACAGGTTGTGTAAAACCCCTAAACAGAACCCGAGTATCGGAAAAACCGCCATCTCACTCCATCCGCCAGTCTTATATCCACCGGAGCTCCACAATGACCCCCACTCACCATTAGAGAAACTTCCAATATCTGAATAACCAATATACATAGTCGTTCCCCCTGCCTTAAATCTAACGAATGTATGTATTGCCAAAATAACACCAAAAGCAAACAGCACCAACATCAGCACGAGCACGATTTTGTCCTCCTTAAAAATCCTTCGAAGCCCCGCACCAATATTTTTCATAGTACTTATATTATACCATACATATTTACCACTTGATAAAAAGAAAAAAATAATATATAATTCTCTCTAATGGATTCGTAGCTCAGTTGGTTAGAGCGCTGCCCTGTCACGGCAGAGGTCGCGAGTTCGAGTCTCGTCGGATCCGCCAGAATAAAAAGAACCCCAAAGGGGTTATTTTTATTTCGATAAATTACGAATCTTGCAAAACAAGACGATAGCTTATTGCGCTCATAAATCCTAAACTCTCATTCTTTACATTCACCGAATTCTTATGTTATACTTAAATTAATTAACATAAGGAGTGTTACAAAATGTACACATCAACAACTTTAACTCAAAATGAGGCAATCGCAGCTGGCGGCCTCCTCGGTGGCATGCTTGCAACTTATGGCATCTTCATGATTGCACTCTATGTCCTAATGATTGTCGCTTGGTGGAAACTTTTTACCAAAGCTGGCGAAAAGGGCTGGAAATCTCTCATCCCAATTTACAATCTCTATGTCTACTGCCGAATTATCGGTCTTAACTTCTGGATTTATGTCCTCGCTATTCCATTTGGTCTTGGCTTACTTACCGCGCTCATTCCATCTATCGCGGGTGTCCTCAGTATCATCTCTGCCGTTTACGCAATCTTCCTCGCAATTTACGAAGCAATTTTGCTCGGCAATGCCTTCAAAAAGGGCACTGGCTTCAAAGTTGGCCTAGTACTTCTCTCAGCCATCTTCTTCCTCATCCTTGCCTTTGACTCTTCCAAATACGTCGGCAAGAAAGCTATCGAAGCTAAAAAAGACTAATAGCTAAACAACAAAATCCCCCTTATAGGGGGATTTTTTGTTCTATAAAAATGGAGCCGATGGCAGGGTTCGAACCTGTGACCTGCTCGTTACGAATGAGCTGCTCTACCAACTGAGCTACATCGGCATATATCTATCATTTTAGAAGGTGCTTACTAAATGGTGCGGGTAGAGGGAGTCGGACCCTCGTCTCATCCTTGGGAAGGATACATAATAGCCGTTATACGATACCCGCAACGAAATCTATTATATCACACCAAAAAAGAATCCATAAACTTCCAAATTAAAATTATCTATTCAGCTGTTTGCTGCTCTTCTCCACTATTTAACTCAGGAATAGAAATATACTCCTTTATCAAGCCAGCATCCTGTATTTCTTTGAATCGCTTTGCAAATTCAGTAAACCTAATGTACAAGCTTACGTAACTAACCTGCGTATCTGTTTTATTAATCGTTTTTACAAAATAGTACCCATCGCCATTTGAGGATAAGAACCCCTCGGATACCTCTCCTGACTTTTGGGCACCTGCAACGGTACTTCGGCCGCCATCAACGTTTTTGATATCTATTAATCCACCTGTAGTTCCATACTCAACTTTATCTCCAAGCGCCTCTTTTACTTCTGTAAAATCATTTTCATAATCATCTAACAGCTTCGCAACCTTCTTAACTAACTCATTAGCAGTCGTATCAATCTGTTGCTCAACCTTGCTCTTCATAAGTGAGAGATATAACATTCTTTCATACTCATCCCTTGATAGTCCAAAATTCGTGTTGAGAACCTTGAGGAAACTTTCCTCGCTCCTCTCAGTCCCCCCAACCTTCCTGTGTTCATCAAACGCCTTGTTTATCTCGTCTTGTGAGATTTCAATCCCAAGCTCTTCTCCAAGTTTAAGTGCATAAGTTAGCTGCTCTACTTGAGTCAAAGCCTGTCTCTTGTACTCATTTTCTACGGCACCCCAGTCCTCTTCTCTAGCGTCAAACGCAGACTGTTGGTCAAGAGTCATTAAACTACTTCTTGCTGTCATCAAATAATCAGAAAATCTCACTTCTTTTCCATCAACTTTAGCTACAGAAACCGGAACCAGAAGCGAAATACGATACATAATGTCACCCATATCTTGGAACTTATATAGGGCAAGCCACCCAACCAAAACAAGCGCAACAATGCCCACAACCGCAATAATAATCGTATTTATTACAAGCTTATGCCGAGCATACTGTAAAGGGTATTTGAACTTCCTGCCTTTAGAAAGAACTTCTTCCCTACGTTCCTCGACTTTTTCTTTTTCTGTCTTACGTTCGGACTCGTCACCCTTCTTCAGTGGCAAATTTAAATTCATGTTTATATTATAACACAAGCGTGTGGTATAATATAGCCACAGCTCGACCACCGTTTCTCGTCTTTTCTATTTTAAAGCGGAGCGGAAGTAGATTTTTATCGAATTCGAGCTGTTTTATTAAATGGCCTGGTAGCTCAATTGGATAGAGCAGCTCCGTCCTAAGGAGAAGGTTGTGGGTTCAACTCCCGCCCGGGTCACCAAAAGCCTCAAGGGGCTTTATTTTTATAATAAAAATCACCCTAACCGGGTGTTTGAAAAAATCGAATCGTCTCATATACAAACTTAGAAATTTGCCCTAGCAGCATTACCCGCTAGGGCGTAAGGTACTACGTGTATCTAATTAAATCGAATCCGGGTCGAAACTATCATCGGCCTCGCCTTGCGCTTCAGGTTCCGGCACATTGTGGTCGGGGTCAGAAGGCGGAGGAGTATTTTCATCCTCGCGAATAGGCGGTGGCGCATCTGTCTCACATACTTCCGTCGGTCTCACTTCTGCAGTGGGTACTGGAGAAGGTGCAGGTGTAGGCGGAGGCGCAGCTGTTGGCTGAGCCGGCGTTGGGGTAGACTCAACATGTTCCTGAGTATGTGGATCTTCGGAATTCTTAGGATTCGTCTCCCCGCCACCAACAGGCGCTTCAGATTCCGTCGGTCTCTGCTCTGGGTCCTTTGTGGGACGCGGCGTGGGCGTCGGCGGAGCTGTCGGCGTGGGCGTCGGCGGAGCTGTCGGCGTG
>CAMVRN010000009.1 GCA_947169915.1 uncultured Candidatus Saccharibacteria bacterium | reverse complement strand
TCAACGACTTTGCCTGTGAGTTTAATCACTTCCTTTTGACTAGCCATAAATTACCGAATAATTATATCAAAAAATAAGAGATTTTACAAGAGGGATTTTTGAAGAATTTAGTCTTTTTCTATGACTGCGCGAACGAATTGTCGCGAAAGGTAGGTTTGTTGGGTATCGGACCATTCGCCAGTACAAGAAATAAGCGTCAAGGATTCGGTTCCTGGGATTGGTGAAGTGAAAGCAATGCGCATATAGTCGTTTGCGTCTTCGAGCGAAACTTTCTTGTTTTCAGAAACGCGGTATTTGAAAATCTTTCCGTCGCCACGTTCGATAATGATAAGGTCGTCTTTATCGAGTTTATCGAGCTCTTTAAAGACGCCATGAATGTTTGGGCCGCCATTATGGCCGTCAATGACGAGGACACCACCGTTTCCTGGGGTTCCGGTCTTATCGTACCATCCGACATCGAAGATGTTTCTTGGGGTATCAAGTTCGCCTTCTTCATTAAGACCCATGGCGAGAACGCGAGCATTCGTGATGCCGAGCTTTTCTATTGAAAGATAGCGAGGATGCTTGGCTGGAACGGTATATTCTTGTCGTTGTTCTTCGGTAACTTCGGTCTCATCGAGTTCCTGGGCGGGTTGAGCGACGCTCGAAGCGACCGCACGCTGGCTACCTTCTTTTTCATTGTAGTAGTTGGTTTCCCAAATAGCAGTACGAATGAAGAACGCGGCAAGGGCGATAGCTATAATGGCTAGAAATATTTTCCCGACTAGACCGTGGGTGTGTCCGATTTCGAGACCATCTTCTTTTCTTGTCCTTGGCTCTCTTATTGCACCGAACTCGTCAATAACTTTGTTTTTTTTAGAATGTTTCATTTTCCACCCTTCTGTTTTTATTCGGCTTTAGCGGCAAGTTTTTTAGCTTTTTTACGGCGGGATTTTTTATGGTCATCTTTTCCGTAATCGTCATAAGTGACCATGAGCGCGCGAGAGTCGATTGCGCGGAGGTTTTCGAGAGAGATGGTGACTAGAAGCAGGAGACCAGTACCAGAAAGCGATAAGCCACTTGGTGTGCCATAGAGTACGATAAAAACGTAGTCGGTAATGAATGGAAGCATGGCGATAACGCCAAGGCTGATTGAGCCGAAGAGGTTCAAACGGCGAACAATCTTTTCGAGATAATCTGCGGTTTGAAAACCTGGGCGAACACCTTCAATGAAACCACCTTGTTTTTGGAGGTTGTCGGCAATTTCTTTTGTATTAAAGTTCACGCTTGAATAGAAGTAAGTGAACATGACGATTAGGGCAAAGAGAGCGATTGGATAAATGAACCATTGCCATGTGATGCCGAGAGGATAGAGTTCGGCAAAGTTTGAGCTGCTTGGGGCGGTGAATAAAGCGACGAGTTTTTGGCCGAAAGTTGAGTCGGAGTTACTACTGAGAATTACTTGGCCAATGAGTGCGGGGAGTGATAAGAATGCCGTCGCGAAGATGACTGGAATAACGCCGGCGGAAATAAGCTTCAAAGGAAGAATTGAGCGAATATCGCCATAGGCGGAGTTTCCATGAACGCGCTTGGCATAGTTGACAGTCAGGATGCGTTGAGCTTCATTTAGCTTCGTTAGGAAGTAGATGACCACTATGACTGCTATGATAAACGCTAGGACTATCCAGAAAACCGTTGGGTTGACTGGGAGATTGAGCCAGCCGAAGAGTGAAAGGGTTCCTTGGGAGGTGTCTGTAAGGTTAGTCCAGAGGGACGCAAGGGTGGTTGGGAAGGTGGAAATGATTGAGGCCAAGATGAGGGTGGACATACCGTTGCCAATTCCCTGTTCGGTCATGAGCTCGCCGAGCCACATGAGAAGAATTGAGCCGGCTACCATTGCGATGATGGCGATAGCCCATTCATAAGTTGTTAGTTCAGATACAGTGGCTGTTGCTGAAGAAAGAATGTTTTGATTGAGGATGTAAATGTAGACGATGGATTGAATGATTGCAAGAGGGACGGCAAGCATGCGAGTCCATTGATTGATTTTTTTGCGACCAGTTTCACCATCTTCGGAGATTTCTTCGAGCGCTGGGACGGCTTTTGTTAGGAGTTGGATGACGATAGAGGCGGTGATGTATGGAGAGATACCGACGAGAATAATCGAGAAGTTTGTGAGGCCACCACCGGAAATCATGTTGATGAAGCTTCCGAAGTTGGAAGAGTTCACGAGATTGTGGACGGCGTCGCGGAAAGTCGTAGCATCGCCAAGAGGAACTGGGATATGTGCTAGAAGACGATAGACGAAAAGAATTCCGATGATAATCAGGAATTTTTTGAGCATGTCCTTGTTTTTGAGAGATTTGAAAATAGTTTTGAAATGCATCTTATAGGGCCTCTACTTGATTAACTCAATCTATCATATCATAAACTCCGATAAAAAATAACCCCTTTTCGGGGTTATTTTCTTATTTTGTGTTATTTATCGCTTTTCTTTTCGCGCATAGGCACGGCGACTTTTTTGAAGGAGCCACCTGCTGCCTTGATAGCTTCGATTGCACTCTTTGAGGCGAATTGAGTTTCGAGAGTTAGTTTGCTCTTAAGTTCGCCACGAGAAATGACTTTGACTTTGACGTATGGAGAAGAGATGAAGTTCTTCTCAGCGAGTACGAAGTTGTCGACATTGCCTTTAAGTTCATTTAGAACGTCAGTGTAAACAACTTCAGCTTTGTCGTGAATGCTCTTGAAACCTTTGAGCTTTGGAATAGCTTGCATGATAGCGCGTTGGCCACCCATGAAGCCAGCAGGCATCTTGTTGTGACCAGTACGAGCCTTTTGACCTTTTGTACCACGACCAGCAGTTTTGCCTTTTCCGGCAGAGATACCACGACCTTTGCGGGTTGGGCGAGTGTTTTTAAACACTTCTAATTCGTTGTACTTCATTATTTAGCCTCCTTTTTGGTGGCTGCTTTTTTAGCGGCAACTTTTTTAGCTGGAACAGCTTTCTTTGCTGGAGCTTTCTTTTCAACTGGTTTTTTCTCAGCAGCTTTGGCAGCTGGCTTCTTTTCGGCAGTTGCTTTAGCGGCTGGTTTTTCAGCTTTTGGCTCAGCGTTCTTAGAAACGGTTGTTGTCCATTCTTTGCGTGGGGTTTGTTGGCGAAGGCCTTCTAGAACGGCATAGGCGATGTTGACCTTATTGGTTGAACCGAGGCTCTTTGAAATAAGGTTTTTGACGCCGGTAAGACCGATGATAGAGCGGACGACACCGCCAGCGATAATACCGGTACCAGGAGCAGCAGGCTTCATGAGAACGTTTGCGCCAGTAACCTTGGTTTCGGTTTCGTGGCAGATAGTTTCACCATCCATGTGGAAGGTAATCATGTTCTTTTTAGCCTTGGTAGTTGCTTTTTGGACTGCGGATGTAACGTCATTACCTTTGGCAACAGCGACACCAATTTTATTCTTGTGGTTTCCAACTGCAACGAGAGCTTTGAAACGCATACGGCGACCACCAGCAACGGTGCGGGAGACACGATAAATATGAATTGTTGTCTCGTCGAACTCTTTTGGAGCGTCGTTTGCGCGAACGCGGTCGCGGCGGTTGCCGCGATTCATGCGACGACCGGAAATGTCACGAGTTTGTTTGGTTGCAGCCGTAGCATCGCTCATTTTGAGCGTGCCAGACTGGTTGATTACTTTAGCTTTATTATCTTTAGATTCGGCCATAATTAGAACTCCAATCCTTCTTTTCTGGCGCCTTCAGCAACGGCGGACATGCGACCAGCATAGAGTTTGGAACCGCGATCGAAAACTGCCTTCTTGATTTTGGCGGCTTTGGCTTTTTTACCAATTTCTTCACCAATCTTAGTGCAGAGTTCGGTTTTGGTACCTTTAAGTTTGCTGCCTACGGTTGTAGCGTAAGCAAGGGTTGCGCCTTTGTCATCATCAATAAGTTGAGCAGAGACGTGTTTGTTGCTGATGTTCACGCATAGGCGTGGGCGTTCAGCGGTTCCGTGGATTTTAGCACGGGTGCGATTTGCGCGGAAAATAGCTTTCATATTATTTCTTTCCTGCCTTTCCAGCCTTGCGGAGGATGGTTTCGTCGACATACTTGATACCTTTACCTTTGTATGGTTCAGGTTTCTTGAGTGCGCGAATTTCCGCAGCGACTTGACCGACCTTTTGCTTGTCGATGCCAGTGACGATGATATTCATCTTGTCGACTTTCAAATCGACACCTTCTGGGGCGGTGTATTTGACTGGATGAGAGAAGCCAAGGGCCATCTCAATTTGTTTGCCACCGCCTTGTAGACGGAAGCCGACGCCGTTGATTTCGAGTTGTTTTTCGAAACCTTTAGTAACGCCGATGACCGCGTTATTGAGAAGAGCACGTTGAAGGCCGTGCCATGCACGGGATTCGGGCTCGTCGTTTGCACGAGTCACAATGATTTTGCCGTCTTCGACGACGGTCTTCGTATTTTGTTGAACCGGAACATTGAGCGAACCCTTAGGTCCAGCGACAGTAATCTCTTTGTCGCCGACCGTAATTGTCACTCCTGCCGGAACCACGATAGGTTGTTTTCCGATACGACTCATTTTTTTCCTTTAAGTTGTTAATATCTGTGCCATTTTATCATATTCCGCTACTTTTTACAAGAGAGAAGTTGAAAAACTTGACATTTTGCAAAAATTATTTATAATTAAAGTCCTCCCCTTGGGGAGAGAATACATTTATTTGGGAGGGCAAATATGGACATTAACAAGGTACGGAAAGAACTCCAGGAACTTAGTGAGGATGTTCTCGCTAGGAAGGCTTATCGCCGTTTGAGCTTTTCTGTAAGCCAGGGCGAAACGCCGGAAAAGGTAAGGAAGACGGACATCCTTCTGCTCGACTCTGACCTCACGATTGATGGACGGAATATGTTCACTCATCTCGAGGCGATGATTTTCCAGACGCTCGGGCATGATTTCGGGCTGGTTGTGCCGAGAGCACATCATTGGCGCGGAATTAGTTTCTGGGTGACCAATGACGGCAAGTATCATGGTGACACGAAATTCAATTTCTCCCATGAGGGATACACCTGGGAAGGAACGAACTTTCAGCAGAATCAGAGTGGCGCTGCCTATTACTGGACCAGTAGTAGCGATAATGCCAGAGGCACTGCGTATGCGGTTGTCTTCTATCGTTCTGGAAAGGTCGATATTGTTGACCGCGCCAAGGATGAAAAAATGCCTGTACGTCTGATGATTGACACTCGGCTCCTGCCGTGCTCGATTGATTAATTCTTTATTGTACCTACAAAAATCCCCGCTTTCGCGGGGACTTTTTTTTTTATTGTTTTTTATTCGGTTACACCGAGTTCGATACGTTTGAATTGGCGAACAGTGATATTCTCGCCGGTCTTTGCAATAGCTTCTTTAATGAATGCTTCGACAGTCTTGGTATCATCGAGGATGTATGGCTGGGATAGAAGAACTTTGTCGGCGAAAGCTTTCTTCATTTGGCCACCGAGAATTTGTTCTTTCATTTTTTCTGGACCTTTGAAGTTAGCCTCGAGTTCTTTCATTTTTGCGTTGCGAGCTTCTTCAGGAATATCTTCTTCAGAAACATAAAGAGGATTCATGGAAGCAACTTGCATTGCGATTTGATGAGCAAGAGTCTTGAACTCGTCAGTTTTAGCGACGAAGCTGGTTTCGCAGTTTACTTCAACGATGGCGCCAATGCGTCCGTCATGAACGTAGGCTTCGATAAGGCCTTCGCGAGTTTCGCGGTCACCGCGCTTCTCGGCTTTGGTAAGACCTTTTTTACGCATAGCTTCGAGAGCTTTGTCGAAATCGCCTTTGGCTTCGACAAGGGCATTTTTAGCATCGGTTAAACCAACGCCGGAAAGCTCTTTAAGTTTTTTGATATCTTCAATGGAAATGTTTGCCATTTTTTCTCTCCTTTATTTTTTGCCTGCTTTGATAGCTTCGACGAAGTAATCCATGACGAGCTTTTCTGCTTTGAGTGCATCATCGTTCATTGGGATGACGTAATCGATACCGGTTGGGTCGACATTGGTGTCGCAGATAGCAATGATTGGAATATGTAGGTTCTTAGCCTCTTTGATGGCATTTTTGTCTTCTACAGCGTCGGTAACGAGAATAGCAGCTGGTTGCTCGGTCATGTTCTTGATGCCGCCATAGCGTTCGTTGAGCATATCAATTTCTTCTTGGAAGCGTTGAACTTCGAGTTTAGAGTAACGAGATTCGAGTTCACCAGAAGCCATCTTTTTCTCAAGGTCTTTGAGTTTGCGGATTTGCTTGTTGACGGTTTCGACGTTCGTGAGAGTGCCACCGACCCAGCGGACGGTAACGTAAGGCATCTCAACGGATTCGGCGCTTGTCTTTACCAGTTCTTTGAGTTGTTTTTTGGTGCCGACGAAGAGAATCTTTTTGCCGTTCTTGGAGAGTTCGGTTGCGAATGCAAGAGATTTCTCTAGACCTTCGACGGTTTTTTCAAGGTTGATAATGTGAGCTTCACTGCGTTTGCTGTGAATGTATGGCGCCATCTTTGGGTGCCAGCGGCTCGTTTTGTGACCAAAATGGGCACCAGCTTCGAGCAGAGCTTTCATATCGACAGAAACTGTCATAATATGATTTCCTTTCCTTCGCCAAGGGTTTCTTCAGGAAATCTCCCTTGGTTGTTTCGTTAAGTTTGTTATGAGTGTAGTTTAGCACAATTTGAAAAATAATACAAGTGTGTTATAATTTTTTGTACGCCTTTTCAGGCGAAAAAATCAAAGGGGGAGTTCTTTATGAAGACGAGAGTAGACTGTCTTAAAATCAGGGATGATTTCGGTATCGAACATGATGTTACCTGTCGATGCCCGAACGGTGATTTCAAGAGGAAGTACATTCGCGGGTTGATTGAACAGAAGGTTCTGTTGCCTACCCACGGCGTCGTTATACTCCTGGGCGAGTTGATTGACGAGAATCGTAGGTTGGTCAAGCAGATTGACGATGTGCGTAAGGAGTTGGATAGCGCATTGGATGCCATTGATGCCGTCTCGGAGATTACTGAAATGTACTACGATGGGGAAAATCCTTGTTATTAACTACTTTCGATTTCTTGCGGAGGCAAAGGTCCTCCGCTTTTTTATGCTTTACAATTCCGCATATCTCTGATATAATGCGTGTAATTATGAGTAATGAAGCAAAACAACCTAAAGACTATCGTTTCGTAGTGTTTTCTGATGAAGCGGCAAAGTTCTCTTTCTTGACCCGTTCCACTGCGAAAAGCGATGAAACTATCAAATGGACCGACGGAAAAGAATATCCGCTAGTCAAAATTCAGATTTCTTCAAAGAGCCACCCATTCTTTACTGGCGAAGAAAAGATTATCGATACCGAAGGTCGTGTTGACCGCTTTAAGGCGCGTGCAGAGAAAGCTGAAAAACTTCGCAAATCTCTTGGCAACAAAGTCAATAAGGCCAAGAAAGAAGCTGAGAAGAAAGCAAAGAAAGCAGAATCTAAATAGTACGAAATCGCTCCGGAAGGGGCGATTTTTTGTATAATTGAAACATGGATATTTCGATTGTTATACCTGTTTATAATACGAAGAAGTTTTTGAAAGAATGCTTTGAAAGCATTGTTGAGGGGTTTCCTAAAAAAGGCGAGATTCTGCTCGTTGATAATGGTTCAAGTGATGGAAGTCTCGAGATGTGCAAGGAAATCGCAAAGGAGCATTCGTTTGTGAAAGTATTAAAATGTGAAATACCTGGTGCGTCGGCGGCGAAGAATTATGGGCTTAGACATGCGAAAGGCAAATATGTTTGGTTTATTGATTCGGATGACTACGTAAAAAAAGGCTCAGTCTCGGAAATTCTTTCTCGGTTTGTCGAAACGAATGCGGATGTTGTTACGGTTGGCGCTAAAAAAGTTGACGAGGAAGGTAATGAGATACTTGGAGGTATTTTGAAGCCGGTTGGGCCGGAGATTTCTGAAGATTGGTTATCGAAATTTATTCGTTATGGACTGGGGCCTTGGCAAGTGGTTGCGAAGAGAGATTTTCTCGTTAAGAATAATTTATTCTATGACGAGGGGATGATTCATGAAGATATGGCGATTATTTCTACATATATATTATATACGCAGAAAATCTCGGCAATAGAGGAACCAGTCTATTATTATCGTCAACGTAAAGGCTCGGTTTTGCATGGACAGACTTGGAATGAAAAGGAGCTCGATATTTTTAAGGCGCTTGATTTGCTTCTACTTCGATTTGAGAAGAAAAACGCGTACGAAAAATATAAGGCTGAACTCGAATACTTTTATATTTGGAACTTGCTTGACGATGCTGCGCGTGAGTTTGTTAAATTCCCTGAAGGCAAGAAGCAGTTCAAACGAATCCGTCAGGTCATGAAGTCGCGTTTTCCGAAGTGGAGGAAGAATAAATATTTTGTTAAGTGCCCGATTATGGTGCGGGCAAGATGTTTGACGGCTTACCGCGGAGTCGTGTGGTAGTTTTCTTTTGTGCTATAATTTAAGCAAATGAGCAAGGTCATAAAAAAGACTAAATCGGAAGATATAACTTTTGAGTTCCCTGATGTGGAAAAGAAGAAACAAAAAAAGAGTGCGAAAAAGAGTAAAAAGCAGATTTCAGAGGAAACCAGCCCAAAGAAAAAAGTTGTTGTAGAAGAAAAGAAGAAAAAATTATCGGCGTATGTGTTGGCTGTTGTTGCCGTTGCTGTTATAGCGGGAGCGGTTGTGGCGATTGTCAGGTCGGTGAATGCACCGGTTTTTTCTGTGGCCGTCGAAATGGTGCAGGTTTGCCCGAATGGAAAAGTCTTGGATTTTGAGTATAAGGTTGAGGATAAAAAAGGAAATAATATAACGGAGTCGGCTAAAGTCGAATTCAAACGAGGCATGGTGTTTATTTCTGCTACGGACGAACGTGGATTTTATGGCGAAAGAGCAATAAAAGCTAACGTTGAAGATAAAGATGCGCCAGAACTTAAATTGAACGGCGGAGACGAGATAAGCATTATAGTTGACGATGAATATGAAGATTTGGGGGCAGTTGCGATTGATAAGTGCGATGGAGATGTTCAGGTTGCAACTGACGGAAAAGTTGATAATACTAAACTAGGCGAGTATGAAGTAGTTTATAAAGCGATTGACGCAAGTGGGAATACTGCCGAAGAGAAACGTATTGTAAAAGTAATTGAGCCGGTCGGGGTAATTTATTTAACATTCGATGATGGGCCAAGCGAGCATACGGGAAGACTTCTTGATGTTCTGAAAGAGAATGGGGTAAAGGCGACGTTCTTTGTGACTGGCAGAGGCGATGACGATTTAATTTTGCGCGAGTATAAAGAAGGGCATACGATTGGGCTGCATACTTACACCCATAGATATGATTTGATTTATCAAAACACTGGGACATACTTTGATGACCTTTATGCAATAAGAGATAGAGTTGAAGACATAACGGGCCTAGAATCGAACTTGATTCGATTCCCTGGCGGAAGCTCGAATACGGTTAGCGCGTTATATGATGGGGGAAGGCATATAATGTCGACGCTCGTTGATGAAGTCGAGGAGAGAGGGTTTAGCTATTTTGACTGGAATATTTCGTCTGGCGATGCGGGAGAGGCAAAAACATCAGAAGAGGTATACGATAATGTTACAGACCATCTTGGTGAGGGGACTTTTGTAGTTTTACAACACGATACGGAAGGTTTTTCGGTCGATGCGGTTGAAGATATTATTAAATACGGAAAGTCGCACGGATACAGATTCAAAAAGCTTGAAGCTGATTCGTATGGCGCTCATCACTGGGTAAATAATTAGTCTTTTGAATTACGACGGCACTCATCGAGACGTTTAATGAAGCGTTTTTTCATTTCGGCGTATTCATCGTCGTAATAGTCCTCAGCATGGCGTTTTAAAGCCTTGATGAAGTCTTCGTAGTAAGCCTTGTCTCTTATATTCTTTGAAGCGTGCTTCTTGAAGAACTCGTAGATGTCGCTATAGTAAAGCTTTGTGTAGTATTTGCTACTTTCGTATTTTGAAATGTCGATTTTGTGGTAGTTTGGCATAAGAATGAAGTAAAAAGATTTACGACCGTTTTTTATTTTTTCGACATATTTGTAGTATTCGCCGAGCTGGGACTGGATTAGCTTACCGTTGAAGTTGTGACGTTCATTTGTGCCGTTGATTTCGGACTTGATTTTGTTTTCGATGACAATGGCATGATTTTCATCTTCTATATATAAATCCATGCGGGAGCCGTTGGCGTTTTTCTCGCGTTCGAGTAAGTACTCTTCGGAAGAAAAGTCTTCAATATTTAGGACTTCTTTACAGAATTTAGAGAGTAATTCTCCGTCGTTGTCCAAGAAATAGCCGATTAGATTCGAGAAGACGTTTTCGTCGTCTTGGCGACCGATGATGTCGAGATAATTAAAATAGGCGTCTTCATAGATTTTGTTTTTTGTGACTGAGAAAATGATTTTTTCTGGCTTTTTCTTATCGTTCCAAAGGTCGCGGCGATTAATAAGGCTCGTTACAGTCGTATAGTCGGCTGGTTCGTCGAGGCTACCGATATAACGGCGGAGTTTTTGTCCGCGGAGATTGGTTTCCTTAAGTTCAAAACAATCGTCCGAGATAAGTTCCTCTTTGTCGACAAGATAAATCTTTTTCTTAGGGATGAGAACATTTTCTGCCTTGAAGGTCATAGTATAAAATCCGCCGTACTCGTCATCGCTCCCCCATTTGTTTTTCGCAAAGATTTCAGGTAGAGGCACGCCACCATATTCGATTTTGTGCTCTTTCAAGTATTCTTCCATGATTTCTTGTTGACGAGCAAGATTTTTGGTTCTTGAGGCGTATTTTTCTTTTCTGGATATTTGGGTTAGACCGATGGCAATACCGAGAATTTCTTGTTTATGGATAGTTTCTGTCATACGCGTTAGGACGACGGCTTTGACGCGGTCGTTATATTTATCGTTGATGGTCCCATCGTCGCAAATGTAGACGTAATGGCTATCATCGTCGGCAGAGAATAGATTTATGACTTCGTGTCCGATGTTGTTTTCGAGAAATGCTCCCGCGTACATGCGGTTAATGATGTAATATTCCATGGGTTAATTATATCAAAAATATGACACCCCTAGTAATCTTGTCGCATTTAGCTATTGATTATCTCGCTAGGTGTTCGGGCTTTTCTTGAGTTGCGGATTTTTCGAGAACGACATATCATTGTCAAAGCTACTATTATCGCGATTGAGAATAATAATATAAACCAACTCGGCAGAATAAAAATGGTTTTTTCAATAATTCGATTCTTTCCGAGTATGTTTACTGGTGGAGCTTACTGGGCTTGAACCAGTGACCTCACGAATGTGAATCGTGCGCTCTAGCCAGCTGAGCTAAAGCTCCACATGTATGGTATAATAACATATATGAATTTTGATTTCCAGAATCTTGAAAAAGAGAAACAAGAGATAGAGACCTTTTTGGCTCAGCCTGATGCGTACGCGAGTCCAGAGTTTGCATCAAAATCGAAACGCGGTGCGGAACTTGCTTATATTCTTGAGCTGCATGCGCAAATCGAAGCAGATACGAAAGCACTAGAAGAGGCGAAAGCGCTCGTAAATGACCCAGAACTTGGCGAGCTTGCAAAAGACGATGTCTTGAATTTGACGGCTAAACTCGAGAAAGAGAATGCCGAGATGGAAGAAAAGATGATGCCGAAAGACCCGCTTGATGATAGGCCGGCAATTGTCGAGATTCGTGCTGGGGCGGGAGGTGATGAGGCGAGTTTATTTGCTGGTGAACTTTACCGCATGTATCTTGGATATGCAGAGCGAATTGGGCTTCGTGCAGAAACTATTTCGATGAACGAAAACGAAGCTGGAGGTATGAAGGAAGTAATTTTCAAGATTACTGGTGATAATGCGTATGGACAGATGAAGTTTGAAGGCGGAGTGCATCGCGTGCAACGTGTGCCAGTAACGGAAAGTCAAGGAAGGATTCATACTTCGACGGCCACTGTTGCAGTGCTTCCTGAAGCTCAGGAGCATGACATTGAGATTCGTGAAGAAGATTTGAGGATTGATATTTATCACTCTGGTGGCCACGGTGGGCAGAGCGTTAATACTACAAACTCGGCAGTTCGAATTACTCACCTTCCGAGCGGAATTGTAGTTGCGATGCAAGATGAACGTTCTCAGAGACAGAACAAAGAGAAGGCAATGGCGGTTCTTAGGACTCGTCTTGTCGAGCGTCAACGCGAAGAAGAAAGAAAAAATGCTTCGGAGGCTAGAAAGTCTTTGATTGGAACAGGTGATAGAAGTGAGAAAATCAGGACTTATAACTTCCCGCAAGATAGAATTACCGACCATAGGATTCATTACTCGCGTAGCAATATTGGCGCGGCGATGAATGGAGATATTGAGGATATTGTCGATGAGCTTAAAAAATATGAAAGAGGACTTCTTTCCGAGAGCCTATAAAGAGGGGCAGGCCGACTTTCTTGGGCGTGAGTTTTTGGTTACGCCGGATGTTTTGATTCCCCGCCCTGAAACAGAGACGATGGTGGAGATGGTCTTGAGCCTTGCTGGGAAGAGTTATCTATCTGGAATGACCGTAGGAAAATCGAGGCTAGACGATAAGCCTAGGATACTTGAGGTCGGTACGGGAAGTGGATGCGTGGCTGTTTCCCTCGCACTCGAAATACCCGAGGCGGAAGTGTTCGCTTGCGATATTTCTGAAGAAGCACTCGAAGTTGCGAAACGGAATGCTAGAAAGCATAAAACGAAGGTAAATTTTAGAAATAGCGACTTATTATGCGCGTACGAAAAATCCGACAAATTTGATGTCGTTGTCGCGAATTTGCCGTACGTTTCCAGAGATTGGGAGTGGCTTAATGAACCAGAATCTCGGGGAATAAAGTTTGAGCCGGAGATAGCACTTTATGCAGAAAATAATGGTTTGGAGCTGATTTTTCGATTGCTTGATGAGCTTGACGGAAGGGCTAAGTATCTTATTCTTGAGGCGGACCCTTGCCAGCACAAAGAAATAACCTCTCACGCTGAGGAGAGAGGTTATAAACTTCAAAAGATTTCTGGATTTCAACTACTCTTTGTATTCCGCAAGCGTTAGTTCGGTTGTTATTGTTTCTCCATCTCTTAGAACGACGAGCGTGACGGTCTCACCGACTGTTCGTTCACCAAGAAGACTTCCAAGAGAAGTTGATGCACCGATTTTGATGCCGTCGACGGATAGAATGATGTCTTTTTCTTTAATCCCTGCGGAGGCGGCCGGAGAGCCTTTGACGACACTCGAGACGTAGGCGCCATAGCTGGAATCAAGTTCGGATTCTAGAGCCGTGGCGGCGTTAATATTAGAGTAGACAACGCCAGCGAACGCACGTTTGACTTCACCGTTTTTGAGAAGATTGTTTAACATACCTTTGATGCTTGAGATAGGAATTGCGAAGCCGATATTATTACCGGATGAAACTGCGGTGTTGAGACCAATGACTTCGCCGGCGGCGTTGACGAGTGGGCCACCTGAATTGCCGGAGTTGATGGCAGCATCAGTTTGAATCATATCGACTAGGGTTTCTTCGTTTTGATAGGATTCGTCCGTAGCTGTTATTTCGCGACCAGTACCAGAGATGATGCCGGATGTGACGGTGTTTTGATATTGGCCGAGGGCATTACCGATTGCGATGACTTGTTGTCCGACGACGATAGTCTTAGAGTCGCCGAGAGTGGCTGGAGAAAGGTCGGTGGCGTTTTCAATTTTGAGGAATGCCACGTCGTTTAACGGGTCGGTGCCAACGAGAGAAACTTCTTTATAGACGGTGCCGTCGTTTAGGACGACGTAAATCTTCGTAGCGCTGTCGATGACGTGTTTATTGGTCAGAACGTAACCATCGGACGAAACGATGACGCCAGTGCCGGCCGCTGCGCCAGTTTCTTCAGTCGGTCCGTAAAAGAAGCTGTAACTTGTGGTTTTGACTTCAGTAACAATAGAAACGACTGAGTCGGAGACGCGGTTTGCGACTTCGGCGACCGAGCCTTCGGTGAAGTTGGCGGAATTACCATCCATCGAGAACTCTTGAATGAATGAAGATGTGTTGTGGCGTTCGTTTTTGTAGAGTACGTAAGTGTTGAAGCAGGTTCCGATTAAGGCAAGGATTGCCACAATCAATCCGGCGATTGCCAGGCCGTTCGGTTTTTGCTTTTTGCTTATGTTCTCAGTTTTTGAGATATCATTAATAATCTCGGCTTCTTTCATGTTGTTACCTCCTTTTATTAGACATTAAATCTTTGTGGACTAAATAGAATGATGACGACTGCGAGAATTAAGACGCTAAAAGCGAGCGGAACGGCGATTTCCTTAAAGCGAAGGTTGCCATCTCTTGATTCGATGGCTTTAGATATTTTTGCAGCCAGGAAGCTAAAGACGGTAAGAATAATTGCGAGTTGCGGAACGATGATGCCTACTTCGGTAAAGGTGTAAACGATGAGAAGCGAGTGACAAAGTAGGGAGATTTCTGCAAAAATTGTGCCAAAGAAAAGTGCTGGGAAGCCTTCATCGTTCGTGTTGTTGTTTTGTGCTAGGACGTGGCGAGTGGCGCCATAGCCAATAACAAATTCAAAGAAGGCTAGGAAGAATGAGTTTAGGCTAGCGCACATAATACACATGGCGCATGTGCCGATAAAGACAGCAAAGAGAGCCTGAATGAGCGTCCATGCCTCGGACGTGCGAGGTTTGACGATTGTGAGCCAGATACAGTAGATAGCGGCGAGAATAAAGTGAACGGTCATTAAAGTGGTGCCCGAGAAGAATGCGAGTAAGACGATTGAAAATCCGACAATGAGGTCGACAAGGTTAGACTTGACGTTTAGCCAAAGATAATGTGGGTGGACGGCAAACATGCGCCATTTAGATAAGAGGACTAAAATGAAGCCAATAATCCATGAACCGGAAACGATAGTAACGAAGACAGAACCAACGCCAAGCAAGATGTTCATCAAAGTGTGTAGGACGGTCGATAAGGCGTTGCGGCTTTTTCGAATAAATATATAATCTGATGCCATATATATTATATTATAGCAAAGTTTATAAAAACTAACTTAAAAAGCCTGAAAAAATCCATAAGTAGTATCGGCGCTGTGTTATAATAGGGAATATGATAGAAAAATATGATAAAGCGACTTTTCTGCAGAAACATCCACTTTTTAAAGACCTTCTGAGCCTAGTTCTTTTTATAGGGGCGGTTGCTTTGGGAACTTTTCTGCTTAATACCTTTGTCTTTAGGTCGTATAACGTCGTCGGAATTAGCATGGAGAATACGCTTCTAGGAGACGACCGAATGATTGTGAATCGTTTGGTAGTGAGTTGGTCGCATTTCCTCGGTAAAGAGTATGTGCCAGAGAGAGGCCAAATTATTGTCTTTGCAAATGGTAGCTCAAGCGGGGAGATGACTTGTGCGGCGCCATCGGGGATTAAGGACCAGTATATCATTAAGCGCGTCATTGCTTTTCCTGGCGAGCGTGTGCAGGTCAAGGATGGTGTTTTAACAGTGTTCAACGAAGAAAATCCTGATGGAATTGTGTATGATGCTCAATGGAGGAATGGGCTCGAGGAAGGTCCAAAAGAGTATACGAGCGGTGAGGTAGATATTGTCGTCCCAGAAGGTGAGATTTTCGTGAGTGGTGATAACCGTGAAGGAACGAATAGCTATGATTCCCGAAATGGACTCGGTACGATTCCTCTTTGTCGAATTGCGGGTCCTGTTGCCGTTAGATTGTTCCCGCTTAATAGATTTAGGTTTTTCTAAAGATGATTTTATGATATGATATCAAAAGTAATTGTATCGATTATTGAACAATAAAGGAGGTATTGAATGAAAATTCGAGATAAGGTTAGAGCTAGAAAGAAAGAACATCGTTCTGGGGAAGATGCTCAGATGGTGAAAACTATTGACGGCGATTCTAGTAATGGTGTTGCGAAAGCGAAGACGAGTCGCCCTATCGCTTTAGTGCTTGGCGTAATGGCTTTTGCAGTTTTGATTGTTGTTTGTGTTTTGCTCAAAAACAACAACACTACTTCAAATGGGAACGGTTCTGGAACACCTGAAGATGGAAGTGGAAATGCGGTTGCTGACCCACTTGGTATCACGCTCCCTGGACAAGGTAGAGTAGCTACTAATGCTTTTTCCGTAACTGAAGGAGAGCGCTCAGTTGATTATATGTTCCAAAACAACTTTGAAGGTGACGACCCTGGTAATGTGGCTGAATTTGAGGCAATCGTGAAATGTGAAGATGGAACCGAGGCTCAAGTGGTGAAAACGACTAAGGCTAGTGGTAGTGGTAGATTAAACGTTAATTTGAAAGACGGTATCTGTCGATTTGAGGTGACAAAAGGCGCTGATAACGTCTTCTGGGAATTTTCGATTCTAGTTAGTGAATAAAAGAATCCCCTCGAGAGAGGGGATTTTTCCATCTTTACGCCTTGCTGATGTGCCAGCTAAGGTCGGTTGAGTTGAACTCCAACACGTATCTAGCTTGACCCGCAAGTATGTCGAAGATATGATGAGCGGCTTGCCCGACGAATTTGATGCGAGTTCGGAGAAGCTCCGTAACTTCGACTTCGCTTTCGCCACGCTTCTTGAAAGAAAGCGGTTGGCAAGGCGTCATTTCATAGCCGAAAAGAGCCATGACTTCGACGCGTTCGGATGTAGTTTTATTATTTTTCATAAGTAACTCCTTGATAATTTATCTTAGAGTCATTTATGTGAGCCCAAACTTTTGGAGGCTCTTGGCAGAAGGATGAAATGACAGACATCCAACTGCTATGTTGATTTTGTCTGGACAGTGACCGAAGTATGTCTAGACACTTTTATTATAAGGATTTTTCAAAAGACCAAAAAGACTTGATTTAAGAATAAAATGATTGTTTATTATGCCGCCAATGCTTTGAGGGCTTTTTTGAGGGCTGGACGGTCGAAGCCAGTGATGCGGGTTTCTTTGCCTTTGCTGTCTGTAATAATAGTAACAGGAACGGCAGAAATTCCGAGTTCAATTGCTTCGTCGGAGGTCGAAGCGTCGATTTCCTCGTATTTGATGTTTTGTTCGTCTAGCCAGTCCATGAGGGCATGACAGTAGACGCATGTTGGGGTTGTATATACTTTAATCATAAAAATATAATACCATATTAGAATTTAAGTTCGAATGATGTGATTTTGTTTTCTGATTTTGCTTCAATGTTCCAATTATTGTGTTTTGCTAATGACATGGCAATAGCTAAACCTAGACCGGAGCCATTTGAACTTTTGTCGACTTGGTAGAAACGGTCAAAAATGCGCGGGAGTTTTTCCTTCGGAATTGTTGCGCCGTCATTTTTGATGAGTAGCGAATGAGGCGAAATCTTAATCTCAATAGATTTTTTGCAGTATTTTATTGCATTGTCGAAAAGAATCTCAAAGATTTCTTTAAAATCAGCTCGATTGATTTTTATGGTTTTTTGGCCTTTCTTAAAGTCGGAATCGGTTTTTAGATTGATTCCCTTTTGTTCAAGGCGAGAAGAAAAAGAGTTCGTAACAGCTTTTACTAGGCGTTCCAAATCAACGTCCTCAGTCACGATAGCTTCTTGCATAATGTCGGTTTTTGCAAGGCGTAAAAGAGCAAGGTTTAAAGTTTCAATTTTATCGGCTTCTAGCTCAATGTTTTTAATCCAATGGTTTTCGTCACTTAAGTCGGCGGCTTCGAGATTCGCTTTTATGGCTGCGACTGGAGTTTTGATTTCGTGGGATGCGTTTGCGATAAAAATCTTTTGCGATTCGTACGCCTCTTTTACTGGCTTGATTGCTTGGTCTGCAAAGTAGTAAGAAAAGACGGCGACGATGATTTCGACAGCAAGACCGGTGACAATGAGGGTGATGAGGAGAGAGCGCAAAGATAGTTCGCGGTCTGCAAGGATACGTTCCTCGACGATTTTACGAACATAGGCACTTTGCGGGTCAGTTGCATCGTTCGCTGGCTGGAACTCGGTTGTTATTCCGCTTTCATTTAGGTTTATGTTTACGTCGATTGGGCGACGTGCTTCAGAAGTATTTTTGGCGACAAGATAGACAGTCGAAAAAGCTGACGCAAGAATGATAGAAGTGGTTATTAAGTTTATTAAGATAAAATGAGTGCGGAGCTTATTAAACATACTTTTATTTTATTACGAGCTTATAGCCGAGTCCGCGAACGGTTTTGATGGCAACTTTTGAGCCGATTGTTTTGAGTTTTTTGCGTAGATAGGACATATAAACTTCGACATAATTATCTTCTGCAATCATATCGGCACCCCAGACATGGGCCAAGATATAGTCTTTCTGAACGGTTTTCTCACCAGAATTTATGAGCATTTCTAGGATTTCAGCTTCTTTTTCTGTGAGTGCTACGTTATTTACGGTTCTGTTTTCGATATCGAATTCAAGGTCTTCAAATTTAACTATTTTAGATTCGCGAAGAGTTGGACGGCGGACAAGAGCATTAAGACGAGCAATGAGCTCTTTGGTTTTGAAAGGCTTTGCTAGATAGTCGTCAGCGCCGATATCGAGTCCACGTACTTTGTCTTCAACTTCGCTTAGAGCGGAGAGCATGATGACGGGCGTTTTTATTCCTTGTCTGCGAATAGTTTCCAGAATTTCTAGACCAGACATCTTCGGGAGCATAATGTCTAGAACAATTGCGTCGTAGACAGGCTTCTTTGCTAGTCGAAGACCTTCTTCGCCATCTTCTGCCCAGTCGACATTAATGTTTGACTTCTTGAGCAAGTGAGTGACTGCGTCGGCTAGTAGTTTCTCGTCCTCAACATATAAAATTCTCATATATTTAATTCCTTATTTGTTATAATAGTATTATATACGTGATTAATAAATTAAACCTTAAAAAATCGCGAAAAATTTAAGGTTTGTATGGAGGTAAACTATGGACAATGAGGAAGTAGTTGATGCGCTAAGCGGTGTTTGGTATCTTGCAACATCTGTTGAAGACCAACCGCACGTTAGACCACTTGATAAGGCGGCGGAGGTTGATGGGAACGTTTATTTTGGCACTGCGAAGACAAAGAAGATGTATGAGCAAATCTTGATGAACCCAAGAGTTGAGGTTTTTGCAATGAACGAGTTTGGCGCATGTAGATTCTCGGCAGATGCCTATGAAGAAGAAGACGTAACAGTTTCTAAAGAAGCATTCGAAAAAATGGAAAAGCCTTTCGACGAAGATACTAGCGTTGCTATTAGATTGGAGAATATAGAGAAAGTTTAAAATGGTGGGCCCTGGTGAAGTGGGAAGATTCGAGAAGGAAGAAGCTTTTCTCGATGGCGAGAGGGATTTTTCTCGTGCAATGAGTGAAATGCCAGATTTTGATGAAGCTCAGCTAGATATTGACCAGGGCGAGATTTTCGACGATAGCTATGGGCTCAATGATGAAGAATTTGAAGAAAGCGGAGAAGGATTCGCGAAGAACAATGCCTGGGCTTTCAATAGTTCCTCCGAGTCTCTTAGACAGTTCATAACCGCTGAAAAACTTGCTAAATACGATAAGAGCCAGAAGACAAGGAATACATTAAGGCTTAATAGATTGGGTAAGCACTTCTTGGCGAAAGCTTATAGAACTGTCGTGGAAGAGTACCCCCAACTCGCAAATGTGAGGTTAGTAGATACGGAAATTGATGGAAATGCTTTTTTCGAATCGCATGCTGTAACGAAAAAAGGAGAGATTGTCCCTCGAGTTTGTATGAATTTTTCTGACATTGAAACATATATGGCTCCACGCGAAGTGAAAGAGGGCGACAACTTCGGCCTCGACCATGTTTTGAACATGGTTGCTTTAAGAACTGGTGCTAGACCTGCGGATATTATGCGAAACGAAAGACTTTTATCCACTTTTGTGATGATGCATGAGCTTGGTCATGCGTTGGACTTTAAAGTAAATTTTTTAGACCCAGCTAGAGAGAGTGGGCTTTCGGAAACTGAAGCGTTTGTTTCGGCATGTAAGGCGGATGGACTACGTAGGCTTGGTGACATGATGGGAAAGCCGATACCTGGGCAGGTTGGTGGCGATTTGTCGGAGACTGCATATGCATTTCGTCACAGACTTGGAGCTTTGGGTATTGATGCTAGCAACATGAACGAAGTGCTTGAAGCAGATAAGGTAAGCTATCGAGAGATGAGCTCAGAGTCTTTTGCAGATGAATTCGCCACAAATTATATCATGAGACATTATGATGACTTTTTTGAGGAACCAGACAGGAGCAGGATTAGAGGAGAAAGAGTTAGGACGCAGATTGGTGAAACATTGTGCGTTTCTTCAAATATGGAAGTACTTGGACTTCGCGGTGGGCGCGGAGTTAAATTTACACTTGCGGACATGATTCCAGACGAAGAGCGCGGAGGATTCAAGATGGCGCCAGTGCCGGGAGAAGCGTCCTTTGGTGGATTTTTGAATCGTGCGGTTAAAGTTGGCGAAAAAATGTCTATTAATCTTGATGGTGACCCGATAAATGGTCGAGTTGATACTTCTACTATGGTGCTGAACGGATATATTAGATATTACAAGGATGAAGAAGGTAAAGTCCAGCATGAAACATATATACAGACGCTTGACCCAGAATTGAGTTCAGACGAGATTAGACAAATGTCGGCTGTTGAGTTTCTGAAGAAATCCATACTCTATAAAGTCGAGTTGACGGGCGAAGAGCCCAGAGAGATAGAGTGCTCTGTTCAAGAAATGAATAATAATTTGAACATTCGAGTTGGTTCAAAAATTATGCTGATGAAGCAAGCTTTAAGCCCGAGTACGGCAGATATTGCGATGGTGAAACTTGGGGATTTTCTAGGAGGGGTGGTTACAGAACAACCGCAAATTGGACGACAGATTGTGTTGGAAGAGTCGGCGTTGGAACCAGATTTTAGACTAGGAACGATAGACCCGGAATTTATGAATGGCGGTAATACCTCCAGGATTGTTGACGCATTTAGAAAATGGAATTCTTATTATGTCAGAACAGAGAATTCGCTTTACGAAGTGATACCATATAAATAAAATAAAAACCCCGCTTATACGGCGGGGTGTTTTTTCGGGGGTTATTTTTTGAAAATTTCATCGATGTACTTTTTGGCGCTTTCTTCGTAGATATCTCTCAAATCTTTCCAGCCGCGGAAATGCTGTCTTTCAGCTTCGTTGATTGCTTCAATTTTAATGAGTCTTGCAGTTCTCTGTAGGTTGGTCGGATTGAAGCTGTAGAAGCCGTCATCCTTGAATTCTGTAATTTTGAAGCATTCCTCGCGGATGATATCGTAATTATAAACCAACGGCGAAGACACGGCACGCAGGTCATAGGTGGCGCAATGGAGCGCCCACGAATCGTCCGCATTAAACGGATTAATGCTGCGTTCGAACTGCTTCCCTTTGAAGTATTTTCTATAGATAGCTCTACGTGTCATTTCGGTTTCGTAGATAACCAATCGAACGTTTTTCTCTACCTTTCCGAAAGTCGGGATAGCATTTTCGCCATATACATTTTTCAGGTGATAATATAGACGGACATAGCTTCCAATTTTTTTGAGCTCTAAGTTTAGCTCAATCGCGTTTTGGTTATCGGTTGCAGGAAGCGGTTCGAATACTGGTTCGTAGAGGCAGTCGTCACTCGTGTCCAGGACAAATACATCGTCGGAATCCTCGATTGAACTTCCGTTGATACCGTCGAACAGGTCGTAGATAGTGAGTTGCTGCCCTCCGGTTACGTCGTCGCCATCCTCGTCGTCTTTTTGTTCGATATCTTCATCCTTCGCTTTCTTTTTCTGCTCGATTTCCTCCAAAGACTTTTCAGCCCAAGATTTAACCCAGCGATAGATAAAGACAAAAACAGTAATCACGCCTATGGTTGCGAAAAATTCCATAAATTTCCCTCCTTATTAATGTACTAAGTCCCATAAAAAACAGGGGTAATTACGCATATTATACCATAATTATCCCTGTTAGGTCAATTACTTGCGAAGTTTACGAATAGTTGGATATTCGTCGATGAGGATTTTCATACAGGCGGCGATTGGGATTGCAATGATGGCGCCAAATAGACCAAACATGTAGGTACCGATTGTAATGGAGACCAACACGACGACTGGTTTTAGCTTTAAAGCATTTCCTTGGATTTTTGGAGCAAAAACATTTACTTCGATGAATCCGTAGACGATATAGAAGGCAAGCCAAATTAATGCCATGAGAGGGTTATTGAAGAGAAGGATGAGGGTGACAAGACCCGCTCCGATAACTTGACCGAACATAGGAATAAGATAGAAGGTCATAGTAATCATACCCATTGGTATAGCAAGGTTTGCACTTACGCCGAAGATTAAACAGAGCGCGAATACGCTGAAGCCAGTGGCAAGGCCATCGATGATAGCGATGGAGACCTGTTTGCTGACGAAAGTGGAAACAACTTTGGCCATTTTCGTTGTGATTACTCGTGCTTCGGTTGCAACCTTGACTTCGGAGTCCTTTTCGTCTTTAAGGTCTTGGACGGACTTCTTGGCGCCAATTTTGCTCCACATGTTTTCCATGATGGATGGGCCATCGAGAAGTAAGAAGAGAGTAATAACGAGAGTTATGCCGGCTTTCGCAAGTATACTACTAACTGTCGAAATGCCAGAGACGACACCGGTACCGAAGATTGAAAGGAAGTTTTTAGATAAATCTTCGATTGAGTGAATGATTTCTGTCGAAAGACTTTCTATGCCAAAGGTTTTACCAATGTCGTTGAGAGCAGAGAGGTCTGAGCTTTGCATCATTCCGGGAAGCGATGAGAGGAATTTTGCGAACTCGTTGACGATGACTGGACCAATAACTGCGATAATGGTGGCGATGACAAGGAGAACGATGAGATAGGCTAGGACGGAGGCAAGGTTAGACTGCTTGTTTTTTCCAATGAGATTATCGACTTTAAGGGCAAAAGGTCGGATGGCGATAGCGAGAAGGATGGCTATGCCGATGATAGCGAGAGCTTCAGAAGCGCGCACTACAAAAAAGGTTAAAAGTGCAAAGCCGAGAATAACTAGCCAAAAGCGAACAAATGTTTTTGTCTCAATCTCTACAATGTGTCTGGACATGTAAACCTCCTAGTCTGTTATATGTATTATAATAGCATATGTTTTCAATTTTTAGCAAAAAATGTTAATATATATGAAATGTTAGTCTCTGATTTTTCGTACGAACTCCCTGAGGAGCGTATTGCTAAGTTCCCGCCGGAAGAACGCGGTTCGACTCGGCTTTGTGTTTTGAATCGAAAAACAGGAGAGATAAAAGATTCGTTTTACAAAAATCTAGATGAATTTCTTAATGAAGGTGACACGATAATTTTAAACGATACAAAGGTTATGCAGAGCCGCCTGTTTTGCGAGCTTTCGGATGGACGGCCTAGGGAGTTGGTAGTACTTGAGAAACATGGTGATGAACCGCAAAAAGTAATGTATCGTGGAAAACTGCACGAAAGCGATGAATTAAGAATTCTTAAGGCTGATTTTTCTGGAGAAAAGAACTCTTCTGCTAAACGCGTTGAAGAATTATCCAAACTCGAAAAAACTGATTATATAGTCAAGATTTCTTCTATTCTTGGAAACGGAATTGCCGAGGTTGAATCAAAGGCTGATTTGAATGAACTTACCGAAAGTTACGGTTCAGTTCCCTTGCCTCCATATCTCCATCGGGACGCAAGCGAGGCGGATAAAAAGCGTTATCAAACCGTTTGGGCGAAGGAAATGGGCAGTGCGGCAGCACCGACAGCAAGTCTTAATATGACAGATGAGCTATTGGCGCGTTTGAAAGAAAAAGGTGTGAAGGTTTGCTATCTGACTCTCCATGTTGGACTCGGAACTTTTTTACCTATTCGTACAGACGAAGTCGAGAATCATAAGATGCATTCAGAATGGTTCCATATCCCTGATGAGACTTTAAGTGCGATTCGTGAGACGAAAACAAATGGAAAACGAGTCGTTGCTTTAGGGACAACCGTTGCAAGGACGCTTGAATTTTACGCGAAGACAGGTAAAACTTTTGGCGAGGATGATATATTCATTTATCCTGGTTTTGAGTTTAAAATTGTCGATGCACTACTTACGAATTTTCATGCGCCAAAATCTACTGTTTTAATGCTCGCTTCGGCGTTTGCTGGATGGGAACATTTAAAACAAGCCTACGAGCATTGTATTGAAGAAAAATATAATTTTTTGAGCTACGGGGATTCAATGTTTATATGTTAAAATTCGATATAAAAAAGAGAGAGGGCTTGGCGCGCGTTGGCGTGATTCATACTCCACACGGCGACATTAAAACACCCGCTTTCGTTGGTGCCGCAACGAGGGCGACCGTAAAAGCTTTGACGTTTGAACAAATGCGTAAGCTTGGAAGCCAAGCAGTTCTCGCAAACACTTATCATTTATTTCTTGCTCCTGGTTCTGAACTAATTCGAGAAGGGGGAGGGCTTGCAGAATTTACGAATTGGGATAAACCAACGTTCACCGATTCGGGAGGATTCCAGATTTTTAGCCTTCCGCAAGTGAAGCTTACGGAAGACGGTGCGACTTTTAGAAGTCATATCGATGGAAGTAAATTTTTGATGACGCCCGAACTTAGCATGCAGACACAATGGGAGATTGGCGCTGATATACATATGGCTTTTGACCAGTTAGCGAAGAGTGAAAAGCACGATGATATGGAACGCGCAATGGAAAGGACACATAGATGGCTAGAACGATGTGTCGTCGAACATGAAAAACTTGAAAAAGAGTATCTTGAGAAAGGCCTGCCAGAACAATACCTATATGCAGTGGTTCAGGGCGGTGATTTTCTTGACCTTCGCGAGCAGAGCGCTAAGTTCGAGGCGAAGATGAGCGTAGATGGTTATGGAATTGGCGGGGTGTTCGTTGCTGATGGAATGGGCGAGATGTTAAAAACTGTTTGTTCAATTCTGCCGGAGGAGCGGCCGAGGCATTTACTTGGAATGGGGCAAGAGCCGATTGATTTGTTTGTCGGGGCTGAGCATGGTTGCGACACGTTTGATTGCGTTGGACCGACAAGATTGGCGAGAAACGGAGCGTTGTTTACTTTTGATGGTAGAATGAATATCAAAAATGCAAAATATACCCATGATTTTTCGCCAATTGTTGATGGATGCGAGTGTGAATGTTGCAGAAATTACTCGAGAGCATACCTACATCATCTATTCAAAGTCGATGAGATTACTGGAAAAGTGCTTGCATCGATTCATAACGAATACTTTGTTGTTAATCTTGTCGACAGAATTCGAGAAAGTCTCGAGAATGACAATTTTCAAGAATTTAAAAATGAGTTTTTGACTAGGTATTACAAGAATGGTGGTCGAGTATGAAGTTATTAATGCATACATGTTGTGCGCCTTGTTCAGTTTATTGCATCGATAGTTTACGCAAGGAAGGAATCGAGCCGACTGTTTTCTGGTTTAATCCGAATATTCATCCTTATATCGAATACAAAACTCGCAGAGATTGCTTAAAAGATTATATTAAATCTGTTGGTGTGCGAGGAATTTTCGTTGAAAAATACGGATTGGATGAGTTCTGCAAAAATGTTGTTAATGATATTCCGAACAGGTGCGCGAAATACTGTTATCGAGCGAGGATTAGCCAGACAGTGAAATACGCAAAAGAGCACGGGTATGACGCATTTACGACTACGCTTTTGGTTTCTCCTTATCAAAAGCATGATGAGTTGAAGGAAGTTTGCGAGGAATTGGCGGAAATCTCTGGAATTAAATTCTTGTATCGCGACTTTAGGGTGGGTTTTCGCGAAGGACAGAATAAAGCCCGAGAGCTCGGGCTTTATATGCAGAAATACTGCGGATGTGTTTTTTCTGAAGAGGATAGATATAAGAAACAAATCCTCAAAGACCTTGAAAAAGGCGTGATTGAATTATAGTTCGGCAGGAGCTTTAAATTTTTCGAAGAAAGGCTTGATGTTTTCGTATGCTTTTTGATATTCCTCACGGAGATGTTTGATGACGGCTTCGTCTGCGCCTGAGTTTGAAGCGTCAACTAGCGCTTCAGCTGCTTCGACAAACTCTCTTTGGGCTTCTTGATTTTCGTCGCTGACTTCTTTTTCTTTGTCATACCAATATGCGTAAGCACAACCTGTTTCTTTCCACTTGAAGTTTTCGTCGTGACATTGGAAGTGGAGGCGAGCGTTTTTGGTCGATACGATAACGCGGTCTTCGTATTTTGCGATAATGAAATCGAGATAAAGGTCCTTGTCGTCAGTTACTCCCATCTCTCCTGTAAATACAGCCGTGTCGCCGTCTTTCTCGAATTGTTCTTCTAGGTATGCCTTGGCAAGTCCTTCGAAAGCATGAAGCTTCTGCTGGCTGGCGTAGTCACAGAATAGAGCGTCTGATTTGACGGCAAAGAATACAGCAAGGATACAAACTAGGAGAACGCCAAAGATGACGACTAGTTTGCCCATACGTTTATGCTCTGTTTCTAGATGTTTTTTGTTTTTAGTTGGTTGTTTTTTAATTGATTTCTTAGTAGCCATATCTGTATTATATCACAAAATGTTTATGTTTTATTCTAAAGCCTTAAAATGGTATAATTGCGATAATTTTGGCGAGGCTAAACGTACATTTATATATTGAGAAAGAAGGTGAACGTAATGGGTTTTATGAAGTTTCGGTATTGGTTTAATGCTGTTTCAAGGAATCCTGTGGATTTGTACAACTTTATTGTCCCATTGAATGTGAAAGAGGAAAAGGAGGCATGGATTAAGTCACAGAATCTGAGTTATAACCCGACGTTCAAATATGATATTCCGAGACTTGAAAGTTTTTCGGCTAGGACGTCCGGACTTGAAGATGTTCTAAAAGAGGCAATTTTCGCTGGTGCATTTAACTCTGGCCCGAAAAAGACTAAGCTTGCGTATAATCAGGCCTCGATGCAGTCGAAGGCGCTTTCGGATGCACGATTGGTTGCGCAACAGATTGTTGCGAATGAGCGAAAAACTCATAGTGCGTATAGTCCTTCGACCGTTGAATCTGCAAAGAAAGCAGCGTTCGATTTGTTCGATGGCGGTCCGACAGAACTTGAGGTAGAGATTGCAAAAGCTATGGCAGATGAACCGGTCTACAAAGTTTTTACAGACAAGTTGGTTCTGCCAGAAGAAGATACTTCGGAGAGACGTGCGAAACTGTTTAATATTTTTCATGTATTTCTTAAGGACCTCCGCGGTTCGGTTACGGAGAGTGAGTATGAAGAACTAGAGCTTCGTAACTACGACTGGAAAAAACTAGCAACGGTATTTTCGAAGGCAGTGAATTATATTTATGATGAAGCTAGACTTAAAAGACCGAAAATTGAGATTTATACGCCAGAATTTGGGTTTTCGCTTGGGATTTGCACAAACCCGAACGCTTCAAGGCTTTGGTTTATGGTCCCGACAAATTTCAATCTGAGTGGCGTGAAAACGCTTCAGTCGCTTAGTCATGAGACTGCACATTTACGCGCGATTCTGTCAAGCACAATGCTTTCGGAAGATAGGGCGGTTTCGAGATTTTTTGCGCCGAGGATTGTTTCGCGTGGACCATGGAATATTGTCGATGAAGGATTTGCAACGCTTTACGAAATGCGCGCAATTGGCAGCGAGGCGATTATACTCTCGTCAATTTCCATTATTATTGCTGATTATATTACTAAGGGGCATAATTTTGCGGAAACGTCTCGTTATTTCTATGATTTGATTGACCAAGAGCCAGGAAAAGATATTGCCGTCGACGATTACGTTTGGGAAACACTGAGTTTTTTTTATGGCCAATCGGATACTTCTGGACATTCAGGATTTATTATTCCGCATGGGCTGGAGTATTTTATGGGAGTAATCAGGGTTCTTAGGTGGCTAATCGAGAATGATGAGCGTTCACTTGGGATTATGCGCTATTCAAATCTGTCTTTTCATATACTTGACTCGATTTTATACTGGCAGAGGCAACTCGGAGACTGGTTTCAGCCGACCGACATTTTTCCTTCCTGGAATTATGACAGAATGTATTATGAAAAGCCTGAACCGTTAGAGTATATCAAGGCACTTCTTCTCAATGACTGAATAATCTCCCGCAAGGGAGATTTTTAAATGAATAATCTCCCCGGGTGGGGAGACTTTTTGGGTTGGGGGATTAGAATCCGTCGCCTGACGGTAAGGTAGTTTGTGTGTGACTGGTATAGAGGTCTTGTAGACCAACATCTTCGTTGGATTTAGGATTGATTTCCGCATCGGTCATGCCGAGCATGGTTACCCCTCTCCGACGCGGGATTTTGATTGTTGGAACCGGTTCAACCTTGTTTTTCTCTTCTGCCATTGCAGTGATTCCGCGAAGCCTTTCGGTGAAGTCATTGATATCCTCCGTAGCCGTGAAGTCAGTCAAATGAGCAGGCGTTTCATCGTTTTTAATCTTTGCACAATACTCACGAATTGCCTTGATGCATTCTTCGAGACTCTTGATGAGCTTGTCATTATCTTTGACGATATCGGACAAGGTCATGTGCTTTGAATCTTTACGAGCGGTATCTACTGTGGAATAGTAATGGCGGATGTAGTTCACGGAGTCCTCGCAGTTGTGGACATACACATCGAAAATCTCTTGCATTCGGCCTTTTAAGAATCGGACATCGGATAATTCAAGAGCATCGACGATGTATACTAATTCGTCGTGAATGAGGGCCATTTGATGATTCTGGTCGCGTAAGGCATACAGAATCTTGCAGAAGCCTTCTTCGGTTCTTCGTTTGTGGTAGTAATTGATTGTCATCTCGATTATTCTTCCGTAGGCAAGCTTGTCACTTTCGTGGTAATAGTACTCTACTGGTGTTCCCTTTACGGGAAAGTTTTCTTTGTCGGGGTCGAATCGGATAACGGTGCCATGATTTTGTTCTTGACTCGTCTCGTCGTCGTTCGATTCTGACGATAAGTACTTCTTATCAGCGAGTTTCTGGATACGTGCACCGATTTTCATCGCGGCGTTGGTTCCTATGCAGATAGTAACCAGAGAAACAACCAAAAGCAGGATATTCATTTTCCCCTCCCAAAATTAAAGGTCGTTGAGCAAATAGAGACAAAATCCCAACCCAATATCTATATTATAGCATATTATCGCAAAAATTGCAAGAGGGGACCATCTGCAGTATCGAGAACGGTGAGGTTTTTGGAAGCGAGTTCATCGCGAATTCTGTCGGCTTCGGGCCAATTCTTTTCTTCGCGGGCTTTTGAGCGAGCTTCGACAAGGGCATAATCTTCTTTTGATGGAGCCATAGAATCATCTAAGCGTAAATCTAGACCGAATAATTCTGAAACATCGCGCCAATCTTCGATATTTATGGTTTCTGCAACTTGGTCAATATAGGCGAATGCTTCAGCTGAGTTAAGGTCGTTATTTAGGTTTTCTAGTAGAGTTGATTTAAAATTTGGTGTCCTTGGGGTGTCAATTGCATTATTTTGGCGGTTTTTTAGGACGAAATTAATCCATTTGAGGCGCCTGATTCGGGCAGATTCTAAGTCTTCATAGGTAAAATTACGTTCTTTGCGGTAGTGACCTTGATAAAGCCAGAGTTTGAAGTCGTGAGTAGAATAGCCTTTTTTCTCGATGTCTTCCAATGTAATGATATTACCAAGGGATTTGCTGATTTTTTCACTATCGATAGTGATGAAATTGCAGTGAAGCCAGGTTTTTGATAGTTCCGAACCGAATGCGCCGAAAGTCTGAGCGATTTCGTTAGTGTGGTGGACGGGAATGTGGTCAATGCCACCAGTGTGGATGTCGATAGGCTCGCCAAGTTCGGCGTGAATGATAGAAGAACATTCGAGATGCCAACCAGGATATCCTGGACGGCCAAGAAAATCCCAGCGCATAGCGTGGTTTTCGCCTTCCTTAATGAATTTCCAGACTGCAAAATCGGATACATTACGTTTCTCGGAGGAAAAAGCAACGCGCGCGCCGGCTTTTTGGTGGTTGAGGTCGAGATGAGCAAAATCAGAATAGGCAGAGAATTTAGAGGTGTCAAAATAGACACCGTCGGAAGTTTCGTAAGCAAAACCGTTTTCGATTAATTTTTTGACGAGGTCTTCTGACTGTTCGATGTAGTCGGTAGCGCGAGCCCACTTGTATGGTTCTAAGAGGTTGAGCTTCTTGAAGCCAGATTTAAATAAGTCGATATAATAATCGGCGATTTCCCAGACGGTCTTCCCCTCTCTTTTGGCTCCTTTTTCAAGTTTATCTTCGCCTGTATCGCCGTCACTGGTAAGATGGCCAACATCAGTTAGATTCAGGACACGCTTTGGAGCGAAGCCATTTGCGATAAGAGTACGGAGAAGCAAATCCCAATAGATATACGCTGAAAAATTACCGATATGCGGAGCAGAATAAACTGTTGGGCCGCAAGTGTAGATTTTTACTTCCTCGGGATTTTTCGGTTTGAATTCTTCAAGCGATTTAGTTGATGTATTATAGAGTCTCATTTTCTACCTTTCTAATCATATCTGGGACGATTGAGACGAGGTCGCGGATGACATCTTCGTATGAAATATCGTAGGTGCGGAAACCTGCGGCGTATGGGTGACCACCACCACCGTAAAATCCAGCGATTTGGTCCGCTATTGGCTTGCTAGTGCGAATTTTGCCAGTTACCTTGCCGTCAGGGTATGTTTTTATAGCAACTGCTACGTCGACTCCTTCTACGAGGCGAAGTTCTTCGAGAATAAGAACGTTTGGATTGTATTCATCAGAGAATTTTTCAATATCATCCCAAGGGATATGGACTGTAGCGAGTTGTCCGTCGAGGCTGTACTCGATGCGCTTGATTAGTTCGGCCTTGTAATCGAGAATGCGAGGCGATTTCTTCATGAATTCACGGCGAGCTTCTTCGAGGTCAGAAATGTTGAGGTTGCCTTTCTCTAGGAGTGTGGCAATGTGTCGAAAAGTTTCTGGGGATGTTGTCGCACTAGTTAACCCTAGAGTATCAGAAAGAATACCATAGATAAGGTTTTTGGCGATGTCTGGAGTTATTTCGAGTTTTTCAGAGTCGATAATCTTATAAATTAAGTCACAGCAAGCTGGGAGAGGTTCGATTATGGATTCATGAGGAAAATTCAAATCATCCGGTGTTTCATGATGGTCGAGTACAAAAACTGGAGAGGAGTATAGTTTATTTTTGATTGCTGAGTCGTCAAGAAGTTTACTTAGAAGGACTTCCGCGGCTGTATCGACAATAATGTAACCGTCTGCGCGCCAGCCGAATTCATTTTCGACGCGCGACCAATCCGAATAGTAGTGAAGGTATTTTGGAATGTCGACTGGACAATAAAGGGTTACCTCGGCTGAAGGATTAAGGTTGGAGACGATATAGTCTAAAGAAATGGCGGAACCGAGCGAATCCCCATCTGGGTTCTCCGCTTGGACAATACAGATGTTTTGTTTGCCTTTCAAAAAATCAAGAAGAGAGTGATACATGTGATTATTATAACATAAGGTGTGATATAATGAAAAACATGGAAATTGTTATGGTAATACTTTTAGTTATAAATCTTGTTTTGATTGGCGTGGTTCTTCTCACAACGCTTCGTGGAACAAAAGTCGATACTTCAAGCCTTGAGGAAAAACTTATCAAAACCGACACAAAGGTAGAAGTTCTCTCTAAGAAAATTGATAGTTTAACGCCAGTTATCTCGGACGAGTTTAGGAAGAGTAGGTCGGAGCTGAACCAGAACTTTGAGAAGATTCAGACGAGTAATGAGAAGAAGCTTGAACAGATGCGCGAAACTGTTGATGAAAAATTACAGGCGAGCGTCGAAAAAAGGTTTAATGAGAGCTTTAAGCAGATTTCTGGGCAGCTAACGCAAGTTTATCAAGGGCTCGGGGAAATGAAAAACTTAGCTACTGGGGTGGGTGATTTGAAAAAAGTCATGGAAGGCGTAAAGACACGCGGAATATATGGAGAAGTTCAGCTTGGTGCAATTATTGAGGACATTTTAACTCCTACGCAATATCTAACGAATACGATTATTAAGAAAGGAACGTCAGATAGGGTTGAATTTGCGGTTAGGATGCCTGGAAAAGAGGATGAAGTTTTACTCCCGATAGACAGTAAGTTCCCTGTAGAAAATTATCAGAGACTTCTTAAAGCCTATGATAATGGCGATAAAGCCGACGTTGACGCTTATCGAAAAGCATTAAGAAACGACGTAGTTGCGCAGGCAAAAAAGATTCACGATAAATATATCGAAGTTCCTAAGACAACTGAATTTGCTATGATGTTCGTTCCAACGGAATCACTCTATGCGGAGATATTGAGGATACCTGGCGTCGATGAAGAGATTAGACAAAAATATAGTATATCGTTATCTAGTCCGGCGACGCTTCCGGTAATGCTGAACGGTCTATTAATGGGATATAGAAGTGTAGCAATTGAGAAACGTTCGGCGGAGGTTTGGAAGATTCTTGGCGGTGTTAAAGCGCAATTTGGGAAATTCGGCGATTTGCTTGAAGGCGTAGAAAAGAAGCTTAGTGAAAGCGCTAAAAAGATTGAGGATACAAGGAAACAGGCTCGACGAATCGAGAAGACGATGAGCGACGTTGAAAGTCTACCTGAAAACGAAAAAGTTGCACTTGATTCAGGCCTTTAGTGCGAAATTAGAGTATACTACAGCGCAGTACGGTTCTGCAGAGCTGCCGATAAGGTGATTTGGTCGGCGTAGGACAAATCAACGCCAAGCGGTAGGCCACGTGCGAGGCGAGTGATTTTTAATTCCGGGTATTTTTCGCCTAAAAGTTTCTGCAAGAGGAGCGCCGTTGACTCACCTTCGACTGATGGGTTGGTTGCGATTATAACCTCTTTAACTGAGTCGTCTTTGATTCTTGAGATAAGTTCTTTAATGTGAAGTTGGTCGGGAGAGATTCCGTCGATTGGCGAGATTGCCCCGCCAAGGACATGGTATGTTCCCTGGTATTGTTTCGTGGCTTCGATTGAATAAATATCTAGCGGCTCTTCGACGACAAGTACGGAGGTCTTGTCGCGGCTATCATCGTCATAGAACTCGGATAGTTTACGGTCCGAGTCGATTAATGCAAAAGTTTTTGGACATGTCTTCAAGCGGGAATGTAGGTTATTTAAGGTCTCCGAAATTGATTCGGAGATGCGAGGATTCGAGCGAAACAGAAAGTAGGCATAGCGTTCTGCTGTGCGTGGACCCACTCCTGGGAGGTGTCCGAGAGCTTCGATTACATCAGTCAGAGCCTTAGGAAGCATTATAGTCCAAGGTTACCAAGTTTACCCATGAGAGGTTTCATTTTTTCAGAAGCAATTTCTTGTGCTTTCGCGTAACCGTCGCGGAGGCAGTTTTCAATCCAGCGTTCGAGTTGGTGAATGTTGTCGAGGTCGACTTTCTCTGGGTCGATTGAAACTTTCTTGATTTTGAGTTCACCGTTGATTTGAACAACGACGGCACCATCGCCAGCTTCTACTTCGACGATTTCATTCTTGAGGTCTTTTTGCGCTTTGCGCAACTGATTAATCATTTTCATTTGGTCCATTGTTTGACCCATATTAACAACTCCTGGTTAGTTTATTTACGTGTATATATGTATATTCTATCAGAATTATCTGATTTTGGGGAGGTGACGATGTTTTTTAGGGCGTAGCCGTCGGGCAATTTGTAGTCGTCCAGTTTGCCTATTGTGGCGATTGATAGTTCTGGTTCTGTCAGGACAGGAATTTTTTCGTCGGATGAATATAGTTTAATTTTATGGTGGCGGTCTTCGTATATTTTGTAGAAGTTATAATCGAGAGAATCTTTTTCTGTAATGAGTAGGGTGTCATTTGCAAGGTTTTTGTCGATAAGCTCTAGGTCGGTCGAAAATTGGGTAGCGACAGCTGGGGTATATTTGTATCCATAGACATAGTGGTTTAGGCTCGGAATAATCATAAGTGCTAATAGAATCGTTAGAGGAAAGATCGCGAAGACACGAGCGTATGGATTCTCTGGGAATAAGCCGTACCATTTTTCGAGGAGATAACGAAGGCCATGCGCGGTAAGGATGGCGACTGGTAAAACTAGGAGAAGTGCTGAATCTGGAGTAAGACCGGCGAGAATGATGGCGAAAACGATAAAACAGCTGGCGATTGCGTTTCGTGAAGCGAAGAATCCTTTTCTGGTTGATAACAAGCCTGTAATGGCAAGGGCGACGCTAGATAAACCGATAAGCGGAGAAAGATAGAGGCCTTCAAGTGGTTGCCCCCATGAGAAAAATGGAGCAAAGCCGGTCTTAATGTTTTCGAAGAAGTTGTTTAGAGAAAAGTTATCTCCGAAGAAAACCGTTAGGGCGACTGAACTTGATGTGATGACATTTGTGAGCCAGACGCCAAAGCCGCCCAGGATGATGATGATTGTGGCAATGAGTGGAAGTTTCGGAAGGGATTTAACTGTAAAACGTAGATGCGGATTCCAAATCGTGAAGATGATAATGAATGCCACGAGATAAATTAGGTGCGGAGTGTAGATTGCAAGAAGTAGGGCGATTGCGAAGAAAAGGCACCAAATTGGTTTTGGCTCTTTCTCGCCCTGAATTTTGGAGCCGAGCCACAAAAGTAGGGTTGGCCAGAAGATTAGCATGATGAGTGGAGTGCCAGAACCGGCAAGGTAAAGGAATGGTGTCGAGAGGACTGTAACGATTGATGCGAGAAGAGCAACGTTACTTTTGAACCAGCGGTTTAGAAGGAGAATAATAAGGAGACCGAGGCCGAGACCGACAATGATTGATGGAAGTTTTATTGCGTAAGAAGTGAGACCGAAGGCTAGGATAGAAAGTTTTTGAAGAATGTGATATGGGAGGTCGACGAGGTCGCCAGTTGTGATGGATGAAAAATGAAGGTTATAACTTGAGACGGCGGATTCGCGTTCGACGTCGGAGAGTCCTGCGGGGGAGATGAGTGGCATAGTTAGAACTAGCGCGACAAATGCAAGACCTAAGACGATGTAGCCGATAACAAAGCGATAACGGTATAGAAAAAGTTTAGAAATAATGAGTTTACTCACATAAACATTATAGCATGAATATGGCTGAAAACGCGTTGAAGTTTCTATTCTTCGGTATGCTCTTTGTCGAGAGTCATGAAACGGAGAAGTTCTGGATGGAAGTAAAGCTCGATTTTTCCGACTGGTCCATGGCGGTGTTTCGCAATAATTAACTCGGTGATATTTGTCTCGACGTAATCTGGTTTGTTTTGGTTATAGTAGTCGATTCGATGAAGGAACATAACAAGGTCGGCATCCTGCTCGATGGAACCAGATTCGCGAAGGTCTGAAAGAATTGGACGCGGGTCGTCGCGCCCAGTCACATTACGTGAAAGTTGCGCAAGAGCAACGATAGGGATTTCGAGCTCGCGTGCGAGTTGCTTGAGACCGCGAGAAATCTCTGTAACTTCCTGAACACGGTTGCCGGCATAACGGTCGGTGCCTTGAATAAGTTGTAGATAGTCAATGATAATCAAACCAATGTCATGGTCATGAGCTGCACGGCGAGCTTTGTTGCGAAGCTCAAGAATGTTCATTGATGAAGTATCATCGATATAGAGCGGAACGGAATCCATCTCATCGTAGGCGTCTGTAATTTTCACGTAATCTTCCTCAGTAATATTTCCGGTGCGAATATTCCAGTTGTTGACTCCTGAAACATCGGAAACGATACGGTCGACGATTTCCGCACTTGACATCTCCATCGAGAAGAATAGAACCCCGCGATTGTTCATGGTTGAAACGTTGTAGGCAATGTTTTCTGCGAAGGTGGTTTTACCCATTGCGGGGCGGGCGCCGATGATGATAAGGTCGCCTTTTTGGAAACCGGCGGTCTTTTTATCTAGGTCGCGGAAACCGGTTTTAAGACCGCGGAGGGCGCCTTTATTACGGTGGAGTTCTTCCATGCGTTCGAAGGCGTCCGCAAGAAGACTTCCGAGAGGAACGTACTCGGATTTAGTTACTGTATTGGTTACGCTATATAGTTCCTTTTCTGCAGCGCCCAAAACTTCACCAATCTCCTTTCCTTCTTCAAAACCGCTCTCGACAATTACGGAACCGGCTTTAATGAGACTGCGTCGCAAAGAAGCATTTTTTACAAGTTCGGCGTAGGCACTGGCGTGGGTTGGCGTAAGAACGAAGTTCGAGAGTTCGATGATGTAATTTTCTCCGCCGGCAGAACGTAGGTTCTTTTCTTTGCGAAGTTGGGCGACGGTTGTAGTTAGGTCGATTGGAGAATGGTGCTGATATAAAGAAGTCATTGCGTGAAAAATTTTTGAATGACGCTCTTCGTAGAAGTCTTTTGATTTGACTATTTCGAGAATGTCAGGAAACGCTGTGTCTGATAAGAGGATAGCGCCAAGAAGAGATTTTTCGGCATTCAAATCTTGAGGCGGGATTCGTCCGCCCGATTTTTTCGAAGAATTGCTTCGACTAGAAAGGGATTCCTCCATTTTCGTTATTGACCTCCTGTACTGTACCCATTATATCAGAAATTTTTTGAAGTTCAGGCGAGTTTTGCAGTTCCTCGGGGTCATGAATTATGAAAGGCTTGTCAAAATTACTTTTTAAGATGGCGCTGTTTGCTGGGCGCGACAAAATAGTCTTAGTGATTTGTTTTGACGGGAAGATATGGATTGTTTCCCCATCGTCTTTTATTTTGCAGCGTTTGAGCTGTTGCTCGATGGCTGGCGTGAGAGCGAGAGGAACGGTGGGGCTTGTTTCGGGTTTCGATTCGGGTTTCGTAACAGGCATAGATGCTGGCTTCGACGATTCGGGGCCTTTTGAAGCTAGCTTTGTCTGGGGCTTTATGATTTGTTGCGGCGGGGCGGAAATGGACGCGTTTCCGAGGAAAGCAAGTAATAGTTTTGCTTCGGGATATGGTGCTGAAACTTTTGGCAGCTCGCCTAGAAGTGGAAGTAATGCTGGTTCAGGCTTTTTGACAATGGAACTTAGAACCGAGTTTGCGATTGCTTCGGGTTTTATTCCTTCAAGAAGAAGCGATTTCAGCTGACTTGATGTAGTTTCGAAATCTTTAGACTTGTATGCTTCGAGTAGGGCTTGGATTTTCGAATCTAGCGGAAGCCCTAAACAGTTCGCAACATCAGTTTCAAGGATTTCCTTCCCTTTTTCAGATAAGGTAGAGATTTGGTCGAGCAAGGAGAGCGAATCGCGGAAGGAGCCACCGCCTTTTTCGCATATAATTTTAAGCGCATCGTCTGCAATTTTGATTCCCTCTTTTTCGCAAATAGATTTTAGGTGCGGGAGCATAATTTCTTCAGGCGCAAGATTAAAAGTATAGACTTGGGAGCGAGAGGTAATTGTGACTGGAACTTTTTCAAGGTCTGTAGTCGCGAGGATGAAAACAACATGGGCAGGCGGTTCCTCCAGCGTCTTCAAAAGAGCATTAAATGCAGGCTTTGAGAGCATGTGAACTTCGTCTATGATATAGACCTTGTATTTTCCTTCGGATGGAGCTATAACGGCTTTTTCGCGGAGTTCGCGGATATTGTCGACACCAGTGTTAGATGCAGCGTCGATTTCGATGATATCGAGATATGAATCTTCGAGTTCGTAAGAAAAACCATTTATTTCGTGGGCGAGAATACGGGCGACGGAAGTTTTTCCGCAACCGCGTGGTCCGGTAAAAATATATGAATGAGAAACCTTATTTTTCTTGAGTGCTATTTCCAGCGGAGTAGTGACTTGCTCTTGGCCAATTACTTCTGAAAGTTTTTTCGGACGATATTTTCGATATAAGGCTAACATGTTTTGATTATAGCATAAAAAAATCACCCCATTTGAGGTGATTTTAGAGGGCTGCTTCAACGGCTGCCCATTGGGCATCGGCATTGTTTACCGGTATAACTACGGAAACTTGCGAACCTTCACGGAGATGGAAGTAAGTTACAGAAGCGTAAAGGATTTCATATTCGCGACCTGCAACCTCGACGTAGTATTTGTCGTCGTGATGGGTAAGAGTACCGATAACGGTTTTGCGTTCGACTGGGCCAATTTGTTTGTAGAGGAATTTGCCTTCAGGAGTGATGGTGAGTTTCATTAGGTCACCTTCGACGAGCTTAGACTTTGAAGCATAGTTTGCTGGAACTGGGTAGTTCTTTCCGTCTGGACCAATCATGATTTGTCCATCAAAAACGCCCTCAATAATTTTGCCATCAGGGTCAGAGACAACGGTATCGTGAGGCGCGGTAATAACGGTACCATCGCCAAGGACGGAGTTTAAGAGTTCTTTTGCGGCGGCCAAGTTAGTCTCTGCATCTTGTAAGAGACTGCGTAGACGTTTTATTTGTTTTTCTGGTAGTTCAGACATCACCTCGCATCCTGTCTATTTTTATATAGTACTGTTTTTATATTATACAACTGCAAGCGTGATGTCAAGACGAAAGTTTTCCACCAAATTTCTTGGGGTAATAGTGTGTTTGTTGTTATTTTTACAAAGAAAGAATAAGCAAAATTCGTGTAGGTTTTATGTTGATTTTGGATATGCTTTTGTAGTATTATTGTAATGGAATATGCCGTATTTTTGGTGTATATATGGAGGTAAATACAGTTAATGCTTCTTAGGCTACCTATCCCGAAGACGCAAGAACGTTTTTTGTGCTATTTTGCGATTGTGGCTAGTGTACTTTTTGTATTCGCTCTCCCTTTCTACCCTCAACTCCTCTCAACCAGAACCTTTGCTGATGAGCCAA
>CAMVRN010000008.1 GCA_947169915.1 uncultured Candidatus Saccharibacteria bacterium | reverse complement strand
GTCTGAGGTTTGCCGCCACGGAGCGTAACTTCGGATTTGTGAAGATAGTACTTTACGCCTTTGCTGTTAGTATGTTCATAAGCCATTAGCTTAATCCTCCTTTAGTTATTGTATTTTAATCTTATTATTCTTCGACAGGGGTGTCAAGGGGTTTTATGACTTTTTTATAATAATTAAGGTTATTTCGAGGACGCACCAGATAATGAAGCGTATAAAAATTACAACACCAAGTAAAGCGGTTATTAGGACGACAAAACCGGTAGCTGTTGGGGCCCAAAGTGGCGAGGAAAACTCGCGACGGAAGAGCTCGGTCGATGGGAGCTCAACTTTAATAATCCCCTCTTCGAGCTCACTTTCTGGGAACTTGGCCAGTTCTTCCTGCCAACAATCAATATATGCTGGAGTATCCCATGACCAACCGTTTGCAAGAGCGAGGCCTTTACAGGTTGCCGAAACGTCAGCGTAAATGTTGCCATGAGGGTTGCTGTCGTCGATTTCTTTTTCGGAAGCCGCTTCGAGAAGTGCGGTAGCCTGGCGAGTATAGCTTCGCTCTAGATAAAAGACGCCGGTACCGAACTCAATCTTTTTGAGGCCGTTATCGTCGACGATGTTGACGATAATATTGTTCGTAGTGAAGTCTTTAAGGGCGTTCAGTGAATCGGCAAGTTCAAATTCGTTGCCAGATTCATCGGCGGAAATAACCGCAGAGCGGAGTTCGGTCATCTTTACGTGGTCTATGCGAAGAAGCGTAGCGCTGGCAAAAAGAAGAAGCACAAAAATAAGGAAAAGTTGCCAAGTTTTCACGGCGCGGACTTTTCCAAGAAGGGATTTTATGCGTTTTATACCTTTGCCACCCATGATACTTACGTTAAGTATAACACATGAACGTGATATAATGAAACCTATGAGAATATATATTTCTGGTATTTCGGGGGTTGCGATGGGTCCTTTGGCACTCGGGGCAAAAAGCCTCGGGATGGAAGTGTTTGGCTCTGATTTACATGAAGGGCTAGTCACTAAGGAACTACGCGATAATGGAATTGAAGTTTCGATTGGTGAACAAACTGGTGAGTTCTTGAAGAAAAAAGTGGCTGAAAAAGGTGGGGTAGATTGGTATGTACATACGTCTGCAGTCCGTCCTGGAAATAAAGAACTCGAAACTGCTCATGAACTCGGATTGAAGGTTTCAAAACGAGATGAGTTTATAGAAAAACTCGTTGAAGATTATGAACTTAAAATGATTGGAGTTGCAGGAACGCACGGTAAAACCACTACGACTGCTGGGATTCTTTGGCTCTCGCTTAAGCTTGAGCTTCCGGTTAGTTGGTTAGTGGGTTCGACGCTAGGGTTTGCTGGCGCTGGAAAATTTGTACCAAAAGCGAAGTACTTGGTCTATGAAGCTGATGAATATGATAGAAACTTTCTAATGTATCATCCGTGGCTCGCAGTAATTCCGTCAGTGACTTATGACCATGCTGATATTTATAAAACCGAGGATGAATATAAACAGGCTTTTGCGCAGTATATCCGACAGAGCCGAAAAGTGATTACTAGTTCACGACTTGCAAAAAGAATTAAACAAGCGGGAGAAGTCCGTCGGTTTGACCTTGCGCTTGCGATTGAGGCCGTGAAAGAAATGGCACGTGAAGAAGGGCTAAAAGTTTCTGAGGAAGAGCTGATTGAGCTTATGAACGAATTCCCTGGCGTTGAGCGAAGAATGGAAAAATTGTGCGATGGGCTCTATACGGATTATGCGCATCACCCGGAAGAAGTCTCGGCGACAATCGAAATCGCCAAGGAAGAAATGAAGCTCACTGGGAAGAAGGGACTCGTGGTCGCCTATTCCCCGCTTCAAAATGCAAGACAATATGACGTGATAAACGATTATCATGACATCTTCAAAGATGTCGATAAGTTGTTCTGGTTACCTACGACTTTACTACGCGAAATCGAGGGACAAAGGGTAATTCCTCCGATTGAATTCATTCAAAAACTTGATAATGCAGAAATAGCAGAGGTGGCGGATTATGACGAAAAATTCTATCTTCGAATTAAAGATTATCTCGCACAAAATTATCTAGTCGCTTTCCTTAGCGGTGGCGCGGGAGATGATTGGATGCGCGAGCATTTTAAGAAAGATTAGAAACCAAGCGTATCGTCTGAAAGAGAATTTGGGTCAAACGCCTCGACAGGAAAATCGTTGAGGCGATTTACTTCGGCCTTGAGGTTTTCTAAGAATTCGTCCATGACTTCTGGAGTGATTGTGCCGGTAGATGGAAAAGCGTAGTCGGATTTTTCCTGTTCGCTTTGCTCGACTTCTTCTTTTTCGGGGAGGAAACCTGGGCGAGAGCGGTCAAGATAAATGTCGCCAGAATCATGATAGAGTTTCAAGGAAATAAAGGTTGTCAAAAACGCTAAAACCGTTGCCCCGATGCCGAGGAAGACGAGGTTGTAGTTCTTCTTTGGTTTTTCTGGGGCCTCGGTTTTTACGGGCTCATTTGGTTGTTCTTTTGGCTGTTTTATCTTCTCGTCGTTCATTTTAGAGAACCTTTCAAAGTTTCAGCACTTTTGACGGCAGAAACAACTAGCTCATTTAGTTTTTCGATATCTTTTTTGAGAATTGCACGACTTACTCGGACTTCTATGAGTTTTTCGTAGAACGTTTCTGGCTCGACTTTACAATCGATTTTCTTTAGACTGTCGAGTAGTTTGTTGTAGGCGATGAAGTCGTCGCTGAAGTTCTTTTCTGATGTAGCAATTCCAGTTTGAAGGTCTAGGAGTTTTTGATTTGATTTGTTGTTATCAACGAGACGGAGATTCAAGGGTTTGATGTAGCGAGTAGCAGCGGTTTCGTAAATAGCCTGATAATAAGAATAGGTTTTTGAATCCATGCGCTGAAGGTTTTCTAGTTTTTGGCGAATCGCACCACAGTTTGTAGTAATGCCAGCCTTTTGGGTTTCGCTAAGTTTTGGAGCAGCGGCAAAAACTGGCGATGCGACAAGCGCAACGGCGAGCAAGACGATAGTGGCGAGGGAAATGATTCTATTCTCCATATTGGCCTAAATGCTTACCTCCATTATAAACCAGGGTTGGAATGCCGGTGATTTTAACTTGATTGTTGGCTACATCCTCCACTCTTTCAAGAATAACTTTTACTTCGTCAGATTTTTCGAGAGTCGAGATTTGTTTTAGGTCGCTGTCTGTGGCACCAAATTCTTTGAGATAGGTTTTAAGGGTTGATTTTGCTTCATCATAGTCAAGGGAAGCAAGGTAACTTTGGACGATTACGCCGTTTTCGGTTCTATCGGTGTAGATTTTGTGGAGAAGTTTAATATCAAAGTGACGTTGATTCTCCGGAGTTTCTCCTTGGTCTAGAAGAGCAGAAGCGTAGAAGTAACGAGCAATAAGGTCGGAATTAGCGAATTTATAGACGCCGTCGGATTCGATTGGGTAGACGAGGATAGCGGTGCGATGGGACTCGAAGAAACCAGATTCTAGTTGGTTGCGGAAACTATTCAAACAAGCGGAGCAACCTGGGTCAAGAATATCGAGAGCGTATGGTTTATCATCTGAAGCTCGAGTTTTCGTATCGTCGAGAACGGATGCGTCAACAACAACAATTGGTTCGACAAAGTATTCTTCGGCTTTCCAGTTTTTGATGCGGTCTGGGATGGCAGAGAAAATGTCGCCCCATTCGGTGAACCAACGGCCGGTTTGCTCGAGAATGTTTTTATCGTCTTCCTCATTACCTAGAGAGCAAACTTCGGCACCTAGAGAACAAGCGGATGGTTTTGTTACGTTGCACGTGCCAAGCGCCCAGAGGGCAAGTAGGGATTTGATTGAAGTAAGCAGTGCCCAGACGAAGACAATGACGATTACGACTGATAGTACCTCGATAATCGCAGAAAGTGGTTTAACTAATTTTGGTCGTTTCAAGATAATCTTCTTTAAGAGGGAATTCTTTACGTCATCCTTGAAATTAGTATCACATTTTTGGAGGCGAATTTTTTTGCCAACGCATCCCCAAGCCTTCTTCATGGCTTTCCAATAGGCACGGCCAAAGTCGCGCTTAAAAATAGAAATGATAGCGACAAAAATACCGATAAGACCGAGGATAATAAATGCAGCAATACAAACCATAATAGTCATTATAACATACTTGGCTTGGCGCTTTGGATTTAGGTCTTATGGTATAATGAGGTGCATGAATGATTTTGATTATCTCAAAAATGGGGAAGTGTATGTTGATGCAGCATGCCAAAGTCTACGCCCTCGACCCGTTCTTAATGCATTAAGCGAATACTATGAAAAATTTAATTCGTGCGGTGAACGCGTAAAATATCCATGGGGAATTGAAACGGATAGGCGCGTCGAGGCGACTCGCGAAAAGATTTTGAAGTACTTAAAGCTGTCAAAAAAGGATTATTTTGTTTCGTTCACGCTCAATACGACGTATGGTATTAACTTGTTATTGTCTCAACTTGACGGAAAACAATTTGATGTTGTAGTCACGAGTGATATTGAACATAATTCCCCGTTTCTGTCAACGATGACGTTTGCAAAAAAACATGGTCTTCCTCGACTTGTGTTAAGCCGTGAGGAAGATGGGGCACTACCTGTTAACGAGATTCCAGAGAAGGCAGTAGTTGTGGTCAATGCGGCGTCTAATATTGATGGCCGCAGGCTCATAAATATTAAGGACGTTGTTAAAAAAGTCCATAAGACTGGGGGAATCATAATCATTGATGCTGCGCAGGCTATGGCGCATTCCGCTGACGTGCTTTATAAAACCGATGCGGATGCAATCTGTTTCTCTGCGCACAAAATGTACGCTCCGAGTCTCGGGGGAATTATTGTACGAAAAGATATGTTGAAGAAAATCGAAACATCGTTTATTGGGGGTGGGATGGTTGACGATGTGGACAAAGAATCCTATCTTCTATCTAGTGAAAAAAATCCGGACCATTTATATACAAAATTCGAAAGCGGGCTTCAGGCTTGGGGAGAGATTATCGCACTTGGAGCGGCAATTGATTGGCTAAATGGACTTTCGAAAGCAGAACATAAAAACCTGGAAGAGAATTATACGGAACTCTTTGAATTTTTGAAACATAGCGACAAAGTAACGATGGTTAACCAAGAGGCGAACCCAACGATGAGTTTTTATCTTAATGATATTGATTCACATTTGCTCGGGGAAGCACTCGGAGCAGAGAAAGTCATGGCTAGGACAGGATACTTCTGTGCGCATTATTATCTTGATAAAGTGCGTCATTTCCCGCCACTAGTTCGTTTTTCGTTAGGCTATCACAATAAGCCTGAAGATATCGAAAAAATTAAGAAAGTGATGAATAAAGTCGTTTAGTTATGGCAGACAAGAGAACAAGTAAAAAGAAAACAGCAGGTAAGTATCTGATTTTCGGAATACTTAATACTCTGATAAAATACGGGGTTTATGAAGCGGTCGCACTTTTGTTCTTTTCTGGAGATTTGCTTTGGGTTGCGACGTTAATATCTGGAGTAGTGGCACTCTTTGTAGGATATTATCTACATTCTCGCTTTACATGGAAAGATAGGAAGGTTGGAAAGAAACAGCTCGGAAGATTCTTTGTTTGGAATGTTATCCTTAATCTTGCGATTGGGCCGTTACTAACGAGGTTGTTTGGGCTATTTGGATTCCTATATCAGTTCGCCTACAACATCTTCCAGGGAATCGGAATAAACTTCACTTACGATTTTGTCGAAACTACTGGTATTTTCGTACTTGTGATGGCGGTAGAAATGATTGTAAACTTCTTAATCTATGATAAGTTTGTGTTTGGAGACGCAAAAGAGCCTAGCGAGAAAGATGCTTCTGAGAGGAAGGTTGAGGAAGAGAAGAAATAAGGAAGACTGGGAAGAGATAAACATGTAAGGCGTTTGGAAGTCCAGAGAAGAACATCAAAGATAAGGCAAAACTCAAAAGAATCGCCCAGAGCAGATATCGCTCGGGGCGATTTAATTTCTTGAGGAATTTTAAGATTAGAGCAAGCGAGAAGAGTGCAAGAATAATGCCTAGAAGCCCGGTCTCTAGAAGGAGGGAAAGAGGTTCGTTCTGAATAATCTCGAGTGGGGCAGCAGTGCGACCTTCGTTATACATGGCGGTACCAGCGGAGCCGAGTCCATAGCCGAATAGTAGAGTCATTGGGGTTTTTGGCGCGAGTTCTAGGGCGATGCGGTTGAAGTTCATGCGAACATTAGTGGACTCCTCGACATATCCAGAGAAAACTGGGGAATCGTTTGACTCGGTGGTTTCGTCCGGAGTAGTTTCGGATGACTGTTTTGGCTCGAGCTCGAGATTTACTTTTCCGAGAGTCATTTGAGAGATAGATTTCTCGATGCCGGAGAGGAAAGTACTATCTGTGTAAGATACGGCAGAGAATATGCCCTGAGCAAGGACAACGAATACTCCGCTCGCGATGATAAGAGGTAAGGATTTAAGGAATGTGTGGTTTTTGAGTTTTGCGAGGTTTAGGACGAGCAAGAGAACGAATCCAACGCCAAAGGCATAAATGGCGCCCCGAGAAAAGGTCAGGAAGAGCGTCGAGGCAAAAAGAAAAGAGAGAACCATAAGGGTGTTTCTTTTCAGAGGTAGCTTTTCGGTCTTTGGCTTTGTCCAGAGGTAGATTGCAGCAAGCGTTGGGGCAAGCAGGAGGTTGCCCATGAATTGAGGTTCGATGGCAAAGCCTGATGGATGAGGAAAACCAAACATACGAGAGGTGCAGCCCAAGCAGAGAAGAGTTGTTTCGCGTCCGACGTTCAAAACATCAAGGATTGATTGAAGCCAACAAATAATGCAGAATCCGACAGAAGAGAATAGAAAGATTTTGAGGAACTTATCACGACTAAAACTAGGGTTCTTCATGAACGTCGTCAGGATTGAAACGCCGGTAATAATAAGACACCAAAATATTCCAGCGGTTAGAAGCCCTCGGAGATGGTTCTGGCTCCAGATGGCAGATAGAGAGATATATACAGGGAATAATAGAGAGAGAACTACCGGATTTTTTTTCTTCAGAGCGTTTTTAAGAGTGATGAAGAAATCTTTCAAAGACAGAATCGAAAAGAGAAGAAGCCAGAGAAGAGGAAGAGAAAACTCATAGTTGGTTGATTCGGTGGAAATGATTGGAATGATTGGATAATAGGAAAAGAACAGGACGATGGGGGATATATATAATAATATCAGCCGCAATTTCATCATTATAGAGAGTTTCTTGACTTTTTCGGATTTCATGTTTCCCTCTTTCTTGCAATTTTTCTATTTTGTTGTGTTTATGGATTTTACTTTTTCGTCAATAAATGCTGTGAGTTTTCTGCGGAATTCATTTTCGGAATAGGGAAGCGCAGATTTTCGAATTTCTGATTCGTCGAATTTCAAAGTAGAGAATCGTTCAAGTGCGTTGCAGAGCGAATGCGTTGATTGTTTGTCGAATAAAACGCCGTTTTTGCCGTCGGTTATGTAGTCCAAAGCGCCACCACTGCCATAGGCTATGACTGGACATCCGCAGGCGAGGGCTTCTACAGGGGCAATTCCGAATGGTTCAAGGGAGGGAAAAATGTATCCCTCGGCGGATTCAAGATAACGCTTGATACCTTTTTGGTCAGTTACGGGAACGAAAGAAATATCGTCAGCACCGTTTGCTAATTTGACGAGTTTTTTATGTTCTGGACCTTCGCCGACAACTGTTAGCGGCAGATGCAATCTTTTGCAAGCCTTAACGGCAAGGTCGAGACGTTTCCAGTTTACTTGTCTAGAAGTTGTGACGAATCCGTGTCTAGCCGAGTTTTTTGCAGAGGTCACTTGGGGTTTAGTTTGACTTTTTTGATTTTTATTGTTTTTCTGTTCGGTTTCTTTCGCTTGACTTTTTTCCGTTTTTGTTGCGTTGTCGCTTGTGGATAACTTCCCTGTGGAAAACTTTTCCACAGCCACTGGTGGAGAGATTATTGTTGATTCCCTATCGTAGGCTGACTTGATTTGAGCCTGGGCGTATGAAGAGATGGTAATGAATTCATCTGGGCGTTGCGCGGATGCGTAGTCGGCTTTTTTGAGCGGTGGCAAGAGGATTTTAAGGCCAAAACGAGCCAGAGGGTTTAGAATGCCGAATCCTGGATTCTTCATATAATCATCTTTAAGCCCCCAATAATATTGGGTTGGGACATGGCAGTAACAGAGATGGATGGCACTTCCCTTTTTTATAGCTTTTGCTTCGGCTCCGGTTACGGAGATAATTAAATCATAGTTTGATAGGTCGAGATGTGAGAAATAGCGTTGGCGCAAAGGACCGATAAAACGACGGAGGCCGGTTGGAAGGATTTGGAGCCAGCCAGTATGTACTTCCCTGTCTTTGAACCAGTCAATTTTCTTGGGGTTGTACTGAGAAGTATAGATTGGCGCCTCTGGGTATAAGTCGCAGATTGCTCTTAGAACTTGTTCGGCACCACCGACAGATACGAGCCAGTCGCAAACGATGGCTACCTTCACTATTTTGCTCCTTCTCGCTTAAAGACAGCTTTGACTGTGCGGAGGAGAATTTGAAAATCGAGGCCGAGTGACCAGTTCTTTATATAGTAGAGGTCGAGAGAGCGTCGCTCTTCGAAAGAGATATCGCGTCGACCAGAAACCTGGGCAAGTCCGGTGAGACCAGATTTAACCGTTAAAAGTAGAGAGCGGTCGCCATAGGTCTTTAGTTCTCCAGGAACGAGGGCACGTGGACCAACTAGCGAAATGTCTCCTCGAATGACGTTGAAGAGTTGAGGAAGCTCATCAAGGGATGTTTTGCGAATAAAGTGACCGATTTTAGTGATGCGCGGGTCGTCTGGTAGATAATCACCGTTTTTGCGGTATTTTTTAATGAGTTCTGGGTGATGCATCTTCTTGAAAGCCTCTTCTGGAGACATACCTGAATAGGCTGGTTTCATGGAGCGGAATTTGTAGATTTTGAATTTGCGATTGAACTGGGAAAGGCGGTACTCGGAATAAATCGCTGGGTGTTTGATGTCGGATAGTTTTATAATGAGCCAAATTAAGAGCATCGGAATAAAGGCAATGATGAACATAATCGTGCCGAGAAGAATATCAAAGAACCTCTTCACGTGTCGATAGTTGCCGCTTAGTGGAGTTGCATTAACACGAAGTGTTGGAGTGTTGCCGACAAGTTCAAGCTGACCAAGTTGGGAAGAAAGGGCAGTTTCGCTCGGGACAAAATAGTATAGTAAATGACGGTCTACGGAATTTTTATAGACATATTCAGTCTGGTGTTCGTCGGTCTGAAAGATGACGTCTGGTTTAGCGCGACGAAGAGCGTCTTTTAAGGAAGAGTATTGTTTTCCTGCTAAATCTTTTGGAAAATACTTTCTCGAGGCGACAATACCCACGAGAACGTAGCCAGATTCTGGATTTGAGGAGATGTAATCCGAAAGATAATCGGTGTTTTTGTTATTTCCGATAACGACAGCTCGAAGAGTGCCTTTGTTGTGACGATAGCGAATATCTCTTATAAGGCGGAAGATTGAGCGATTAAAAACGAGGAAGAGGAAGCAAAGGAAGAAAGAATAGATTGCGACGGTGCGGACCGGGAAAAGATTGTCTGAGCCAAAGAAGTCGGCAGTGATGATGGCCATGGTTCCAACGACGGAGCCCATAAAGAGCCTTTCTACTTCTTTCGTGCGGTTCTGACGCGAGAGCATATTTTTCGAATAAAGGCCGAGGGCGGCAAGAATAGCAATCCAGATTGGAATAAGAAGGACGATTTCAATAATAAAGCCAGTTAGGTTTGACTCAAAAAAATAGGGGCGTGTATCTACGTGAGTACGAAAATAGTACGCGAAAAGGAATGAAAAAACGACCGCCAATAAATCGCTTAATACCAACAACACCCTGGACAGGAATGTAGAGTCCTTTTTCATATATGCTATAATTATACCATATTATTGGTAAAAAGGAGAAGCGGGATGGGAAAATATTTCGGGACAGACGGCATACGCGGAAAAGCAGAAATTTTTACTGGCGACTTTATCGAAAGAATTGTAAGAGGCCTTAATGTATCTGGGAAACGCGTATTGATAGGTGGCGATACCCGTGAATCGACTGAAGAAATCTTGGAAAAATTTAGAAGAGCGCTTGATAATAACGGAGCAACTGAAGTTGGAATGGCGGGAGTGATGACGACTCCCGGAATTAATTATGCATTTTACTATCTCGGCTATGACTACGCGGTTGATGTTACCGCGTCGCATAATCCATATACTGATAATGGGATTAAGATTTTTGAACCTGGAGATGGTCATGGGGTGAAACTTGGTTTTGAAGCTCAAGGAAGAATTGAGCAAGAAATTGATAACAATTCCCCATCGAGTTTAGAAATACCACAAATTGAGACCCAACATTTTAATGATAGAGAAAGAGCTTTAAATTATTACATACAGCACTTGGGACAGTATGTCGGAGACACGCGACTCGACGGGTTCAAAGTTGCATTAGACTGTGCTAATGGAGCTACTGGTACTGTAGGCGGAGTAGTATTTGAAAAACTTGGGGCAAGTGTTTATGTGATAAATGACGATACGTCTTATGGACGCAAAATTAATGATGGTGCTGGAAGTACTCATATCGAAAGTCTTCAAGAAATAATGAAAAGTGGCGAATACCATCTTGGGGCCGCTTTTGATGGAGATGGAGATAGGTGCCTTCTAGTTGATGAAACAGGAGAAGTAATTGATGGTGACCAAATTCTGACGATACTTGCAAAATACTTAAAACTCGACAAAATTGTCACGACCGTGATGGCTAACCAGGGACTACTGAACTGGGGTGCTGATAATAGCGTTGAAGTCGTAACAACTGATGTTGGTGACCAAAACGTAGCTAAAGAGATGCAAGCACGTGGGATTAAACTAGGTGGTGAACAGAGTGGCCATATTATTCTGCCTGGCGAACCAATGGGCGACGGTATGTTGACGGCGCTCATGGTTGCTAAATCTATGAAAGAAAGCATGCGCAAATTAAGTGGGCTAGCGGGTTTGATGGAAAAGTCGCCACAGGTGATGATAAATATGCCAGCAACTGATGACGAAAAGGCTTTATTTAAGAAACTAAATGATACGGAAACGATTATTGATGGATACGCGAAAAAACTAAAAGACATTCATGGGCGCGTATTAGTTAGACCAAGTGGTACGGAACCAGTAATTCGTATAACTATGTGGGGCGATGAACAAGATACAATTACGGCACTCGCTGGAGAACTTGCTGAAAAATTAACGGAGGCAATTAAACATGCTAAAAATCAGACGACTAGATAAATATACGCCAGAAATTGCGGATGCAATTCGAAAACTCTTGATTGAACTCTCTCGAAGCGGTAAAGATAAGGGTGAAATACCAAAAGAGTGGTTTGATGATATTATTTCCTCTCCATGGCATGATTTGTTGATTGCCGAGGAAGATGGGAAGCTGCTTGGAATGGCGTCTATGTCGATTATGATGGGTGCCGGAATCCGCAAGAATGCGTATCTTGAAGATTTTGTGGTGAGTTCGGAGTCGCGCGGAAAAGGAGTCGGAGGAATGCTTTGGGAAGAGATGCTAGCTTGGGCTAAGGAAAAGGGCGCTAAAAGAATTGAGTTTACCTGCGGAAATGGTCGTGAAGCCGCGCATGCATTCTATCATAAACATGGTGCCGAAATTTACGAAACCGATTTTTTTAGAATGGAGTTTTAATCTTCCTACATTTCCCTATTCTACGGTAACAGATTTGGCCAAGTTTCTTGGTTGGTCGACGTTGTAATTTTTTGCCACGGTAATGTAGTAGGCAAATAGTTGTGCGACGAGATTCATTAAAATCGGGGTGAAGATTTTCATCTTTGTTGTTATTTTTACAACGCTTTCTACTGGAAGCGAGAAGTCGTCGGCGTCGGTTATGACAATGACATGTCCGCCACGCGCGAGTACTTCTTGAATGCCAGAAACGGTTTTGTCGTAGAGGTTGTTCTCTGGAAGGAACACAAATTCAAAGAAACGGTCATCAACGAGAGCAAGTGGACCATGTTTAAGTTCTCCAGCTGGGTAGGCGTTGGCGTCAATATAAGAAATCTCCTTGAGCTTCAGGGCGCCTTCAAGTGCGATTGGGTACGCTACATCCCGGCCAAGAAAAATTGCGTGGTCGTATTTTTTGTATCTTTTTGCGAGGTTTTTAACGCTTTCTGGAGCGTTTTTCAGAAGCTTTTCGATTGCTTTTGGAAGGTTGGCTATTTCGTCAATATATGGAGCTAGCAATGAGTTCTTTACTCCTTTTGCCTCGGCTACGGTAAGACCGAACATAATCATCGCCACCGCTTGGGAGGTGAAGGCCTTGGTTGAGGCGACAGAGATTTCTGGACCAGCGTGAATATAGGTTCCACCATCAACTTCGCGAGCAATAGTGGAGCCAATGGCGTTGATGATGCCAATTGTTTTTACACCTTGCGCTTTTAGGTCGCGAAGACAGGCGAGGGTATCTGCAGTTTCGCCAGATTGGGATACTATTAGTGCGACTGAGTTTTCTGGAACGTGAGCGTGTCGATAGCGATATTCGGAAGCCATTACTGGTTCAATGGAAATGTCGGGAGTGAATTGTTCAATATAGTAACTGGCCAAGACGCCTGCGTGATATGCGGTTCCGCACCCAACAATGATAAGATGTTTGATTGACTTTAGCTCTTCGTCGGAGAGTTTAGGGCCACCAAGATGGACAAGATGTTCTTCACGATTAATACGACCACGAAGAGTCTCCGTGAGAGAACTTGGTTGTTCCATAATTTCTTTAAGGAGGAAGTGGTCGTATCCACCTTTCTGAATAGCAGATAAGTCGGTTTGAATAGCTTCGACTTTTGCAGAAACAGGTTGCGAGTTCAAAGTTTTGATTTCTATAGAATCGGCAGTAACCGTCGCAACTTCGCCGTCATTTAAGTAGATGGCTTTTTTGGTGTGGCCGACAAGCGCAGACGCGTCGGAGGCGATAAGAGTTTCGTTATTGCCTATACCAATAACGAGTGGCGAGCCAGAACGTGCGACGACGATTTCGTTAGGATTAAGTTCAGAAACAACGGCGATACCGTATGTTCCATGAACGAGTTTTAAAGCTTGGACGACAGCGTTCGAGAGTGGATATTTCCCGTCTGAGTAAAAATGGTTTACGAGAGCAACTAATACTTCCGTGTCTGTTTCCGAGACGAATTTATGAGAAGACTTTAGCTTCGCTTTAAGCTCTTTGTAGTTTTCAATAATGCCGTTATGGACTAGGTAGATTTTTCCGGATTTGTGCGGATGTGCATTAAGTTCGCTCGGTTCTCCGTGTGTAGCCCAGCGAGTGTGCCCGATACCAATTTTATCCGTCGTTTTGTTTTTGGCGACTTTCGTTTCAAGGCCGGAAATTTTTCCTTTTACCTTTAAGAGTGTCGCTCTTCCTTTCCCGTTTAAAGTGACGATGCCGGCCGAATCATAGCCACGATATTCTAGACGCTTTAAACCGCTGATTAGAAAATCTTGCGCATTTTTATTCCCCACGTAGCCCACAATTCCACACATATAAACTCCTAGGTTATTATGGGGCTATTATAACATAGAGGTGTTTTTTGCAGGGACGAGCAAAACTGGTATAATATAATATATGAAGATTTTAGTGACTGGCGGAACTGGTTATATCGGTTCTCATACAACAATAGAATTAATTCGTGCCGGGCACACAGTTGAGATTTTAGATAATTTATTCAATTCTAAAATCGAGGTGCTTGGCAAAATTAAACAAATCACCGGAGTGGAGCCAAAATTCCATAAAGTTGATTTGCTTGATTATGATAAAACCCTCGAAGTGATGAGAGGCACGACTTTTGATGCGGTGATTCATTTTGCCGGCATGAAGGCGGTGGGTGAAAGCGTTGAAAAACCTTTGACGTATTACGAAAACAACATTCAAGGAACCATCAATCTTCTCAAGGCTATGAAGATAACTGGGGTTCATAAAATCGTGTTCTCTTCTTCGGCGACCGTTTATGGAGACAAAGGCGATAAGTCCGGCGAGCTAGTCGAGACGATGATGACGGGAGTTGGGATTACGAATCCATACGGCTGGACGAAGGCGATGATTGAGCAAATCCTTCGCGATGTCGCCACTTCAGATTCGGATTTCTCCGCAACGATTCTTCGTTACTTTAATCCGGTCGGGGCGGATAAGTCTGGGCTTCTTGGCGAAGACCCAAATGGAATTCCGAATAATCTGATGCCTATCGTGATGAAAGTTTATCGTGGCGAAATCCCAGAACTAACTATTTATGGAGATGATTACAAAACAAAAGATGGGAGTTGCGAGCGCGATTTTATCCACGTGACTGATTTGGCAAAAGGCCATCTTGCAGCCCTAGAACATATGGAGATGGGAGTTCAAGTTTATAATCTCGGAACAGGCAAGGCAACTTCTGTGTTTGAGATAATCCGTGCGTTTGAAGAAATTTCCGGAAAAGAGCTTCCGAAGAAAATTGGGGCGAGACGCCCAGGAGACCTTGCAGTGGTCTGTGCAGATTCTTCCCTTGCTTCAGAAAAACTTGGATGGAAGACAAATCTCACTTTCGAAGACGCAATTAAAGATACCCTAAACTATTTGAAAAATGTTTCGTAAAAGTGCCAAGAAATTTTGAAGGCGGTTTTACCGAGCAAGAGAGAGGCGAGTGCAAGCTTGTCTCTTTTTGTGGCTTCAGGATTTTTTGAAATCCAGGTTTTATGCTCTTTGATGAATTTGATGCATGGGTCAAGATATCTAGCGGTTTTAGCTTGGCGAATAATTGAAAAGCGAGCGTGCATGCGGCGAAGGTTGGTTGTGTTTATTAAATCTGGGAAGAGCGCTTCGATGTGGTCGCACATTTCGTCAGTTTGGGTAATAATGTCGAGTTTGCGCGGGTCAAATTCTTGGTGAGAAATTGATTCTTTTCGAATATTGTAATAGTATTTCGGTTCGGCACCGAAAGATATCTTTTTATCCGGTGCGCTTCTATAGGCTTTTAGGAAGAGTTTATAGGTAGTGCCAAGGTCTTCGTGAACCTTGTTTACTGGGTAGCGGACTTTTGGAGCTTTTTCAAAAAGCTCGCGCGAATAAAGCTTGCCCCATGCCGAAACGTTAAAGCCATTTTCGTTTAGCATCTCACGGAGCGCTTCTTTAACTGGCATTGTTTTCGAGGAATAGTCGGCCGCAACGTTCTTCAGTTCCCCATTTTCTTTACGTTCGTAACGAGAGCAGATTGAAATAAGTGCATCTTCTTTCTTTATTAAATCGTAGAGAAATTCAACGTAATCGTTTGTTATGAAGTCGTCGGAGTCGAGGAATGTCACATATTTGCCATTAGCAAAACTAAGGCCGGTGTTTCGGGCCGAGGATAAGCCTCCGTTTTTTTGGCGTTTTAGGACTACTCGAGAGTCTTCATTTGCGAACTTTTCACAGAGTTCTTTCGACTCGTCTGTTGAGCCATCATCAATAAGAATGATTTCTAGATTTTTATAGGTTTGATTCTTTAGCGAGCCAAAACATTGGTCGAGATATGGGGCGACATTGTAGACTGGAACGATGATGGATACTAGGGGTTTCACTATAAATATATTATACATTAGATTTATTTATGATAGAATATAAAGATATGGGTATCCCAAAAGTTCTAAATAAAAAGAATCGTGTTCTCCTCAGAGAATTGACGAAAACGGACTTCAAGCTTAGGTATCAAGGTTCCGTTTTGGGTTATTTATGGGCGCTTCTTCGTCCGTTAATGATGTTCGCGATTCTCTATATAGTATTCGCTAAGCTTCTCCGGCTCGGGAATGATATTCCTCACTATCCAGTTTATCTTTTGACTGGTACAGTTCTTTGGAGCTTCTTCACGGAATGTACGAGTCAAGGCATCCAAGCGATGTTGGCTCGCGGAGATTTAATTCGTAAGATTTCTTTCCCTAAATATATTGTTGTAGTTTCTACAACATTTACAGCGTTAATTAACCTTGCCATTAACCTTGGTGTGGTAGTTATCTTCGCTTTGATAAATGGGGTTCAACCTAGTTTGTCGTGGCTAATGGTTCCGGTATTTATTTTTGAGCTCTATGCGCTCTCGCTCGGTATTGCCTTCTTGCTTGGTGCTATTAACGTTAAATACCGCGATGTCATGTCGATTTGGGATGTTTGCATTCAGGCCTTGTTCTATGCGGTGCCGATTATTTATCCGGTCACAATGGTCGCAAACTCAAGCATGTTGGCTGCAAAGATTATTCTTTTAAATCCAATTGCTCAGGCAATTCAAGATGTTAGATATAGTTTGATTACCACAGAAGCCACAACAACGTGGAACTTCTTCAATAATCCTATAGTTATGGCAATCCCAATTGTAATTGTTGTAATCATCCTGATTGTTGGTTCGATTTATTTCCGAAGAAAATCTAAGTTCTTTGCGGAGGAAATCTAATGCGTCGCGAAATTGGAAAACGTATTCTGATTAATAGCCCGGAAAACGAGAATGCTATCGAAGTTCATAATCTTCATAAGTCATTCCGTCTTCCTACTGAGCGAAGTTGGGGACTAAAGCAAGCAATCTTTAACCGCCTGAGAGGTATTAAGGGATATAAGGACCAGAAGGTTCTTAAGGGGCTGAATTTTACGGTTAAACAAGGTGAGTTTCTCGGAATCGTGGGGCGTAACGGAAGTGGAAAATCAACACTCCTCAAAATCTTGGCTGGGATTTACTACCCAGAGAAAGATTCAACAATCATAGTAAACGGAAACCTCGTGCCATTTATTGAACTTGGTGTTGGTTTTAATCCAGAATTGACTGGACGAGAAAACGTTTATCTCAACGGTGCGCTTCTTGGCTTTTCTAATAAAGAGATGGATGAGATGTATGACGATATTTGGAAGTTTGCAGAACTAGAAAAATTCCAGGACCAGAAATTGAAGAATTATTCGAGTGGTATGCTGGTGCGTTTAGCGTTCTCGATTGCGATTCGTGCTAAGGGTGATATCTTGGTTCTTGATGAAGTGCTTGCAGTTGGAGACGCAGCCTTCCAACAAAAGTGCAATAACTACTTTGCCTCACTTAAAGAAAAGAAACAGACTATTATTCTCGTTACTCACTCGATGGAGAATGTAAGAAGATTCTGTGATAGAGCAATTATGATTGAAGATGGCAAAATCGCTGCTGAAGGTGACCCGAGCGAAGTCGCTGAAAAGTATATGAGCCTGTTCAAATAACCCCCCATGAAGGGGGATTTTTTAAACAAGATTATGATTCGCGAGAGGCGAGATAACGACTAAGAGCGTCCTGCCATGTTGGTAGTAGTGCGAAGCCGTTTTCGGTGAGCTTGGACTTATCGAGCCTTGAATTCTTTGGGCGAGCAGCGATAGAGACACCATATTCTTCCGTAGTGACGGGGACAACTTTAGACTTGATGCCCGCTTGTTTAAAGATTTCTTTGGTAAAATCAGCCCAAGAGATATATCCGCCTTCGTTCGTCGCATGATAATAACCGTATTTTTCGGTCTCAATCATATCGACAAGAAGTCTGGCAAGGTCTGGGCAATAGGTCGGAGTGCCAATCTGGTCATCTACGACACGAACTTCGTCATGTTCGGCGCCAACGCGAAGCATAGTGTCTACGAAATTCTTGCCATTTTTCCCGAATACCCAAGCGATACGAACAATGAAGTATTTATCGATAGTGTTTGAAACTGCAAGTTCGCCACCAAGTTTTGTTTCCCCGTAATAGTTCTGTGGCGCATAACTCTTGTCGTCAGGTTGCCAAGGTTCAGTTCCCTTACCGTTGAACACGTAATCTGTGGAGATGTAGACCATTTTTGCACCGAGTTCTTTGGCCATATCGGCAATGTTTTGTGTTCCGTCAACGTTCACTTTTTTGACGATTGGTTTCATTTTTTCGTCTTCAGCTCCATCGACGTTGGTCCATGCGGCACAATGAACAATAGCATCTGGTTTTATTTCGGAGAGAGTCCTCTCCACGCCTTCGCGGTCCGTAATGTCGAGAGATACAACTTTGAACTCGCCTTTTCCGTCGCCAGAACGGTCGGAACCGATTGCTTCGATTCCCCGTTTTTCTAGTTCTAGCATCACGTCGCGACCGAGTTGTCCCGAAACGCCTGTGACAAATACTTTCATTATTTTCCTCCGTACATTTTTTCGTAGTAAGTTTTGTATTCGCCTGAAATGATTTCTTCCCACCAATCTTTGTGATTTAGATACCAATCGATAGTCTTCTCGATACCGTCAGCGAATTTTGTATCTGGCAACCAACCAAGCTCTTTGTGAATTTTAGTTGGGTCGATAGCATAGCGACGGTCATGCCCTTTGCGGTCTTCGACGAAAGTAATGAGTGATTCTGGCTTATCAAGTTTCTTTAGTATGAGTTTAACGATATCGATGTTCGCCATCTCATTGTGACCACCAACATTATATACTTCGCCGATTTTTCCATCGTGAATTATTAAATCAATCGCTTTACAGTGGTCTTCGACGTAGAGCCAGTCACGAACGTTCAAGCCGTCGCCATAGACAGGCAAAGATTTATCAGCAAGAGCGTTGATAATCATTAATGGAATCAGTTTTTCTGGAAAATGATATGGGCCGTAGTTGTTGGAGCAACGAGAGATAGTAGCAGGAAAACCGTAAGTGCGGCAGTAGGCGAGGACAAGCAAATCTGCGCCAGCTTTGGAGGCAGAGTAGGGAGACGAAGCGTGAATTGGCGTAGTTTCGGTGAAGAAGAGGTCTGGGCGGTCAAGCGGTAGGTCGCCATACACTTCGTCGGTTGAAACTTGGTGGTAACGTGGAATGTTTAGCTCTCGACAAACGTCCATAAGAGCTTGAGTACCTTCGATGTTTGTTTCGACAAAGATGCCTGGGGTTTTGATTGAACGGTCGACGTGTGATTCTGCGGCAAAGTTTACTACAATGTCTGGCTTAACTTCTTCGAATAGTTTCTTAATTCTCTCGCGGTCACAGATGTTAAGTTTTTCAAAGCGAAAATTTGGGTTTTCTAGAGCTTCCTTGAGCGTTGATAGGTTCCCCGCATAAGTTAAACAGTCAATACAGATAATTTTATACGTTGGATATTTGTTTAGCATGTAGTAAACAAAGTTACTACCAATAAAGCCAGCACCACCGGTTACGACAACAGTTTTTTCCATTTATTGTTCTCCTTTTAACTCAAAAACGATTTTGGATTCGCTTAGCGGAAGGTGTTTTTGGTCCTTATCGCTAAGTTTGTAGGGCACGTCGATTTCTGGCCACTTGATGTTGATAGACGAATCGTCAAATGGCAGCCCGCCTTCATCTTCTGGGTGGTAAAAGTCGTCGCATTTATAAGCAAATTCGGCAGTGTCGGATACGACTAGGAAGCCGTGAGCGAACCCTTTTGGTATTAGAAGTTGCTTTTTGTTCTCGCCGGATAGCAAAACTCCAACGTATTTGCCGTAAGTTGCGGAATCTTTACGGAGGTCAACGGCGACATCGTAAACTTCTCCTTTTAGTACACGAACAAGCTTGGCCTGCGGAAAAGTTTTTTGAAAGTGAAGTCCACGAAGAACGCCTTTCGTGCTTGAAGACTGATTGTCTTGAACGAAGTTATAATGAAGTCCTTCAGCCTCAAAGTCTTTTGCAGAGTAGGTTTCCATGAAATAACCACGTTCGTCTCCAAAGACTTTTGGGGTGATGATATAGACATCTTTGATGTCTGTTTTTTCAAAGGTAAGTGCCATTAATCTTTAATCTTCCCCTCTGCTACATTCTTTAGGTGTTGGCCATATGTAGACTTGCCATATTTTGTTGCGGATTCTTCGAGTTGTTCTTTAGAAATCCAGGAGTTACGAAATGCTATCTCTTCAGGAGCGGAAATTTGAATGCCTTGACGTTTCTGAATGACGCGGACAAAGTCGGATGCGTCAGCAAGTGAATCCATTGTGCCCGTGTCTAACCAGGCAAAGCCACGACCGAGGAGCTGAACATCTAGCGCGTCGTCTCTTAGATAGAACTCGTTGAGAGTGGTAATTTCGAGTTCGCCACGAGCAGATGGTTCGACGACTTTAGCTTTTTCAGAAACGCCAGCTGGATAAAAATACAGGCCTGTAACTGCGTAGTTGGATTTCGGAACTGCTGGTTTTTCTTCAATAGAAACTGCGTGCCAATTTTCATCGAACTCTACAACGCCAAATCTTTCTGGGTCATTGACGTAATAGCCGAAGACGGTGGCACGAGAAGAGTTTTCGGCTTTTTCAACGGCGGTCTTAAGAGAATTCGTAAAGCCTTCACCATAGAAAATATTATCTCCAAGAATCATAGCGCAGGCATCATCGCCGATAAATTCTTCGCCGAGAATGAATGCTTGAGCGAGCCCGTCTGGAGACGGTTGAACTTTATAGCTAAGATGAATTCCGAAGCGAGAGCCGTCGCCAAGAAGTCTTTCAAAGTTTGGCAAATCGGCTGGGGTTGAGATAACAAGTATATCTCGAATACCTGCGAGCATAAGAGTTGATAATGGGTAGTAAATCATTGGCTTGTCGTAAACTGGAAGCATCTGCTTCGAGGTGGCTAATGTCAATGGGTAGAGGCGAGTGCCAGAACCGCCGGCTAAAATAATTCCTTTCATGAAAAACTCCTTTGTGTTTATTTTATCATAATTCCCTGGCTACTGATAGACGAGAGGCGGTTTGTGCGGTATAATTTTAACTATTGTAGTCATAAATAAAACTGCTTTATGTGGAGGCACGATAATAAATGAAGCAAAAAAAATACGATATAGTTAAGCCTTTATTATATGCTTTAGTTCTATCGATAGCGTCTGGGCTTTTGATTTTTACGGAGCTATTTATCATGTACGCGAATAACGTTGATGATTTTTGGTTTGATTTTTCCGTAATGACAAAACCAACTCTAATCCTAACGTTAGTGCCTATGGCGGCAATCTTTGTTATTATGGCGATTCTCTTCCTGATTTTTATGAAGAAAGAGCGTAGAAAAATATATTTCACGCTTCTTGCTGTTGCTGATGCGATTTTTGTTTCTTGTTATACGCATGCAAATTTCCTTGCAGGTATGCTTCCGCCACTTGACGGAACGGATTTTGATTGGGGAGAAACGCTTCCGAACATTGTCTCAATCGCTATTGTTGTGCTTCTTGGAGTAGGCGTTGTCTTACTAATTAAAAAATTCAAGTCTGAAAAAACAGCAAAAATACTTAATTTTGTGAATCTTGCGACGATTTTTATGTTAATCGTCTCTTTCGTTACGACTATATTAACTACGAGCGTGTTTGAACCAAAAGAAGTGACTACGGTTTCTTCAAACAAAAATCTTAACCTTGCTTCAACGGATAAGAACTACTTTGTATTCATGGTTGACGCCGTGGATGCTAAAACTTTTGAAGATGTGCTTGGTGATGACGATGCGAGTACAGACGAACTAAAGGATTTCAGTTACTTCCCTGATTCTCTCGCAGGGTATCCGTTCACAAGAGATTCGATTCCGTTTATCTTCTCTGGTGTTTGGAACGAAAATGAAAAAGCATTCGCGGAGTGGTCAACGGAAACTTTTGACAATACGAAATTCTTTAGCGAGCTGGAAAAGAATGATTATGTGGTAAAGAATTTCTATGATTATGAGTTTGTCTGGAGGAGTCGTAAAGCATTTGAGTTCGATAATATCGAATCGATGGATAAAACTTATAAGTTGGGCCATTTCACGAAACAAGAGTTAAAATATCTACTATTTAAAGTCTTGCCTTATCCATTGAAGCCGCTTTCAAAAATAGACCAGATGAACTTCAACGATTCGAGGCTTACGACTACTTACGAGCCGTTTATCTGGGACGATACGAATTATTATTATGAAACATTGAAGAAGGCGGCTGAAAAAACTGACGAAAAAGTATTCTCGTTTATTCATCTCGAGGGAGCACATGTGCCACTCAATCTCGATAAAGAAGTCCGGGTTGTTGATGGAGGAACTGATTATCGAACGAAAGTTGACGCTACGCTTACCGTGATAAAAGGATTTATCAATTATCTGAAAAAAAATGACGTATATGACAATTCGACGATTGTAATTCTGGGAGACCACGGGTATAACGCCGACAAGGGCGTTCCGGGGAGACAGAATCCTTTGCTACTCGTAAGACAAGCTGGCGAGACTCATTCGAAGATGCATACTTCTGCAAAACAGGTGTCTTTTGCAGACCTTGGAGATATGTTCATAGACTTGCTTGACGGAAAGAAGAGCACGGAAATATTTGAGGGGATTCCCGAAGAGGGGCGCGAACGCAGATATCTATATTACGTATTTACGAACGAAGACCACATGATTGAGCAAACGCTAAACGGAAAAGCGTGGGAAACAGAAAAAATGATCCCCACAGGAAAGGAGTTTAATAGATGATGTATTATATTGGGATAGCCTTCGGGTTTATCATGAAATTGCTTTACGGATTAATTCCTAATTGGGGCGTTGCAATTATTCTCTTCACGCTCGTTAGTAAATTGATTCTTCTTCCAATCTCTATTTGGGTTCAAAAGAACTCTATTAAGATGGTAAAAATGCAACCGGAAATTAACGAGCTGAAAACGAAATATTTCGGTGACAAAGATACGATTGCCGAAGAACAAACAAAGATTTATAAAAAGTATAAGTACAATGCACTTGCCTCCCTCGTCCCGTTAATTTTACAAATCATTTTGCTTCTCGGCGTTGTTGAGATTGTGAAAAATCCTGAGCTATATCTTGGTATTTCTGATATCGATTTTGGTTTCTTGGGATTCGACCTTAGATGGGTAGCTGTTGAAAATGGCGGGATTGCATGGCTCATTCCTGTTATTGCTGGTCTCGGCGCGCTTGCGCTTTGTATCGGACAAAATGTGATGAATGTACTTCAAGCTGAACAGTCCAAATGGAACAAATGGGGGATGTCAATCTTTTCGGTTGGTCTTTCTGTTTATCTTGGTACGTTCGTAACGGCTGGCGTTGCGCTTTATTGGACAGCTTCTAATCTCATGGCAATTCTACAACAATGGCTTCTTAATAAGGCGATTAACCCGAAGAAACACGTTGATTATGAGCGGCTGGAAAAATCACGAAAAGAACTAAGAGAGCTAGAGACTCTGAACAAAAATAAAAAGCGAAGCGTTGAGCAAATTCGTAAGGAGCGTGCCGATTATAAAGAATTCTTCCATGTGGCAAATAAGAAATTGGTCTTTTATTCCGAGAGCAGTGGTTTTTATAAATACTACAAAGGAATGATTGAATATATTCTTGAAAATACGAATTTAACAATTCATTATGTGACGAGCGACTATAACGACCAAGTTTTTGAGATTGCTAAGGAGCAAAAGAAATTGAGGCCGTATTACATTGAAGAGAAGAAGCTTATCACGCTCATGATGAAGATGGATGCGGATGTGGTTGTTATGACCATGCCGGATATTGAAAACTTCCATATTAAACGAAGTTATTTACGAAAGGATATTAAATATATCTATGTTCCACACTGTATCGACAGCCTAAACATGACGATGCGTGAGGAATCGATGAATCATTATGACGTAATCCTTGCTGCAACTACTTGTCAACGCGAAGAATGCGAAGGAATAAAACGATACTACGGGCTAAAGAACCAAGAGATTGTTGATTGGGGATATTCCCTTCTTGACGATATGCTTCGGGATTACAAAAAATCTATCAAGAATAAGAAGCCAAGCAAACGAAAGACTGTAATGATTGCGCCGAGCTGGCAGAAAGACAATATCATCGACTTGTGTTTAGATAAAGTACTAAAAGCGCTTGAAGGAAAAGATTATAACGTGATTGTGCGCCCGCACCCGCAACAAGTGCGTCACATGCGTGAGGCGTTTGAAAAGATGAAAGAAAAATATGCTGGAACTAATATTGAGATTCAAACTGATTTTTCCAATACAAGTTCGGTGTTCGAGGCGGATATACTGATTGGAGACTGGTCAAGCATTGGTTTTGAATATGCGTTTACTACCGAGAAGCCAGTCATTTCTATCGACACTCCAATGAAGATAATGAACCCAAAGTATAAAGAAGTGGATGTTCCACCAGTGAATATCTGGGGACGCGAAAAGATTGGCGAAGTAGTGAAGATTAAGGATTTAAAGAACCTCGATAAAATTGTTGAGAAGATGTTAAAAAATCCAAAGAAGTATGCAAAGCAGATTAGTGAATTTCGCGACGAAACGGTTTATAATATAGGTAAAAGCGGCGAGGTGGGAGCTGAATATATTATTAAAACTGTGCAAGAGCAAATAAAAGAAAGGAAGAAAAATGCATAGCTTAGTCATCTTTGGCTATATTGATCCATCAGTTATTTCTTACGCAATTAGTGCTGGTGCCGGCATCTTAATTGCGGTCGGTGCTTTCGTCGGCCTATATTACCGCAAAGCAAAGAAAAAAGTTTCCAAGAAACTGAATATCGATGAGAATAGGAATAAAGAGGTCGAATCTGACGAAATAACTGTAAAGAAGAAAAAATAGCCATTAAAAAGCCGCCGGTAAACCGGCGGTTTTTTCGATTTTAAATTACTTGAAAGCTTTACGCTGTTTGAAGTAGAAGACGGCTCCGATGGCGAGCCAGATAACCAGCATGATATAGCTCTCGTTTCCGAAGTGAACTCCGGAGAGTCCCGGAATCGGGATGAGCTGAAGAATCATGAAGATTAGTGAGAAAATTACGCCAGCGATTGCCAAGATTTTGAGCCCTGGCGTGCCGTCATGGTCGCGACGCATCGTCTTCAAGGTGGCGGTACAAGTGGCAAAATAACCAATTGAAGCACCGATTGCGGACATGTCGACGAACCAGCCAAGAGCCTCACGGCCAAGAATCGGTCCAGACAGCGAGACGATAACGCAGAAAATCATGGCGTTCTTGGGCGTGCCGTGACGGGCGTCGATTTTACCAAACCAAGGAGGCAGGAATCCATCTTGGCTCATGGAATACATCAAGCGTGAAGACGCAAGATAGAATCCCATAATGCCAGAGAGGACGGCACAGGATACACCAACACCAATCAGGATTTTACCAAAGTTCCCGAGCAGTTCTTCTGCGGCGATGAGCAGAACCCAATCGCCAGCCATAACGCGGTCAGGCCAGTTAGTCAGAGCGGCAGCAGCAACGGTGTTGTTGGAAATATACACGAAGCAACCAAACGCGATGGCAACAACTAGGATGGTCATGACTTTCTTGTAAGAGAACTTAAACTCTTCTGCGGCCTGGGGGATAGTGTCGAATCCGACAAATGCCCACGGCGCAATGGCAAAGGTGGCCAGGATGGCTGACATTACCCCGGAAGTGCCGACGTGTGCAAACTCTCCGATATTTTCAGTGGTTGCACCTGCAGCAATCGCAGCGGCTTTGTCGAAACCCCAAATGGGCGCCATGTTGATTCCCTGTGCTTTGGCAGAAACGAGACCAGCAATACAGAGAGTGCCGGCGCAAACAGCCAAAAGTGTTGCGAGAATAGTCTGCACAAAACCGGCTTTTTCTACGCCAATGATGTTGAGATAGCCAAAGAGAATCAGAATTCCAGATGCTAACAGAATCTCGCCAAGCCAAACATCAAAGCCCGCAATCTGGTAATGAAAACCAAATTTAAGAATATTAAGCGGGCCATCGAGTCCGTCGACAATGAGACCGATAGCGGTGGAGTTCATGGGGACATTCGTGAGGTACGCGACAACGAGGAACCAACCGCAGGCATAGGCTGCGAATTTCCCGAAGCAGTTCTTAGTGAATGTGAATTCGCCACCTGCCCTGGGGAATTTAGGAACCATGTACGCATAGCTCCGCGCAATAATGACCATGACGATGGCGCCGAGGAACATAGCAATAGCGGTTCCGGCAACGCCAGAGTTGGGCAAGAACTTCTTGCCGGGGTTGATGAACGAACCCCATCCAATGATGCAACCGAACGCAATAGCCCAAACATTAGTGGGGCTAAGGCGTCTCTTCAATCCTTTCTGTTCCATGTACGTTCCCTCCTTAACGATATGATGGGTCTATAGCCTTGAGTTCGTCAAAGGTATCAATTTCCACCACGTCAGACGCAAGACACGGACGAATTTTAATCTTATATTCGCCGTGATGGAGCTGATTGGGAACTGTTTCCCAATACAAATTACGTCCTTCGAGAGTAAAATCGAACGCATCGACAAGATGGGTCTGGAGCTTCTTGGCGTCAGATTTGTTCCAATAGTAGATGCCTACCATTTGGTAGCAATGGTCACCCGTAACCTTTTCTTCGGCAACGTTACCGTCCTGGTCGGGTACTAGTACCCAGTCGTCGGAGTGTTCCATCCAGATGCCAAGGACATCGGATTGATAATGATACGGGTAGATGATTTTGGGATTTTTGACGAGAAGGTCGGCTTCAAGGACAAATGCATTCTCGAAGAGGTGACAAGCTGCCACCGCTGAAGAAATGTTATTGGCCTTATCGTAGTCGGGGTTCTCAATGAACCTAATCATGGGGTATTTTTCAAGCAAAGCATCGAAATGCTCAGCAAGGTGACCGCGGACGACATAGATTTCTTCAATGCCGGCCGCCAGGCATGCATCAATCGAAGTATCGATGATTCGCGTGCCGTGAACTTTGACCATTGGTTTGGGCGTGTGCCGAGTAATCGGCAAGAGACGGCTGCCAAATCCGGCAGCGAGAAAAATGGCGCGCTTCGCGCGGTAGGGCTCTAGTGCGTCATGAGCTTCTTGGTCTTTAGGGTTAGTTAACAGAGTTTTAACATACTGGTTAAACTGCGCCTCGGTCACTTTTAACACCTTCTTTCTTTAAGCAATTCAAAATAAACGTTAAGTTACTACTGCCCATCCAAAAGTCTGACCTTAATTATACCACTTATCTCAATTTTTATCTAGGCCCCAAGAGGCGGAGAGCTGTCGTTCAGACTTTTCTATGCGTTTTTTGGTCGTTTCTGGTAGTTTATAGATTTTACTTGCTAGAATATGGATTTTTCTAATCTCATCATAGCGTTCTTTTAGATTGGTTTGATTAGTGACAGATTCTTTAGAGAGACGGTGTTTGTTGAGCCTTTTTGGAGAATATGCAAGATTCCCAAGTTTCAAGAGTATTAGATAGAATGCCCAATCTCCAGACAATTTGAAGCCCTTGGATACCTCTAGAATATCGTGCAGCTCTGGGGAGTTTTTAATGACACATGCAGAAACATTAGGGATTGAATTATAGACTGCGAGGTTTTTGGCAACCTCATCTTCACCGGATATGACGTATGCTCCTGGCTTATGATTGCGACGAGAAAAATCGTAGATTTGGCGAAGGCGGTCTTTTATCGATACTGAACCAAAGAGCTCAGAGTTTGTATATGATAAGACGATGTTTGCGTCTTTTAAAACTGGTTCCATGGCAGTTTCTAGAAAGGTAGGCTCGGCCGAATCGTCAAGTTCCGCTATCCAGATATAGTCGGAGGTTGCTAGTTTAATCCCTTTTTGCCATTGAGAAAAAACTGAGCCAGAGTTTTGTTTATTAAATGTCGTAATGAACTTTATTTCTGGGTTAGCGTCCTCGACAAGAGCTAATTTAGTTTTAATGCAGGTAAGAGAAACGTCGGTTGACGCGTCGTCGAGAATGATGATTTCTGAGACTTTATAGGACTGTGCGAGTATTTCGTCGAGGCGGTCGGCAAAATATTTAGCGTAATTATAATTCGGAAGGATTACGGAAACAGTCGGCATTTTCATCGACGACGAATCCTATGGTAGACGGCGCGGAGTTTACGTCCGGCGTATCCTTTTGTGCGACTAAGAACAAGTTTAGTTCCCTTTTTAATAAGTTCTTTAGTGGTTGGAGTAGTATTAACTTGAACTGCTGGCGGAAGTTTACTGGAAACTTCTTTGACTTCCTTGGACGCGGCTATAGCTGGCGCGGAGTAAGTTGGTTTCTGCTTGCCGGTTGGTTTTGGTATATCATTTCTTGCAACGTGTTCTATGAAGTCCAAGAATTCAGCATACCCCTTCTCGATTGGGTAATCTTGCATGTATTTTTGTCCTGCTTCGCTCATGGATTTTTGAAGGGATTTGCTATTCAAAACCTTTAAAAGTGCAGTCGCTACGCCTTCTGGAGTCGGTTCGGCGAGTAGGCATCCTCCTTCGGGAAAATCATAAAGATTATTGTCGAGATATAATTCGACAACTGGGAGACCCGCCGACATCATCTCAAATGGAATACGAGATGGATTTGACGCCGACATACAGAGCCCAACGGAACACTTGTTGTAGAGATTGTTGCAATCTTCAACAGTGATCTCGCCAAGATGTTCGACTTTGAGACCTTGTACTTTACGCTTAGCGGAACCATAGAAGTAAATCTTAGTTTCTGGACGAAGTTTTTGAACAATTTGAAGAGCGCGAAGAGCAATTTGGTCGCAACGGCGTGGCTTGCCTGGTTGGAAAATGTAGCAGATAGCATCTTCTTTTTCTGCGTCTTCGTTTTTGTGATAATTGGAAAGGTCGGCACAAAAATGGAAATAATTTGTTTCTGTTGGATAGTTATTAGAAATCTTTTGGGTTAGCCATTTGCCAATCGTGATACCGCGAAGACCTAGAGAGTATGAGCGTTCAGCAGCAATGTTTTCTCCGTTTCTCGGGAAGAAGTATGGCTCAAAATCCTGGATAAAGTAGAGTTTGTTTTTCGCGTCGGAGTTTGCGACTGGTTCGGCTGTATCCCATCCAGTAGCAATTGCGATATTATATTTTTTAGCAAGCGTGTAACCGGCGAAGACGTCAGCTTTGAATTCGCCATAGCCTTCCTCGATTCGTTTAAAAATATCATTTGGATATTCACCTTGATTGCCGTTTACATAAACGTCGCATCTGTAGCCGTGTTCGATTAGATAATTCACGTTTGTGAAAATTGTGCGATGTCCACCAGAGCCTGTTGAGAAAGCTGGAACAACCCAGGCGATAGTCCCTTTGTCCCCAACGTTCTTTGGATTTTCGACGAAGCCCATACCGCGTCGACGAACTTTTGCCCATTCAATTTGTTCGGGACCTAAATTGTATTTTTCGATGATGCGGTTCTGAACTGTAGTTACTTCGCCGTACTCGATATTGAGTTTGACGACAGTGGAAGCGGAGCCTTTGTCGTGTTTGCGGTAATAGTTGAGCTGTTTGGCGGAATAAGCGATGTCACCGTTTTCAAGGACACGGGAGTAGATATACCAATCGCCTGCGACCTTATATTTCTTCGCTTCTTCGAATATTTTTGGGAGTTCTGGAGAATTTTTCCAAACAACACTGGAAACGTTGAGAATCGGGTTTGTACCTGAGAGATAGTTTTTAATCTCGTCTAGACCGGAATTATAGAAGTCTTTTTTGTAGCGACCAGATTTCCACATGTCTGCCCAGTCAGAACAGGTGTGGCTGGTTACTTCATTTTTTTGGTTGATGCGGTATGAGTCGGAGAAGAATAGGACGGTATTTGGTCTCTCCTTAAACTTCTCCATAGCGGTCTCCAAAAAATGGGCGTCAGCAGAGTCGTCCGCTTCGGCAATCCAAAAGTATTCGCTCTCTACCTCTTTAAGTCCTTTCTGCCACTGAGAAAAGACGCAACCTCCGGAATTCTTTTCGTTCTTGAGAAATTTTACTTTAATCTTTGGGTATTCTTTTGTGATTTCTTTAATTTTGTTCTCGATAACCTCTACGGAATTATCTGGAGAAGCGTCATCGAGGATAACTAGTTCGGAAATTGGGTAGGTTTGAAAAAGGACCGAATCGATTCGTTCGATAATGAAGTCAGCGTAATTGTAGTTCGGAATAATCGCTGCAATGGTTTTTGTTGCGCGTTTTTTTTCTTCTGGTCGTTGGGAATAAATATTTACTTTCATCTAAATAATTATAGCATAGATACGTTTTCTTTCCTTATGATATAATTATCTTAAGGAAGAGGGTTTATGTTCAAGAATAAAAAAATAGTCATTTGCCAAAGCGCACTTCACTTTTTGTCGGGTTCGGAAATAGTGACATTGGAGCTAGCGACCTATCTTAGGGACCATGGTGCTAAGGTTTTAGTTTTTACGTGGTTTTTATCGGACCCAATAAAACACGAGTTTGAGAGTCGACAAATTGAGGTTATTACTGACGATAATGACAGGCGTTTACTTGGGGCGGATTTCGTTTGGGTACATCACCAAGCGATTCCGAAGATTGTTCTTGAAAATATAAAGACCTCAAAGACAAAATTCTTGTTCTTTCATATGTCAGCAACTGAAACAATCTATCTCGAGCAACCTTATGTATATGGGTTAGAAGAAAAACTCGGGAGTAAAAGTCTATTTGTGTCTGATGAGGCGCTTGAGTTTATAACTTCTAAGTACCCTGGTCTTAAGAAACAAGCTTCTGTCTTGAAGAACTGGGCGCCAGAGAATTTTTGCGATTTTAAGTTTAATCAAACTGACAATATTCGAAGCGTACTTGCGGTTTCAAACCATACTCCTGAGGAGGTTTCGAGACTTAGAGATGTGCTAGCGGCTAAAGGCATTACGGTAGATTATGTGGGTAATAACGGAGAGCGGACGCTTGTTACGCCAGAAAGACTTGCACGTACTAGTGTAGTGGTTACTATTGGAAAAACCGTGCAGTACTGTTTGTGTATGGGCTTACCCGTTTATGTCTATGACCATTTTGGTGGGCCAGGTTATTTAACTGAAAAGAATTACAACAAGGCCCGTAAATTGAACTTCTCTGGTCGTGGATTTAAGTCTAAAACCACAGAGACAATCGCAGATGAATTAGTGTCTCAGTTTAATAATGCAAAGGTTTATCAAGAAAAGAACCGAGCGAGATTTATCGAAGAGTTTGGTATTGGTCCAGCCCTTGAAAAAGTCTTCGGGAAGGTCGCGGAGCGTGACTTTTCAAAACTCGACGATGAGTTTTTAGCCTCTTCTATCGGCACACTTTGGTTGGTGCGCGAGCGCTGTATCGCCGACAACTGTCTTGTTAAGAGTTTAGAAGAAAATAGAAAGGTGCATGAGGAACTTGAGAAGTATAGTTCAGCCTATAATAGTCTAAAGAACTCGAGGACAGTGAGACTGGTAGAGAAAGTTAAGGGCTTAGGCAAAAAGAAGGAGGTCAATCCTTTTAGTCTAGATAATGGCTATAGCCTTGAGGTGATTAAGCCAGCTAGTGAAGCTCGAGACATGAAGATTATTGGAATGATTCGCGAGAAAAACGAGTCTTTAATACTTGAAGATACCCTCACTGAGCTCGAAAAGATTGTTGATGGTTTTGTACTTTTAGATGATAATTCTGATGACAATAGTGTAGAGATTGCTCGACGACATGCTAAATGTTTGACAATCATACGTCACAATATAACTGTTGAAGGTGATAGGAGCATGGAAGAAAGTATACATAGGCAGTTGCTCCTTGATGAGGCAAAAAAATATAATCCTGAGTGGTTATACTATCAGGATGCTGACGAACGCGTGGAAGGTGGCGATGAGTTTAGAAAGTATATGTTAGCAAAAGCTAAGGATAAAACTGTTTCTTCGATTAGACTATCCCTTTATGATGCCTATATGACGCTTGGTGATGAAGAGCCATATACTTCAGGAAAACTATATGGTTTTAGAAAAATGTTTGGACAGGAGCGTAGAGATATTTTGATGGCCTGGAAGAATTGTGATTCTGCAACCTTTAAGACAAGGGCTGATATGAGAGAACCAGACGGCATAGATACTTCAAGAACAGTAACTAAGTTCTATGTGCAGCACTACGGTAAGGCAATAAGCGAAGAGCAATGGGAAGAAACTTGCGATTATTATGTCGAACATTTTCCTGGATACGCCGAAAAATGGAGAGCACGAAAAGGAAAAGCTATTCATTCTAATAAGTCTGATTTCGACACGGATTTAATGACTTGGGGAGACGTAAAGAAGAGTGGCGGAATTCTAATCGGTTGATAGTTCACCGTTTTCGAATTTTTGGATGAGTTGTCCTGTGGTTTCATCGGTTATAATTCCCGATGTTGGGAAGCCTAATTCCCCGTCGATTGAACCGGATAGGATGTGTTGTTTGCGAATATCACCGTACGATTCCCATGCGCCAGTTTCTGGGCTTGAGATGATAACGCCGTTTTCGAAGGCTTGGACGCAGGCCCCTTTGTGACTGATATTACAATTAATGTTTGCTGTGGCACTTCCTAGAATTTCATCCACTTTTTGGTAGCGGTCTGCTATCTCTCCTTCGGAAATCCAATAATTTCCTTCGGAGTCCTCAAAGATAGCTCTTTCTTCAAAGTCTTGGTAACAACCGCCGTCTTCATCGCAGACAATTCCGGTTATTGGGAAACCAAAGTGACCGTCAATTGAGCCGTTATTGATGAAACGGCGGCGAATTTCTCCGTAGTTTTCCCAAGTGCCTGTGCTTGGGTTTGAAATAATGACTCCTTTTTCAAAGGCTTGAACACAGGCTCCTTTATGACCGATATTGCAATTTGTTGTAGCGATTGGGAAGCCAAGAACGCCATCTACCGAGCCAAGTTCAATAAACCGCTCTCGAATTTCGCCGGTGTTTTCTATAGCGCCGTATTCTTTTGTTTGAATGATAACTCCGTTTTCAAAGGCTTGGACGCAAGTATCGTCGTATCCGATTGAGCAGTTGATTTTTGAAATCGGAAAGCCAAGAACGCCATCTACCGAGCCAAGCTTTGCAAACCTACTACGTATTTCTCCGTAGTTTTCCCAAGTGCCGAATTCGCTGGTAATGATGACTCCTTTATCATAACCTTGGACACAGGCGCCATCATGCCCGATTGAACAGTTTGGATATTTAGTCATCTTGTTTCCCAAAAGTTTTTTAGCATCGGTTAGCTTTTCGTATCTGGCGTCGATTTTTTCGACCGCCTCGAGTTGTGTTTCGGTTGGTTTTTCCCCTTCATCAGTCGGGTCACCAAACCAGTCCATGAAGAAAAGGTAGAAGTTGCGATTGCCATAGGCGCCACAAGATACCGTACCATAGCCGGCGTTAAGAGCTGCTTGGTTTGGTTGATACGGAGTGTATCGGTAAAGCGATGAAGTTGCGAGGTTTTCTATGACAACATTAGATCCACCACAATCTCTGTTTGGGTTATAGTAGATAAAGTTTTTTCCAAGTGGATAGTTCGTCCATCCCCCATTAAGGACGGTGCGGAAAAGATAGGCGGCATTGTCAAGTTGGTTGACAAAGCCATAATAAAGCTCGTTGCATGGGGCTGTGTCTGGACAGCCGAAACCTGTAGCGGAGCGATATTGAAGAGAGTTTGGCCATGAATCAGAAATTAGTCCTTGCTCTTTTTCGAGAAGAACAAGAAGAACTTGGGGATTAATCTCGAATTCGTGGGCAGTATCATAAATTACCTGTGCAGCGGTGCGAGATTTAGTGCCCTCTGGAATGAGGTCTCCATACTCAACACCTTCCGCGAATACTTCATCTGCTAGACAAACAAAATGTCCGTCTTCGATATGATAGTGAACAGATGGATACCAAGATGCCATGTAGGTATCTGTGTTATTGCAGTTGCCGTGTTCGTGCAAGAAGTCGTCTATTTCTTCTACGCTCATGGTGTCGAAGTTGCCCATAGTGTAATCGGAAATGATATTGCCAGGATTAAAGTTTGCTAAAGATGCGGCGTTGGAGTCGCTTGGGAGTTTTAGCCCTAGAAATGTCATAGTCGCAACAAAAGCAAACAAGAAGCTAATTTTTACAATAGTTTGCGGTGTGTTTCTTTTTATTTTCATTTACTCTACTTCTCCAGTTATTGTTCCTATTTTGTCCCCAGAGGTGATGTTTATTTTTATTGATATGTTGTCGTTTATGTTGTTGAGTTCGGATGTTGGAACATCGAATCCCTCGCAAGATGAAGTAGAAGCGATTGGTGCGATGTTTGCGGTTTTTTCTAGAGTTTGGTCTCCGTTTGTAATCGTTAAGGAACAGGTGCCGTTTGATAGATATTGGTCGATTGTGACCCGAATGATTAGTTTATCTTCATCAATCCTCGCTGTCGTGATTGAGCCGGTTAATGATTCTTCAAAATTCGGGTCATTTCCGTCATATTTTTCGGGTGTTTTCCCATCTGGCGAGGTTGAGGATGAGGATGAGGATTCTAAGCTATTTGTGGTCGGTTTAGTTGTCGTGTTTTTATCGGGAGTTTCGTAGATTACGCGAGTAGTTTTTTCTTCTTTACTTATACTCGTTTCTTGCTTTTCTTCGGATGGCTTTTCTTTAGTTAAAAGACGGTAGCCAAAGAAGCCTCCTATGCCCAAAACAACCACAAGAATTACCCAAAAGAGAGGTATTTTATAGACTGGTCGATGTCGGCGAATAGATTGTGTTGGCTGTTTGTTTTTGGACATTTTATTAAACTCCTATATATATTATATATAGATATACTTAAAAGCGCAATAGAGTAAGCTCTCTTATGCGCCCAAATCGAGGCCTAGGATTGTGGCGGCTTTTAGCAGAATACCGATTTCTTCTTCCGATTCAGAAGAGTTTATTTTGGCATTAAATAAATCGATAGTTTCTTTATGCGTTTCGAGAATTACCTCAAGAGAACGAGCGGTATTTGGGTTCTTTTTTAGCACGCCCTTTTCGACAAGATTATCAATATGTTCTGCTACCGCTGAAACCGACGAGAGTCCTAATCCGGCCATTATTTCTCGGTAGGTTGGAGAGTAGTTGTTTTCCTCTAAAAAATCGGCTATGAAGTCGACAATTTGCTTCTGCTTTTTTGTCAGTTTCACGGACATGTATGGTATAATTGTATAATAAATGGTTAAGGAAGAAAAGACGATTGATGGCTTCCCTATTCGAAGCGCTAAGGATTCTACGCTTGTTGCGCGTTCGAAAACTAGGAAGGCGTCAACTAATAAAGCAACTATTAACAAAACTAAATCAGCGGAACAAAGCAGTCCGCTTGTTAGGAAGACTTCTAAGGCGACCATTAAAAAAACGCGGGCTCCTAGGAGAGTATCTCAGGCGCGTATCTTTACCGCTGAACCAAAAGCTTTTGATTTAAATATTAAGGCGCCCGCTTATGCGTCTGACGATGACTATGATGACGGTGAAAGGTTCGAAGAAGAGATTGATATTGATGCAATTGACAATACGGAAGCGCAAGAAGATTTCTTGTCTCCAGTTGAGACGTTTGGACACGAAGAGTTGAATGAGTCAACGAAAGATGGGACGATTTCTGATGTTGACGACGAGGAAATTAAAGATATGAAGAAAGCAAAAAAGGAGCTTCGCGAAAGTGAAAAGAAGGCGAAGTTGGAGCGCAAACGTCTCGCAAAAGCGGAGAAACACCAAGCAAAGAAAAAGAAATCGAAAGTTGGTCGTGTTATCAAGTGGATACTGGTTTTTCTTCTTTTGCTTGCAATAGGTGCTGGTGTTTATCTATACTTTTGGGGCGATGGAGTCTTGAGGAAGATTACCGGCGGTAGAAGTGATATTTGGAGCGCAATTGGAGTGGTAACGAGCGAAAAATACGAACCGTTAAAAACTGACGAGAACGGGCGAACAAATATCCTCGTATTCGGAACGAGCGGGTTCGATATGGCCGGTGAGGGCTTTGATGGATATGAACACGATGGTTCTCAGCTTACAGATTCTATTATGGTCGTAAGTCTCGACCAAGAGGTTGGCGATGTAGCAATTATTTCCCTTCCGCGTGATTTGTATGCCGGCTATACATGCACTGCTACGAGTAAGATTAACGAAGTTTATTGGTGTAATAATCAGTATGGTGATAACGAGGATGCTGGTGCGCAAGCATTGCAAGGAAAGATTAAAGAAATTCTCGGAATTGATACCCAGTATTATGTTCATATGAACTGGGGTGCGTTAGTTGATATAATTAACGCTCTTGGTAAAGTCACTATTGTTCTTGATGAGGATATCAGTGACTATGCCTATACTGGCGCGGTTTATGAAGCCGGAGTTGAGTATGAAATAGACGGTTATGATGCTCTCGCGCTTTCTCGCGCTCGTCATGGCACTGGATACGGCGACTTTTCTAGGGCCGCTAGCCAACAAAAGATTCTAATTGGAATTAAAGACAAAGTAGTTGAAAAAGGCCTCGGCCTTAGTGAGGCTGTCAAGATTATTTCCGCAGTCGGAGATAATTTAAGAATGAACCTCACTATGGCAGAGATAAAAACTGGTATGCACCTACTTGAGACCTTCGACCTTGATTCTATCAGGCAAATTCCACTTTGGGATGACAATACTCAGTATATGACGTTCGGCAATCAAAACGGAATCTCTTATATCGTTCCGGTTGCTGGAATTGGTAATTATGGAATCATTCAGGAATATGTCGCTCAGCAACTCAAGAGTAATCCTGCTCAGCGCGAAGGTGCCGTGATTATCGTTTATAACGGGACGGGCGAAGACGGGGTTGCTGCAACAGAAAAAGCTGCACTTGAAGAACGTGGCTATTCCGTCAAAGAAATCGCAAACGCTCCGGAAGGCGACTATAAGTATACTGAAGATATCGAGCTTTACGACGCGAGTGAAGGGATGAAGCCTGAAACCAAAAAAGCATTGGAAAGATTCTATGGCGTTGAAGCGAAAGATATGGAAGACCTTCCAAACGACATCACTCCTATCGGATATGACTTCATTATTATCGTAGGAAGTGCAACAAACGCTGTTACTAATGAAGAATAGAAAAAGATGATAAAAAATAACCCTGATTTCAGGGTTATTTTTGTTTATTCCTCAATTTCTTTTTTACTGATGATTAAGACTCGTTCGCGTCCTTCCCCTTCGGAATGAGTTGTAATGTCGGTGTAGTCTTCGGCAAGTTTATGAACAACACGACGGTCCGCTGCGTTTAGGTTGATAGTCATTGGTTCCCCAGTTTGGCGGACCTTTTTAATCCAACCTTCGGCTTTATCCGCAATTCGGTCAGCGCGTTGGCGTTTATAATCGGCAATATCAACATTTACGCGGGTTAATTCGGCGTTTTTTGCAACTAATGAGACATTCACGATATGCTGGAGGCATCGAAGGTTTTCTGCATTTTTACCAATCAATAAGCTATTCATGCTAGTTGAAGGAACGCTAAGTTGGATTACTTCGTCGTCAACAGTAGAGTATACGGCGACATTTATCCCGAAGAAGCTAAGTAGGTCTTCTAGGTATTTTGTGGCAAAACGGATAGATTCATCTCTGTCCATGTTTATCTCCTTTTCTTTTTAGTATCTTTTGCGGAGATTCGTGTTATTTTTGTTCCGTGTTTTTTATTTTCTATCACTTCAGCTTCCTGAATGTGTTTAAGTTCTTTAAGAATTGCCTTATCGGCAGAGATTTCCATCTCTTTTTCTGCTTTGTCGAGAACGATTTTTTGTTGGATGAAGGTAATGATGTTTGACAGGAAGTAATAAAGGATAATAGCGCCTGGGAGATTAATCATGATAAAGAGGAGCATCAGAGGCATAAACATGCCCATTTGTGCGGAGGTCATATCATTGATTTCTGCTTGGTCAATCTCTTTTCCTTCACCCGCTTCTTTCATGAGCTCGCGGAAAGATTTACTCTTTTCCTTTCCGGATGGACGAAGTTGTTTCGAGATAAAGAATTGGGTGAGACAGGCAAGAAGCGCTAAGACAAGCGAGAAGATGGCGCTCTTTGAGTTGAATCCTGGGTTTGATTCGAGATTCACAAATCCGAAGAGGCTTGGGTGAAACTCGTAGGTCGGAGCTTCGGCAGAGTTCTTTTCGTCTTCAGATTTTGATTCGTCTGCTTGAATTCCATCATAGGCTTCTTTATCTTCAAAGTATTTGGATTGTAAATCGATTACTTCTTTAACATGAGAGCCGTCTTGTTTTACAAAGGAATATGCTCGCTTATCCAGATTCGAATCATAAGTCGGAACTAAAACCATAACGCGAATAGCCCCAAAAATCGCAATAAACATAGGAAGTTGGATTAAGAGGGATAGGAATGAGCGGAATGGCTTGACGTTATATTTTTTATATAGGTCCATCGTTTGAAGTGACTCGAGTTGGCGGTTCCCGGCACAGTTTTTCTTGATTTGTGCTAACTCTGGTTGGAGCTTACGCATGAGTTTGGTCTGATGAAGCTGGCGCTTTACGAGTGGCCACATACAGAGCTTAACGACGATAACAAAGAGGATAATCGCTAGACCAAAGTCACCAACAAGGTTATAGATGAAGAATAGGATGTTGGTAATTGGACGAACGATAATCAGGTCTATAAAATCAAATATGAACATATCTCAATTATTGTAGCACACTTTCCTCTATAAGAGAACGTATGAGTTTCTGAAGGTCTTTGAATGGCATCTCTTTCAGGTTGCGGTTATAGATTACAAATATATAGTCTCTGGATTTTTTTACCTTGTCGAAGTCGAGGCGAACTGCTTCGTATACTCGTCGACGGATTCGGTTTCTTCCAACGGCGGATTTATTTACTTTTTTCGAAACTACTACGGCAACTCTCGTCATTCCCCGTTCGTTCTCGCAGAAAACTAGGCTAGCTTCTGGCCGTCTGATAGTTTTTCCATGTTGGTAAACGTATTTAACGCCACCCCTGGAGTGGAATCGATAGGTTTTGTTTAGCATCTGTTCTTTATTATAACAGAAAATAGGGAATGCGATTCCCTATTATCTATATATTAATATGTAAGTTGTTTGCGGCCTTTAAGGCGGCGGCGTTTCAAGACGAGTTTGCCAGCGTGAGTGGCGTTTCTCTTCATGAAGCCGTGTTCAATTTTGCGTTGACGCTTGTGTGGTTGGTACGTACGTTTTGGCATGTAGTTAGAATCCTATATAGTTTTATTATTTGCAAATATTTGGTTTATTATACCGCAGTTTTCCACCGAAATCAAGAAGTTTTCCACATTCTAAACAGGGTTGCTTGATAAAAGTGGAAAAATCCTCCCCTGTTATGCGTATATAAATTATAAAATAAAAAATTGTAAAAGTAACCTGTGGAAAACTTTTTTACTGTAGAGTATAATGGACTTTATTAAGGAGGTCGAAAAGTGTTTGACGTTTTTCAGAACGTGCTAGCAGAAATCAAAACGAAGATTAGTGACATGAACTACAATGCGTGGTTTACCGACACTAAGCTTGTTAGTCTTGATAAAGATTCTGGTGTTGCTGTGATTGGTGTGCCAAACATCTTTAAAAAGAAACAAATAGAGTCTCGCTATTCTAAGATATTGTTGGAGGCCTTCCGCAACAATAGCTGCGATGTTGGACAGATTGTCGTTAAGGTTAGTGATAATAAAAAAGCAGTTGTGAGCCCCCATGAGGTCTCTAAGCCAGGGGATGAAAATACCGACCGTAACGTTATGCGTATTTCTTTAGGGTCGCGTAAGTCTTCGACAGGACTAAACCCTGATTATACGTTTAGTAATTTCGTTGTCGGCTCGAGTAATGATGTTGCGGTTGGGGTCGCTAAGCTTATCGCTAATGACCCTGGTGGAAAATATAACCCGTTTTTTCTTTATGGTGGGCCTGGTTTGGGTAAGACCCACTTGGTTCAGGCTATTGGTAACGAGATTGTAAGAAAATTTCCCGATAAGAAGGTTTTATACATTCCCACAAACCACTTCTACTCTGAGTTTGTTTCGATGATTAAGGCGGATAAGGGTCGTGAGTTTTCGAATAAGTACCTTCGTTATGATGTGTTGATTATCGATGATTTTCAAATGATTATCGGAAAAGAAAAAAGTCAGGAAGAGTTCTTTAACCTATTTAATGACCTACATCAGGCTCATAAACAACTAATTATAACTAGCGACCGTCTTCCGGACCAAATAAAAGACCTAGATACCCGTCTTTCCTCTCGTTTAACGATGGGTGGAGCTTGGGATTTACAGTTCCCAAGTTTCGAAGAGAGGTGCGCTATTCTTCGCATGAAGGCTGATTATAGTGGGCAAGAGATTGAAGACGAAGCAATTGAATATCTTGCTGAAAATATTAAGACTAATATTCGTGATTTAAATGGTGAATTTCAAAAACTAATGGTTACTTCCGAGGTTAGGAATATATCTCCTCTTGAGCTAATCAATGAAGGGTATATTTCTGGTACCGCTAGGCAGCGTCAGCGAAAAGTAACTCCTAAAAGTATTATTGAGAAGGTTGCGAAGTATTATGGTCTAACTGTTATAGAGATGACTGGAAAGAGCCGTGTGTTTAAGATAAAGAATGCAAGGCAAGTGAGTATGTATCTTCTATCTAAAGAGCTCGGGATGAGTACTCCTAAAATCGCTTTAGAGGTTGGCGTAAAGGACCATACGACCGTTATGAACGGTATAAAGAAGATTGATAGCGACCAAAAAACTGATTCGCAACTACGCGACCAAGTTACACAAATACGAGAGGCTATTTATGGTTAGTTGTCAAATTTTGTGGAAAAGTACGTGGAAAACCGTGTTGGTTTCTTGTGGATTTTGCGTGGAAAAGTTTGTGGAAATGTTATATCTGCAAGTTTTGGGTGATTTTAATGCGTGGAAAACCTCAGGTTTTAGTGGATTATTTTACGCACCTGTTTATTTAAGAACAAAGTTTTGTGGAAAACGACAACAGGGAGATATTGGCTGGTTTTCCACCTTTTCCACGATTTCCACATAGCCTAATACTACTACTAAAAATATATAAGAAAGGAAGAAAGAAAATGGAAATAGAAGTTGAATCAGGAATCCTAGCTAAAGCACTTAGCGTAGTAAGTAGGATTGCATCAAGCGGAAAGGCAACACTACCTATTTTAAATAATGTATTAATTAGGGTTGATGGCGGTAAGGTTAGTTTAACTACAACAAATCTAGATATGGCTGTAGTGGAATATTTACCAGTAAGTAAGAGTAAAGACGGAGTGATTACGGTTCCAGCTAAGCTTCTTGCTGAATTTGCTTCAAATCTACCGAAAGATACACTAGTTAAGCTGGCTCTTGATGGTACAAAGGTGACCACTAAGGCGGGTAAGTATAGTTCAGTACTTAATGGAACGGTAGCAGACGACTTCCCTGAACTTCCAGAGATAGACGAAGTTAAGATGGTTTCCTATAAAATGGGGGTGGATGATTTTAAAGCGGGTGTAAATCAAGTACTAATGGCGAGTTCGAACGATATGACGAGGCCTGCGCTCACCGGTATCTATTTCAATACTGATGAAGATGCGCTTTACATAGCTGCAACCGATGGTTACAGATTAGCTGAGAGAAGGTTTATTGACAAAGTTAAAAGTGAAGTAAGAGCAATCGTTCCTACGAGCTCATTATCTGAGGTAATGAGGTCGTTAGATGATAGTGTTGAAGAGATAGAGATTTTGTTTGACGAGACACAGGTTCGATTTAGGTTTGGAGAGATTGAAATCACTTCGAAACTAATAGACGGAAGCTTTCCCGATTATCGAAAATTGATTCCAAAGACCAATGAGGCGGAACTAGTCCTTGATAAAGCGGAACTTACGAGAGTCACAAAGTTAGCTGCGTTATTTGCAAGAGAGGCTGGAGGCTCAATTGTACTTGAAGCGAAGACGTCCACTAAAACATTCTCCGTCGCTTCAGTAGCGAATGAGTTTGGAGAAAACACTTCAGAGATAGACACGGAGGTTACGAAAGATGAAAGAATGATACTCAATTCAAGATTCTTGATTGATGCACTGGGGGCAATCGATGAAGAAAAGGTTACTCTTGGGTTTTCCGGAAAACTTAATCCTATAGTAATAAAGAATCAAAAAAGCGACAAATATACGCATATTATTATGCCTCTTAAATCGTAATGATTATAAAAAACGTTAAGTTAACAAATTTCAGGAATCATGACTTCTTCGAGCTGAATTGCTGGAAAGAAACGACAATGATTTCTGGGGAAAACGGCGGTGGAAAAACGTCGATTCTTGAGGCTATATATGAATGTCTTCAAGGAAAGAGTTTTCGTGCGGTGGATAGAGATATTCTTAAAAGAGGAAAAGAATTCTACCGAGTTGAGTTAGAGTATGTTAATGGCGAGAAAACGGTTGCTGTATATGAAAATGAAAAGAAAACGTTCTACGTAGGAGATAAGAAGACTGCGAGGCTTCCGAAAAAATATAAGTATCCAGTGATTTTGTTTGAACCGTATGACTTGAACCTCGTGTCTAGCTCCCCGTCTCATAAACGTGAGTACTTTGACCGCAGTTTTGGTCAATTATCTGAAGAGTACACGAATTTACTAAACAGCTACAATAAAGCCTTAAAACAACGAAATGAGCTTCTAAAAGACGATTTTATGAACGAGGAGATGATTTTTTCATGGAATGTGATGCTGAGTCGCTTTGGTGTAAAACTGTGGGCACTCAGAGAGAAACAAGTAGAAAGGATTAATAAAAAACTAACAGATGTTTATAGGTCTATAGCGAATAATAAGGATGAGGTTTTATTAGTTCTTAAGAAAGATGCGGAAATAACTGCGGAAAGTGAGTATCTAAAAAAGTTAGAAACCAATCTCGAAAAAGATAAGATACTGGGCCATACCTGTTTCGGGGTGCATCGGGATAACTACGACTTTGTGTTTAATAAATCAGGCGCAGACGGGTCAGCGAGTAGGGGCGAGGTAAGAAGTATTGTGGTGGCGATGAAGTTTATAGAAGCAGATATGATTTTAGAAACAACCGGTAAAGCCCCGGTTGTGCTTCTCGATGATGTGTTTTCCGAGCTTGATGAAACAAGACAAAAGGCTCTAGTTTATAACTTTAAAAAGAATCAGGTGATTATTACTAGCGTTGGTGCAGTTGAAGATATTGAATAATTAATTCTGGTAGCTAAGCCAATAGCCTTCTCCGCTTTGCCACTTGAGTTGGTTATTTGGACGAATAACGCGAGAGCTCGAGGAGCTACTATTGTAAAGGTCGGCGCCCCACGAATCGAGAATGTAGAGGTCGTTTAGGGTAAGGTCGGATGCGGAGGTAGCGGTCTTTTTATACCCAACAACGGTTACAAAGTGCCTGGTGTCTTTATCTTCTGTTGAAGGGTAGTATTTTTCTAGGTCTTTATTCCGATGGAGACCAACTTTGATAACTACAGGATGGCCACTGTTAATCTTTTCGAAAACGATAGAGAGAAATTCGCTAAGTGTAGCATTTTCTTTGACATTCCAGCCGCTGCCTTGGTCTGGATCGTGAACCACATCGGTTGATGGATATGTGCCATGAAGAAGGCCGTTCGCTTGGGCTTTTGCCATTTGTAGGCAGTGGTCGTTCCATCCATACTTTCCGTTTCTAGACTCGCTACCTTTCCAGTTGCGTGCGCCTTGGTATATTCCTTTTGATTTGAGTTGTTGAGCATATGTAGATACCGGGATAGAAGAATCGACCACTTTAAATTCACCCATACTTACACTTCCGGTTGCGGTGGTTGTTGTACCTCCTGTAGGGTTCTCTCCACCAAGAATTCCAGATAATAAATCATTAGCGCATGAGGAAGTTGAGGAGTCTTCAGATGAGCCTGGTTCAGTTTCTGGAACAGAGACAGTTGTTGGCCAGTTTCTAGCATCATCGATTCCACCTGGTTTTGGGATGTAGTTTTTTGCTTCTTCTAGTGCTTCATCGAAAGAAGCGTCTCCTTCTGGGAGGGTTTTACTTTCAATGTCAGACTTAGTGTTATAGAGGAGGTAGCCGATTATTTCGTTGGTCTTAGAGGATCCAACATTACTAATAACCTCATCATCTCCATACACAACATAGGCGGTGTAGTTTTTAAAATCAACACCAGACGGTTCAGTTTCAACATCAAAGGCAGTAAGATAACTATTCAGGCGTTTGTTGGTCTCAAAACGAGAGATATAAAGAATGTATGCAAAGTACTTTTGTGCCTTGGTTTGGTCGCTAAACATACCCTTTATTCCGTAGTAGAATTTGTCCGTAACAGTCTCTCCATAGACGGTTATTTGAGCCGCTGCTGCTGATTCTGCTGCAGAAACTGTTGCGTCGGTTCCGCAGGGTTTATAGAAAATAATATTGTTTTGAGCGTAGACTTTTTGCTGGTATTTTGAGAGAGCCTGTGATGGTACAGCGGCACAAGCGATTAATAAAGATAAAACAAAGGCGTTAAGAAGATATTTCGTGTTTTTTGTCATTAATTGTTTTCTCCTCGATAGTTAAAATCGGCTGAGTATGCAGAATAGTCTGGTTTTAGTGTTAGGCCCGATAGAACATAAAATTTTTCGTCAGACTCCAGCATGGAAAGGATTTCAAAATAAGTTGCCTGGTTATTGCGGTAATGGGCACTTGTTGGAGAAGAGACTAAATATGAGCCAGCGCTGGGGTATCCACCTAGAACCACCAGATAGCTTCCGTCGGAAGAATAAGGGACGTTGCCTTTACCATAGATAATAACGACTGCGTCTTGGTCCAGATAATAGTTTAGGATTTTTGAGTTCATTGCAGGGACCTCGCGGAAGAAGAGGCCGTAATAGTCGGCGAGCTTTTCAATGAGGTCGTTTGGTGCATTGCCAGATAAATCCCATATTTCTTGCTTTTTGGTTGTATAGCCGATGGAAGCAGGCGTTAGATATCGTTCTGATAGTACGGAAATAGCTGTTGCGAAGGCGGTAACTGCGGCACCGTTTTTGGCAGAACCGTCCGCGATAGTCCACCAAGGTTCGGTTGTGTCATAGGCATAATAAGACGGAGCGTTAACGAACCGGGTTTGGTCGTTTTTTGATTCGTAATTTGCGTTTTTATCTTTTGCGACTAAAGCGCTAAGGTGTTCATTAAGTTCTTCCTCTTCCCCGTTGACGAAAAAGTCGGTTACTTCAGGCTCTTCTGGAATTGAGACAAAAGCATTGTTGTTGTGAAGAAAAACAAAAACGACACTCAGAATTAGGACCGCAATAATGCCGGTAACTAACCACTTATATTTTTTTAAGACCTCAAGCATTAGCTTTATTATAGCATGACGAGGTGGTTTGTTCTAGATTTTTTGGTTTATTCGAGCGTATTTAAAGAAACAACTTGCGATTCTGAAAGAAAAGGAAGGTCTTTATAAGTATAGAAAAGTGCTGGAATAGTTTTTGGTTCGCCGTTCTCGAGTACGTAGCGATAAGTGTTGGTCGAGCCGTCATATAGAGTATGTGTTAGTGTTTGAACTGTATAGGTAGAATCGCCAAAAACGTAGAGGTTGTTCTTGGTAAAGTTTTCTGGGAGCTCACCGGATTTTATATCATCGAGGGAGTAAGAGGTGAATGGGTTGTAGTAGTTCTCAATGATTATATCGAAAGTTAATGGGTCAGCGCCGCCAAAATCTTCTGATAAAAAGCGTTTTACCATAGCTTCACGAGCTGATGCGGAAAAGGCGGAAAGAGATAGTTTTATACTGTATTCAGATGACTCTTCGTTTTTGTCTAGAATATAGGAAATAGTGTAGGCGGGGTCTTTGGAAATAATTGGTAAGTAGTTTGTTATCGGGAAGCGCTCTAACGCCTTTTGGTCCTCTTTTATTGAGGCTTCGACCGCTCTAGAATCGTCGCCCATTACGCCATCATTATCGCCAGAATTTAGAGTAATAATAGCAATAACGATAAGGAGGATAATGATGATTGCGGTAAGACTTATCGCAAGAAGTTTATGCTCTGCGTAAAAAACTCGTAAAGGGTTTGTTTTATTCATTAAGAGTTTTCCTCGGTTACAATATCGTCAGTTGGAATGTTTGTTTCTGGATTTGAAACAAAACGATAAACTGAGTATGCATATGATGTTCCATGATACGAGGTAGATAAGCGGGTTGTGAGGTTTAAGGAAGGCGTCCATGATTGGTATGAAGCGGAAGCAATGTTTACTTTGCAGGTTCCGCCTGGGCAAGCGTTCCCTTTCACAGTTTGTTCACCAATCCAGATTTGAATGTGTCCAGCGTTTGGGTCACCTGGACCAGCTGAGAATGCGAGAACATCGCCAGGCTGGAGATTGGACATCGAGAAGACTTGACCGTCGGTCGAAACCTTGGTCCATTTATTGGACTTGTTCATATATGCCATTTGTGAGCGAACTCCGACTTTTGGAAAATCTGGGTCAATTTGTCCATAAATCATAACAGCGCCGACGAATTTTCCGCAGTCACGAAGAGAAAGCCCTCCAACGGCTTGTTGAGCTTGTTTTGCTACAGCATTAAGGGTTGCTGAGCAAGCTTGGATGCCGCCAGAAGCACGACTCTTCCAAGCGACGGGTCCATAAACGGCGTCGCAGGTTCCATCGGTGTTTGGCCAAGACATGGAAATTGCAGTGTTAACGATTTTTTGAGTACCAGCGGAGCCGCCTGTGATACCAGCACAAGTGAGGCTGGAGATAGCGGTTGTGTCAGACGAGCCGTCGGAGCTGGTCGAAGAGGAGATATCTCCAACTTCTGCAAGAGCGGATTTGGCGTATTTTAGGCGGTTCATAAAGGCAGAATAAGCAGAGGATGTTTCAGTTTCAGAGAGGTCGGCGTAGGTCTTTGGTGCGTAGTTGTTATAGCAACCCGCACGGTCGTTTGTGGTACAGAATGAAGAGCGTGGGGTTTCAAAGTGTCGATACATAAAGAAGGTAGCCTCTTCAAGAGAAATTGCGTTCATATTTTCTACTTTGGAGGTAGCACCCCGAACACCTCGCTGGAGTTCGTCGAATAAATAGCCAAGTTGAGCTTCCATAGAAATAACTGGTAGGCCGTTTTGGTCCGCAAAGTTTTGGAGTGAGGTTTGACGACCAGCAGATGTCCATTGGGCGATACCGAAGCCGCGCTTGCCGAATTTCTCCCATTCGGTAAGACGCCAGGATGTGTCGGTGATTAGCTCCCCGCCTTCTTTTTTGTTCGGAACGACGCTTGATTCTGCAATGAGGTTGCCAACAATGGCGGCGGCAGATGAGGCGGAATAACCCTTTTTTATAAGGTAGTTGAGTGCTGTTTTGGAGTTGTCGCCTAAATCAACGAGGTCGCCATCCAAGCAATCTCTTAAGGCGGAGTCTTCATCGTCGATAAACATGATGTTGTTCTGAGCGTAGAACTTAAGGTCGGCGTGGCTAAGGGCGGTCGCTTTCGTCATTAGAAAAAGAGGACCTACAAAAGCAAGCATTGAGGACAGAAATAAACAGAGGCTATGTTTGACCATTTGATGATATTATATCATGAATTAGAGAGATTGTTTACTCTAGCGAGTGGCTGTGGCGTTTGGATTGGTTGTAATGAGGGATTCTTCAGTCTCTGATGCGATGACTTGAATATGGACGTGGTTTGGGCCAGCGAAGAAGAGACCTTGGCCGACTGGGAAGTTAGCAAGGCGTTTCTTTTCTTCATCTGTGAGTTTGAAGACTTCAGAGAGAACATCAACTGCGGATGCGGACTGCTTTAAGAGAAGCTGCATAGATGAGTTGGAAACGATAGCGCGGCCCATCTTGGTACCCATAAAGTCGCCGACGTCTTGGGTAATCGTCGTAAGTCCGAGATAGTATTTGCGAGCGCGCTTTGCAAGCGAGAAGAGGAAGTTTGCAGAGTCTTCGTATTGCATAAGTTGCCAGGCTTCATCGACGATAAGGATGCGACGTTTTTGTTCGGCGCGGACGATGTTCCAGATGTGTGACAGAACGATGTACATGGCAACAGGGCGAAGTTCGTCTTCGAGGTCGCGGATGTTAAAGACAACCATTTGGTTGTTGATGTCGACGTTGGATTGTTGCGAGAAGATACCCGCGAAAGTACCGGTGGTGTATTTACGGAGGCGTTGTGCGAGTTGTGGTCCGGTTCCGTCCATATGCAACAAGGTGTCGTAGAGGTTTAAAATGGTTGGAGGTGTTGATTGATGCGTGAGTGGGTCAGAAGTGATGCCGGCACGTGCATATGTATCGATAAGAGCTTGGTCTAGGTCGGCTTCCTCATTTGGGCTTAATGGAGACACTGCTTGGCCTCCTGTTGATGCGCCACCTAGCATGAGGCGGAAGAGACCATGGAGAGTAACAAGGTTTGCACGAAGTGCATCGTTTGCGTCCTCACTATCTACAACTTTTGGAAGGTCGAATGGGTTTATGCGAACATCGGAGTTTAGACTGAGACGAATGTAGGAACCGCCGACGGCATCACAAAGTTTTTGATACTCGTTTTCTGGGTCGATAATAATGATTTCACTGCCAATCATCATTGAGCGAAGCGCTTCAAGTTTAACGGTAAATGATTTACCTGCACCGGATTTAGCGAATACGACCATGTTGGCGTTTTCAAGCGAGAAGCGGTCGAAGATAACTAGGCCGTTGTTGTGCATGTTGACGCCGTAAAGAATACCTTTTTCTTGAGTGAGGTCTGCGGACGTGAACGGGAAGCTTGTGGAAATTGCGCCGGTGTTCATGTTGCGACGAATTTGAAGTTGGTCGGTACATTGAGGCATACAAGATTGCATTCCCTGCTCTTGTTGGGATGTGGCAACCTTTGAGAAGACCATTTGTTGGCCGAATAGTGTTTCGATTTTTTGTCTGACGAATTTGAGTTCATCGAGAGAATCTGCCCATAAAGTTACATAAAGACCAAAGCGGAAGAAGCGTTCTGCGCCAACTTGGAGTTGGTCACGGAGCTCCTCGGCGTCATTAATGGCAGCTTCGAGTTCTGGGTCGCGAACACGGCCTTTCTCGGCATTGACGTTCATGCTCGCTTCGAGCTGAGTGACTTTCTTGCGAAGGTTTTTCATGACGACGGTAGTGTCAACTGGGTAGATGTACATAGAAATATCGAGAACTTCGTCGATATTAATAAGCGGAGAGAGCCAGCCTGTATAGAGAGAACGTGGATAGCCGTAGACGTATAGTGTTTGTCCATACTTTGTACCGAGACGGAAGTACTCGGAATTGATTTCAATAGAAGACGGAGAAATGAGGTCACGAAGGGTGGTGACGCCTTGCTCAAAAGCACGCTGGATTTGAAGGTCTTCATTTATTTGGCTTTGCGCTGCAATTTGTGCGGCGGACTGTTTGTTTTTTCTAGACATTTTGTGCCTCTCCTTTCTTCACGTATGTAGTAGCGACTTGTGTAAAGTCGACTAGCGGTTCGCGAACTGCTGTGTCTGGGTTGTTAAAGTCGTAATAAAGTTCGGCAAGTTGTTTAGTGTTAAGGCGAACGGAATGGATGCCAATTTGGAAAAGACCGGATGTGACCGTATCAACGCGGTTGTTAATTTCGGTAGCGGCTTTGTCGTAAGTTGCGCGGTCAATGCGTGTAACGGGTTGAACTTTGGTCTTTTGGAGTGAAGCAAATAAGTTTTTAGTTTCAGTAAGCATCTTTTCTTGCTCCGCGGACGGATAGTAAGGAATAACGATAAAGAATGACTTATCCATAATGTTGGCTTCGCGGGAAAGCACATCGATGAAGTTGATGTAGTCGTCCATGAGAATACCAAGAAGCATATTGTCGTTGTTACGACGTATTTCGACGAGACGATTGATATATGGGCCGATATCGACACGTTGAGAACGGATAAGAATCTGAGTAGTGAAGTTTAAAGAGTTTAAGAAGTTTTGATAGGAAAATTCGACGCCTTCGCGTTCGGTTTCAGACATGAGGTCGAAGTTGATAGACTGGCAAGCGATGACTGCGCGGAAGGAGCCGTCTTTCATAATGACCATGCCATCTCTAATTTCGGAGATTTGAAGAGTGGTTTGAGTTGCACTTGGATGGTCTGGAGTGGCGTGTTTGTTGGTTTGTTGCTGTTGAGGAGAAGCGAGAACTTGATTATTTACGATTGGGGCAGAGTTAGGAAGCGGCTGGCCTGGATAGACGCCAGCGTTGGCACTTGCAGTTGATTGGGGCTGGTTTGGATTCATGTTCGTTTCTCCTTAATGTAAACTAATATAAACTTCATCTTTTTCATCTAAGCCAGATTTGCGTTTGGCTTCTTTTGCGATAGTCGCAATCGTAAAATCTTTATTTTTAGAAAGCTCGACTAAGCGTTCATGAGAAGCGAGTGGGTTTGAAGGGAGTTGGTCGGGAGGAATTTGGGACGGAAGGGTTGCTTTTGCATCGGAAACGGTTGGGACTGGAGGAGTGGTCTGGGACATTACGGCAGGATTGAACTTTGGAGCGTTCGGGTCAGTAGGAGGAGTTGGAGGTAAGTCAGCCTTAATTGGATTATTAGCGGCGATTGCCGCGCGCATTTGTTCGACTACTTCGGCGCGGTGACGGTCCGATTCAGAAGAAAGGTCAGCTGCGACTTGAGTAGATTGGTAGTTCTCAAAAATGTCGGGAATTGATTCTGCTTCAGCAATAAACTCGTCACGAACGATGGTTGTGGTTGTTGGAGCGGAGATACCGTCACGAAGCGAGTTTCCTTCCGAGTCGACGACATTTGCAAGGAACGAAAGCCTACGACCAGCCTCTTCTTCGCTAATGTCTTTAGTGAGTGGTTTTTCGATGGTTTTTGGAACAGTGATTTCGATGGTGGACTCGCGTTGACCAGGATTCCACATGCGACGATTTGGTTTTGTGTAGAAGCTAATAAGGGCGGCGATATAAGTTTCCATTGGTTGGTCCTTACGAAGTGGTAGGGCGAGAAGAAGCAAAAAGAGTGCCGGAAGAATTGGCAGAATTGCAAAAAGCGGAAAGATTTGGCCGAGTGCCCAGGCGAGGGCAATAAGGGCAGCTACAATCAGTAGGTAAATGAATTGTCGGAAATTAAATGGGCCGAGAAGTTTATCGTCCGCTTCAACGTCTTGTGGGACCTTATACTGCGCCATATATGTATTATATTACCATAAAACTTATGGATTTACGAGCATAAGTTGAATAAAAATATCCCGTAATTAAACGGGATATTTACTAGTCGTAATTGCTTGGGTCGTCAAGTAAGTCGGTGAGGAAGAGGAATAAATCTTCAGAAGAAATTCCAGGATTGTTATCATGGTGTTCTTTGTAGGCTCTTGAGATGCGTTCGAGACCGAACTTCTTGAGCTTTTTGTAGCTACGTTTGAAGAAAGTTTCGTTGTCGAGACCTTCGTCCATGATTTCATTGATCGTATCAATGAAGAATTCGTGATTATCGTAGGATGGAGCGGGAGGCGTATCGTCGACATCGATTCCCTCTTCACGGAGTTCTTCACGGAGTTCTTCCATACGCCTCTTGCGCTCGGCGGCTTTCTTTGCGTTATATTTAGCAATCTTAATATCGTCGTTAAGGTCGAGCATATCGCGTAGTTGAGCCTTGGAGTTGAGGGCGGCACCGGAGCGTTTGGATTTGTAGATAAGCTCGAGGTTGCCTTTCTTATCGAGAATTTCTTGGAATTTTTGTTTAGCAAATTCTTGTCGTTTTTTCGCTTTCTCGTCTTCTGGTGTTTCTTCTTCCCATTTTTCTGGAAGAGTACCGTCTTTCTTTAACTCGGCGATTCTTTCATCTGCGAAGGATTCTATGAGAGGAAGAATGAAGTCGGTACGAAGATTTAGGATTTGGCCAGAAGTCTGAGCAGAGACAAAGGTATCAGTCTGCTTCTTAAAGTGTTCTTCCGGGAGACCATAGAGTGGGTCGCCTGGGTCAGTCCAACGAGGAATCCATCGGCCATCCTTGAGTTTATAGCCAGTAAGCCAAGAGGCTTGACTTTGGATTTGTTCGGAACCAGATGGGTACTTTAACGCTGCGGAAATGAAGGCCGGAAGAATTGCGTTGTAGATTTCACCACGGCGCTTGACCATTTTTTCGATGGCTTCTCTAGAAAGGGTTGGTTTGCCATTTTCGTCTACACCATCGGCAAAAGCGAGGCGGATTGATTCGTCCATGTTTGCGTAGGCGGTACGTTCGACTCCATCGAGTGAGGTACCTTCCATAAGAACGACCGCATCACGTTTAACGCGACGGGTTTCGATTCTGCCAGTTTCTGGGTTCAAATCTTGGATTTCACCAGTGATATATTCGTT
>CAMVRN010000007.1 GCA_947169915.1 uncultured Candidatus Saccharibacteria bacterium | reverse complement strand
AAAGAATACCTAAGAATGCGGAGATGAAGGCTGGGAGAACGGCGAGAAGAGCACCCTGAATCATGGTCCAGAATCCGCCCGCAACTAAGCTCGCGACAACACCTCCGGTAATGGCTAGAGCCACTGTATTAATGATGCTCGTTGTAAATGCTAGGCCACCTATGGCGCTAGATTCGACAGTGATGGGTATATCGTTTAACAGGTTATACACTCCCGACCCCGCAATGTTAGAAATGTCAACAAGACCTTGGCAAATATAGAAGGAGAGGTTTACGAGTATGGCGGCAAGGATGAGGTTAGGAAGAGTCTTCTTGATGCCATAATTATCGATACCGACACCTGTGACTTGGGAAATAATGACGAAGATGAGAAGGATGGCAAAGATGATGTTTGCCATATCACGGAATGTTCCCCACGCGCGGAATGTACCATTGTTGGCGCCTGTCGTGTCGAAGAGTTGAGAGCGAAGACGGAGAGATGGTTCGACGACTTCTTTGAAAGCCCATTGGCTAGCACTAGCAGCAAGTTCAAGAATAGGACAAATAATCCAACCGATTTCTCCTGCGGCGCCGTGGCACGTTGGAGTTTCTGCGGTATTATCCATAAACTTAACCCTGATATAATGAGTCTTTTCGTTTTCGTCTGGTCTGAGTCTGCAAGTTCCATTCGTGATAGGATGACCGCTAGAGGCTCCGATGTCTTTCTCCATAATTTGGCAGGTCGATGTAACTTGGTCGTTCGTCGAAAAAACTAGTGCGCCATTTACTCCAGGCTCATTTATAAAAATGTTATAGACTGAGCCACGGGACACCAATGATTCAACAGTAGCGCCATCTACGATTAGTTTAAAACTGTACATTCCGTATGAATCTCTGGAGACTTCTGCATAAATCTCGGTGCCGGTTTTACTGAGCGTAATTGTTCTCTCTGGAGGAAAATGAGACACTTCTCCCAGCGGATTACCGTATGAATCAAAAGAGTCAGCATGCACCATCTTTATCTTGACTGTGCAATAGTCTTCCTCAGCATATCCCTCTTTCCCGCATTTATTATCCAACGTTACGGCGAATTCGTCCTGAGCTCCTTCATCCTCTCCGGTGTCTTCTATTGAAGTGCCTGGAACAGTAATCAATCCGCTACTTTGTTTTGAGACGGCGCTGTCGGCGATTAATGTCGACCCGTCAAAGCTATATATGTAGATGTGTTCTATTTCTGTGCCACTTGGGGCCTCTATGTATTTATTGACAGAGCCAGATATGAAATTAACTATACTTCCATCTATGCTACTGCTGTAACTTATGAGCCCATCTTTAATGACTATTGCTAGCTGCTCTGGCGAGACGCTGGCGCCACCCGCGGCGGTAACCTTAATGATTCTGCAGTCTTCGTCTTGCCCCGCGCACGACTCTGTGGCGGCCAAAACTTCAGAAGAGAGGACGAGCGCACTAATAACGACTGGGATGATGAGTATAGCAGACAAAATAATCAGGAATGATTTTTTAAGTTTTTGACAAAAAATATTCTGACCCATCTACGTTTAAATTATATATGTAAGCTTAAGCATTTTCAAGCAAAGTGCAAAAGTAAAATCTGGCGCATTTTATCGAGTAATAATTGTTCCAGCTTTCAGCTTCAAAGCATCTTCCAAATTATCGAGCGAGCAGATAATGCCGACTTTTCCCTTCTTCGCAAATTCAGTTGCGGCAGTGACTTTCGGGAGCATGGAACCAGCTTTAAAGAATCCTTGTTTGCTGTAGTAATCCGCTTCTTTCGAGGTGAGGTTTTTTAGTGCCGATTGTTCTGGAGTGCCAAAATTTATATATGCGTTGTTAACAGCCGTAACCGAAACAAATATATCGGCCTTAATAAGTTCGGCGAGTTTTTCTGCGGCAAAGTCTTTATCGATGACTGCATCGACACCCTTGATGGTGTGAAGGATTTTAGTGCGGTAAATCGGAACACCACCGCCTCCAGCAGCAATAACGATTGCGCCGGATTTTACGAGGTCGAGGATTTCACGTTTTTCGACAATAGACTTTGGCTTTGGACTTGGAACGACGCGGCGATAACCTCGGCCAGAGTCTTCCTTAACAATCCAACCTTTTTCCTTAGCTAATTTCAAGGCTTCTTTTTCAGTATAGAATTGGCCTACTGGTTTGGTTGGGTTTTTGAAGGCCGGGTCTTTTTTATCGACTTCGACTTGAGTCACGACGGTCGCAACCTTTTTCGTTTTTCCCTCTTTCAAAAAGGCGTTTTGGATAGATTGTGCAAGCCAGTAGCCAATTTGACCTTGCGACATAGCAACAGCGGTTTCGAGCGGCATGGCGGGAGCCTTGTCAGAAGCGGCTTGCTCCTCGTGGATTAAGATATTTCCGACTTGTGGACCGTTTCCGTGTGCTACGATTATTTCGTATTTTGACGATAGGTCGGCGATTAATTCTCCAACTTTTTTCGCAACCGCCTTTTGGGCCTCTGCAGAGACCTCTCCATTTTTCTGAAGAGCATTTCCACCGAGAGCAATAACTACGCGTTTTTTGACCATTTTATTCCTTTCCTAGTAAATGAAACATTTCTTTTTTATATTTTTCTACGCCTGGTTGGTCGAATGGATTGACGCCATGGAGCATGGATGACATTGCGCATGCGGTTTCGAAAAAGAAGATTAAGAACCCGAGTGATAGTTCGGAAATACCACTTTCCGATTCGCTGTCTAGGACTTCAATCGTGAAGGTTGAAATACCGCCGGCGTCATGAGCTTTGATTGTCGCTTCGAGCGCCTTGTCAGTTATTTCTGTGAACGCTTTGCCCTCAACATAAGCAAGTCCATCTGAGTCATCTTTTAGGTCTGGAACCGTGAGCGGGTCTTTTTCTGGAGAGAGTTTAATGAAGGTTTCGAAAATATTGCGACGGCCTTCTTGCATATATTGACCAAGAGAATGGAGGTCGGTCGAATAGATGACGGAAGCTGGGAAAATACCTTGGTGATTTTTGCCTTCAGATTCCCCAAAAAGTTGTTTCCACCATTCGTTAAAATACATTAAATTTGGCTCGAAACTAGCAAGGACTTCTGTATCGCATCCACATTCATCGTATAGATAAAAGCGCGAGAACGCATAGGAAACAAGCATGGAGTTTTCTAGTGCATTGAGGTTGAGTTGAGTGTCTTTACAATTGCGAGCTCCTTCGAGGAGTTTGTCGATATTGCAACCTGCGACAGCAAGTGGGAATAATCCGACCGCTGTGAGAACTGAATATCTTCCGCCGACACCAAATGGAATTTCAAATGTTTCGTAACCATTCTTCTTAGCTTCGTCATGAAGAGCGCCCGTTTCTGGGTCGGTCGTTGCTACGATGCGCTTCTTGGCTCCTTCTTCGCCGTACTTATCGATAAGCGCTTGTTTTAGAACGCGAAACGCGATGGCCGGCTCTAAGGTTGTGCCGGATTTTGAAATGACGTTAATGGAAAAATCTTTACCTTCTATTTTTTTCAAAACTTTTTTCAGTGCGCGTGAGCTCATGGAATTACCGGCAAAGAGAAGTTTGCATTTTGCGGTCTCGCTCAAATCAAGTGCTTCGTAAATTGCACGGGCTCCTAAGTAACTCCCGCCGATACCGATACAAACAAGGTAGTCAGATTCGTTTCGAACTTTTTCGGCGACTTCTTTAATTTTTTGAAGTTCTTCCTTCGAGTGATTGTCTGGAATGTCGAACCAATCACCCATTGGGTCTTTTTTGATATTTTCTATTAGTTCAGCAGATAATGCATAGTCGATATTAATAGCGTCTTTCATATTCTTATAATAACATAAGTTTAATCAAAATTCTGAGTAGCTGTTTGTGGTTTCTTTGGTTAGATGTGATATATTATAGTTATGGATACAGATTTTGGTCAGAAAATTCTTTATATAAAACAATGGTTAGGGACGGGTTCGATAAATGTTTTCGGACTACCAATGTCCGGAAAAGATACTGTTGGCATGAGGCTTGCGGAGGCGATAGGAGGAAAGTTCCTTTCTTCTGGATTGATTATTCGCGCGAACGAAGAGTTAACTAGGCAACATTATACGGATAAGGGAGATATGGCTCCGACGGATGTTTTCATGAAGTGGGTGTTGCCTTATTTTGACAAGCCAGAATTAAAGGATTTCCCGCTAGTCTTATCTTCGATTGGAAGATGGTCTGGTGAGGAAGATGCTGTAATGGATAAAGCCGAACAATCTGGACACCCAATCAAAGCAGCGGTTATTCTTAATGTTTCAGAAGCCGATGTGTTAAACCGCTGGCAAAGTGTTTCGGTACTTAAAGACCGTGGCCATAGAATTGACGATGAGAAACCGGAGGTTTTCCAAAATCGGATTGACGAATTTAGAAGAAAAACCGCACCAGTGCTTCTTCATTATCGTGCGCTTGGTTTACTTATAGAAGTTAATGGCGACGCAGAGCGGGATGTAGTTTTCGCAGAACTTATTAATAAGATTTATCAGTTTGCAGTTAATCACGCTTCAACATCACAGTAAAAGCATCTGATGGAATATCGATTTTTCCGAAGCGTTTCATACGTGCTTTACCGCGTTTTTGTTTTTCAAGCAGTTTCGCTTTGCGGTCGCGGTCGCCAGTATGGATTTTTACCGTGACATCTTTTCGATAGGCGCCGATTGTTTCCCTCGCAATAATGCGTGCGCCGATTGCCGCTTGAAGAGCAACTTCAAAGTTTTGACGCGGGATAATTTCTTTTAGTTTCTTAGTTACGGAACGACCGATTGCGTCTGCTTCGGTACGGTGGCACATGACAGACAAAGCGTCATTTTTCGAGCCGGCAATAAGGAAATCGACACGGACAAGGTCTTCAGTACGATAATCTGCTAGTTCGTAGTTGAAAGATGCATAACCAGAAGTGATAGATTTTAACTGGTCGTAAAAATCTGTCAAAAGGTTTGCCATTGGCGCTTCAAAATCAATTACCGCACGGTCTTCGATATAACTGAGATTTTTTTGAAGTCCACGTTTTTCAACGATGAGATTCAGAACGGAACCAATCATGTTGCGAGGGAGGATGATTTCTCCTTTAACCCATGGTTCGCGAATCTCACGAACTTCAGAGATGTCTGGAAGGTCGGAAGCAGATTTAATTTCCAGTTCCTCGCCGTTATTCATAATAATTTTATAATTAGTCGATGGGTTTGTGACGACTAAATCGAGGCCAAATTCGCGTTCTAGGCGTTCGCGAATGATGTCCATATGAAGGAGGCCGAGAAAGCCGATACGAAGACCGAAGCCTAGAATTGGAGAGTTTTCTGGCTCGAATTGAAGTGCAGAATCGGAAAGAGATAGCTTTTCGAGAGCTTCTTTGAGAGTTTTATAGTCTTCGTTTGATACTGGGAAGAATCCCGCGTAGACGAATGGAAGAACGTTTTTATAGCCTGGGAGCGGGGATGAGGCAGGAGATTTTTGAAGCGTAACTGTGTCGCCGACTTTTGCCTCGCGTGTAGTTTTTAGGTTCGTAACGATATAACCAATTTCTCCTTCTTCAAGAGTATCTTTTGGCGACATTTCTGGTTTTAGGGTTCCAATTTCTAAGGCAAGACCATTCGTTTCGTTTGCCATCATATGGATAGCAGCATTCTTGTCGAGACGACCTCCGAAGATGCGAACGTAGAGAACAACGCCACGGTAATCGTCGAAATAGCTATCGAAGATTAGCGCGCGAAGATTAGATTCATTACTGCTTTTAGGAGCTGGGGCGCGTTCAATAATAGCATCTAGAACCTTTTCGACGTTCAGTCCGGTCTTTGCGGAAACGCCAATTATTTCGTCTTCGCTACATCCAAGAAGATTCATGATTTCTTTTTTGACTTTTTCAACGTTGGCGGCTGGGAGGTCAATTTTATTGATTACTGGAATTATGTACAAATCTTGTTCTAAGGCAAGATAGACGTTCGCAAGAGTTTGAGCTTGTATACCTTGAGTTGCATCAACGACCAAGACTGCTGTTTCGACAGCTTGAAGCGAGCGAGATACCTCGTAGGAAAAATCAACGTGACCTGGGGTATCAATAAGATTAAGCTCACAGCCTTTATAGTGCATTTGGACAGGGGTAAGTTTGATTGTAATGCCTTTCTCTCGCTCGAGTTCCATCGAATCGAGAAGTTGGGCTTTCATTTCCCTTTTACTAACTGTGTTCGTAATTTCCATCATGCGGTCAGCAAGAGTAGACTTACCATGGTCGATATGGGCAATGATACAGAAATTACGAATTTTTTCAGGATTCATAAATAATATTATAACATAATTAGGTTATTTTTTCATCTTGTTCAGATGCTCGCGAGCCTTTGGTGTGACGACGCGTCCCTTAGGGGTGCGTTCAAGAAAACCGAGTTGAAGAAGGTATGGTTCATAGTAATCCTCAATAGTGTTCGCTTCGTCGCCAGTAAGTGCGGCGATGGTCGTAAGACCAACTGGACGGTCGCCGTAGTTTTCTATCATAAGAGAGAGCATGTTGCGGTCGGCTGGGTCGAGGCCAAATTCGTCTATCTCCATCATTTCAAGCGCGGATTCGGCTACTGGTTTATCGATTATTCCATCGCCATTTACATCTGCGTAATCGCGAACGCGTTTGACGATGCGGTTGGCAATACGAGGCGTAAGGCGACAACGGGTCGAAATAATTTCAATTGCGTCTGGAGATATCTTCTTTCCGAGAAGGTCGGCGGTGCGAGCAACAATTTGTCCGATTTCGTCGAGCCGATAGTATTCTAATCTATGAATAATGCCGAAACGGTCACGAAGCGGACCAGCAAGTGAACCTGTGCGAGTCGTTGCGCCAATAACGGTAAAGTGTGGGAGGTCAAGACGAACGGAGCGAGCGGCAGGGCCCTTGCCAATGACAATGTCGAGTTTATAATCTTCCATCGCAGAGTAAAGGATTTCTTCTACTACACGGCGAAGGCGGTGGATTTCATCAATAAACAGTACGTCGCCATCTTGGAGATTTGTTAGAATGCTTGCAAGGTCTCCTGCCCGCTCAATGGCAGGGCCGGATGTCACGCGGAGATTTGCGCCAAGTTCGTGGGCGATGACGTTAGCCATGGTGGTTTTGCCTAGTCCTGGAGGACCATACAATAAAACATGGTCAAGAGTTGTTCCATCATTGCGTTTTTTTACGGCGTCAATTGCAAGTTTTAAATTCGTTTTTAGGTGTTCTTGCCCAATATATTCAGAAAAACTTGTCGGACGAAGAGATTTCTCAAAAACTTGTTCTTCCGAGTCATCGTCGTGAGGATTAGTATCAACAATACGCTCTGTACTTCTTTGGATGGCCATATAGAAAAATTATAGCACACCTGTAATTTTTGAGAGGCTTAGGCTGTTTTGTGGCTAAGAATGATGAGGTTTTCTATATGAGGAGTCTTTGGGAAGAAGTTAAACGGCACTACACGAGTAATTGAGTATTTTTCTGACAACATTGAAACATCACGAGCTTGAGTGGCAGGGTTGCAAGAAAGATAGACAATTTTTTCCGGAGTTGTTTCTAGCAGTTTATCAATAAGTCTTTTCTCGCACCCGCTTCGAGGTGGGTCAAGAATGACGGTTTGGTCGTGTTCGATGTACTCCGTGACTTCTTCGCTTTTTGCAAGAACTGGGTGAGCGTCACTGTTTTTACAGTTATTTTCAAGTTCGCGGTAGGCGTCTTTGTTGCTCTCAACGAGAGTCAAATCTTTATCTCGAGCAACAGAAAGGCCGATAGTGCCAACGCCGGAATAGAGGTCCAAAACTTTCTCAGTTGTTATTTCTTTTGCGATTTCACGGAGAGCTAGCTCGTAAACGGGAAGATTGATTTGAAAGAAACCGTTTGGGCTATAGCTATATTCGCGATTAATGATTGTATCTGTTAGGTTCTTGAAAATAGGGTGCGGTTCATGATTGACGAATAAACCTCCAGAGACTTCACCTTTTTGGTTCGCGCGCAAAAGGAGCGACTGGTACTTTCGTGCCTCATCGTGTTTTTCATTAAGCGCATCGATGATGTTTTTAGCTTCTTCAAAAATCTCCTTGCGTTCTATTGAGCTTGATTCAATTGGGATTTTCAGGTGAGTGCCGCGACCGTGGAAGGCGAGTTTGATTTTTTGAGAGTTGTTGTCCCAATAAAGTGCGTATTCCATTTTGTTTCGATAGTTCCACTCAACGCCGTCTGTGACTGTCGGCTCAACTTCGACCTGTTCTGGGAGGCTAATGTGTGCTTGGCTTAGGGATTCAATGATAAGTAGACGTTTTTGTTCAAGTTCATATTCGAAGTCTAGGATTTGCCAAGGCGAAGTTGATAGATAGCATGTATCTTTTGGTTCTAGACGATGCGGGGACGAGGCTTCGATTTTAGTGGCAATTCCTTCGATATAATGCGATTTCTTTTTTGTAATTTCATATTCAGAAACCATCTCGCCTGGCAAAGCATTCCAGAGGAAAGCAACTTTTCCATTGTGAGGACTGTTTTCGTCTGTAATTCGAGCAAGGCCTTGACCGCCTGGAACTAATTTTTCAATTATCATATCTATATTATAATGCCATTTTAGAAAAATAACTCCAGAGGAGTTAAAAAATGGTAGTACCGACTGGAATCGAACCAGTGACCTTGGGCTTATGAGTCCCACGCTCTAACCATCTGAGCTACGGTACCACGCGTGTATATAATATACGCTAAAAACCCCTCTTCGTCAAGCAAGCTTAAGGCGGTAATCGACGAGCCTGGTTTTGCAGTTTCTGATTAATAAATCGACCCCGTTCGAGGCCTTTTCGATGCGGTGAGTGACGTAGCCGTGCTTGTCGCAAATGCAAAGCTCATTGCGGAGCACCGCGTCGGTGATGTAACTGCCATCGTCCGCGATGAGACCGTTTCTGAGTAGCATTTGTCGGATTGTCTCCATGTATTACCTCCGTTATACAGATATATTAGAGGTATTATACCACCCTTTAAGGTATTTTTTATTGTATTTTTTACAACATTAACCCCAGAAGCCGTGTTTCTTGCTTTTTGCGTCGCGAAATTCTTCTAGGAGTTCTTTTTGACGCTTAGAAAGATTCTTTGGTGTTTCAACAATAATTGTGACGATATGTGGTCCTCTGTCTCCATCAGCTCGCATTGGAACACCATGGCCAGAAAGACGGAATGGCGTGCCGCTCTGGGTTCCAGCTGGAACTTTCATCGTGACCTTACCATCAACGGTGTCGACATCGAGTTCGCAACCGAGGGCTGCATCCGCCATGGAAATGACTGCTTCGGAGAGAATAATGTTTCCTTCCCTTGTGAGGTTCTTGTCTGGTTTTACACGAATGCGAACGTATAAGTCGCCAGGTTCTCCACCTTTCGGAGCGGGTCCACCTTTGCCACTGAGACGAATTGCCATGCCATCATCAATACCAGCAGGAATTTTGACTTTGATTTTCTTTCCAGAGTCAGGAGCTACAACATCACGGGTAACGCCAAAGACGGCGTCTTTAAAATCGATAATGACTTGCGTTTCATAATCTTGACCTCGCGGAACGCGATGACGCCTTCCACCACCAAAGCCGAATAGGTCACCCAGAATATCGTCGAGTCCACCACCAGCTCCACCAAAATTGAATTGGAAACTTTGGCCGTTGAAATCGAAGCCTCCATTTTGTCCGAAGGGGTTGCCTCCGCCAAATGGATTTCCGCCATTTCCGCCCACGCCTGCGTGACCAAACTGGTCATAGCGTGCACGTTTTTGTTTGTCGTTTAAGACTTCGTAGGCCTCAGTAGCCTCTTTGAACTTTTCTTCAGCAGATTTATCACCTGGGTTTTTGTCGGGATGATATTTAATCGCAAGTTTGCGGTAGGCTTTCTTAATTTCATCATCAGATGCATTTTTTGACACACCTAATACTTCATAATAGTCACGTTTTGCCATGTGACCATTATATTAAATTAGCAGTCAAAATGCAAGAGTGCTAGTTTATTTGACGTCGTCAGGATTGTAGTTAGCAATACCGTCGGCGATGACCTCATTAGAGATGTGTAAAGCTGTGGCGACGGTGGCTGCGCAGGCCATATAGGATACGATTGGTTGTCCAGTTAGAAAGCTTGCAACTGAGAAGCGTGAAGAACCAAGAGAAATATTCGCTTCGGTTCCCTTTTTGTAGAGTTTTGCGCTATCGATGCGGAGGGTTGAGGAGCGAGGCGTTCCATAGGTAAGAGTGTCGGTGCGACCTACGAAGCGGGAGAAGAAAGAGTAGTTTGCGTCGTCTTCGTTTAGAACGACGATTTCTGGGTTCATGGCGAAAAGTGTTGATTCGTCTGCGGAGAATTCTTCTGGAGTTGGGGCGTTGAGGGAGGCTGGGACAAAATCAGTGATTGCAGCGACATGGACGGGAAGGCCGTAGAAAACATTGTTCTTTAAAGATTCTGCTGGTGCGGTCACAACGACATATGAAGAGCCAGCTTTCCATGCTTCGTTTAGAAATTTATGTAGAGTTGAGAGCTTAATGGGGTTATCGGAAGCGAGTACAGCGACATGTTGGCCGGACGCACGAAGGATTTCGTGAACGAAGTGAGCAACAGTGGCTTTTCCGGAAGTGCCAGTGATGCAGATGAGTTTCATGTCTCTTATTGGATTGCCATAATAGCTCGACAAGAATTTCGCACGGGCGCGTTGGACTTTTGATTTGAATGTGGGTTTCGTTTTCTTTTCGGTTTTAGGGGCAGTCATTGAATTATCCATCATGAGGTCATTATAACACAAAAAAGACTCTCAAGAGAGAGTCTTTTTATATTATTCAATTTCTAGGTTATATGGTATGCCCGACACGAGTCGAACGTGCGACCTTCAGCTCCGCAAGCTGACGCTCTATCCATCTGAGCTACGGGCACATGTGGATATTTTCACGAGGGTTTTATTAACCTCGTTACAACATCCACCTAGAAAATTAAATGTTCATCGCGGTATACGCGACACGTATATTTTACCACATATTTACCATTATGGGTAGGGGCATTTTAGCGGAAAAATCTGGCAATTTTGGCATAAGCGTGTTACAATGGGAATAGTATGGAAAGATTAAGGCCTATTCGAAGAGAGGAAAGTCCTGCCGAAACCAGTGATTCTGGCGAAGGGACAGGGCTTAATGCAATTAGAAAGCTATCGTATGAGGAAATGCTGAGTGTTGGTTTTGACCAAGGAAAAATTGAAGAGATGGCAAAAAGGAAGATAGCTGAAGAGCGTAGACGTGCTGAGGCCAGTGGAGCAGCAGAAACAGCCTCTTCTGATAGTGAAGCTGATGCATCCACGGACGAAACTCCTGCTGAGAGCGTTACGGAACCGACCCCTGAAGGTGTCGCGCCAAGGATTGAGGTTGAACCAACTGAAATTGAAAGCCCTATCACACTTGGTGGTGTCGAGTTGTCATTTTCCGATATGAAACCTTCTATTCTTGAAGAACGATGGGAAGGCGAGACTGACGAACACTTTAAAGAAAGGTGCAGGCGCAGAGACCAGAACTTGTTTATTCGCGGTTTTCTTCGTGCTGAAGCTGGAGACGAAAATGCAATGCAAACGGCACTTAGTGGTGTAAACTATCGCTTTAAACGACAGCAACGTCGTGAATTTCTTAGTGCTTTAGCAAATCTTTCTGGCGATGAATATGCCGAAAAAGTTTTCGCTGCACTCCCTGAGTCTATGGACAAAGAAACTCGAGAATATACCTTGTGGATTGCAAATTCGGTTTACACGGATGCTCTGATGCAAAAACAGAAAGACCTTATAAACGGCCTCGAAGATGAGTTTAATAGAGATTTCTCCGAGAGCGATGAGCTGTTGAGAGTGCCTGATTCTCGTGATTTTGCTGAGGCTGTTGCTGACGCTTCTTCGGACGAAGAGCACGAGAGCGAAGCTCATGCTAGGAGACGTAGGTTTAGGGTAGTTGAAGGCGATGCTGGTGAGCCGAGCGAATTTGACCTTGCAGTCAGACGCGCAGAGGCGGAGGGTGTAGCAGAAGGAGAACATGTTCCTGGCACGCGTCGCGAGGCTGAAGGTTCAGTTGGAGAAGAGCGTGCTTCTGATATGCGCCGCGAAACAGATACTTCTAGAACCGAAAGAGCACCAGAACCACCGGCTAGACGATATCGTTCAGAAAAGCATGAGCGTCGTTCCAAAGGTTTCTTTTCGAATCTAAAAAAATACTTTGGTAGCTACAAGAATGATGCTCCGAGACCGCGAGTAGCCGAACCTTCTCGAAGGCCAGACGAGGCGAGAATTAGACCAGATACTCCGAGACCTAGAACGGAAGAGGCGCGTGTTCGAAATGGACGACCGGCAGAGCACGATGAGGGGAGATATTTTGAAGAACCAGTGGCAACAGGTGGAGCAGTACGTCCAGAAGGTGGCTATTTTGGGAATAGAGCAGTAGCGACAGGCGGAGCGCCACGTCCTGAGGGTGGTTACTTTGAAAGCAATCGACGACGTCGCGCGAAAGACCTATTGCCGAGAACGGACGGTGATTCTTCGTGGCGATTCCTTGGCTATGACGATTTAGACGGTGCAGATTACGCCGTATAGTTTCAATTAGACCTATAAATATGTTAAAATAGTTCACGGAAGCGTGGCCGAGTGGTTGAAGGCGCACGACTCGAAATCGTGTGGGCCGTAAGGTCTCGGAGGTTCGAATCCTCTCGCTTCCGCCATTTTTTATGGCGGGGATTAGCGCAGTGGTAGCGCGCACGCCTGGGGGGCGTGAGGTCGCCAGTTCGAACCTGGTATCCCCGACCACTTTTTTATGATATAATATATATAAGATATGAAAGCGTCATTGGTAAGAATCAGACACGCTCGGTCGAAAAAAGATTTTCCTTTTCTTTCTTTAGAAGATGGAGAATACGTAGAGCTTGCAATCGCTCGCACTAAGGCGGGCCTTATTTTAATCTGGGTTACTGCTCTATTTATATTGGCGACACTCGGAATCGTATTTGCGATGATTATTAGTGCACTCTCGCGTTCGAGCTCGATTGATAGTAAGACAATGTCCTACTTTTGGATGTTCACGCTTTGTCTCTTAATTATGATTATTATCGCGGCACTCATGGCGTCGAAAGTTTATGTCGCTAATAAACTTTTTGTAACAAACAAAAGACTTATTCATTACAAAGTCGATTCCCTATTTACGAAATCTGTCAATATCATTGATTTGTCGAAAATTGAGGATGTTTCGTTCAAACAAAACGGTGTTCTCGACCATCTGCTTTCTTATGGAACGATTCGAATGTCGACCATTGGCGATGAGACGACTTATACGTTTCCGCTTGTTGATACGCCGAGTGACGAAATAGAATTAATTGCCCATTTGGTACACAACCAAAAGGAAAAATAAACAATGATTGTTGGGCAGTTTTGCGACTCTTACCCACCAACGCTGGACGGGGTTGCGAGGGTAACTTTTTCTTACTGTAGTACTTTGTCGAAGATGGGACATGCGGCTTATTATATTGCGCCAAAGAATCCTAAAGCACCAGAATATCCGGACCTTAATACTATTTTTTCGCCGGGTTTCAAGATGCCAACAGAACAGTGGCATGTTGGACTTCCGGCGCTTGGTATTAAATACCGAAAAGCGTTGGACGATATTCCATTTGACATTGTCCATGCACAAAGTCCATTCATTGCGGGAAGCGAGGCGCTTAGAATTGCAAAAAAACTAAACGTTCCGCTCGTCTCGACGTTTCACTCAAAATACTATGATGATTTTTTGCAAAGAACTCATTCGAAACACCTCTCGAAAGTTTTATTGAAAAAGACGGTGATTGATTTTTACGAGAAGTGCGATGCGGTTTGGGCCGTGAATGATGGGACGGCAGAAGTTTTAAGGAGTTATGGATTCGGCGGAAAGATTACTGTGATGGAAAACGGAACGAATATAGAACCGGTTGATAATAAAATGCTCGCGAGGATGCAAAAGCGAGCTGGGATTAAAGACGGAGTGCCTACATTCGTATTTGTCGGAAGGCACAATAAACAAAAAAATATCGAGAGTGCACTTGAGGCATGTGCAGTTTTGAAACGGAGGGGGGTGAAATTCCGCTTTGTTACTGCAGGTGATGGCCCTGATTTTGAAAAACTCGTTAAACAAGCGAGAGACTTGGGGCTTAGGAATGAAGTGAAGTTCCTTGGACATATCGATGACCGTGCAGAAATTATGGCTCTTTATTCACTGGGTGATTTATTGGTTTTCCCATCGCTTTACGACAGCGCGCCAATGGTATTGCGTGAAGCAGCTTCGGTCGGAACGCCTGGACTAGTGATTGATGGCTCCTGTTCTGCGGAAAACTTCCGAGATGGCAATAATGCCCTGATTGCGCCAGACGACAACCCAGAAACTATTGCAAACAAAATAGTTGAATGGTTGCCGGACCTTGAAAAAATAGGTTCTAGAGCAAAAGAGACGATTCCTGTTTCTTGGGACGAAATTATGAAGAAAGTGGTGCGCGAATATGAAGCTCTTATCGAAGAAAAACAGGGGCGAATTCGCGAAATAAGCGCGTAGCGAAATTGCGACAAATAGGGATGTACGTGCTATAATTGACGCATGACACAAGAGAAAAAAACCGAGAAGAAGAAAGATACAAATCCTGACCACGAAATTCTTGCCGATTACAATGGCTATGATTATAAGAAGATTTTTTGGGAAGACGGCAAGCGTGACTATGAAGATTTAGCAGACAGAATCGCAATTCGTCGCTTACTTCCTGAATCGATGGATGATTTTGTGGATATTGCGGGTGGATATGGAAGACTCGCAGATGAATATCTAGGGCGCGCGAAGAATGCGACAATTTTTGACTATTCGAAGACTGAGCTTGCCGATGCGAAAAAGACCTATGGTGACAGAATTAAAACAAAACAAGGTGATATTTATGATTTGCCTTTCAAGAATGCAAGTTTCGATGGCTTGATGATGATTCGCGCTACACATCATTTTAAGGACATGAGAAAAGTCATCGAGGAACTTTATCGCATTTTGAAGCCAGGTGGAGTTGCCGTGATTGAAATCGCGAACAAGAAAACTTTGCCGAAAATGTTTAGATACTGGTTTAAAAAGTCTGATATTAATCCATTCGAGAAGTCGCAATCTTGGCTTAAGGATTTGAGCATGTATAATTACCATCCAAAATACTTGGAAGAAATGTTCAAGGAACAGGGGTTTAAGACCTTAAAGGTCTTATCGGTTTCCAATTTCCGTTCTGGAAAACTCAAAAAGGTTTTTGGAACTAAAGTACTTGGAAAGATGGAAAAAGTTGCACAGCCAGTGCTTGCGCCAATTCGTTTTGCTCCTTCGATTTACTATAAACTGGAAAAGCCCGCAGAAAATGAATAGCTCGCCGATTGGAGTTTTTGATTCAGGAATCGGTGGAACCACAATTCTAAAATCAGTTCGGAAGCTTCTTCCGAATGAGAATTATGTGTTTTTTGGGGATTCTGCAAACTGTCCTTTCGGGACAAAAAACATCGATGAGCTAAAGAGCATTGTTCGAAATGCAACGGATTTTTTGATTAAAAAAGGTGCGAAGATTATTATCGTAGCTTGCAACACAGCAACGACACAAACGATTGAATATTTGAGAGAATTATATCCGAACATACCGTTTGTTGGTACGGAACCGGCCGTAAAGCTTGCTTGCGGTACGGGTAAAAAGATGTTATTGCTTCTTTCTACGGAAGGAACGGCCCATTCACCGAGAACGCAAGAACTAATCGAACAAAATATCCGTCCGAACCAGCAAATTGTAAATCTGCCATGTATAGGGCTCGCGGAGGCGATTGAAACAACAGATGCCGACCGAATTCATGAATGTTTAGTCAAAAACTTTAAAAATGTAGAAAAACCAGAAGAAGTCGACATTGTAATTCTTGGGTGCACACATTATCCGCTTGCAAGTGAGCAGATTAAATCCTTCTTCCCTAATGCTTCGCTTCTTGATGGAGGAGATGGGGTAGCTCGACAGACGCAGAAAATATTGTCGGAGAGAAAACTGCTCAGTCCAAATACAGAGAGCGGTACAGTAGAGTACTTCTTCTCAAAGAAGGTAAAATAGTATATAATATATATGTTCAATCTGGGGCAGTCGTTCAACGGATAGGACATATCCCCTCTAAGGATACAATGCTGGTTCGATTCCAACCTGCCCTACCAACAGTTATAGTTCGATGATTTTCTGGCGTGAAGTGGCGCCTGATTTTATTTTTATCGAAGTTTTCGGAACATCAAAGTAATCAGAGAGTATTTTTATTAGTGCAGCGTTCGCTTCTCCGTCTTTTGGCTTTTCTCTGATATAAACTATAAAGTCGGAATCGCTCAGCCTCTCGACTTTTGGGCTGGCCTTTGAGTTTGGTTTAACTTTTACAGATATTCTCATTTAGGTATATTATACCTGATATGATATAATTTTGGCATGAAAATGATTCTGGCAGTATCGGGAGGTGTGGACTCGATGGTGATGCTTGATATGATGGTTAAACAATTCCCCGCCGACGAACTCGTGGTCGCGACTTTTGATCACGGGATGCGCGAGTCTTCTTTTGATGATGCCGAATTCGTTGAAAAGGCAGCAAAGAAGTACGGCGTCAAGGTTTATATGGAAAAGGCTACTTTACCAGTAAATGCTAGCGAGGAACAAGCTCGTGAAAAACGTTATGGGTTCCTAAAAAAGGTCGCTAAAAAAGAGAGTGGTGATATTTTCACGGCGCATCATCTTGATGATTTGATTGAATCGATTGCGATTAACTGTCTTCGCGGAACTGGACCGAGAGGATTAGCCGTTTTAAATAGCCCTGGGGTTAGACGTCCGTTTATTGATGGGTTCTTTAGAGAAAAGTTTGGAAAAAATGATATTCTAAAATATGCGAGCAAGCATGCGATTTCTTTCAGACAAGACCCGACGAATACTTCGGATAAATATTTGAGGAATCGCGTGCGGTCTTTAGTTGCAAAAATGGAAGCAAAGGATAAAAATGCTCTCTACGAATTATGGAAAAAACAAAAACAGATTTATGAGAAAATTGATTTAACGACTAGAGAGCTTATTCCTCGTGATTTAGAGTTTGAGCGAAGGTCGTTCGCTCAACTTGACGATAATGTTTCGCTAGAAATATTAAGAGCAGCATTGCTCAAAATTGATGTTTCTGCGACAAGGCCGCAAATCTTCGATTTTTTAAAAGCCATTCGGACATACAGAACAGGTAAGCAGTTCAATTTACCAAATGATAAACTCATAAAACTAAACCGAAAAGATTTTAAATTGGAAGTGTGATAAAATAAGGTTATGTTAATAAGCGCTTCTCGATTGATGGGGTTTCCTGTTTTGAGTTTGCATGTCGGTGGTCCGATTGCTTGGACGGACTCGGAGGTTGTAGACCCGGAAAAGCTAAAAATCATTGCTTTTTTCGTTGATGGACCTGCAATTCATAATGACCCCGAAGCTGGAGATATTTTAGAGACGCGTGATGTGCGCGAGTTCTCCAACATGGGAATGATTGTCGATTCGATTGAAACATTCGTTAACGAAGGTGACGTTATCAAACTTGATAAGATTCTAAAACTGAATTTTTCTTTGATAGGTCTAAAAGTCGAAACGAAGAAAGGTTCCAAACTCGGAAAAATAATTGATTACATTGTCGATACTGATACCTTTACGGTGCATCAGTTAATCGTAAAACGTCCGGTTGTAAAAGCGATAATTGACCCAGAACTAACTATTCCTAGAAAAGAAATTTTAGAAGTTAATGACTATAAAATTATTGTGAAGGATGAAGAGGATAAAATCCGTAAACGTGCTACGAAGGATGATTTTGTGCCAAATTTTGTAAACCCATTCAGAGAGCCGGATTTTTCTGCAAATAGAATCGAGAAGCAGAAAGAATAAAATCTTCGTAGCAATAGTAATGCTTTATTAGAAATCGGTAGTATCTCTGTAGAATTCCGCGACAAGTTCGCGGGACAAGTCAATTGAAAAACCGTGTCGAATTAAATATGCGAAAAGTTTTTGGGAGTCCGTTTTGTTTCCTTTTTTCTTGATAACTTTTTTAATTTCTTCGGCTTCGTCGCGAGGAGAATTTGCGAGCAATTCTTCGATTAGACCTGCATCGACTCCTTTTTCTGTTAATTCTAGACGAAGACGTTTTTCTGAAACGCCTTTACTAGCAAAACGATTTTCTATAAACCATGTAGCGAAATTACGGTCGTCGAGATACCCTTTTTCTGCCAGCTTCGAAATGACTTGCTCAATATCTTCCTCTGTGTAAACCTCTCGTTCCCGTGTGCGAATTTTGTAGTCACGCGCGAGTTTTTTAAACTCAGGGTCGGTTTTTGCGCGTTCACGATTCTCTGCTCGCCGTTTGTTATCGATGTTTAGTTTGAATAGTTTGTTCTTTAGATGGTCGCGAGTTTCTTTGATTGAGTGTGGACGTGTTAAAACCCATTCTAGAGTTTGTGCATAGAGTTTTCCATATACAGATGCGCGTTTAAGTTTTTCTATTTCTGACGGCTCGAGATTTTTTCCGATTTTTAGATGGTAGTCTACGACCTGTGCGATATCTAATGAAAAACTAAATTCGCCGTCAATAAAAACATTGACACGATTCTGATTTTTAACCGCGGATTTGATGTCCGTGATTTCATTTTTTTGTGATTTCTGAGCAGAATCCGAAGACTTGGTTTCTGCGGATTCGCTATTTAAATTTATAATCTCCATTATAGATAGTTTTCAATGTAATAGCGAAGGACTGGAAGATGCGGGACGAGTTCGCGTAGCGGAGGTTTAACGCGCGCACGAACAAATAAGTCAAAGTCTTCGAGAGAAACCCATTCAACGACTTCTACTTCGTCATGATTCAAGACTAACTCGTCATTTTTGTTGGTTCTATCGGAGAGATAGACAGAAATGTATTTCTTGTCAGTCGCATAGGTACAAACAAAATTTAGCTCGTCTGCGGTAATGTTTAGACCAATCTCTTCGCGTGTTTCACGAATAGCGGCCGTAATCGGGTCTTCACCTTCGTCGATATGACCGCCAGCGGACGCATCATAATAACCTCCGTTAGTTATTCCTTCGGCTCGTTTTTGAAACAAGACAAAAACCTTGTCTCCTTCGCGTTTGATTAGCCAAACACAGGCGCCTCCCTCAAGAGGTCCTTCACTCATGACGTTGCCTAGTTTATCGTAGTATGCGTATGGTTTTACGGTTTCTCCCACCTTGTTCTCCTTTAGTCTTCGTTTTCGCGACGAGCCGCTTCTGCGCGAACTTTTTTATCGATTTCATCCATGAATTCTGGTTTTTCACGGAAGAGTTTCTTTACGGCTTCACGTCCTTGGCCGATTGTCTCGCCGTTATACTTTAGGAAAGCCCCTGCTTTCTCGATGATACCGTATTGGACTGCCAAGTCCAGTATATCGCCAACTTTGGAGATGCCTTCGTTGTACATGATGTCGAATTCTGCTGTACGGAACGGTGCGGCAATTTTATTTTTAACGACTTTGACTTTTGTACGGTTGCCAGTGATATTGTCGCCTTCTTTGATTTGACCAATGCGTCGGATATCGAGACGAACGGAGGCGTAGAATTTAAGTGCGTTGCCACCGGTCGTTGTTTCTGGATTACCAAACATCACGCCAATTTTCATGCGGATTTGGTTAATGAAAATAACGGTCGCTTTGGACTTGCTGATGATACCAGTGAGTTTACGCATCGCTTGGGACATGAGGCGTGCCTGAAGGCCCATCTGCGCGTCGCCCATGTCTCCATCAATTTCAGCTTGAGGTACGAGTGCGGCGACAGAGTCAACAACGATAAGGTCAACTGCACCAGAGCGAACAAGCGTTTCGCAGATTTCGAGTGCTTGTTCCCCGTTATCTGGCTGGGAGATAAGAAGATTTGCCGTGTCTACGCCAATGCGTTTTGCGTAAGCTGGGTCGAGAGCGTGCTCAGCATCGATAAATGCTGCCGTTCCGCCCTGTTTTTGGATTTCTGCAATTGCATGAAGAGTCAGGGTCGTTTTTCCAGAAGACTCAGGACCATAGATTTCGATGATGCGACCCTTTGGATAGCCACCGCCTAGAGCAAGGTCAAGAGAGAGTGAGCCGGATGGGATAAGCTGGACGTCAATTTTTTTTGCGTCACCAAGTTTCATAATTGAACCGTCACCAAAGGATTTGGTGATTTGAGAGATAGCGAGATTTAGTGCTTGTGCGCGAGCGTCGTCTTTCTTACTGCCTTTATCACTTTTATCTGCTGTTTCCACCGTTGATTTGTTTGCCATAGCATTACCTCGTTAATATTTGAATGTGTTTTTATTATATCAGATTCAAGGGAAACATAAAGATGGTTTATGCTATAATTCTAGATATGGACAACGTTTTTTCTAAAATCATCAGAGGGGAGATTCCCTGCTACAAAATCTATGAAGATGAGAAGAATCTAGCTTTTCTAGACATTGCGCCTGAGTCGAAAGGCCATACTCTCGTCATCCCAAAAGCCGAGGTCGATAAGGTTTATGAACTGTCAGACGAAGACTACGATTCGCTCTTCCATGCAGTAAAAAAGCTAGCGAAGCATATGGAAGAAGTACTCGGAGCAAGAATTGTCATGAAAGTTGTTGGTACGGATGTTCCGCATGCGCATGTGCATCTTATGCCGATTGACCCAAATTGGAAGCATGGAGTTACGCTCAAGCTTTCCGAAGCTGAGTTTAAAGAAATCCAAGGGAAATTAAAGTTAGATTAAATTACGCGAGAGACCTCTTCGAGGGTAGTCGTTCCATTGAGTGCCATCAAGAGGCCTTTTTGTTCTAGAGTCAACATACCGTTGCGTTTGGCGACCCCTTCGATTTTCTTTGCGTTTGCTTCTGCAACGCTTCCGCGAAGGAAGTCGGAAATTTCATCAGAAACAACTAGCTGTTCCATGATTACGGCGCGACCACTATATCCAAACGGATGTTCTTCGGTTGGTGTCGGGCGGTAGAGTTTAATATCGTCTGGATTGAACCCGTCTACGCCTTTTAGAGTTTCACGAATATAGTCCTTAACGACATCATCTGGTTCGTACTCTTCTTTTTCATCGGTAAGTTTACGAACAAGGCGCTGGGCGACTACTAGGCGGATGGAGTTTGCAAAGATTGGGTTGGTGCCGATAAGGTCAATCATGCGAGAGAAGGCAGCAGATGACGAGTCAGCATGGAAAGAGCTCAAAACTAAGTGGCCAGTGATTGAGGCCTGGATTGCGGTTTTGGCTGTATCGGCATCGCGAATCTCACCGACCATGACTACGTCAGGGTCAAGACGAAGAACGGAACGGAGACCTTCCGCGAACGAGCCGCCATCGTTGGTCTTAATTGGAATTTGAGAAATACCAGTAATTCCATACTCGATTGGGTCCTCGAGGGTGATGATTTTCTTGTCGGTCGTGTTCAAAGCGTTTAGCATAGAATAAAGCGTGGTGGATTTACCGGAACCAGTTGGACCGACCATAAGAACAAGTCCGCGAGGTTTGCGAATGACTTCTTCAATCTCTAATCTTTCGCTTTCGGAAAGACCTAACAAGTCAAGCTGGAGTAAGGATTCATCGAAATTAAACAAACGAAGTACGGCATCTTGCCCGTACATCGTCGGAACGGTCTCGACACGGACGTTCAGAATGTGGGAGGATTTTTCGCGGTGGATTTCGGTTTGGAGATGACCGGACTGTGGCTTCATGCTAGCTGCGGAAACGTTAGCGCGCGATGATAATTCGCCCATAATAACGCGATAGCGGTCTTTGCTCAAGTTTGCGACGGGATGCAGGAGGCCGTCAACGCGCATACGAATACGAATTTCTCCGCGAAGGTTTTCGATATGGATATCGGATGCACCAAGTTTATCTGCTTGGTCTAGAAGGAAGTCAAAGATTTTTTCAGAAGAAACTGAATTCAAGGTTTCGGAAACTTCAGAAATCGTGTCCGAATCGCCTTCGTTCGAGATGCGAATATCGTCATAAGTCACTTCGCGTGGTGGGTCGTAACGGAGCATAATGACGCGGAAAGCGGAACCTGAAATGAGGAAGAAATCAACGCGTTCGCCTTCTTTTTCGTAATCTTCACGAATAGAGCTTATTATGTGGCGCGGAGTTTGACTAGTAATCATGAATTGATAGTGTTCGCCGTTGCCGCCGCGAGAAAGAGGGAGAATGAAGTTTTTATGCATTTCCTCCTTATCAAGCAAGCCATTGGCGAGTGGCATCGTGCTTTCAAAATCTCGAGTATCTAGATATGGGAGGCCTAAAATGCGCGCACGATTAGCGGTCGCGTTTTCTTCGTTTTCGCGACGCTTTGCTTGAAGTTCTTCTTCGTTCATGCTTATGATTATATCATACAAACAGACGTTTTGCCAAAATCGCTTCTCTGTGATATAATTTTTTATTATGCGAAAGAAACTCGATAAAGTTATTGCAAAGCTTAACCGCAATAACAACCACAAACACAGCGACAAACGCAAACACTTGCGTCACAAAGACGGTCGTTAACAAAAGTCCTGCCTATTGGCGGGATTTTTGTTTGGCGGTTGTTTTTGACTTTGTAGCCTCGACAGCAATCCAGCTCATGAAGACGGCGCCAATGAAGTTACCTAGAATAGCTAGGATTAGCGACCAAGAAAACGTAGTAGCAACGCCAAGGGTAATAACGTTTGCGATGCAGTGCTGGAACCCGCAGAAGATAAACAGAGGGATGCCAAAGATAATTCCGAGTGGAGTTCCCTTTTTGTACATTTTTACGGCGAGATACATAATGACGCCACAGAGGAAGGATTTAACGAAGAAAGGCAGAGTGAATTCCCAAGAGTCAACTTTTGAAGCGGCAGCATCAACTATTGTCGGGTCGGCTAGAGAGAACAACAAGCCGACGAGATAGCCCGCAATTAGGTTGATAATGAGAATAATTGCTAGGTCTTTTACCTTTAGTTTATCTTCGAAAAGAAAGCCACATTTACCAGTGAAAAGATTGAGACCTAGATAACAAACGCCAAGAAGCCCAAAGGCAAAAATGATTGGACCAATGGGGTTGCCTAATTTTAGAAGTGCAAAATTGCCAAGTCCAATAAGAAGAGATGCTCCGATGGACTTTTTGATGAGTTCAAACATGTTTTAGTCCTTTGATTTAATTTGATTATAGAAAGTTTTAAGGGTTATATAGAGCGGAGCAAGCGGGTCATCAGTTTTCATATAATCGTATGTAATTGAACCGTCGGCTGCGGAAACTTTCGCATAATAGCGCCATAGCAAGCCATGGCCAAAACTCTCGAGATGCTTCTCGGGATTGTCAATTGTCGCCGAAAGAAAATCTTCAAGACGATTCAAGTAACGGTCTTGCTTGGTTTTGTACTGCTTCGTGAAGATGTTTTCCCAAAGATTTTTCTGAGCAAAGTATTCCCAGACTTCATCATCTTTCCCCTCAGGCGTGATTTCGTTACCGAAGGCGTCAAACTTCTTGGCGTCATTTAGCTCCTTGTCTAATGAATCGAAATGTTTTTCGATTTCAGAAAGATAATCCCCCATTAAATCTCCGAGGAGTTTTTGAAAGTCCTCGTCTAAGCTTTTGATTTTTTTGTCATTTTCTGACGCTTCTTCATCCCAGAACATTAACCCTATTGTATCATATATTTTCTGATTTTATGATAAAATAAAGTAATCTAGCACCCGTAGCTCAGCGGATTAGAGCGCTTGTCTTCGGAACAAGAGGTCGTGGGTTCGAACCCCTCCGGGTGTACCATAGAATAGTATGCAAGAAAAATATAGTGGGTTGTCTGCGGAGGAAGTCCGCGAAAGAATAAAGGCTGGGCAAGATAATAAACCCGTCAAGGCGCCATCAAAATCGGTAGCTCGAGTTATTTTTGATAACACTTTTACTTATTTTAATGGTGTATTCGCAATTCTTGCGACGATTCTAATCCTTGTCCGTTCATATCGTGATTTAACTTTTCTAGGAGTGATTCTCGCGAACACACTCATTGGCATCATTCAAGAGCTTCGCACGAAGAAGGTACTAGACAACTTAACAGTCTTAAACGTCCAAAAAATCAAAACACTCAGAGGCGACAAAGTCACAGAGACTCCAGTAAACGAACTAGTCTTAGACGATATTGTTTTATTCGAGGCTGGCAATCAAATTCCTGCCGATGCAATTGTCTTAGACGGAACTGTTTCGGTTAATGAGGCACTAATCACTGGCGAGGCTGACGAAGTTCAAAAAGGTAAAAACGCAGAATTATTATCGGGGAGTTTTATCGTTTCCGGCAATTGCTACGCAAAATTAACACGAGTCGGAGAAGACTCGTATGCTTCCAAGCTAACTCTTCAGGCTAAAGCCATAAAGACGGGCGAGCAGTCTGAAATAATTCGCTCTCTAAATAACATCGTAAAAATGGCTGGTATCGCAATTATCCCGATTGGGCTGCTCTTATTTGCACATCAACATTTCATTAACCATCTACCACTTGATGCGAGTGTGCAGAATATGGCGGCTGCTGTGCTTGGCATGATTCCGGAAGGATTGTTCCTTCTTGCGAGCGTATCTCTTGCAATCGGTGCGGTAAAGCTTGCTCAGAATAGAGTTTTGATTCATGAGATGAAATGCATCGAGACATTGGCGCGAGTTGACGTTTTGTGCGTTGACAAAACTGGTACGGTTACAAGTCCAGATATGACAGTCCGCGAATGGATACCGATTAGCGAAGAAAAAGATATAAATGAAAGAATTGCTGATTTTGTGCATGCGCTATCAAACGATAATGCTACAATGATGGCGCTGAAGAGATATTTCAAAGGTAGTGCAAGAAAAGAAGCAAAAAAAGTATTTAGTTTTTCCTCAAAGTACAAGTACAGTGCAGTGCAGTTCAATAAGGAAAACTACGTGCTCGGTGCACCAGAATTTGTACTAAGGGATAAATTCGAAAAATACAAGAAAGAGATTCAAAAGTATACGCGTAAGGGATACCGTGTGGTAGTTTTTGGCGGCTACGACAAAGAACTGGATGGCGGAGAATTGAAAGACGCGATAAATCCGCTCGCAATGATTGTGCTTGAAAATCCTGTACGCGAAACAGCTCCCGAGACTTTTAAATATTTCCGAGAACAAGGCGTGAAGATAAAAGTTATTTCTGGAGATAATCCACTTACGGTTTCTGAGGTTGCCAAGCAAGCCGGCATTGAAGGTGCCGAAAAATATGTTGACGCTTCGACGCTCAAAACTGGCAAAGACATACAAAACGCGGTCGAAAGCTATACGGTGTTCGGGCGCGTGACGCCGGAACAAAAACGCAAATTCGTAAAAGCCCTGCAGGCTAGTGGTCATAAAGTTGCAATGACTGGTGATGGCGTAAACGATGTCTTGGCGCTCAAAGATGCAGATTGTAGCATCGCGATGGCCTCTGGAAGCGATGCGGCGGTTCACGCGGCGCAGCTCGTACTACTCGATTCGGACTTTTCTAAGATGCCTCAGGTGGTTCGCGAGGGACGAAGAGTTGTTAACAACCTGGAGAGGTCGGGAAGCTTATTTATCGTAAAAAATGTCTTTTCTTTGATTGCAGCGATTTTAACTTTAGCGCTCGGCGTTTCTTATCCAATGCTTCCGGCGCAGATTTCGATGTTGTCTGTGTGGACGATTGGTCTTCCATCTTTCTTCCTTGCGCAAATGCCAAACGAAGATTTGATTAAGGGGCGATTCATGTCAAACATTCTCGGCAAGGCAATTCCAGGCGGAATTGCATGTGTGGTTGTCGTGTTTCTTATGATACTACTAGGAGGCGCATTTGGAATTCCAGCAGAAGAAATGTCTACCGCTTGCACCTTCGCGTTTGCGATGGTCGGGATGATTTATCTTTACCGAATCTGCTGTCCATTTGATACTTATCGTGCGGTTGTCTATGCTGGATGTCTTGTCGGGCTTAGTTCTTGTTTCTTGTTCCTGAGATGGATATTTAGATTGTCGGATAATATTTCTTTCACTACTATTGCACTTAGTGTTGGGCTTGGTGTAATCTCCTATCCTCTTCTAATATATCTACCAAAGCTCCTGAAAAAGCCGCTTACAAAACTAGCAAACAGAATTAGCGATTAAAAAAGGGCCCTATGGGCCTTTTTATATGGTCGGGGTTAGCAGACTCGAACTGCTGACCTCACGCTCCCAAAGCGCGCGCGCTACCAACTGCGCCAAACCCCGGTATAATTTTTAATGGTCAGGGTGATCGGACTTGAACCGACGACCTCAGCGTCCCGAACGCTGCGCGCTACCAACTGCGCCACACCCTGGACTTTATTTATTCTATCATATTTTCCCTAAATTGTCGACAAACCTTTTTAAAATTGTTAAAATGAGCTCATGAAGAAGATTTTAGTGTTTATTTTATCCGTCATAATCGTGGGTTTGGCGCTTCCGTATCTATCTAGTGGAACATCGGCATTTATGGCAAAATGGGCGTACGATTGGGGGCTTCCTGTGCCAGTAATTAAAATTACCCTTATTGCGATAGCAGCGATAATCCTATTAGCATTATTTAGAATTATTCGCAAGGCTGTAGTGATTCTAATTATCGGTCTTGTGATAATGGTTGGACTCAATGCGCTCGGACTATACAACATGAGGACAGACCCGAAAGATTTGGTTGCACAAATCTCGAAAGTTGCCGCTGATAATAGCGAAACGATTGTTACTGCAACAAAAGATTTATTCTATCAGACTTCTGCATACGTGACGGCTGTAAACCCAGTGCAGACAATGATGGATTTTGCGTCGGGTGACGATTCGTATTGGTACATGGCTGGGAAAGACGAAACCGTAGATTTTACGCAAGAAATCTTCCAAGGCTACGAAGTCAAAGAAACAAAAGAAGTCAAAGAGTTCAAGGCTTATCATCTAGTAAAAGTTAAGTGAAAATGATAGAATATGCTTATGCTAGTCGTAAGCTTTATTCAATGGTGGTACGGTCGAGGCTTTCGCGAATATCTCGAGAGATTTGTCGACCGTTTGAAAGACGCCATCGACTTCTTTTCGATTAGGCTTCTTATTCGAAATCTGTTCGCGCCGTTCAGACAAATCGCCGCAGAGGAACGTGGAAATTTGCCACTTAATCTCCGTTTTCGTGCATGGGTTGATTTATTGGTTTCTAGACTGGTCGGAGCAACAGTTCGCTTTGCTTTGCTTATTGCTGGCACGATAGCACTACTATTTCGGGCAATTACTGGGATTATTCTTGCGATTGCGTGGCCACTTATGCCACTTCTTATTGTCGGTGCGGTTATTTTGTATATGCGCGGAGTAGTATTCTGATGAGTGAATTCAGATACAATTCGATTCGCGCAAAGAAGGCACGCCTAGGAAAAGTCCTTAATAATTCAGGAGTTCGATTCTCTCTTTGGTTGCTGTTCTTTCTTGGAATCGGAGGATTCGGGTATTTAATCTTCCTAGAGAAAAATCCTGTTGGTTGGCTCTGTACAATAGTATCGATGATTAGCGTAGCCGTGCTTCTTTGGAGTAAGAGTGATTTGTTCCGTGTGCCGATTGGTAAGGGTGGCGATATAAACGATTTACTGTCTGCAAATGTGATGAATGCACTTGGGCGCAATCCAAATCCTTTGCAGTTTGCAGAGAAAGTCTACAAGACTAGAAGCGGAAAATTCCTCGCTGTTCGTTTTGGAATCACTCAAGATTTCGTTCAGTCTGTTGCTTATGGAATACCTGAAGATATGGGTCCGATTTTCGACAAGGCGTGTGAGATGCGTGCCCAGATTGATGCGGAAGTTGTTTCTGGCGGGTTGATTGTCGCTGCGATAATCGCAACGCATCCCGAGCATGAACGATTACTCAATGAGAAACGTTTAGAATTAAACGATTTAGTTGATGGCGTAAACTGGTACAACCACCTCTATGGTCTTCTTAAAAGCTCTGGCGAAAAGCGTCGAGATGGCGGGATTGCACGTGATTTTTCTTTCGGCTATACTCCGACTTTGTCGCGATATAGCGTGAATATTTCCGAGAGTAGAAAGCATCGGATTCGTACCAAAGTTCACATGGCAAGCCACCGCGAAATTGTGGAAAAGATGATTGAGGCTTTTTCAAAAGGTGGCCGACAGAACATCGCACTTGTTGGCGCGGAGGGGACTGGGCGTGAAACCATCGTTGAGGCTTTTGCAGAAGAACTAATGGATGCCGATGCGAAAGTTCCAAGTAGCTTGAAGTATCGACAAGTCGTTTCGCTTGATGCGAGTGCGTTGATTGCTTCAGCTGGCGAACGTGGCGAGTTGGAGGGGCTTGTGACCTTAGTATTTAACGAAGCATACTTAGCAAAAAACATTATCCTTTGTCTCAAAAATGCAGAGCTATTCTTCAAAGAAGAAGTTGGCGCAGTTAATATTTCGAATATCTTGATGCCGTTTATCGATTCTGGAAGACTTAGAATTATTCTTACAATGAACGAGCAGAGTTATCTCGAAATCTCTGCTAAAAATAGTAGCCTAGCCAATAAACTCAATCGAGTGCTTGTTGAGCCGGCGGATGAGAAGCAAACGATGAGTATCATGCAGGATGAGATTCTGACGCTAGAGGCAAAATACAATGTCACTTATCAATACCTTGCACTCAAAGAAGCAAATCGCTTAAGTGCTCGGTATATTAATGATATCGAAATGCCGGGGAAGGCACTCAACTTGCTTGAGAGTGCCGCAAACTATGCAACTGGTGGTCTTGTGACTGCGGAAACGATTAGTGTGGCAATCGAAAAAACTAGAGGCGTTAAGTTATCTTCTGGAACGGAAGATGATGACCGCGAGAAGTTGTTGAATCTTGAATCATTGATTCATGACAGAATGGTCGACCAGGAGTTTGCCGTCAAAACTGTTTCTGATGCTATGCGACGTTCGGCCGCAGGAGTTAGAAACCAAAAGAAACCAATCGGCACATTCTTGTTCCTTGGTCCAACTGGCGTTGGTAAAACAGAACTTTCTAAATCGCTCGCGGAAGTTTATTTCAATGGCGAAGATAATTTGATACGTCTAGACATGAACGAATTCGTAACTGAGACTGATGTTAAACGTCTTATCGAGGAGGGTAAAGATAATGAAACAAGCCTTACTGCGCAAGTAATGACACATCCATTTTCTGTTATTCTTCTTGATGAAATTGAAAAAGCACATCCAGCCGTGCTTACGACGCTTCTTCAGCTCCTTGACGAGGGCGTACTCCGCGATGCTAAAAACCACGAAGTGAGCTTCAAAGATGCTATCGTAATTGCGACTAGCAACGCTGGAGCAGACAAGATTCGCCAATATCTCGATGAGGGCAAAGACTTGCTTCAAGTCAAGGAAGAACTCACAAACGAATTGATTGATTCTGGTGAATTTAGACCAGAGTTCCTTAACCGTTTCGATGAGATTTGTATCTTTACTCCACTTGGTAAGCCTGAGCTCGTACGAATTGTTGAGCTTAATATGAAGTCAATTAATAAAACCCTTGAGCCAAGGAAAATTAAGGTTGAACTTGGTGAGGGTGTCGCTGAAGAACTTGCTGAACGTGGATACGACCCAAAGATGGGTGCAAGGCCACTTAAGAGAACTATGCAAAAGACCGTTGAAAACATCATTGCAAAGAAAGTTTTGGAAGGCGAAGCAGAAAGCGGAGCCGTTATTACAATTACTCTTGATATGCTCCAAGAAGTCTAGCGACTTAAAATGGCTAGGGTGTGTTTTTGGGTTAGACGAAATTCTGGATGTGTTCGAAGGAATTCATCAACTGCTCTTGCGGAGCCTGGTAATTCCGGATTGTTATAATCGTGAACGATGATTATTCCCTTTTTTGAAAGCTTCGGAAAAACAAGTTTGAGGGAGGTTTTTATCGAGCCGTACAGGTCTCCGTCCAAAAACCCAAAGGATATTTCCTCGGGGATATCGGCGTCAGGATTCAAATCTTCAAAGAATGCTTTTTTAATAATCGGGAGAGGGAGATTGGCGCGACGAAATTTGTCGATTACTTCTCGTTTCGAGACGAATAATTCGCCTGCTTTGAACTGTTCCCCTGCGGTCGAGGAATCTTCTGCGGTTTTTTCTGGGAGCCCAGCGAAAGAGTCGTAGAGCCAAAGCTTCTTATCAGATTTCTCGTCTTTTAGGAGCTTCGCAAGGAGTATCGATGTGTCGCCTTTGTAACATCCGAGCTCGACAAAATCCCCCGTTTGCAATAAGGAGAGTTTTGCTAGACGGAGGATTTCTTCGGTTTCTTGATGAGAAACTTGTTCCATTAATTATTACAATCTTCGCATTTGCAATCTTTACAGTTGCACATGCCTTTATCGCAACCACAGCCACATTCGCATTTGTCTGCATCGAGAATGGCTTTTGCGCGTCGAATCATTTCTTCGAATTCGTCAGTACGGATGACATAGATTGGCTTGGAGTTTTCTGTCGCGATGTTCTCGTGACGATTTTCGAGTTCAGATTCGTTCTTTTCATTATCGAGTTCGAAGCCGAGGTAGCCAAGTTTCTTGGCGACACAGCGGCGGATTTCGTCAGAACGTTCACCGATGGTTGCGGTGAAGACGATAGCGTCGACACCACCGAGAGATGCGGCCATGCGACCAATTTCGGATTGGATGCGATAGACAAACATGGCGTGTGCAAAGGTTGCACGGTCATCACCCTCATCGCGAAGACGGATAATCTCGCGCATATCGTCGGTTTGGCCGGAAACGCCAAGAAGACCACATTTCTTGTTTAGATACTGTTCCAAGTCTTCGTCATCAGTGAATTTCATGGCACGCTTGATGGCGAGAGCAGCAGCTGGGTCGATAGAGCCAGAGCGGGTGGACATCATGAGGCCTTCAAGCGGAGTGTAGCCCATAGTCGTATCAAGTGATTGACCTTTGTAGACAGCGGTGATTGAAGAACCAGAGCCGATATGGCAGACGATGAGTTTTTCTGGCAAGATGTCTTCGGAGGTCATGTAATTAACGATGGAGCCAACGGAAAGACCATGGGCGCCATAGCGTTTGATTTCGTATTTGTCAGCAAGATCTTTATCGATTGCGTAGTACTCGGTCAAATCTGGGCGAGCAGCATGGAAGGAAGAGTCAGAAATGGCAAGAACTGGGGTGCCTTTGAACTCCTTAACGAATGCTTCGATTTCGTTCGCGACAACTGGAACATGAAGCGGGGTGCGTTTCTTGGCGATTTCGAGATATTTCAAACATTCCTTGTCGACAATATGGTCTTCCGTAAAATATTCACCAGTTGCAACGATACGAGCAAGGATTGCGTCAATTTTGCTAACACCACCAAGATATCCTTCGGCGGTGAGGATTTCGTTGAGAGCTCCTACAGTAGAGTTTAGGTCTGCATAGGTTTCTTTGAGTTTTTTCTTTGAACCATCAGCGCGTTTTAATGTGCAGACGACCTTTTTCCCTTCGAATTCGAAGTGAAGCGAGCAAAGAAGTTCATCTTCGCGGTAGAGAGCATATTTTCGAGAGCTCGAACCAGGGTTTGTAATCAAAATGAGACGTGGATTTTTCATATAACTCCTTATAAACTGCTGTATATTATATACTATTTTTTGGTTTTTTTCGAGCTTTTTTCTTTGGCTTCAGAGGATTTCTTCGGTTTCTTGGTTTTTGCTTCTTTGACTATAACTGCCTCTTCGATTCGTAGGTGGTCGGTAGTTTTCTTGGGTTGGCTTTCTTCCGCCTTTTTAAACGTGGTGAAGCCGATGAGATAAGAGAGAGCGTAGATAATAAGCGCAATGCCCATGATGGTTGCTATGGCATCTGGAACGATAAAACGGCCAGTAATACAGAAGATGCCAACAATGATGCCGATGACTGACCAGATGTAGTTACCCAGCATTAGCCCCGTGCGACGGCGAAGCGCTGATATGCCCAGAGCTTGAGTAGTGCAAGTAAGAATGATATAGATGCCAATAATAAACGAAATTGCTTCTTTTACGAAGTCAGCGCGGGAAACGAGTAGGGCGCCAACTGCTGCGGCCAGAATAACGCCGAATAACGACACTTCTGTGCGCTCTCCTGGCTTTGCTTTCATGAATCTTAATAGATTAATTCCCGCATAAATGAACGAGATGATTCCGAGTGCGATTAGAATCCAATCGGTTAGTTTATCTGCCCAAATTACAAGGCAGACACCGACACACAAGAGCACGATGGCTGAAGTGGCCTTTTCTATTCTTAAAGATGATTTTTCCATATTCTAATTATACTTAATAGGGCCTCCTTTTGCAAAAGAGGCCCTATTCTTATAAGTGGTGTAGTCGCAAATTATTTAACGACTTCGCCTTCGACTGGCTCGTCAGAGCCATCGGACTTTTTATCGTCGGAAGATTCAGAGGAAGAAGCGTCGGAACTTGCTGCTTGATAAAGTTTTGCACCGATTGGCATGATGCGATTGTCGAGGTCTTTGGTAGCCTCTTCAAGTTTATCTTTGTCGGCAGTTTCGTCTTTCAAAACTTCTTTAGCTGCTTCGCAGGCTTTCTTGATTGTATCTTTATCTTCATCGGATATTTTGTCTTTATATTCATCTGGCATCTTCTCGAATTGATAGACTTTGTTCTCAAGAACGTTGCGAGCGTCGGTTGCTTCGCGTTTCTTTTTATCTTCGTCTGCGTGAAGTTCAGCCTCTTTTTGAGCCTTTTCAATATCTTCCTTGCTCATATTGCCAGAGTTGGTGATGGTGATGGATTGCTCCTTGCCAGTTCCCTTATCTTTTGCGGTAACATTCAAGATACCGTTGGCATCAAGGTTGAAAGTAACTTCGATTTGTGGGATACCACGAGGCGCCGGAGCGATACCATCGAGAATAAAGCGACCGAGAGATTTGTTGTCTTGTGCGAATTCGCGTTCGCCTTGAAGGACGTGAATCTCAACTTGTGGCTGGTTGTCGGAAGCCGTGGAGAAGATTTGAGATTTAGAGGTTGGGATAGTAGTGTTCCTGTCGATGAGTTTGGTGCAAACACCGCCCATAGTTTCAATACCAAGTGAAAGTGGGGTAACATCGAGGAGAAGAACATCTTTGACATCACCTTGGAGGACACCGCCTTCAATAGCAGCGCCAACAGCAACGACTTCGTCAGGGTTAACGCCTTGCATTGGGTCTTTGCCGAAAATCTTTTTAACCTTTTCAACAACAGCAGGCATACGAGTCATACCGCCAACCATGACGATTTCGTCGATTTCTTTTTCGGAAAGTTTAGCATCTTTGAGAGCCTTGCGGACAGGGTCTTCGAGTCGGTCGATAAGGTCAGCGACAAGCTCTTCAAGTTTAGCACGAGTCAAAGTGTGCTCGAAGTGCTTTGGACCATCAGCATCAGCAGTTAGGAATGGTAAGTTGATTTCGACGGATGTCGTAGAGGAAAGTTCCTTTTTGGCCTTCTCCGCTTCGTCTTTAATACGCTGCATGGCGGCTGGCTCTTTCTTGATATCAATACCAGATTCTTTCTTAAACTCGTCGCAGAGATAATTAACGATAACGTTATCAAAGTCCTCGCCACCAAGGTGAGTATCACCGTTGGTTGCTTTCACCTCAAAGACACCGTCGCCTAGCTCAAGAATGGAAACATCGAAAGTGCCACCACCAAGGTCGAAGACGGCAATCTTTTCGTTATCTTTCTTGTTTAAGCCGTAAGCGAGAGCGGCAGCTGTTGGTTCTGGAATAATGCGTTTAACCTCAAGACCTGCAATTTTTCCAGCATCTTTAGTGGCTTGACGTTGAGAATCGTCGAAGTACGCTGGGACAGTAATGATGGCTTCGGTAACATCTTCGCCAAGAAAAGCTTCTGCGTCGGCCTTGATTTTAGAAAGAACCATAGCAGAGATTTGTTCTGGAGTGTAGACTTTTTCATCCATCTCAACACCGACACCATGGCCTTTTTCTACGATTTTATAGGGCATGATGTCGAGGTCTTTTTGGACCTCTTTGTCGCTATATTTACGACCGATAAGGCGTTTAATGCCGTAGATAGTATTCTTTGGGTTAGTAACACGTTGACGTTGAGCAACCTTACCGACGAGGCGGTCACCTTTTTTAGTGACAGCAACAACGGATGGGGTGGTGCGGTCACCTTCGCTGTTAGTGATTACTTCTGGTTTGCCCGCAACCATATATGCAAAAGCCGAGTTCGTGGTTCCGAGGTCGATACCGATGATTTTTGACATAAAGATTCCTCCTTATATTATGTTCTTTTTCAAATATTCGTTAGCAGTCTATTTAGAGGAGTGCTAATTTCTATATTCATAGTAGCAAACTAGCACTCGTTTGTCAAGAGTGCTAGTCTAGGGGAATTTATCGTTTTTCATCAAAAACCCCGCGACGTGCGCGGGGTCTTGAAATACGCTAATCTGTATTATTTGGAAGAAGGAAGTTGTTTGTACTTCGCATCTCCAAAGGCGAGAATCATCTCGAAGATTGGCTCGAGAAGGATAAGGCCGATTGCAAAGCCAGTGCCTTTACCAAAGGATTTAGCGAGTTTGACGCACATAACAATGCCAAGCATGAAGTTTGCGCCTGGGAGAAGGGTAAGGAAGCATAGCATTGGTTCCATGTTGAGGATTTGGAGCAATGTGTATGCATTGTAGACTGGGATAAGAGCTTTCCATCCCTCTTTTCCTGCCTTCTTGAAGATTTTCCACTCAGCGACGATTGTTAGAACAACCCAAGCAATGATAACGAGGAACATGAAGAAGCCGAAGAAGCCGGCAAAGATTCCCGCGCTAGCAGCTGAACTTGAATAAGTCGCAGTTGGATAAGTTGAATATGTGTACATTTTTAATCCTTTGATTAAATTAATTATTACCTTAAATGTAGCATAAAACTTGCTATTTAGCAAGATTGTGGGCGGAAATGTGGATTAGTTCCGACCAGGATGCTGAGACATGAGAAAGGTTAGCTAACTGAGAAATCAAGAGCTTGTTTTTTATAGCGAGATTGAGTTCTCCAATCATAAGTTCCGCATGAGGACAGACGATTGTCGCGCCAATAATGCGGCTCTTTGAGTCGATGAGAATTTTTACAAAGCCGAAGCGGAAATCAGTAGTGTTTGCCGATGAGACGGATGACAATGGAACGACAGATTTTTTGATTTTGATTCGCTTTAGGCTACATTCATTTTCGGTTAAGCCTGCGGTTGCGACAGATGGGTTGGTGTTCGTTATTCGTACGAAGCCGTCGTAGTTTCTTGCGAGTCTATGGCGCCCTATCAAGTTCGTGGCTGCAAGCATTCCTTCATAGGAGGCCCGTTCAACCGATGAATCTTCGCCGATACAATCACCGGCGGCGTAAATATGCTTTGAATTGGTGCGGAGGTAATCGTCGACATAGATTCCATCCTCATCGTAGTTTACACCGGCGTTTTCTAGGCTTAGGTTCGTGACTGGCTTGCTTCCAGTTGCAAGAACAATGGCGGTAGATTCAGCATATTTCTCCTGACCGCCACGGCGGAAGATAATTCGTTGCATCCCTGGTTTATTGCTTTTTTGGACGGCGACAATGCGAGTATTAGTTAGGATTTTCATGCGGAATGTCGTTTCGAAGTATTGAGTCAAAATACGTCCTACTTCCCTGTCTTCATGTGGAAGAATGCCACCTTCGAGTTCGCCAATCATGACTTGAGTGCCGAGTTCAGCAAAGTAATTTGCAAGTTCAACGCCAGTGGGGCCAGCGCCGACAATAAAGACTGATTTTGGAGGACGCGGGAGTGAAAGCGCATCTGATGGAGTGTAGCATGTTGCAGACTCAACACCAGAGATATCGCCATATTCTAGTTTGGCACCAGTAGCGACAACGAATTTCGGAGCAGAGAGAATAAGGTCTTTCACTGCGACTTCGTATGGAGATAAGAAAGAAGCAAATCCAGAGAAACATGCGATTTTTGCAGACTCAAAAATCTTTTTTGAGCCTGCTCCCGCACGGCGTGTAGCGAGGTGTTTCCAATTCTGAACTGTTGGATAATTATAGCGAAGCGAAGAGCTTGAGATACCAAAGCGAGAGCCGCGTTTCGCTTCTTGAAGAAGGTGCGAGAACTGAAAAGCTGCTTGGGCTGGAATATCAGTAGAGTTCAGCGATGAACCGCCCCATTTTCCTGCTTCAATAATGGCAACTTTTTGGCCAGCTTTCGCAGCAACGAGCGCCGCAGAGGTTCCTGCTGGCCCAGAGCCTATCACTATTAAATCGTAATCAAATTTTCTGCCCATCTTAGATAATCTTTTCACGATTTCGATAAACTAGTGCGAGGTCTGGGGAGTATTTATCGAGTTCGGAACCAACGACCCTTTCTAAATCGCTTTTTGTTATTATGTTACGGTTTTCTAGCCAAACAAGAACGGCATGAACGACGCGTTCAATGATAGGCTCAGTTGAGTTTTCTGGGAGACCGATTGAACGTGATTCGGAGCGAAGTAAGGAAACTAGCTCATCGGGAGAGAAAAGTTTTTCTGATGAAGCCATTATGACACTCCTTTGAGAATTACAAATGCGTATAAGAAGATAGCGAAGACCATAAACCCTGCTCCGGTAAAAATGCGGAAGAAAGTCTTGTTCTTGAGGCGCCAGCGTTGAACTTCGGCAACGTTGTGTCCTCTGCGGATAAAAATGCGCATTACAAGCAAAGGAAGTGAACCAAAGATGGTGAAGACGACGAGGCCTAAGGCCTGATAGAGAGTGTCGAGGCGGAGAATAGCGTCGGCGGAAAGTACGATGAGCGGAAGAGTAAAGACAATTTCTGCCAACGGGACGAGAAGCCCGAGAGAAAACCCTTCGGAAATGTCGTTTGTGGTTTTTGCACGTGTGTCGATGTAACGCGCTAGACGACGAGGTAGCCATAGCTCGGTTGTCCCTTTTCGCTTGTAATAGAAAAGCCATGCAAAGAAAGCCAGAACAACAAGAATGCCAAGAATAATATAGAAGAAGTATCTAGGCAAAAGACCACCTGGAAATAGAGAGTTTACAAGAAAGATTGCCGTACCAAGAAGAAGGAAGTTCATAAGAGTAACGCCGGAAATAAAACTTGAAGCGAGCTTCTTTGTTTTTACGCGGATATTTTTTCCGAATGATGCGTGATATAAGAGAAGGAGAGTCCCGAGTGAGACTTGCAGACATGCAGCAAGTAAACCGCTGAATATAACGATACCAAATGAAATATGGGCCTCCATACAAGCATATTATAACACAAGCGTAATGAATTTTAAAAGTTATGCTTGTATCTAAAATACTTCGCGTGCTAGACTTACCTCCATGCAAAAGATGAGGTATGTTTATTTAGAGATTTGTCTGGCTTTCCTAGCTGGATTATTAGCACCGTGTTACGAGGTTTTTGCGACCTCGGATTTAGTAGAAACTAAAACTACTGATGAGATTGAAACTAATAATTCTCCATCCGCCGAAGCCGACGAGGTTTTAGTCGCAATAAGAGAGGATGAAGATGGGCATAAATTCGCAAATGTTCTGATAAAAAGTTACAATCCAGGGTTTTCAGACCCTTACGCGGGAGAGTTCTTTGAACTAACAAAACTCCCTACTTCTTCAATTTCGCTCGCCGGTCTTTCGGTCATTTACGAGACTTCGTCTGGAAGTGAATACACCGTGTACGAATTCTCGGACGGGGACGAGATGGTCGGCGAGTCTCTCCTTCTGCGTCTAGCGAGTTCCGACGAAGTAAAGAATGCTGGCGAAATAATGGTCGCCGATGTGACCTATACGAGAAACATGTCTCAAAGTGCGGGGCGACTAAAACTCAAGTATGTTGACGAGGTTTTCGATTCCCTTTGTTGGGGGACAAAAGAAACTGATTGCTATGCAACTTTTAGCTCAAAGAAGCCTACGACTTTGGTTCGCGAGATTAACGAAGAAGAGATTGGAGATTTCGAGCATAGAACAGATTATTTACCTTTATTCGACGCTATGAGTCCTGGTCTTAAGCATAATGAACCAGAGGACGAAATGATTGAACCGAAATGTCGAACACTCGAGTTCTCGGAGGTGTTCTCCTATTTTGAGAACCAAAGCACCGAACAATTTGTCGAACTCTTTAATAGGGGCGAGGAAGGATTAGACTTGGATGGTTGTTTCGTCCGTTATAAGAACAAAAACTATGCGCTGACAGGTGTAGTCAAGTCTCATGGTTTCACAACTTTGTATCCAGAAGAAAACTGGGGGACAACAATAACAAAGAATCCGACTTCTTCTAACATGCTCGAGATAATAGATACTGACGGAGAAGTTGTCGATAATTTGACCTATTATAGTGGGCAAAGACGTGGGATGAGCTATGCGATGTTTGGATATAAATCAGACGGGGGCGAAAAATGGGAGCAAACGTATAGACTAACACCTGGCGAAGATAATACATATCAACAATTCAAGACCTGTCCTGTAGGAAAAGTGCTTAATCTAAATACGGGTAACTGCGTAACGGAAACTACTATAGCTACCGCACTCGCGGCGTGTCCTGAGGGAAAATATAGAAACCCGCTAACTGGACGCTGTAAAAGTTACGCTTCGACCGCCTCGACAGAGTTAAAGCCGTGCGCTGAAGGCTACGAAAGAAATCTAGAAACAAATCGATGCAGAAAAATCGTAGAGAATACGGGCGCAGATTATTCGCTCGTTCCCGAAACATTCCAGGAAAAAACCGAGATGACGGCAATCTTCGCAATCATCTCCGTTGTGGTGGCGGGAATTGGTTATATTGCTTTTCAATATCGCGATGAATTAAAAGTTCGTTTCGCGCATAACTAACAAAAAACCTCGGGGTGACGGTAAATTGGGGGGGCAATTTACCGTCGCCCTGAGGTTCTATTTATATATTATCATATACGATACTATGTGTAAATAGTTCAGGGGTTTCTCTAGGAGATACCGTCGATATTCTTTGGAATCTTGTTCTGATGGTGCTTGCGTATAAGGAAGAAGATGGCAATTGCGGTCGCGATGACAAGAATAATGAGAAGAGCGAAGAGAAGTGGGCTTAGAACAAGAACGTATCTAGTTCCCTTTGCGTTGATGTTTAGTGCGTCGATGTTATAGTCGAGACGATAAAGACCGAAGGACGGAGTGCCGCCCCATTCTGTATAGACGGTTCTGGTGGTTTCTGGAAGAACCGTCGATACACTATTACCGCGGTACAGCTCTTTACCGAAAAGAGATGAAACTGTGATTTCGGTGGCTGCTTGGAAATCGATGTTTCCTTCGTTTGAAACTGTGAAACGGACATTAATGTTACTACCGATGGCAGCGGCGCTTGCGTTAATATCATTTACTTGCGCGGAGCGAATTGTTTCGCCGTTGACACTAGCGTAGAGAATCATGCCAGCACGAGAGATGGTTTGAATAACACCTTGACCATCGCTTTCTGGCTTTGCTTCGACAAAGATAGCAGCATATTGTCCGCCAGCAGAGGCGCTTTCTGGGACTTCGATAATGTAGTTCACTTCAACCGAGGCTTTCGGCGCGAGTTTGTATTCGGCTCTTGTGACATATTCCCCATCGGAATCCTCAATGGAAATCCAGCGGTAAATCTGAGAGTAAGTATTTTCCGTTTCGAAATCTTGTTTGTCGCCGTCTACGGCGTTAGAATATGGTTTCGCATAGACATAAAACGAGAGTTCGGTTGTGCCGTTGTTTTTCACGGTAATGGAGGTGGTTCTGCGCTCACCTGCATCCATGGCGAGACGTTTAGTTACTGGGGAAATTTCGAGAGTGGCAGATGGACTATCGATTGTCTCGTCATTTGACTCTTCAGCATGGGCAAGAGAAGTCGTAAAACCTAAGGCTAGGATTAAAGCGCCAAGCACTGTCGCGATAAAAACAGAGTGACGATGATGCATTTGTTACCTCCTTTAATATAGAATGATTATACCTTAAACAGAAAAAAGTGGCAAATAAAAAAATGGTGGCGGGGGTTCGATTTGAACGAACGACCTTTTGGTTATGAGCCAAACGAGCTACCAGGCTGCTCTACCCCGCGACGCATTCAAAAATTACCTATATATGATACACCACGGGGCTATTTTTGTCAAGCTTAGTTCTCGCCTGTGTCGTTTTCGTCTGGGTCGGTACTACAAGGCGAGATGGAACCGTCTGCATTGGTCTTGAAACAGTTACTTGTAACATAGAAGTTCTTTTTGATGGCGTCATCACCAGGACTGGTAGCTTGAACGGCGAATTCTGGGAATGGGAAGAAGATATCGTTAAACTCTACGCGAGCTTCGACACGAGAATACATATCATTGGCACGACCGGTTGAGTCAACGGCGATTTGTGCGCCCTTGAATTCAGCGATAGCATTGTCGCCTTCGCAGTCGCCTGGGATTGCGTCGTGGTCTTGGCAAAGTTGAACTGAGAAGGTGGTGGTTGGTTGTCCGTATGGAAGCGAAATGACAAGGAAGAAGGTGTCCGGGTTGCGGTCTCCACCACCGATTGGGTTAGGAAGTGCGAAGGATGCCGTACAAGCAAATTCCTCTTCTTCGCAGGAGATTTTTTGTGGAACGTTCGTCGTAGAACGGTCGTAAGAGTGGTCGTTGGAATCGAGGAGAACGTCTTTAGTGATGTGGGTTTTGGCACCGGCCGTTCCCTGTCTTGCAGGAACGAGGACGACAGTACCGCGGTTAGTTTCTCCGTTTTCGGTGTTGTTAAATTGGTCGATATTATACGTTGGTCCGGTTTGGATGATTTCGGCGGTAATGGTTGGAGGAATCGGAGTCCCTTCGCTGAGTTTGTTGAAGGAATTTTGGTTCGCGTAGTTCAAGCCAGAAAAGGCAACGCCATCGTCTTCGGTGTACCAAGAGATTTGGATGCCTGTAACGTTTTCTGGGTTCGGGGTTTTCAGAGGAATGACGCGGAGCGAGTTGCCGGAGCTTAGAGTTGCACGATAATCAGCGAGAGTATCGTCAATGGTGACACAGGTGTAGGCTTGGATGATATCGTCCTCGTTTTGAGAGGAGTCTTTTTCTTGAATAATAACTTCTTTGTTTTCACTTTCGCCGATACGCCCGAGGGCTTGAGAAATAGCATCACAGTAACCATAATCTGGGTCGTTCGGTTCAAGGTCGGTCGTGCGGAAGCCTTCTTGAATATAATGTTTTATAACGTCGCAACCATTTTCATCGGTTTCGGCGGCTAGACATTCGTAATAGGACTTTAAGGCGGTCTTAGTGTCTTCTACGCCAGCGAGAGCTGAATCGTAGGCAGATTGCGCGAGCTCGTCGCTCGTGGTGCGGTTAGTCTCGCTGATAATGATGCGGATGAAGCTGACTGTAATAACGCTAAAAAGCAAGGTGGAAATAACGACCACGTAAATCGAAGTGGCACCTTGTTTGAATTTCTGTTTCATTTTTAGCATTATTCCTCCTTAGCTTCCTGATGCTTGAATGGTAAAGTTAAATTTATTAATAGCACAATAGCTGAAGTCCGCGCTGAAGTTGGACGGCACTTCGCAGAAATTGGACGAGGTCATGATATCAACTCCGCCGGTGATGGTGGCGAGGATGAATGAACCGGAGAAGAGTAGGCGGTTGGTGCTAGTTACGCGGGCTGGTTGGAAAACAACAAAATCATAAAGTGCTAGCGAGGCGTCGGTTTCGGAAAGAACTTCTTCTGGTGCGACTGAGATAGTGAACGGGATATTGACGACTGGATTGACGGCTGGGTTAATACTACCTGGAGAGCGAAGAACTTGATTGGATGACGGATAGCCATTTTCTCCGACTAGGGTTGCGGTACATATTGCGCGGGAGCTGTCCTCGATTTTTAGCAGGCGGAAGTTGTTTGTGGAAACATGTTCGGTAGAACCACCGGTTGATAAATCGTATTCGACGTTAAGGCGAAGTTTTGAAACGTCTGCTTCGCTGAATTTGTAAGCGCCGTCGGTGTTGAAGAGATAGCCGGTGTTCCAAATGTAAGTGTATTTTCCAGAGCAGAAAATGCCACCGGTTGGAACATAGTCGGCTTCGTCGCGATAGCCATCGCCGTCTGAGTCCCCTTCAGAACCACGCAAATGAACTTCGTCATAGTATTGTTGATAAACGGAATAGAAACCTTTGTTGCTTGTTTCGCCGTCGCAGTTTTCGCGACTGCCAGATTGAGTCTCTCCTGAGTAGTGCGCCGAACAGAAGGACGCAATGGAAGCCGGAGGGGATTCGGTGATGGAATTTTGGATGTCTTCGATAACATCACGACCGACTTGGTTGACGGTTTTGATTGAATAACCTTTGCGGTAAATTGAAACGATTTCGCTCGTGATGAGGGTAATAGTAATCAGAAGGACGGAAATAAAAGCGATAGCAAAAGAAAGCTCAATGAGTGTAAAACCTTTCTTTGTTCCCTTCTGAGCAAAGTTCATATTGTTATTTTAGCATAAACGAAATGAATTATAAAGATTTATCATCTACCTAAACAGGCGCTATCGTCGGCATCGAGTGGCATTAACATGATGCCAGTCGAGTTGTTCGCACGAGCCATGAGTCGGACGTTTCGGCGATTGTAATTGTCGTTGTCTGGAGAGTCGATGCACATATTAAGTGCGCGTTCTCCGCCAGACGAGCCGTTACTGATGCCGGTCAAAATAGTACGAAAATCTTCCGCGGCGCTACTGTCTTCAAGAGCTAGGTTGAAGCTTGGGGCATAACCTTCGTAGATATAGGTTCGAATGCCTCCCGTGATTGGCGAGCGGACAACGAGAATACCACCGTTAAATAGAGTGCCGTCAGGATTCTCGATTGAAGCGTCCCAAGGGATTTTGTAGGTTACGTGGCGATAGAATTTATTGTTACAAGACGACGCAAAAGTACAATCGCTTGTGTCGAAGATATTGACGTCGATATTGCTGCTACGGAGAGCGTCGATAACTCTTGAGGTGGAGGCGCTAGACGAGCTGATGGCGTAGCCTACGACATCGTAAATATGGAGAGTACCATCAAAAACACCTTCTTCGTCCTTTTCGCCGATTGAAATATATTTACCGTAAATCGCGGTAGTAGTACGACCTGGATTTTCAGAAAGTGGTTCGTCGTTCGATACGTTGATGACGTCGGCATAGATGCCGCGTAAGAATTCGCCGAAGCTGTTCAACGAATCGTTATAACGTTGGCGAGAAATTGACATGTTGGTTCCGACCATAAGGCCGACCATGAGGAAGCCAGAAAGTGCAAGGAAAAGGGAGACCTCGATAATAGTAAAACCTTGTTTTGTATGAAGTTTTTTCATTATTCTTTCCCCGCAAGGATTTCCTGCCGTGCTTCTTCTGCAAGGCGATTATATTCGGCGGCGCGGTTCGGGTCGTTTAGACCAGAAGGTGAATAGACGAGAGTCATAATTTGATAGAAACGATATTTCTGAGCGTAGGTCATCATCTCGGTTCGGTTGTAATTTTCGAGATAGGCTTTTGCGCCGATATAATCGCCTGTTTGAGCGCGGCTTTCGGCGAGCGACATGGCAGAGCTAAATTCATCACGGTCGTAATAATTATCGTTGGTCGAAACTTGAGTTGGAGCGGGTTCGGAACTCTTTGTCGTGATGATGACGGTGACGGCGATAACTAAAACTATAAAACCGAGCGCCGCAAAAACAATCGGCATGGAAATATGGATTTGTTTTTTTGGTTTATGAGGTTTCACGGGAGGAGTGTCGTCATGAATAATGCCTTCGGTTTCAGGTAAGATGATGTCCTCTTCTTTGTGGCTATCCATATAAATTAAGTATAAGTTTTTTAGCGTTGTTTTTCAAGTAAGTAAGATTTATTCATTCGATGGAGTTGTGCATTGCGAGAGATTGTCTTGAGTGAATCTATCGGCGTCTTCGCGAGTAATTTTTTTCGAAAAACCTTCGAAGTTGTCGATGAGCTCGACGGCCGAACGCCAATAATCATAGCGTCCGCAAGCATCTAAGTAGGCTGGGTAGATGATTTCGAACATGGCATTTGCGAGGTCGTAATTCCCCTCTTCAATAAGCGCACGAACGGTTTCAATGTGCTCTTGTTCAATGGCGCGTTGGGCCGGGTCGTTGATTTCTTCTGTGTATTCGCTTGAGGCTTCGCGACCAGTTGGATTGACTAACGGGTTGACTTCCTCGATTGGTTTAGCAGATTTGAATGGATTGACGACGATAAGAACGATTGCGATAACTAAAACGACGCTGAGAATAGTGGCGATGAGCGGGATATTGTTCTTTTTGTCCTTTTTGTCACTTGAACGGTTGATGAACAAGAAACGCGAATGACGCGAGCGAGAATGGCGAATTTCGTTAGATTTGTATTTCGCTTCGTGTTCGCCAAACGGGTCTAGTGGGTCAATGTGAATCTTGTTCGCCATGGTTTATTCGTTTCCTGTATCTTCTCCGTCTTGTTCGTCGGAATCTTCCCAGCGAGTGCTGAAGAGCTCGTCGATTTTCTTGTCGTATTCTTCTTTCTTAGCTTCGTCGCCAGAGTGCTCGTAGAGATATGAGTAGGCGCTATAGAGGCTGAATAGGTCGCTATAGGCAAGCTCCTCGCGATTGATGCTGTCGAGAATAGCAAGGCCTTCATCGAATTGTTCCATGACAGAATAGAGATTTACAATTTCGATTTGGGCTTGGACTTTATCGGAAGTATCCGCGTCAGGGTCGTTAGCGATGGCTTGCTTGTCGCTGATAAAATCTTGAGCTGGTTCGGTGGAATCTTCATCTGGTTCCCATACGACGTCTGAAACTTCTTCTGAAGCGTCTGTGTTTTCTGGAGCAGGTTTTCTTAAGAGGAAGTAAAGTCCGACGCCGATGCCAATGGCGAGGATTATTCCGCCGATAATGAGGAAGAGGCGAGTGTTCGACTTCTTCGACGAGTCCTTCTTGTTGTTCTTATCAAGCTCCGCCTGGAGTTTTGCCGGGTCAACTCGTTTCACAAGCTCACTAACCGGAATATTAGAAAAATTATCATCGTTCATGATTTAAGTATAAACATTTTCGACAAATTTTACAACATTGGCATTAGATACCAAAGAGGAAGGAAAACCATTGAGAAGAATTCGATGGCTCAGGAGCTGGGGCTTCTTGGTCCGCGTTGTTGTATTTGTTGATGGCTTCCTCGGAATTTGGCGGGAGATAGACCATCTCTTCTCCCTCGAAAATCTTGTTGAGTTTGGCGCGAGCAGAGAGTTCTTGATATTCTATTGAGCGATAATATTCGTTTTCGACTTCCATAGTTTCAACTTCGAGCTCAAGAAGCTCAAGTTCTTTTTTACGAACGTTGAGTCTTTGGGCGAGTTCCCAGTTGCGGGCAGTAGCAGACAGTGAACTATAAGTCCAGAAAAAACAGACGATAATGGCGACAAAGAAAATAATGTTATCAAAAGACAGATAGTCGTGTTTAATGCGGAAATAGAAACGACGGAGGCGGGTTTTGAGTTTTTCCATTAGCTTTATTATAACACATATGGTTTGACGGTCGCGGGTTGATGAACTATACTAAATAGTAATGAAAGAGTTTATTGATAACATTATTAGCCATCTTAATTGGGAAGAAATTGTTGATTTCTGCGACACCGTTATTCATGAAAGATATGAGATTTTACTGATTGCGCTTGCAGTAGTATTCATTATGGTTGTTTGTCTCTCGACGATTCTCGAACGTATTCATGAGAGAGGTGGGATTGCAATCGTTCCAGTTTATCGATTCACAGTTTTATTCTCTAAGATTGGACTCCATCCTGCGCTCTCGCTCCTGATGATTGTTCCTGGTGTCAATCTTATTATTAGAATTGTCTTCTATGTCTTTTTGGTTAGAAAGTTTAATCGTAGCTATGCTTGGGTGCCGTTTCTGGTTTTGTTCCCGGTAGTAGCGCTTCCGATTATCGCATTTGGTGAAGGTCACTGCATGCGAGTAAAAGTTCCGGCACGCAAGGCGGAGGAACCAGTTTCGAGAAAAGCAGTGACGGCCGTAAGGAAAGAGGTGCCGAGTAAAGTTGTTTCTAGACCTGCGCCAAAACCAGAAAAGGAAGAAGAAGGAATTGAAGATTTTGAGAGAGAACTTGAAAAAATCGTAGAACAAGATAAGCATGGTAAAAAGTCGGTAGCAAAGGCAAGACCTGCTAGAGTTGAAGCCCAAAGACCTGTTGTGGCACATAGACCGACGGTTTCTCGACCGGTCGCGAAGCCAGTAGTTAGAAGGGCAAGCGCGACTGCAAGACCAGCCGCTATGCGCAGAACAAGACCGGAGCCGATGCCGCTTGTTCAAGGTTTAAGTGGTGCTGATATCTCCTTTGGTGTAAGGCGGGCAGCAAAAACAAAAAGCGAATATGAGCTTTTGCTTGAGAAGCAACAAGCCGCGCAAAGAAGGCGCGATAAATACGGCGCGTCAAGAGGAACTGGTGGTTCGTTAAATACGAGCATGCCAAAGAAAGTCCTTTAGGTCAGGAACCTCAATAAGGGTTAATTAATCTTCGAAATCCTCCTCCGGGAGGGTTTTTGTTTTGCTATGAAACTTGAAGAGTCGAGCGATGATGGCGGCGAGGAGTGTTAGAATAGTCGCTCCGACAAGAATCAGGAACCAAAGTGGGCAAATTAAGACGCGTTCTTCAAAATTGGAGACTTCGCCCATATATTCGATGGTTTCCTTCACGGTTACCACGCCAAGAGAGGGGAGGTTTGAAAGTTCACGAACGAGGTGACGCGTGGTTGACGGCATTATAACTTCGGAAAGATTGGTTTCTGAGTCTTCGGATGAAAAGATTTCTTCGCCAGAGAAAAGGTTGGACACGACGAGAGAGATTACGGCGGTTTCATGGACGTTGCCGTGGTTTTCAAAAGTTGTACTTAAAGAAACGTTTGAGGTGGTAGAGAAGTTTGGAAGATAATGAGAAACGAGAGAACCGGCATGAACTGTTTCGCCGGCGACATCAGCGTAGATAATGCTTGCCATCTCATAAGAAAAAGTAATTGCGACGTTTCCCTCTTCTGAGTTAGCAGAATCTTCTCCGTCTGAGCTCACAACGATAGCGGAGTATTGGCCTCCACCGGGGGCGTTTTCGGGAACATTGATAGTCAAATCTACTCGACGGGTTTCGCCAGGTGAGACTGTACCGGTTGGCTCGTCAATCACAATCCAATCCTTAATGAGAGTTTGGTTGGTTTCGCTAATGATGTCGATGTCATAGTCTTCGCCGGTAACGCCGTACGGAATAATACTAACCCTGTAATTAAAGTCTTCTGTGGAATCTTGTGGGTTAATGACGTAAATATAACAAGGGGTTGATTCGCCTGGAGTCAGAAAAACCTGCTGACCCATGGGCATAATCGTAAAGATGTTTGAAGGAGACTCCATGATAATAGTTTATCAGAGAATCAAAGGTTTGTCAGTCGGTTTAGTATGTCCAGCTGTTGACAGGGATGGTATCTGCCGTGTAGGTGGCTGGGTTGGTCGTGAGGGTGTGTGGGTGGACGAGGAAGTAGCTAACCTTGCCAGCGTAGGTTTCTGGAGCTTGAGTACCGGAAGTGTAGACGGTGTAGGTGGCAGTGAAGTTCATGCCAATCGTCTGGTCCGTTAAGCTGTTACGATAAGCGACTTTTGTGTAAGTTGATGGGATGACGTGGGCAGAATCGAAACCTGTGACGATGGTTGGGGTATAGTTTCCTGAAACAGCAGAGTTGTTGTTGATTCTGAAATTCCATTGAGAGTTAGTTGGAGAAGCGGCGGCGCCGGTCGCAATGTAGTTGGCGCTTGTAGTGGAGCGAAGATAGTTGTCGCCGATATTGTCCCCGCTAGAGCCGACAGCGTAGATAGCGAAGCCAGAGGCATCGTTACACATAGCGGTAATATATGATGTACCGATGGTAGTGGTTTGCCTTGGGATAACTGATGCGTTGTGGGTTGTGCCTGCTGAGAGAGAACATGCTTCTGGGATAGTGACGCGAAAAACGAGAGAAGCGTTGTTTGCAGCGGAAGACTTTGGAGATAAAAGAAGTACGCCTGAAACTAGCGTGACCAAGAAACAGGCGACGAATAGTCGATTAATTAGCCTGCGAAAATTCATAATGAATTTAGACCTTTCCGGGACTGTTAGTTTTAGTATTTTTATGTTTTGTTATTTTGCCTGCGACAAATAACTTTTATACTCTACTGAAGCTATAATAGCACAAGCGAAATATTAATGCAAGCGTTTTAACATAAAAAAGACGCTAAATTTATGGAATCTAGCGTCTTTTCCCACAAGATAGTTAGGCTAGTGCTTTGTCAACAAATTCGAGTTGGTCTTCGCGAATCATTTGTTCCGTGGATTTGAGTTTTTTGATTGCGGAGAAAGCAAAGGTTAAAATCAAGCCGAGGAGAATAGTACCGGAAACGACACGGTCGGAAGATGTAGTAGAGTTGTCAACGGCTTTTGCTTCAGCTGCATTCTCGATAGATTTGAGAACGGAGGAAGAAACAGAAGCGGAAGCAAGGACGGCTTTTTCTGGAGCGACGCTGAAGGAAATAGAGTCTTCAGAGTAGCCGAGGTCACTAGAAGATTTAGCGGTCAAGATGTAGTCCTTTGCTTCGAGTTTAGTCGTATCGAGTTTGAACGAAGCAGAACCAGCTAATTCTTCATTTGGTTCAACGCGACCGAGAAAGATTTCTTCTGAGTCGTCAGTGGTTGACGTTAGATAGAAATCGATTGAATCGGAATGTTGATAATGATAATCGATTGATATTTCGTCTTTCGAAGCAGTTTTGGCGGAAGCCAAAGAGATGCTTGGATATTCGCCGACGACGTTGATGTGAAGATAATCAACACGGGAGGCCATCGCTGAGGTGTCCGAAACTACGGACGCATTAGCAAAAACAGAAGCCGAAACAGCTAGTGCTGCTAACCCAAAAAGGGATTTCTTTAAATTTAACATATAAAATAACTCACACTCTTAATTTATTAACACCGTCCTTAGCCGTAAAAGCTTAAGAAACTTGACATAATTATACATCATGTTTATGTTTTTGTCAAGAGCATTTTGGACATTTTGGCTTCGACAAAAACTCCCCTCTTTTTAAGGGGAGTTTTTAATGTGTGAGGTGGGATTATTTGTTCTTTTTCCTGCCGAAGAAGATGCGATAGAACAGGAGGATGACAATGAGGGCAATGACAATGAGAAGCCAGAGTGGGCAGACGATAACGACTTTACTGACTTCCATGGTTTTGCCTTCGTATTCCACTGTGTAGACTACTCTAAAGATGCCGATAGATGGAGTCTCGTTCCAAGAGACACTGGTATAGCGCGTGGCGTCTGGCATAATGAGGCTGGTTTGTGGTTCCTCTTCGTTAGTATAGAACTCTTCCCCGCCAAAGAGTGGAGATACTTTCAGGATATGGGTGGCATAAGAGTGGGTGTTGCCAGCGTTATGGACGCTTGAGCTACCAGAGATGTTTCCCGAGAAGAGGAAAGATGGGACGTTGACGGAGTCAATCTCACCTTGGTGGACGGTTTCGCCGGAAACGTCGGCATAAATGAGGTGGGCAATCTCGATTGTCTCAGAAATTGGCCCGACTTGGCTAGTGCCTGCACGAACGATGATGGCGGCGTATTGACCACCGGTTGGAGCATTTTCTGGGACATTGATGGTGAATGCGATTTCGCGATATTCGTTTGGAGCGAGGGTGCCGCTGGTCTCTCCTTCGATGTTAATCCAATTGACTATTTCGGAGTGTCCTTCGAATTCTTCGAGCACTTCGCCATCTTCATCATCATAAGAAAATGGTCGGATGGTGAGCTCATAGGCCGCGGTCTCGGTGTTGTTTACGGGGTTCGAGACTGTGAATGAACCTGGTTCGACCGTACCTGGGGTGAGAACCTTAAACTGATACATTGGAGAGACGGTTAGTCCAGCTTCGCCTTCTTTGGCGTAAGCGGGAGAGATTGAAGCCACAAGAAGGAACACTGCTAGCAGGATGCTCTGGGCAATTCGTTTGATGGTTTTAGAAAGATTCATTTACCTCCTTTTTCTTTATTGTAACATATATTATTTGATTTCACACTTAAAGCCCTGGGACTCGTAATTTTGTCGGAAGTCGGTCAGGGTGGTTGGGACGCGAGAATTACTGTCGGAAGTCTTTATCATGAAGAACGGAGCAGATTTAGTGTCAAGCTCTTGTTTCTTCGCGACGAGGTCGAGATGGACGACGGAATCGATAGTGGTTACCTTGCTTTCAAAATCGAAGGTTTTGTATCCTGCTTCCTCAAGAGAGAGACCGATGGTGACAGCGGTGGTCTGTCTGGCGGATTCGGCATGCTCGGCGGTAGAGAAATCTTGAGTGTATTTAAAGTTCATGGATTGAAGAGAATTGACGTTCTCGAAAATCATGCTGACCTTGACGTTGCGGGAAGTCGGAGAGACACCATAGACCTTTTCGTAATTCTTTCCATTTGCTTCGCAGACAAGCGATTCGGTGCGAAAGCCTTCGGGATGTTCACCTGTGACCGTGGTCTTCCCTTTCATCAAAAGAATGATTATTATGACGACAATGATGACGATGAGGGGCAAAATGATTTTGCCGAGGACTCCGCGGTTTTCCTGTTCATCGCGAGAGTCCAAAGTGTTTTGTTCCTGTTTCAAAATTCCTCCTAGCTTATATGATATATGTTAGCATAAAAACTATGAAAAGAGAACCATAAAAAGAAGCCACTTTTCGTGGCTTCTTTAAGGTCTTTTTTAGACGAGAGTCAACTAAGCGCCTTTAACGAGGGTGTAGGAGACTGAGCCTTCATAGGTACCTGCTGGGGTATCAGCGGCAGTCTTTGCGACATAGCCCATCGAGAAGGAAGCGCCAGTAGCTTGGGTTGCGCCTTCGACGAAGACAATCTTCTGGTTGGCCGTATCGATAGCAAATGGAGTATTTCCTGTGTAGTCAGTGTCCATGCCTCCACTTGTGCTTAGGATTTTAGCTGCCCAGTATTCTGGACCAGTGGTACCTGCCGCGATGGTGTGTTCCAAGGTGGCGTTTGTTGGGTTGACGGCGTTTGCAACGATTTTGAAACCGTCTGCGTAGTTACAGACGATGGTGAAGGTGTTCTCTGTAGCTGTGCCTGTACCCTCTGTACGACGAGTAAAATCGTACTCGGTGCCTGGAGCGTATGCCCAGTCGTAGTGGTTAACTGGGTCAGTAAAGGTTGATGCAGTTGCAGTGTCTCCTGCGTTAGCGGCACTGATTTCGACACCGTTGATAGAACAAGCCTCGGTGCTGGTGATATGCAAGTTATCTAGACGGGTCGGTGTAGCTGCGAAGACTCCGAGAGGAGCAAGAGCGACGCCAAGACCGGCTACAACGCCAAGTCCTGCGATTAGTTTTGACGATTTGCGCATAAATATGTTTTCCTTTTTATTTTAGTATTTATGACCTTTTTGTAGTTTTAGAATATAACACTTTTGTGCTTATGGCAATAGTATTTTTCAAAAATTGTTACCAAAACCAGCATTTTTAGGCTAATTTAAGATACGGATTTTGGAAAATGTGTTGTAAAAAAAACATATTCACCTTTTCAATGTATTCAAAAAAAGCCCCCTTTCGGGGGCTCTGGAGTTAATAACCTTTTAGTTAGCGCCCTTCACGAGGGTGTAGGCTACTGAACCTTCGTAGGTACCAGCTGGGGTGCTTTCAGAGGTTTTCGCGGCATAGGTCATGCTGAAGGAATCGCCTGGGTCGGCGGCAGAGGAGCCGGTGTTCACGAGAACTGGTTGGTTAGCGCTGGTGATAGCGAAGTTGGTGCCAACGGTAATTCCAGTGGCTGGGACGATGTTGCCAGTCTTAGAGACAATTCTGGCTGCCCAGTATTCATCACCAGTAGTACCTGCTTCAATATCGTGGCTACCGTCGGTTGGGTTGGTGGCGTTCGCAACGATTTTGTAACCAGTTGTGTAGTTACAAACAATTTGGAAAACGCCTTCATTTTCAGAACCGCCAGTTCCAGAGGTACGGCGAGTAAAATCGTGTTCCTGACCTGGAGAATAAGCCCAGTCGTAATTGTTTTCTACGTTGGTGAACGAAGAAGCTTCCTGAGAAGAATCGAGAGCGACGCCGTTAATCGTACACGCTTCGGTGTTATTGATGTATAGGTTATCCGTACGGGTTGGGACAACCGCAAAAGTTGAAAGAGGGGCGAGTGCAACACCAAGACCGGCAACAACACTCAAGCCAGCAATAAGCTTAGTTGATTTTCGCATGTTTTTTTATAACTCCATTTTGTTTTTATTTTGGTTTTTGTTAAACCTTAAGCTCATTTTAAAATACCTTAAAAAACTCGTCAAGAGTTTTAAGGAAAATTTAGTGATTTTGTTGTTTTTTATACAACATTCTTAACTAATTTACAGAGTATTTTTTTGCTAAAATAAATGTTGTAATTTTTACACTTCCGCCAGGTCCATCGTTTTGTGGCGATTTTTGAGTTTTTTGACGATAACGATAACGGCAGATGCAAGGAGTATGAAGACTAAGGTCAAGAGCCAGAGTGGGCAGACAAGAATAATCTTCTCGACGGTGGTCACCTCGTCTTCAAATTCAACGGTATAGGCGGCGCGGAAGAGACCGATTGAAGGGGTTCCGCTCCATTCAAGGGAGATTTGACGGGAGGTCTCTGGCATGATGAGTTTGTCAGTATCGGAATCTGGCGAAGAATAGACCTTCTCGCCAAAGAGATTCGTGACGGTTAACCTTTGATAGGCGTAGGCATGGACATTACCAGAGTTCTTCGCGGTAATGGAAGCAGAAATGTTACCAGAGAAGATAAGAGGTTTCATGCCAGGGTTCTCGAGTAGGCCAGAGTGGCGAGTTTGACCAGCGACATCGGCATATAAGAGGTGAGCCATGGAAAAGTTTTGATTGACAATGCCGACCGTGTCGCCCTTAGTTTTGACTAAGATAGCGACGTATTGACCGCCAGCAGGGGCGGTTGAGGGGACGGAAATAGAGAAGCTCAGGTCTCTTCCCTCGCCTGGTTTGAGGGTGCCAGATGCTTCGGGGATGGTGACCCAGTTGATGATTAGAGAATAGTCCTCCTTTGCGGAGAACTGAACATTGTTGTCATCGTCTTTAAAAAATGGCTCAGCTTCGAGTTCGAACTCGAGGTTAGAAGAGGATTCGATTGGATTGTAGACGCGGAAGCTGAAGGATTTCGTCTCGCCGGCGGCGAAAGAGTATTTTTGATACATTGGGGAGACTGTGAAGTTGGTGCCAGCAAAACAAGGCTCTTCGAAAAATAAAGAAATAAAAAGGCCTGCGATAAACAGGACAGAAATTAGTGCGATTCTCTTTAGGCTACTGAATTTCAAACCTCGACTCCTCATACAATAATAGTATTGTAGCACAAAGTGCGGGAGTCGAGGTAAGAAATGTTAAGATTATTCGCCGTCGAAGACTAGAGTATAGGTTACGGTTCCAGTGTAGGCGCCGGATTTGGTCGAAGCGGTGGTGTTGACCTTGTAGCCATTAATTGTGAAGAGTTCGTTTGAACCAGTAGCGGTGCCAGATTTCGAGACGAGGGTTTGAGAGTTACCGTTAAACATCGTGTATTCGGAATTGCCGTTGTATTTTAGGCCCCAGCTATTGACTGGAATAGTGTATTCTCCATTGGTGTGAGTCAAGGCAGTCGCTCGAGCGGAGATGGCGTATGTGCCGTCTTCGTTGCACTTCACGTTAAAAGCGTTTATCTTTCCGCTACCACCAGCGGTGATTTCGAGGGTTTCGCCTGGAGCGACGGAGCCAGAATAGACGTTTGAGAGAGCGGAAAAGTCGCTTTCGCCATCAGCGGCAAAGAGCGAGCAGCCGGTCCTTACGGTGACAGTGACTTGGTCGGTACCGAGATTGTCATCCGTGGCAAAAGCACCGATTGGTAAGAGCGCGAGGCTAGCGGTGAGCCCTAGTGCGATTAATACTTTCGATTGTTTCTTCATAATTTTTCTCCTTTTTTGTTTTCTTGTTTTTTATTTTGGTTTTTGGTTATCGAATCTTTTTTTATAATCATTTCCTTTCCTATGTGTCGGCAATACAGCGAATATTAAAACCGAGGTATCTTACTTGGCTGACATTTGCGGTTGCGTTGCTTGTGGAGAGGTAAAGATTAATAGCTTTAGGTTCGCTCGCGTTTTGGTCGGCGGTTTGCGTCCAATAATAGCCGACAGTATTACGCTCGCTACTAGACGAATTGTAGAAGTAGCCGGAGTGAACGAAGTTGTTTGGCTCGGTGCGGAGACTGGTTGAAATGGATGCACCAGGCAAAGCAGAGATGAGAGTATTAAAGTCACCATCGCCGTCGCCGTATGGAAGGCGCCAGCCCTTAGGACAGATATCGCCACCAGCTTCGCCACTCATGATGGAGGTTGTGCCGTTGCCGGCAGTGGCGGTGTACCAGTTGTAGTAGACACCATATTCATCGTAAGTATGGCCGTCGCTATCGAAGGTCGATACTCCGATGTTTGAAGAGTTAAAGAGAATCTTATCCGTGCAGGTCGAGTCTTGATTGTTCGTGCACCAAGAGCTAGAAGATACTGCGTTTGGAGCTGCCGCTATAAAATCAGCGGTTGGGTTGTTGGTGTTTGAGGCGGAGATAGGTTGGACAAGGTTCGAGAAGTCGAGACGAAGGTTGTCAGTCATCCAGCACTGCTCGTCGGCGAGTTTGTTGACGGTATAGATTGAGTTGTCACGGACATCGCGGACGAAAGCCGTATCACCAACGTTTGCGAGCGAGGAGCATTGGAACTCAGAGGCAGGAATGATAGTTGCTTCTTCCCAGACGGCGTAGAGAACGGTGATGGAAGAGGTGACGGTGATAGTGTCGCCTGGTTGGTAGTCGGCAACAGTTGCGTCTGGGTTGGTTGACCAACCGAGGAAGTAGTAGCCAGAGTGGCGGACGGCACGATTGTTGATTGTAAATTCGGCGGAACCACTCTCGGAAGAAACTGCTTGATAATCTGGGGTGAAGTTACCTCCTCGAGAATCATAGCGGAGAGAATACTCGGTACCTTGGATACAACGAAGAGCGCGTCCGGTGTATTTATCAATGGAGTTAGTGCCTGCAGAAACACTATTTGGAGCAATGGTGAGTCCATTAGCATTAAGGCTGGCAGATGCGGTCGAAGCCCAGAATTGTCCACCAGTATCAAGACCTACTGCACTTGTGCCACTGTAACGTCCAGAATAGAGGAAGTTGTTAGGTGCCTTACGAAGGTTTGCGGAAGCTGTGGCGTTAGTCAGGTTGCCGTTTATAGCGTAGTTCAAGTTGATAAAGTCGCCATCGCTACCACCAGATGGAAGGTGCCAGCCCTTAGGACAGATATCGCCACCAGCTTCGCCACTCATGATGGAGGTTGTGCCGTTGCCGGCAGTGGCGGTGTACCAGTTGTAGTAGACACCGAAATGGTCATAGGTGTGACCTGTTGAGGCAATGGTGGTGCTTCCGATGTTGTCTGTGTTGTAATTCAAAGATTGGCGGTTCGAAGATTTGAAGCTTGACGAAGAAACTGGGCTGAGGTTAGCTGCCGCTATAAAGTCAGCGGTTGGGTTGTTGGTGTTTGAGGCGGAGATAGGTTGGACAAGGTTCGAGAAGTCGAGACGAAGGTTGTCAGTCATCCAGCACTGCTCGTCGGCGAGTTTGTTGACGGTATAGATTGAGTTGTCACGGACATCGCGGACGAAAGCCGTATCACCAACGTTTGCGAGCGAGGAGCATTGGAACTCAGAGGCAGGAATGATAGTTGCTTCTTCCCAGACGGCGTAGAGAACGGTGATGGAAGAGGTGACGGTGATAGTGTCGCCTGGTTGGTAGTCGGCAACAGTTGCGTCTGGGTTGGTTGACCAACCGAGGAAGTAGTAGCCAGTTTTTCTGGACGGAGTTTCGCTTATAACGAAATCGTGTTCATCTTCTTCGGACATGACAATTTCTTTCCCGATGGTCACAGAACCACCTTTTTCGTCATAACGAAGAGTGAATTGGGTGCCAGAGAGACAACGAACAGTACGACCTTCGGTCTTCTTGGCGCTGTCGGTGCCCGGGTTAGCACTGGTTGCGCCGAAGCTTAAAGTGTGGGCTTGAGCAACGGTTTGGGCAGTTGAAGTCCAATAGTAGCCATTTGTGCCTCGAGTCGTGATTTGATTGTCTGAAGCGCGGCCAGAATTTGTAAAGTTGTTGGTGGCGTCGCGGAGATTTGCGGAGGCAACGGCGTCGGTGCGATTAGAACCGTTGATGGCGTAGTTCAAGTTGTAGTATTCACCTTCTGCGGTGCCGGACGGGAGATGCCAGCCTTTAGGACAGAGGTCGCCACCAGCTTCGCTGTTGACAGTGTCGGTTGTACCGTTCCCTGCGGTTGCGGTGTGCCAGTTATAATATACGCCGTATTCTTCGTAAGTGTGTCCTTCGGAGTCGAGAGTATCGTCGCCGAGATTCGAGGAATTGTAACGAAGTTCGTTATCTGTTCCCTCGGTGAAGTCGTTTGAGGAAGCTGGACTGTCGTTCATTTCGTCAACGAAAGATAGTTCTGGGTTGTTGGTATTTCGATAAGAAATCTCTTCTGTGATGTCGGAGAAATCAAGGCGAAGGTTGTCGGTCATCCAGCAGTTGCCGTCGGCAAGTTTTTTGACGGTGTAGGACTTTCCGTCGCGAGCATCTAGGAGAGAAACGGAAGCTCCGGTTCCGAGAGAAGAACAGCTTCTCCAGCCTTGAAGAGTGTCGTTGCCGTAACCCCAGATGGCGTAGAGAGTGGTAGTGCCTGGAGTGAAGCGAGAGATGGTGTCGCCAGCGTGATACTCTGGGCGGTCAGCGGTTGGGATGGTTGACCAACCGAGAAGTTGGTAGTGAGTTCTGGTTGGAGCCTCGTCGGTAATCGTGAAGGTGTACTCGCCGTCGCGATTGGTGTTGGAGTCGGTGCCGATGTTACCAGTACCGCCGTTTGAGTTGTATTCGAGGTTAAAGGTTTCGCTTGTATGTTCCCAAATAGCGTAGAGCGTGGTCTCGTTATCGGTCTTCTTATCGAGTGTGAGAGAATCGCCGATGGTATATGTCGGAGTTAGAGCTGCGCTATTAGTATCCCAACCTAGGAACTCGTAGCGAGAGCGAACAGGAACGGCGGTTGAGAGCGTGACGGAAGAGCCGGAGGTTGAACCTGGTTGTGGGTTCGGGTCCGGCATGTTTGTTACGTCGTCTTCGGTGTTTTTCTCGTAGTAAATCGCATAAAGAGCGTCGTTTGCGATGGCGGTTAAAGTGAAAGTCTTTCGATAGTCACCGGAAGGAAGGTCGGTATAGACTTTGGCGCCGAAAGTGAGGTCGAAGGTATCGGAGCCTGAAAGTTCACTCGTTTTAACGATTCCGCCACTGATAGCTGGTTTGAAGTCGATGCCGTTTGTACTGATGCCGTAGGAAGTGGAGCTGAACTCTTCAGAAGTTTTGCTTTCTTGCCCAGCGTCGAGAGTGAGAGTCGGGATGACTTTTTGAGCGTTTTCTAGATTGACGAGGTCGGTTGAGCCTTCGGCGGAAATAGTGACAGTATAGCCAGTGTAGTTGGAGGTGTTGACGGTTACTTCTTGAGTACCACTGTTAAATTCGCCTGGGTGTAAATCGAAATTAAGAACGCCACTTGAGGAAATCGAAAGAGTTGGAGTTACAGGATAATCATCGTCGGCAAAAGTGGAGTTCGCAACGAAGGTCGGATAAATCGACAGAACGAGAAGGGCAAGAACCCAAAAGCCCACTGTTGTTACACAGAGGAGGGTCTTTCTAAAACGGTAGGATGATTTTAAACTTAACACCTTTTTATTTTTTCTTTTATGCCATAACCGACACAAACATTGTGTTTTGCCAGATTTATGACCAGAGGTTTGATAAATTTTTGTTTATAACCCTATGACTCTACTTACTGCTATAATAACATAACCGAAATACTTGTAAAGACTTTTTTATAAAATATTTTTGCGTTATCTGGAAAATATGCTTTTATTCGGTATTAATCGTATGTAATTTTTACAACATTAAAAAATACCCCGTGGGGTATGTTGGATTTGGTGGGGGCACCTGGGCTTGAACCAGGGACCAATCGGTTATGAGCCGACTGCTCTAACCACTGAGCTATGCCCCCAAACTCAAATCACAGTTTATAATATACCATTATCCAAAAAGAATGGCAACGACAAGTGGAAGGGTAATGATTGAACAAATCGTTGAGATGACAACAAGTTCGGAAGACTCTTCGACGCGACCACCATATTTCTCTGCAAAAAGACCGAGGGACGTAGCGGTCGGGAGAGCTTGGATGAGCGTACAGACGACAACAACCTCACTTGGGAAATTGAGGAGGCGGAGAAGTGTGTAGGTTAGGAACGGAGCAACAAAGAGCTGAATGAGCGAGATGACAAGAAGACGCCATGAGCGGAGAATTTTTTTGATTTCTGCGTTTGAGAGCATGAAACCGATACAAAGGAGCGAGAGAGGGGTAGTGGCGCCAGCAACGTATTTTACGGTTGAGGTGATTGGCGTAGGGATTTCGACATGAAAGAGGAAGACGAGCATGCCGAGGACGACTGCGATGATATTTGGGTTCAGAAGCGTTTTTCTTAGGAAGTGTTTCGAATCGGCACGCTTGAACAGCCAGATGCCGTAGGAGAAAAGGGCGAGATTGAAAGAAATAATAAAGCCGCAATAAGGGATAATTCCCTCTTCGCCAAAAGTAGTGGAGATGATGGGGTAGCCTAGGAAAGTGGCGTTGTTAAAAATGAAGGCAAATTGCGCTTCGGTGGCAAGGGATTTGTTCCAAAGTTTCTTATTGAAGATGAGTTTAGAGAGGAGAATGAGTCCGACCATAACAAGGACGCCGGCGAGCATACCCATAAAGAAAAGGTGGAGGAGACTTTCGTTTGAGGTTGATGGAAAAGCAGAAAAGAGAGAGGCTGGCATGAAGACAGAAAGAAGAAGATTGATGAGATTTTTATTAGTTTCGGCGGTAATAAGGCTGCGTTTGCCGAGAAAAAGACCAAGAAGGATTATGATGGCGATTACACCGAGAGAGGTGTAGAAATTTGAAAGATTTAGTTCCATAAAGTCATTATAGCATAAGGTCTTTAGCCACGAAAAACCGCCCCTTTTGGAGGCGGCTTTCTGTACCTAAATAAGTCTACTAAAAGCTTATTTCTTCTTGAGAGTCAAGAAGCCGTTGCGTGGGTTCTCATTGACTTCGCGGTCTGCAGGAAGATCACAAGGAGTGCCTTTGCCGCCTTTTGCCTCTTTAGTGAAGAAGTAGATAGTCTGAGGTTTGCCGCCACGGAGCGTAACTTCGGATTTGTGAAGATAGTACTTTA
>CAMVRN010000006.1 GCA_947169915.1 uncultured Candidatus Saccharibacteria bacterium | reverse complement strand
GCGTGGGCGTCGGCGGAGCTGTCGGCGTGGGCGTCGGCGGAGCTGTCGGCGTGGGCGTCGGCGGAGCTGTCGGCGTGGGGGTAGGTGTCACCTCAGGAGGAGGCGTCGGCTTATTGCCTTTCGCCTTCCACTTCCATGTTCCACCCTCCTCGAGGTTTACATAGACCCTCTGGCCATACTCACTAGTTTTCGCACCAGCATCCTTACATGCTACTTCAAAAGCCTTCTTGTTAGAAACGAAGTTGTTTCCGCTTTTATCAAAGAAAGTAATCAAAGTGTCAGGAACATGATTGGTGTCGCTGAATTTCCTCGCGAACAATTCGGGATTACCGAACTGGTCAACTTCCCTCATCATGACTTCAAGTCCCCAATACGGAGAAATCTCAGCCTTACCAGAGTTCAGTTTCTTAAAGAAATAAGTCAGCGTGTCGTTTGCGAGAGCATCATATTCGTCCGCGGGACGGCAGATTAAATCCTGGACGTATCGGTTCACTTCATCCATATCGTTGAAGTTCTCCAATCCCATCTGGAATCTCCACCATGTCAGTGCCCACGCATCGGAACAGGCTACCTGCGTCCAATTGGTAATCTGCTCAGACCAAGTCCAGCCAGAAATCGGAACACCGAAAGCTTCGGCAATTTCCTTATTGCGGAAATATCTAATTGCATCATACCATGGGTCACAAACCGTAAGCCATCCACCATGATAAGAGTAGGTTTCAATAGTAACCTTTTCCCTTTCAATCTTGAACGTTATTGTCTTGCCTGTAGGTTCAAACGTGACAATCGGTTCGAGTGTTGGCGCCTGCGTCGGTTCAGCCGTGGGGGCTTCCGTCTGCTCAGGTACATGCGGTCTTTCAGGAACGCGAGTCGGGTCGGGCGTCACATAGACGTATCTATCAACCACAATCACTTGTGGTGTCGGAGATACATACTCTGTGGGTTCCGGCGTAGAGATAGCAGCGACTTCGGTCGGCATTTCGACAGCCGTAGTAGGGTCTGCATTCGTGCTATCCCTACTTTCAGTGTTTCCAAACCAACCAAGACTTCTTCCGATAAACCATCCACCAACCAACAGAGCAGCAATTATCAACAAAACGATAAGCACTGTCCAGAATGTGTGATTGTTGTTCGGGGAAGCCTCAGAGTTACGCAAAGTCGACGTGGATTCAGGGATTCTTTCCTCTACGGGTGAACAATCCTCCCTAAATTCATCTTCTTCATGCGTTACATACGGATTCCTCCGCAGATTGCTCCCACCGTCAGATGGGGTCGGGTTCATTGGCCGAAGCCTTCTTCTTGGGCGATTCTCACTCATATTCTTCCCCTCCTTTAAAAAATCTAGTGCTATCGCCGATTATTAATTAGATACCCAGACAAAGCGTTTGTGTCTGGGACGATTCGATTTTAACGACCTTCCATATCTGTTAAATCGCTCAAATATGAACACATTCATTATAGCACAGAAAGCCTTTTTTGTCAAGCTTATGGTAACCTGTTTTTCTCTGTAAAACAATTCCTCGCAGACCATCCCAAAAACCACAAAAAAGTACGCCAAGAAGCGCACTTTTTCCCCCGTTATTACTAACGAGTGTATTTTTCGTTCAAATCACTGTAATCGTATAGTTCGTCTTCATCAAACCAGAGCTTAATCTCTTTCTTAGCCTCTTCTAGGCTACCAGAAGCATGGATAAGGTTAGGGACACCAATTCCCTTAGCATCAGAGTAACCAAAGCTCATGTGAGAATAGTCACCACGAATCGTGCCCATCTCTGCGCTTTTTGGCTCTGTTGGACCTACAATCTTACGAACTAGAGGGACGCATTCTACCCCCTCAAGCACCATAGCGATAACTGGACCAGTCATCATATAAGCAACGTTATAGTGAAACGCTTGCTCTCCGCGACGAGTAATCATCTGTCCTATATCTTCATAGTGTGCACGGTAGTGATCTTCACTTGGCATGACCATCTTCATACCAACAATCTTAAGACCAACACGCTCAAACCTTTGCAAGATTTCACCGACAAGACCTCGTTGCACCGCATCAGGTTTGCAAACAACTAGGCTTCTCTGGATTAAATCTTTTTCTTTTCCCATATTTTTCTCCTTTCCGCTCATTATACCACAAAGTGCTATAATATCTACATGAATATCAATGAGCTAATAGATGACTTTCTCGAACATCTAGAAGTCGAACGTGGCCGCTCAAAGAAAACAATTGAAAACTATCGGCTCTACCTCTATCGTTTTTACGAAATCTGCACCGAAATCCTCGAATCAGACGATATAAAACCCTCAGAAATTGATTCCGAACTTCTCCGTAAGTATCGTCTTCGTCTCAATCGCTATACAAACGATGTCCGAAATGAAAACCTTTCTGCCCTAACTCAAGCCTATCATCTCATAGCACTCCGTGGATTTCTTAAATATCTCACTCGCCGAGGCATTAAAACCCTCGACCCTTCTCTTGTAGATTTACCTCGCGCCGTCAAAAAACAAGTCACCTTTCTTCATTACGACGAAGTTGAGGATTTGCTATCCGTAATTCCAACAGATACCGAATCAGGTCTCCGCGACCGAGCTATAATTGAACTACTCTTCTCTGGAGGGCTCCGCGTTTCCGAATTAATCAACCTCAATCGCGATTCCATTAATCTTGAACGTCGCGAATTTATCGTCAGAGGTAAAGGAAAGAAAGACCGCCCCGTGTTCATTAGCGAATCCGCTGCTAGCGCTACTAAAGACTATCTGGCCGTCCGCAATGATTCTCTTCCTGCTCTCTTTCTAAACAACTCTCGCAATCTCAATTCGGTCGATACATCCGGTAACTATCGCCGCCTCACGCCACGCTCAGTTCAACGTATCATCGAAAAATACACTAAACTCGCTGGCATCACCAAACATGTTACACCTCACACTCTTAGGCATTCTTTTGCTACCGACCTACTTATGAATGGCGCAGACCTCCGCTCGGTTCAGGCTATGCTTGGACACGCCAACATTAGCACTACACAAATATACACCCACGTTACCGACCCGCACCTACGTGAAATCCATGAAAAATATCACAGCGAAACAAGCTAGCCAATCATTAGAGCGCTAACTAAATAATCTCTGAACACAAAAGTTATCACAAACGCCACAACCAGAAATGGCCCAAAGGCTATTTTCTTCTGTCTCATCGGGAGCATCACTACTGCCCCTATAAAATTCGACAAAAAGAGCTCAATCAGGGCTAGACGCCAATTTGACAACAAAAGTCCTAGACAAACGCAAAGAATCCAATCCCCTCCCCCCACCAGTTTTTCTTTCGAAAAGAAGTATAGTAAATAGTATATCCCAGCAAGTATTCCAACAGCACCAAGAACCTGTATTATATTTTCCAGAGAAAAACCTTTTTGAATCAAACCAATCATCGCATAAATACCACCCATAATAATCGCAAAAAGCAGTATGGAAACTGGCATTTCTCCCCATTTCCCATCATAAACGGCTACTATCATCAGTCCAACCATCGCCGCAAGTATAGTAATCATTTCCGGAATATTTACCTCAGAAATCGCCTCAAATAGTCTTCCATCAAAACTTATATCCTTCAAAAAACTCCATACAATTGCCCCAAAGCTTACACATCCAAATAATTCCGCAAATATCTCGGCTTTTCCAATCGGTTTTCCGCATTTCCTGCACTTTCCTTTCAGCATAATCCAACTCAAGATTGGAATATTGTCATACCATTTCAATTTTTTCCCGCAAGACAAACAAACAGACCTTTTCCCCGGGTCTTTCCTCTGTTCCTCGCGCAATCGAATACGCCACGCTTGGCAGCAAGCAAAACTACCAAACGCAGCCCCAATCAAACATCCAAACACAATAAACATAAATTTCATGTCTATCATTATACCATCTAAGAGTGTCTATAATTAAGAAATCGAGGAAACAAGCGAGTAGATTGGAAGAAGTGTACCTGCGATAACAATACCGATAAGACCGGCCATAATTACCATCAAGAAAGGCTCAATCATCGTAGAGATGTTTGCGATTTTTTCATCAAGCTCGTTCTCGTAAACTTCGGCAGCTTTACCAATCATTTCATCAATTTTACCAGATTGTTCACCAATGTTTATCATCTGTGGAACGAGCGGCAAAATATAATCCAATTCTTGAACACTTTCAGAAAGCGGACGACCAGCCTTTACCTTCTCGCCAGCAGAATTAAATTGCTCTTCCATATAGTAATTCGAAGTAGCCCTAGAAGAAATTTTAATCGCGTCAAGCATTGATACGCCTGTTCCGAGAAGCATTTCCATCGTTCTACAAAAACGGTTCATATAAAGCCTCTGAAACAAAGATTTGAACACTGGAACATTTAATTTAAACAAAGCAAAGAATCGTTTCCCTGAATCCGTTTTACGGAAAACTCTCAATCCGTAGATGGTAAGAATCAAGAATATCAACACTACCCACCATTGATTCGAGAAGAAATCTGATATTTGGACAAGAGCTTGCGTGATTCCAGGAAGTGTCTTATCCATATCTGCATATAGCTTTCTAACCTCAGGAACAACCGCCACCAACATGAAAGCGAGAACAGCGATAATGACCAAGAAAATAATGCCCGGATAAACCATAGCCCCGCGAATCTTAGAAATCATGCTCGAGTCTTTTTCGTCCTGTGCAGCAAGCCTTGCAAGTGCCGTATCGAGAGTACCAGACATTTCACCAGCAGCCACAAGCGAAAGATAGACGTCGTTAAAAACGTCTGGGTGCTGAGAAAATGCGTCAGAAAGAGATTTACCTGCTTCTACGCTCGCCGTAACATCTTCAATAACCGCACGCATCGCCTTAGAAGTAGACTGTTCAGCAGCCGTCTTCAAGCTTCGAGACATAGGAAGACCGGCGCCAATAAGTGTCGCAAACTGCCTCGTAAAGATAATCCTATCTTTTGTTCCGACTTTATTCTTATACTTATTGAGAAGGCCTTTCTTGTCCTCCTCCTCAATTTTATCCGGAATAAATCCTTGTTCAATGAGAAGTTTTCCTGCTTCCTTCTCGCTCTCAGCCTGAAGCGTGCCAGAAACAGTCTTTCTTGTTGCCTTTTCGGTGGCTTTGTAAGTAAATCTCTTCATCCTTAACCTCTAGCCAACCTATCAAAGTTTTCTACGTCAACAGCATAATCGCGAGCATCATTGTAAGACACGTTACCACCCTTAACGAGCTTCGCAAGAGTTGCATCCATAGTCTGCATACCTGCACTTGCACCCGTCTGAATCATCGAGTCAATCTGGTGCGTTTTACCATCACGAATGAGCGACCTAATCGCAGAATTTGCCACCATAATCTCAGCAGCAGCAACACGGCCACCACCAATTGCTGGGACAAGCCTTTGTGCACAAATCGCCATCAAAATATTTGAAAGCTGACTTCTTACTTGTGGCTGTTGGTGCGCCGGGAACACGTCAATCATACGGTCAACCGACTGAGCAGCTGAGTTGGTATGTAACGTTGCAAGAACAAGGTGACCTGTTTCCGCAATCGTAATCGCTGAAGAAATTGTTTCCAAATCGCGCATCTCGCCAAGAAGCACCACGTCTGGGTCCTCGCGGAGCGCAGACCTAAGTGCCGCCGAGAAAGAAAACGTATCGTAGTGTACCTCCCTTTGTACAACTACCGACCTCTGTGACTTATGCGTAAACTCGATTGGGTCTTCAATCGTCAAAATATGTACTGCTTTTTCACGGTTAATCTTATCAACAATCGCAGCGAGCGTCGTAGACTTACCGGAACCTGTAGGGCCAGTAACCAAAACAAGTCCTCGCGGATAGTCCGCAAAGCTTTCAACAACCCCAGGAAGTCCAAGTTCCCCAATCGTCTGAATCTTATTCGGAATCAACCTAAATGCACATGCCAAATTCCCTTTTTCATGGAACGCATTAGCACGAAACCTGCCCAACTCACCAAAAGCAAAAGAATAATCAAACTCTTTATCCTTCATTAAGATTTTTTGTTGTGCTTCATCAAGCGTTGCAAAAATAAGCTGCTTAACCATGTCTGGAGTCAAAACCGGCTGATTCATGATAGCGATAAGCTTGCCATCAATCCTTAAAATTGGTTGCAAACCAACCTGAATATGTAAATCTGAAGCATTCTTTCGAATACATTCTTCAAGTAAAACTTCAATCCTGGGCCCACTATTTTCCATATACGTTAATTATACCATAAGTATTTTAATTTTGTTGTTATTTTTGCTCGCTCTTTCCCGTTACGCAATATCAGACGCAACGCGATTTACTTCCTTTATCGTGGTAATACCACTTAATGCCTTTAACATACCGTCCTGTCGCATCGTAATAACACCCTTTGCCTTTGCAACCTTCATAATATCACCTGCAGTAGCACGCGCCACAATCAACTTTTGAATATCTTCATCAACCTCAATCGCTTCATACAGACCAGCACGCCCAACGTATCCACCAGGCGCTTCCCTAGTCTCAACGCCCTTAGAAAGCATGTAGCCACGCGGATTATAAACTGGCAACCCAGGATAGCCTAATTCTTCGGATAAGCTCGGAACCTCTTGCTGACTCTTCGGCAAGACTTTTCCAAGTACTTCATTTACTTCTTTTGTTTCCAAATCACTTGACTGATACACTTCCTTCTTTTCAGAAATCCTACGAACCAACCTCTGACCAATAACAGTATTGAGAGTAGAAGCAATCAAGAACGGCTCAATGCCCATATCAAGAAGACGAGGCAAAATACCCGCAGCCGAGTTCGTGTGCAGTGTCGAAAACACCAAGTGACCCGTAAGCGCAGCCTGAACTGCAAGGTTCGCCGTCTCGGAGTCGCGAATCTCACCTACCATTACCACATCAGGGTCCTGACGCAAAATAGACCTTAGCCCAGATGCAAACGTAAGTCCAGCATCCACATTTACTTGAATCTGGTTCACTCCGTCCATCTTGTATTCAACTGGGTCTTCAAGCGTAACGATATTAATCGCTTCAGACTTAATTTTCTTAATCAAAGCATAGAGAGTTGTAGACTTACCAGAACCCGTAGGGCCAGACGTTAGAATCATACCGTTTGGTTTCTCGATGCCACTTAATACCGCTCTTAGTGCACGTCCAGTCATACCCATCTTCTCAACTTCCATGGCCGTACCAGTTTTGTCCAAAAGACGGATAACCACTTGCTCGCCCCAAACAACCGGCGAAATAGCAATACGAAGGTCAATCTCTTTGTCATCCACAGCCACTGTAAACTGACCGTCTTGCGGGATACGATGTTCATCAATCTTCAAGTTCGAAAGAATCTTAATGCGCGAAACGAGCGCTGGTTCAATCGCCTTTGGGAGCTCCATCACTTGCCTCAAAACACCATCAATCCTACACCGAATCACTAGTGAATTCTCTAATGGTTCAATGTGAATATCGGATGCTTTAGATTTTGCTGCGTAATCAAGAATCGTCGTCAAAGCTTTTGAAATCGGCGAATCCTGTGTAATGGTCTTAACATTACTATTACGCGCCGTTCTCTGTGCTTGCTCTTCCTGAGAGTTTTTTGCCGCTTTCTGAACACTCGAAAAATCGTTTCGATATTGCATCAAAACAGCGCGGATTCCATCCTCAGAAGCCATAACAGCCCTAATCGGCTTTTTAACGAGAGTTGCTAAATAATCCGTAGCCTGAACGTTAGTAACATCAAGCATTGCAACTGTAAGTCTACCGTTAGAGCTCGCAAGAGGAACAGCCATACTTCTCTCAGCTACATCCTGAGGTAGATTCAACAAAATTTCCTGCTCAATCTTTACATTGCGAAGGTTGACATACGGTACTCGCATCACAAGTGCCGTCGCATGTGTGATTGTTTCGTTATTAGTTAGTTTTTGAGAAACAAGTGCAGCTAAAATCGGTTGTTTAGAAAGTGTTTCGCTTGAGCGAATCTCAGCAACTTTTTGGGTATCAACAAGTCCCTCATCTTGGAGAAGTGAAACGACTCGTTCTTGGATGTCCTTCGTTAAGAGCGCCATCCCCTAGCTCCCCGATACAGTCTCTCGGCCCGCCGCATTTTCTGCGGAATTACTTTGTTGTTGCTGTTGTTGGTAGTTGTTGATGTCATTATTAACAGCGTCTCTTTGGTCAGCTGTTGTTCCGTTAGCAAAACCATCTGCATTGTTAATCGCATCGTTCTCAGCATTACTTAAGCCTTGGTTTGCCTCGAGATATTGGCTCTCGGTCACGCCAGTATTTGTTTCAAGTGCGTCCTCGCCACAAGCAATTCTCTCATCATCATCCAAAATACCGTTTTGGTTTAAATCAACGCAAGAACCTACATAGACCTCAACGGTTGGGTTCACCGCTGCGGCATTAAAAACTTCTTTATCAACAGAAACCGTCTTGGTATTTACATTGTCGAGATATTTGAATCTCACCATTGCCTCGTTAGGGTCACCAAGAAGCGAATTGACAATAAAATAAGCAAGAATTGTCACGAAAATTGCAACAAAACCGATAGATACGTAATCAGATGTCTTCATTATTTAGTACCTCCTGTTGCATCTCCAGAATCTCTGGTTATCTTTCCATTCCCTTTTACAGTCTCGTATGACTCAGTTAAAGACGCTGCTTTAGTATAATATGCAGTCGCCGCCGCCTCGACTTTAAGGCTATCCGAAGATTTCATTTCGATATGGGCAGTATTAACATTTATCTCACGAATAGACTTCTCAAGGTTCGTAAGTACAGTCATGGCCTCAGCAGAACTCCCCTCAATCACAAGACTGACACCGATTTCGCCAAGACCTGGGAAATTAACACTGTCTTGAACGCGTCCCGGCGTAATACCATCCGGTTCGTAATCAGAAAGTTTAAAAATTTTGTTCAAGCTAGCACCAAGCGCAAGCGAATTAGCTGCAGAAGGAAGCGCGTCAGGAATAACGCGAAGCGATGAACACATACCAATCATTTCAAGATAGTATTCCCTATCCGCATCAGTAGTCGCTAATCTATATCTTTCGAGCATCCAGTCGGTACTTAACTTTTTGTTTGTCGAGGTATCATAACAAATCGAAAGCCCGTTACGACCGACGCTCTCAAGCTCTTGGCTCTGCGATGTATTCATAATAATATCGTAACGAAGAGTTCCTGAAATTGTGCTTAAATCAATTTCATTCGGATTGCAACGCTCAAGCTCAGTATTATTGTACACCTTACCACTTGGTGCTTTGCACACACCAATATCCCTAATAGTATTGCTATATCCAGTAATGGCCTTATCTTTCTCAGAAATGACCTTTGAATTAAACTTGATATATCTTAGGAAATAAACGCTAAACACCAACGAAATACCAAGGATAAACGCAGCTCCAGCAACAGCCGCAAACATATTCTTTTGCGCCTTACTGATTTTTAGTCTTTTGCCAATTGCCTTATCTTTTGCCATTTTTATTTTACCTCGTATCAATTGCTTTAGCTTTTTCCGCAAACATATCACCAACCTGAATAAACGAATCCGTTACGTTTTGTCTACCAGACGGAGTAATCGTAATCATGTGCTTATTGTTAAAACTAAACACTTCTGGATTCATATGAAGAATGCCACTAAACATCAGTACTAGTTCCCCACCCGTATCGCGACCATTAGTAGAGTTAGAAATTTCAATACCGTCTGGAGCCATATCACACCTATTAGTACTGCTCCAGTGAACGGTGTTATTCTCTTCTACGCCAGAATATGTTATACACTCACTTGCAAAGTGCTCGATACCCTTAATCTCGCCTTCAACAGTTATTTGGCCCATCTTATACCAATCACTATAGAGCGGAGTTCTATAAATACATACTAGATTTGGGTCATCACACCCACCGCTAATGTTTACGTCCTGAATTTGTTGCGATGTCGTAGCCTCAGTTGTGGCGGCTATAGTATTTTCTAAATTCGTTGTTCCATTAGCGCCCTGTTGAGCAACATCCGCATTATTTCCCTCCGATGGGTCACAACCATCGACGTTCTTTGCCCAAATCGCATAAACATTGCCATTGTCATCCGTAAATGGAACACCACGAGCGTCAGATTCAAAGATACACATCGTAGGAATCTCAGCACCATATCTATCGACATAACGCCCATAATCATACTTCATTAAATTGATTCCTTTGGTAAACGATTCAAGAACGCGATAGTCAATTCCATCCGTATCGGGTCCAGCGTTTGCTTGTCCGTCAAAACTGAGCTCCGACGTTTCCATGTTTACGTCGATCGACGAAATATCAATTTCATCTCCATTCTCAGTTTGGACAATCGAATGCAAAACCGTAAAGACGCGCGAAAGCATTGTCTTGTTTTGGTTGAGTGTTTGCAAGTCAGAAAGCTGCTTTTGGACAGTTAACAAATCCTCAAGCCCATCATACTTAGTCAAAGTTGTTGACATTAAAGATAATTGCTTATCTTGTCCACCTATCTTTGCGTCTTGACCAACTTTAATTGTCAAAAGAAGCAAAACGATGCCCGCAGCAATTGCGGAAACTGTTGCAGCAGCAAAAAATACAACATTGCGCTTCTTTTGCGCGGCAATCATCTCGGCTTTTACATCAGGAACAAGGTTAACCTCAAACATTACTCATTACTCCTTTCAGCCAAACCAATAGCAACTGAAAATTCGCTAGCAACGTTTACCAAAGCATTCTGTTGCTCTGGCGAAACCCTTACCATTTGCCAAGGATTTCCCTGCATCGTAGGAACATCAGTCTTCGCCTCGATATATTCCGCAATAAACGGAATGATTTCTGCAAAACCGGAAAGAACAATCCCGCCAACCTTAACATTCGAATACTTCCCTTGGAAGAATAGAACAGATTTCGTAAGCTCTGAAGCAAATGCTTCAAGCGTAGAGTCCAAAGCCTTAAACACCTGACCTTCAATTTTATCCTGAGCTAGACCGAATTTGAGGATAAACTGACGCGCTTGGTCTTCACGTACCGAAAGCGCACTAGCAACAGTCTTGACTAACGAATCGAAACCGCCTGGAATCGAGCGAACAAGTCTTGGTGCTCCGTGAAACACAACAACAAGGTCCGTAGAACGTTCACCAAGGTCAACAATCATCCTTGCATCTACCACCCCTGGTGGCATCAGTGCACGCGCCATTGCTAGCGGTTCTGGCTCCATGGCAATCACGTTAAGACCCATACCTTCAATTAGCTCAAGTGTAGACTCGGCATAATCTATCGCAGTAGAAGAAACCAAAACCTCAGCCTTTGCAGGGTCGTTCGGAGATATACCGAGCACCACAAAATCAGCCTTCGCTTCCTCAACAGCCATAGGGATATACTGGTCAAGTTGGTATTTGACTGTCTTTGCTAAATCCTTTGGATCTTGATTGTCAACTTCAACGACGGCGGTAAATGTTTTACCCGCAGGCATTCCGACTGCAATATTCTTAGTATGAATCTGCGCCTGCGTAATAGCGTTCATGACAATTTCTTGGAACTTCCTCTTCCCTAGTTCAGAAGAATCCTGCAATGTTTTTTCATCAACAGGAACATATGCATATTTCTGCAAACTCCAACCATGTTGCTGGTCTCCGCCCAACTGAACAATACGAATAGACGTCGTACCGATATCCATCGCGAAGAAATCGCCCACTCCTTGTAATAGTTTCATATATTATATATTATATGCTCATGCTTTTTATTTTGCAAGGGACATATAATAAAATCGCTCTAAGTTGCCGTTCTTTCCCGACAGAATATTGTCGCGTTTTCCTTTAATAATAAAACCATTTTTACCTAGCCATCCTTCAAAATCACGAATTATTTCGCGTCTTATCTTCTCGTTCTTAACTATCCCCCTGAATAATTGTTCTGGTCTTGCTTCAAACTGAGGCTTTAACATGACCAGAAATTCAGTCTTTCTGTTTGCAAGTTTTTGTTTAGCATAGATAAGAACCGGTTTTAAACTTATAAAAGAAACGTCCGCAAGAATAACATCGATTTTCTCATCCGTCCTAAACTCAAAAATATCTGTTTTTTCGTGAAGTTCGACTTTTGAATCGAACCTAAGTGGAGCTTTCATTTGATTTGTCCCCTTTTCCACGGCAACAACTTTCCTAGCTCCATGCAAGCACGCGAATTCCGTAAATCCACCTGTACTAGAACCAATATCAAGAACCGCTTTATCTCTAAAATCAAAACGAAATGCCTCTGCGGCATTTTCAATCTTATGTTCTGCTCTTGATACCACCATAATTATTTCCATTATAAGATAGCGAGCAACTAGTGCTCGCTATCTCGCGATTAACTTATTTTCGACGTTCCCTATAAGCGTATGTTTCTGTGTCAATCGAAACAATATCTCCGACTTTAATGAATGCTGGAACTTTTACAACAACACCAGTTTCGAGCGTCGCATCCTTCATAACTGAAGTCGATGTGTCACCTTTCACTGCCGTTTCGGTATAAGTAACCTCAAGCCAAAGATTCTTCGGAAGCGCAAGATTGATAGGAGTTCCATTGTAGAATTGGATTTCCATTTCATCGCCATCCTTCATAAAATCCTTCGCATCTCCGACCATATCGGCTAGTAATTCATATTGTTCAAAAGTTTCTGGGTCCATGAAGTAAAACTTCTCGTCATCCTTATAAAGATACTGGACTTTGCGAGTTGTAACTTCAGCAGGTTCAATCTTCTCCTGACCTTTGAAAGTCTTAGGAAGAAGAGCGCCTGTAATTAGGTTTTTAACCTTAACATTAACGATTGAACCGCCACGGCCCATGACCTTCTGTGAATATTCAACAACCTTATATGGCTGTCCATCGAGTGTGATAAGCACGTTTTTCTTTAAATCAGTAGGTCCATACATGACATTTACCCTTATTTAGTTAGCGCTTACAAAAGGAAGCAAAGCTAGATGACGTGCCCTCTTAACAGCAACAGCGAGTTGGCGTTGTTGTTTTGCCGTCAAACCAGTTCTTGCACCAGCCTCAATCCTACCATAAGGGTCGAGAAATTTTTGCAAGGTTTTGACATCTTTATAGTCAAAATAGATATTTGGGTCAACTTTGACTCTTCTCATATTATCCTCTTTCTTAAAAGTATTATTATCCCCCTAAATACCTGAATAAATTATTTATTAGAATGGGATTTCCGAAAGGTCAATCTCTTCGTTCCCATTGCTGATATCGTCCTCAGGCTCACCTTGAATATTGCCACCTTTAGAACCAGAATCGCCATAGCTTCCGCCACGGCTTCCCCCTTCATTATTTGCGGGGCCAGTAAAGTTAAAATCTTCTACTACAATCTCGACACGACTTCGCTTTTGTCCAGATTTGTCTTCCCAACTTCTTTGGTCAAGACGTCCAGAAACTAAAACGCCAGCGCCTTTTTTCGCATATTGTCCAATCATTTCGCCTAGCTTGCCCCACGCGGAACAGTCAATAAACGAAACAGATTCTTGTTGTGTGCCGCTAGAGTCTTTGAAAACTCTGTTGACCGCAACTGAAAACGAACAAACACTTGCACCATTCGGCGTAGTCCTTAATTCTGGATCTCTTGTTAAGTTACCTGTGATAATAGCTTTGCTAAAGCCACGCATAATAATTATTCCTCCTCAGTTTTTTCTTCTTGTGCTTCTTCTGCACGACGCTCTGCCCTTTTCGCTTCGAATTTTGCTTTACGTTCATCCGTAGCAACGAGCAAATAGCGCAACACTTCATCAGTAATGTTCAATACATTAGAAATCTTAGCAGGCGCATCTGCCGGCAAATCGATTTCAAAGTAGTAATAAACAGCAAAATCTTGACCCTTAATGGTATAGGCAAGTTTTTTCTTACCCTCATTGGTCTCTTTCGTGACCTTACCGCCATTAGCGTCAATCAGCTCTTTAACTTTACTGACAACACTCTCGACATTCATCTCTAAATCGGGATGAATCAAGAAAGTAAGTTCGTATTGTTTCACGATTTGTTCTCCTTTGGTTAACGGGAATGCGACTTAATCCATTCCCTGAGTTAATATTAAGGAGTATTATACACCAATTACCTATAAACCGCAATACAATTGAGGTTAAACATTTACAAGCGCGTCGAACTCTTCCATCGATTTAATAAGCATGTCGCGTGGCTTGTTGCCATTTTGCGGACCAATCACACCAATCTCCTCAAACCAAATTGCAAGACCAGACACAAAACCATGCCCTTTTCCAAGATATGTCTGCAACATAGCCGTCGAGAACTTACCTTTAGAAAGCGAAATTTCAACTGCTCTTCTTACGACAGGGTCGTTCGGGTCGTATTTTCTTCCAAGATCGCCAAAGGCTCCACCGTCGCTCGGCCCCATACCTTTAATCTGAACGGGTTGCGCAACCACATCTGGATTATATTCAGGTGGTCTCTGTTTTCTCAAATAATCGGTTAGGTTCTTAACGTCACCATTTCCTTTTTCGTCTTCATACGCCCATGCGCCCTGAATTCGTTTTGGCTTACCCATCATCTCAGTAGTGAGCATTAACATATCACCTTTACCAAGCAATTTTTCTGCACCTCCTTGGTCAAGCATAATCCTAGAATCGATTTGACTCCCTACAGCAAACGCAATCCTACCCGGAACGTTAGCCTTAATGAGCCCAGTAATAACCTTTACCTCTGGCCTCTGCGTTGCGAGAACCAAATGTATACCAGCTGCACGACCTTTTTGCGCGACACGTACGATTAACATCTCGAGGTCTTTTCCTGCCATCATCATAAGGTCTGCCATCTCATCTACAACTATTACAATGTATGGCATCTTACCCTCAGTTTGTTTCTCTTCATTTTCCCCAACTTCTTCTATCCCATCATCTACCTTTGTCTCCTTAGGAGCTACATCGGCAATTTTCGCGTTATAATCCGCAATATTCTTAACTTTTTTCTCAGCCATTAAGCTATATCGCTTTTCCATCTCGTTGACCGCCCATTTGAGCGCCGAGAGCGCTTTTTCCGTAGAAGTAATAATCGGCGTCAAAAGATGAGGAATTCCGTCGTATAGCGCCATCTCGACTTGCTTCGGATCTACGATAATCAACTTTAAATCGCTTGGCGAATTACGATAAAGAAGCGAAGAAATAAGTGTATTAGTCATTACGGACTTACCAGAACCAGTAGTACCTGCGATTAAGAGGTGCGGCATCTTAGCAAGATTAGCGACCACTGCCTTACCAGAAATATCCTTACCTACTGCAAATGTGAGTGGGTCTTTTGCCTTCTTCCACTCTTGGCTATCAATTATCCCTCGGAGCATCACACTAGCTGACTTCAGATTTGGAATTTCAACGCCAACCGAACGCGTCCCCGGAATTGGAGCTTCGATACGAATTTTATCTACAGCAAGATTGAGCGCCAATTCCTTATCGCGAGCCAAAATCTTCGAAAGATTCACTCCAGAAGGTGGCCGCATGGTATATTGCGTAACTCTTGGGCCAATATTCGCTCCTTCCATTTCCACATCAATGCCAAACTCAGCAAGTGTCGATTTAATAATAAAGGCATTCTGCTGTATATTCCCAGCATCTGCAGGGCTCTGCTTTTTCTCTAAAAGCTCAACACTTGGTTTTTTCCAATCTAAATCAGAAACCGAAACAAGTGCACCTTTATTCTCTGTCTTGGCTTCTGCAATCTTTGGCTCGTTCTTTGCAATTGGCTCTTTCGCTACTTCTTTTTTCTTCCCAAATCCGAAGAGTCCTCCTTTTTTAGGTTCGTCTTTCTTTTTCTCAGCCTCTTCGACCGCAACACCCTTATTAACTCTAAACTCGGACTTTCCTTTATCGTCATCGCTCAAATCCGTAATATTGTCATTTTTCGCCTTGCTATCCATTGGAAGCTCTGCTTTATCTTTGCCCTTAAGCGAACGTTTCATTCCCTTTACTACTGCACTCGGTGTCTTTTGCAAAATAAACAATAGACAAATCGCAATCAATACGACGTAAACAAATACAGTTGCGCCTTGTCCGAACATCGGAAGTATAAGCTCATTAATCCACTCGCCGACAGCTCCGCCATGAGCTCCTTTTTCTCCATAAGTCGAGACTCCGCTCGCCCCAGCAGCAAATGCAATCAAGAGTATAGAAACTATCCAAACAATCACTGGCAACCGGTTATCTTCACTTCGGAAGATTTTCACCGCCAAATAACTAAATAAGAATGGCAAAACGTACATTCCGTTGCCAATCACAGAGAAAACTATCTTATAGGCCTCGTTTTTTTCGCCTGAAAACCAAGTAGCAACTAGAATGACAGAGACTGCAATCAGAATCAATGCCAAAATCTGTTGCCCCCATCCTCCCGGAAGTTCCTGCTTTTTTCTGACTTCTCGAGTACTTCTCTTGCTAGATGTTTTTCCCCTACTTCCTCCACGACTAGAGCTTTTCCCACCTCTACTTGTACTTTTCTTCTTCGTAACCATAACAACAATATACCACATAATCTACTTTTCTCCAAATACCATAACCAGTAAAAAAGCCGGCAACGCGTGCCGGCAAGAGGTGGTATTTACGGGTGCTTAATTCCAATCATTATATCTTCAATTCGTTGGTCGTTATAATGCTTTCTTTCCCATAGATATTCATTACGGTATTCAATTCGGCGATACTCCTCATAACTCATTCCATTGTCCCCACCAAAGAGGCATACAAGCAGCAATAGTAGAACAACAACGACAATACAACCCAAGATACCCATTTAATCCCCTCCGTTCAGAAAAAATACAAGGCAGCTTAGACTACCTATCTTCTAATTATACTACATTTTATAAAATTAGTAAAGCTTATCTTAAATCATCAAAAAAGGGCACCGCCTGGTGCCCTTTCCACTTAATCCAAGTGTTTCATCGTGAGGGATAATCTTCCTTTATCGTCAATCGCGACTAGTTTTACTCTAACCTTCTGACCAACCTTAAGAACATCAGATACGTTTTCAACACGTTTATCGGATATTTGGGAAACGTGAAGCATGCCATCGATTCCCGGCATAATATTCACGAACGCACCAAAGTCCTTAATAGTCACAACCGTACCATCATAAATCTTCCCGACTTCTGGTTCTTCAACCAGGCTCTTAATCCATTCTAGAGCAGCTTCAATTGCTTTCGAATCGTTCCCCGCCACAGTCACAAGCCCAGATTCATCAATATCGACCATCGCGCCAGTCTCAGAAGTTATCTTATTGATTGTTTCGCCACCTTTTCCGATGATAGCGCCAATCTTGTCCTTATTAACCATCAATTTCTCAATTCTTGGTGCATACTCTGAAATCTTTTCGCGTGGTCCAGGAAGAACAGAGAGCATGTGATTCAAAATAAACATTCTTCCCTCATGAGATTGCTTAATGGCCTTCTCGAGAATTTCTACCGGAAGACCATGTACCTTCATGTCCATCTGAAGAGCTGTCACGCCTTCAGTCGTACCAGTAACTTTAAAATCCATATCACCAGCAAAATCTTCTGCGTCCATAAGGTCTGTAAGTACATAGGCCTTGTCGATATCTTTTTCGGTAATTTCCTTACCTTTTTCAACATCAACCATGAGACCCATTGCGACACCACTGACTGGCCTCTTTAGCGGCACACCAGCATCCATCAACGCAAGACAACTAGAGCAAGTTGCCGCCATAGACGTAGAACCGTTCTGCGACATAATTTCGGTCACACTTCGGATTACATATGGGAATTCCTCTTCAGTTGGGAGCACTGGAAGAAGTGCTCTTTCCGCAAGATATCCATGTCCAATTTCACGACGACCAGGGCTTCCTAAACGACCAACCTCTCCAACTGTATAGCTAGGAGCATTATAGTGGTGCATATAGCGACGTTTACCATCTGTTACTTCCATCGTATCAACGAGCTGCGCAAAACTAAGCGGAGCTAAAGTAACAATATTCATCGCCTGAGTTACACCACGAGTAAACAACGAAGAACCATGGGTTCTTGGCAAAATACCAACCTGGCTCGAGAGCGGACGCACCTCTGTTGTTTTGCGTCCATCAGGACGAATGCCTTCCTCAACAATTGACCTACGAACCTCGTGATGAACTGCAAGTTCGAACGCTTGATTGTATTGGTCGCGAAGGTTCTCGTCGTACCACTCGACTTTTTCATTGTCGGTTTCCCCCTGTCCTAATTCAAGAGCAAACTCATCATGCATCTCATACTTCATCTCATCTAGAATTCTAGAGCGCTCAAGCACGTTTCCACGAACCTTCTCGCCAAATTTTCCTTCAGTCCATTTATCAACTCTTGCTTGAATCTCTGGGTCTGGGAGAACAAGTTCATACTCTTGTTCAGGCGCATCGACGATTTTTTGAAGCTCGCGTTGCAAATCCAACACCGGCTGAACATTTTCGACCGCCCAGTGCATGGCCTCAATAATCATTTCCTCTGGAACTTCTCTTGCCCCAGCTTCAACCATTACAACCTTTCCGTCTTTACATGCGACAACCAAATCAAGCGCAGATTTCTCTCTTTCCTCTTCATTCAAGAAGGCCTTAAACTCGCCATTAATTCTCCCGATGCGAAGTCCAGCAACTGGCCCATCAAATGGTACGCCAGCATTCATTAATGCAGAAGATGCAGCAATCATTGCTACCATGTCTGGTCTAAAATTCGGGTCCATCGAAAGAACGGTCGTAACAACCTGTACCTCTTGGCGGTACCCTTTTGGAAACAATGGACGAATTGGACGGTCAATTAACCTTCCAACAAGCACAGCATTATCGCTCGGTTTCCCTTCTCTTTTAATAAACTTGGAGCTAGAAATCTTTCCAGAAGCATAGTACTTCTCTTCATAATCAATCGATAATGGGAAGAAATCTTGGACGACCGGTTTAGTACCTACCACAACTGAACCCAAGACAACCGTATCCCCATATTTTACAAGCACGCTAGAGGTGGTCCTAAACCCAACTCTGTTGACTTCAAGGCTCAATTCTCTACCGAGCCAGTCAATTTTTACCGACTGTGTCTTTTTTCCACTCGGATTAATAATATCCATTAAGGATTCCTTTCCGGGAAAACATCAGAGACCGACCGCGAAACGTTTCGCCATCCCTCTCTGCCGTTTTCCCACTTTAAATTACTATCAATAGTATACCACAAATTCCCCCGTTTTTGCCTAAAAAACACCTCTATAATTGACTTTTTATTCCGTTTATGATATAATCAAGGTATCGACCTCTTATTGAGGAAGAAGAACTTTACAAGGAGGGCACTAAAAATGCCAATCGAATCGAAACCCGAGCGTATCTATCTCATCAAAAACGGAGAAAGGTTCATTGCAAAATGGAAATACTTCGGCAACCCATGTACTTCTCTAGACCCTGTCACGGAAGTCTTTCGTGCAAGACGCTCTCATTACGAGAAACTCAAGAAGAGAGACGAAACCGGAGAAGAGACTGAGGAGTTCGTTTATGATGTGCACATCGTCATCGAACACCGCGGAAAAGATACTGTCACCCCTGAAGGATGGATTTCTCGTTCATACGGATTTAGCTACTGTCAGTATAGCGACAAGAAAATCAGCATCGAGGAACTTCAAAAGAAGTACAATGAATTATTGAATCTAATCTTCTCAGAAATGACCGTAATTTTCGACAAGTGGTATTCCGCCGAAGATGGTATGTCTGCATTCCTAGAGACGAAAAATAAGTCCGTCTTAGACGCATTTCTCTATAAGAACAGATTAAAAGACCACGACACGACCAAAAAGTTGATGTCAAAACCAAAAAAGACAAAAGCGGAAAAAAGAGCTGAGCGCATCGCGTATGCGATTGCTCATCCCGAATCCACCAAAGAATACAAAAGGAAAGCCGCTCAGGCAAAAGATTAAGATTAATCTCCATAAAAATCCCCACTCTGTTTTCAGAGTGGGGACTTTTCTTTTCTCTGCGCCATATCCTTACGATAAAGCCCGGGGGAAAGTTGTATTTGAGAAACTATTTGCGTAAACCAAGCTTGCTGACAGTATTCTTGTAGCTCTCAAAGTCATTCTTCTCGAGATACTTGAGAAGTTTTTTACGCTTCCCTACCATCTGCATAAGTCCACGACGAGCCATATAATCATGTTTGTTTACCTTAATATGCTCGGTTACCTCTTTAATTCTCTCGGTGAGAATAGCAACCTGCACTTCAGGAGAACCAACATCATTCTTAGAACGAGCGAGCTTCTTGATAGCTTCTGCTTTCTTATCTTTACTAATCATGCGGAACATTATATCACAGAGGTATCGGATTGGCAACTGCTAAAAGTGTCCAGCGAAACCGCATCTTCTACTCTATATTTATCGATTTTAGTCCGTCTGAGCTCGGTCAAATACGCTCCCGTCCCCAATTTCTTCCCTATATCTTCCCCAAGCGTTCTTATATAAGTCCCCGAAGAAACGTTCGCTCGAATCTTAAGTAGCGGAAATTGATACTCTAAAACTTCAATGCTATATACTTTTACCCTTCTTGTCGGCATCTCCACTTCTATACCCTTCCTTGCAAGTCGATATGCCCTTTCGCCATTGACTTTCACTGCCGAAAAAGCCGGCACCGTTTGCTCAATTTCGCCCACAAAACTTTGTACAACATTTTTAACTATCTCTTCTTGTACTGCCTCCCCATCGTATACTTTTTTTATAGTTCCTTCCGGGTCGCCAGTCGTTGATACCTTGCCGAGTCTTATCTCGGCCTCATACTCCTTATCAAGTTTTAAGAACTCATTGCTCTTTTTCGTTGCTTTCCCCACTAAAACAATAAGAAGCCCAGTTGCAAACGGGTCCAAAGTTCCCGTGTGTCCAACCTTCAGTCTTTTTGGCACCGTTTCCCCACGCCTCTCATACTCTTTTCTTATTCTATCGCTCAAAATCCTACGTACTCTCGCAACCACGCCAAACGAACTCATTCCTTTTGGTTTATCAATTAACAAAATATCATCCATTACAGACAATTATATCAAACCACTATCTATGTCAAAAACTAAGTATGAATTCCAGGAATCTTAAACGCTGATGGGTCTCCGCCACCACCGCCATTATTGGCCAAGTTTCCCATAATGCTTTGCCCGAACGGCAAATCACTTACGTCCTGCCCATTGACAACCTTAGGCATCTGCGGAATTCCACCAACAGCGTCATTATTCATAGCTGTAATTGGCGCATTCATATCTGGCATAACTGTTACATCTGGAGTTGGTACTGGTTCTGGAGTTGGCACTACGTTTTCGATTGGCGCAACATTAGGTACATCAGTTGGAGGCATCGTTCCGAAATCAGGTGCCGGCAACACAGGTGGTGGTGCTATTTCTTGTCCAGGCATCGGCATTGGATTCGATTCTGGAGCTCCTACAAACCCTTCATTTCCCATTCCAGTAGTGTTCATTCCTATACCCATTCCGCCCGCATCGCTCATACCGCCATTTTGGAAGTTCATATCAGGTACTCCAGAAGCATCAGGAGACACCATTCCAGGTGTCTGCATCATCGCAGGATTCATTTGCATACCAGCCATCCCCATCCCTTGCTCAGAAGGAGATTCATATCCGAAAGAGCCACCAGTCGGGACAATCTTAGGTAATTCACCAGCTGGTATAGCCGGCATTTCTGCCTGAGCCTGCGCCTGCGCTTGGTGAATCGTGTTAAGCGCTTCTTGTTCTTCCATCTTTTCTACATCTTGGGTATCAACCTGTGGCCCAGCAGGACCATTCATGCCAACCTGAATACCACCTTCGCCAGGAAGAGGCTCATTAAGCGCATCGTCAATCATTTTTCCATAGTCAGCCGAACCGACATTTGAACTTCCTTTTTCAATACCATTCAAAATCTGGTCTGCAACAGAACCACCAGCATAGCCTTCCCCGCCCTCGGTATTTGTCTCTACCCCACCAGTGGTCCCCATTGGATTAAGTGCTTCAGCCATCGCTGATGCAACTGCATCATTGTTATTCTTTTGTTCCGGCAAAGATTCTACTACATTTTCTTTCTCTGGTTCTTCCGAAATTTCCTCTGATTTCTCCGTATCACCTTGTTCTGGAACTTCTACGGATTCGCTTTTCTCAACAGCAGGAATCTCGGCTGATTTTTCCTCAGGAATATCTTGCGTTTCTTCATGAGAAACACTCAAACTCGAGCCGTCATCCTCTGGCTCCTTTTTCTTGCTAGTTTCCGTATCGTCAGAACCATTATTTAGGTCCAATCTATTGCTGTCCTTTAGCTTCGAGACACCATTGAATTTTACCTCGCCCTGAACATTCTGGACTACGAGTTGCTGGTCTGCGCCTGCACTCATCAATTTAGCCGCCAAAGCCATTGCCTCAGGAGTCGTCGCTGGATTTGAGAACCTATCGGTCGCCGAAACAAGACCCGTAAGAAGAGCTGTCGCCGCTGCTTCATCCATCTTATCATTCAACTCGAAGGCAAGTTGCGCAATCATCTCGGAAATAGAGCTTGCTTTCGGATCAACCCACTCAAGGTCACCAAATTTTCCCGCAACGCCATTCGTAACGTTAACAGAGGTTGCATCATGCATAATCCTACCATGTTCACGAAGTGCTGCATCAAGTTCCGTCGCAGCTGGAACATTCAAAGAAATTACAAGGTCAACATTAAAATCACCACGCGAAAACTCAAGGTCATCCCCACTAATTGTGGTTTTGTATGGAGTTACATAGACTTTAACAAAATCACCATCGATTTTATAGCGTAAATGGTCTGCCTTATCTTTATTCAGAGCAATAATAAAATCTTGCAACGAATCGGTATTGGTTTCAAATCTTTCAGATGGATTTAGGAATTCCAAAATATTTGGCGTTTTCCCAGAATAAATAGCCGTTGCATGTTTTCCAATCGAATCGAGTACCATGGAAAGACCCATTGCCGCAGCAAGCTCGTCAACCGAAGGGTCGTTTGATAACGCAACAAGGATATTCTCAGCATCTTCAATTTTATCAAAAACCTTATCAACAACACTCTCGCCCGAAGCCTTCGCGCTGTTGTTTGCAATTTTTGGTTCTGGTTGTTTATCTTGATCTTTTTCCATGCGCAATATTCCACATCAAGTTTATCATAAGAATTTTGCTAGCGCAACCAGCCTATAATATTTTTCTTATTCGCTCAACCCGTACGCCATAATTAGACAACTCTAGAAGGTGCGCCGTTAGCTTGTCCATGCAAGTAATCGTCATTTCGAAATAACCAACAAGAAGGACCAACATATCTAGGCCAATCGCTCCATCGATTACCATTTTCGCAAGCAATACATACAAAGCAATCTTCCCCACAAACGGAATTGCTGCCCAAACCGTATTTCTATTTGCAATCGCTCGGCGTTTCTTCCGGTATTCCCTCTTCCATCCCACAAAACTTTTTTCCATCCTTTCCTTCTGTTCTGCAATACGCTTATCCTCAGTACCAACAATCCTTTCCTCACTCGCGACACCCAAAATTCCAAATTCTTGTGCCTGCACCTTTGCAACCGCGCTCTTCACGCTCACAAGTTCCGAAAAGGCACTGATTGCTTTATCTTCGGCCCGCCTCGCACTCGCATATTTTCTTGCTTCTTCCTTCGCATTTCTATTAAGCACAAATAAATAAAGCGCGTCAACAAGCACGGCAATCAATCCAACTCTCAAATCTTCCATCAAGAAAATCCCAAAAATAATTAAAAGTCGAATTATTTGCAAAAAAGCTTCAGTTGCCACATTAACGCCATCCACCATCCAGCGAATATCATCAGCAAAGGTATCCATCGTCTGTCCTATCGTAGCCTTATCCAGTACTTCCGGGTGCTTCTCTACATTTTTAAAAATGCGTTCCTGCAAAGTAATATGATAAAACTCTGCCATTCTCGTATAAGTATAGTTATTTATGCGCATAAAGATGAAATACAACGCATAAAGTCCGAGATACATACCCACATAAATCCAAATACCCGCAAAATTGCTTTCGGTAACCATTCGGATAATACCCGCCGTCGCAAGCGGAGGCAAAAGTCCTATCAAGTTATATGCGGCGGATGAGCCAAAAAGAAGCCAATCCAAATGCCTCTTGCGTCCAGCCACCTTTCGCAGATTTCGTATTATGTCTATATATTGTTTCATCTACTTAATATTCTTTTCGTATTCAACATCTGTCACATCATACTTTTGTTTATTAGATACGAATCTAAGGACTCTGCTTGCAGTCCAGCCTAAAATGCCCAATGCACAAGCGTACATCAGCCCAGACCAAGTAAACGTTGGGGTTTGCGAAGTAAGCAAACCGATAATTGCAGCACCTGCAGAAATCGTAGTAACGATGGTCAAACTTGCAACAGATTTACTAGTCACATCAGCTTTGATACCTTCAAACTGTTTCTGCGCGGATTGGACATAGTTTTTCGTCATTTCCCAAAGATACGTAATATACTGAAGCGTATCACTAAGCGTTTCATACCTATACCCAGAAATCTGCAAAAACTCCGCAAGTCCTTTATCTTCCTTTGCAATTTTCTCACGAGTTGGAAGATAAGTTGACATCTGCTTGATACGTCCATCAATGAGGGTGATGGTCTTTGCGTAAGCTTCAAGCTTAGTTGAAAACTTCACAATTTCTTCCCCTTTAACCATCTTATGTGCTTTGACTTCATCAATTCTATCCCACAAGATTCTGTGGATATTCAAATACCTATGCATCTGGCCCTTGAACTCTCTAATAAAAATCTGCTCCTCGATATATCTTTCAATCTCGTCAATCTTCTTACCTTTATTATTAATGAAATAATACTTATCGCCACGGAGTACGTCATAGTTTGTATTGTCGAATTCGAAATACTTCTGTCTATCAGTCTGCTCTAGCAAAGCATGCATCTCGTCTTTTGTTGCCTTATCCATCACGATAAAGTACGGATAAACATTTTCAATGTTAGCAAGTTCTTTAGGTACCGGTGCACCTAAACTGAACAAATAATTTATTGCGGGAGAAAGTCTGTTTTCATAATAATCCTGAACCTTAGCGATGTCTTTTACAAGAGTTTCAGAATTCACGTCCTCATTTCTTAAAGTAATTAGACCATCTTCGAAAATCTTCACTCTAATTCCAAATTTTGATTTGAAACATAGGAATTCCTCCCCACTTACTCCATATTCCAAATCCTCAAGTTCAAGCGCCTCCCGATAATCCGCCATCTTCTTCTGACTCAACTTTGCAATCCCTTCAGTTCCCCTTAAAAAATCATAGACCTCTGATAATTGCAACATGGTCCTTTGAAACCAACCGCCAATATAGACACTGTGAATCTTCATTTTTCTCCTTTTCTTCATTATAGCATAAACATCTTCAGACAAAGAAAAACGTCCTCTTGAAATAACAGACAGAATAAGGTATAATAACAGAAATTAAATATATTTAACTAATAGGATTCTATTTTAAATGCCGATTATTAAGTCCGCCAAAAAGGCCGCACGCCAAGCAACAAAGCGCACTACAAAAAATCAAGAAATCAAGAAAGCTATCAAAGCTGCCCGCAAAGCTTTTGAAGCTAAACCAATCGCTGAGAACATGAAAAAACTTCAAAGCGAGTATGACAAAGCCGTCAAAAAAGGTTTACTAAAGAAAAACACTGCTTCTCGCCGTAAATCCCGCGCCGCAAAAATTGCAAAAGAGCTTGGCAAAAAGAAAACTACCAAAAAAGTTACCGCAAAGAAGTAATTCTAAGCAATAAGCCTTTTATCAAAATCCACGGTTCAAAAGCCGTGGATTTCATTTGCATATCCACCTCGGCAATCTCTTTCAAAACCCTCTTTTCCCTACTCCCAGTCGGGCGAAAGCTTAGCTTTTTCAAAGCCTGACTCGCCATTAAACCCAGAAACATATACGGGTCCTGTTCTTTTTCAATCTTTTCAAGCTCTTTTACTGCAGCACCTCCATCTCTAAGCGCCAAGTCAAAAATCCCTAGAACCGCCCTCGAATCAACACCTTTTGCTTGATTAAATTCGCGAATTTCAATCCCGGATTTAATTAGATTCTTGGTCAAAGCCATTCTTTTGTCCAACTTCGTTTCCCAAATAATCACATTCGCTTCAGTCTTACTATAGTCAGAAAATTTCGCACAAAAATCTTCGAACGCCTCTTTGTTTTGAGCTAAATCCTTAATTAATATTCTTCTATCATTACTAAAAAGTGTCGTTCCAAAAAAAATCCCCGGTAAATCTGTAGCTCGTAACGTTTCCCCTTCAAAGACTTCATAGTCTTTCGACAGTACATTTTTTATCGTTTCAGAAATTCGAATTCTGTCATCGCCTGTAAAAAGCTTAATCCCCACAATCACCCTTCTCTTCTTTAGAATCAGTATTGTCGTTTATTTCGCTTTCCAAAAGCTCAATATCTTTTTCTTCATCTTCTATATCGTTGTTATTCATTACCTCACCTCTCCTTACTAAGTCTATTTTATCACTGTTTCTGACACACAGGACAAAAATGCGTACCTCTTCCTCCAACCCTTGTCTTCAGAATTATCGCACCACATCTTTCACATTTTTTACCTTGACGGTTAAAAACCTTCGCGAAAAGCTCGAGATAATCACCTTTCGTTCCATCACTTTTTACATAATTCCGAATAGTCGAACCACCTGCCTCCAAACTCCTATCCATAACAACCCTTGCTCCCTCTATCAAGGCGTCAGCCTCGTCTCTCGAAACGTTACCCGCTTTTCGCTTCGGATTAATCTTCGCATAGAACAAGGTCTCATCTGCATAAATATTCCCTAGCCCAGCAATAATAGATTGATCGAGAATCACGCTTTTAACCGGAGCGCCTTTATGTCGTTGCAATTTTGCAAACAATTCTTCTCCAGACATTTCCCACGGCTCCTTCGCAAGCCTTCGAATGAAAGAGTCGTTTTCAACATCTTCTGTCTTTAGTGCCCTCATAAAACCAAATTTTCTCTGGTCGTTAAAAAATAGTGTCCCTCTCTCGAAACCTATTACTATTCTCGTCTGCTTGTTTGGCAGTTCTGCAATGAAGTTATCGTTCGGATGTCCGCCCGCAAATCTTTCCTCACTTGACGTCCATATTAACTGTCCCGTCATTCTCAAATGACAAATGATACTTGTTCCATTAGTAAAATCAAAAATCAGCGCTTTACCTCGTCGGCGAAGCGTTCTTATGCTAGCGCCAACTATCATAGAAGACTCTCCAATGAAACTCTTTTTTTCAAGAATCTCAACCCTAATTACTTTGCCACCCTTTTCTTTAACGACGCATTTTTGAAGACCTCTGCGTATCGTTTCGACTTCGGGAAGCTCTGGCATTACCTTTTACCTTTTATTTCTGCCACCGCTTCCGTTAATTGTTCATTAATGGTCTTCTCGCCCTCTTCAACTAACCCCTTTATCTCCATCCCCTTTAGTTCATCTTCAACGTTGCTCAGGCTCTTTAATACAAAACTTACTTTTGTTTTGGTCATCTTTGCTTCCAGACTTCCAATTTCCAACTTGATATTCTTAAACCATCCGCTCTCAAGTTCTGACGCCATACTATCCCCAATCACAATCACTCGTATTCCATTATAACCATACAACTTCTCGGCTTCGATTGATTTAGCATCCTCCATCATGTCCGAAGAAACCGCCACGATTCCATCCTGGAAATCACCAACAAATATATTCATCACTCCACCCCCTGCCTCAACCATCGCACCACCTTCAAAGGCGACAACACCCTTAGAGCTTAACCCAGTTACGTCACCTTTGAATGCAGCTCTCGCGACATACAATGCACTCCTAAGTCCTTCTTTTGTCTCCGCAACTTTTTCCTCGAATGCCTTTTTATCATCGTCATTCAAAATACTGCGAAGCTCGCGTACTAACGTAAGACACAACGAAGCATCATTTTCCATGACCGTTGCCATTTCGGCATAGACCGATTTAATGTAGTTTCCAGAAGTACCACGTGCAACTTTAGAAAAACCGTCTTTTAGACTCGATAGTTTACTTAATGCTTCATTTTTGTCCAACTTATCATACTCTGTGCTAATTATCTTCTCAATTTCAATCCTGTCAGCTAAATATTCCTTGAAATAATTTGAAAAACCTCGAGCATCATCACTTACTTTTACAGTTTCATTCTCAGTAGTAGTTTTTAACAAAATCGATTTTGCAACAAAAGCTCCTCCAGCAAACAAAACTAAAATAATGATTAGTGCAATCCAGCCCTTCCCCTTCCCCTTATCCTTCTTCTTTTCTTCCTCTACAGTCTCTTCCTTTTTCTCCTCTTCTGTCATCGTGTCGTTTTTTAGTTTTTTCTTTGGAGCCTCCTCAACTTCCGAAACAGCACCACGCTGAATTTCCTCAACTTCTTCAAGCTGCTCATCAACAACTTTTACACGTTTTTGTTTTTTCTTCAAACGTTTTTCCTCCATAATGCTTCCATTTTATAATAATCTTAAGCAAAATAAAAGAGTGCTTCTCGCCTAAACGAGCAGCTTAACTACCAACTCAATAATCAGCTCTTTCTCGCTCAGTTCACTCTCTGCCATCAATAAAACTATTGCAGTAAGCGCCCTATCCGAAATCTTTGTCTCTCCATTTTCCGAAAGCTGAAAGTCATTTACAGTCAAGAAATAAATAAAGACAAGTGCTCCAATTTGCCGATTTCCTTCCTTAAATGGTTCCGAATGAACAATAAAATATAACAATCTTGTCGCTTTCTCTGCAACGCCTTTTCCCATTTCATCCGTAGAAAGAGCGTTTAAAAAGCGTTCAAACGTTGCTTCATTGACAAACTCACCAAAACTATCTGCCTCATTCAACTGCTCTCTCAAATTATCGACAAGATTACGAACATCTCCAATTGTTAATTGCTTCCGAATCGTACCAGCCTTCTTGAAAACTGGCGAAATAAACCCACTGTCATACTCTTTTATCGTCTCAATCGAACGGCCATACCTAGAAATCACCTCAAGTATTCCCTTAGCCTCCTCTTCCTGAAGCTCCGTTTTAACCATTAACCTCTGCACGACCGAAAGCGTCGCCTCAAGTTGCTCCAACTTCTTACTTGGCAACTCTTTAACTCGGCGTTCATTAACCGCCACGCCATCTACGACATACTTTTTAAGCACACTAGTAGCCCAGACTCGAAACTTTGTTGCCTTCTTCGAGTTAACTCTATATCCAACAGAAATAATCGCATCAAGATTATATTTCTTAACTTGGCGAACTACCTGCCTCGTCCCTTCAACCTGAACTTGTGCATTTTTTGCACATGTTCGACTTTCATCTAGCTCCTCGTCATTATATATATTTCTAAGGTGCCGTCCTACTACCGTCCTATCTACATCAAACAATTTTGCAATTTCATCCTGAGTTGCCCAAACGGTCTCTTTTTTCTGGTCAATATCAAAAATCACTTCACCCTTCTCAACCTTATAAATCTCTAAACTTCGCTCCATCTCGCGCCCTCTTCTACGTCAACTGCCAACTTCACTTCAAGCTCCGGTGCAACACCTTCCATCACACGCTTCAGTATCTTCTTTACTTCTTCAACTTTGTCCTTATCGCACTCAACCATGATTGAATCATGTACCTGCATAATCATATCCGCTCCGCTCGGAAGTTCCTTATCTAACCGAATCATTGCGAGCTTCATTAAATCGGCCTCTGTTCCTTGGATGGGCATATTTTGAGCTGCTCTCTCCGCACCCGTCCGAACTATGAAATTGGCACTCTTCACATCCGGCGTTGGACGTCTACGTCCAAAATAAGTTTCGACATACCCGCGAGTTCTAGCTTGCTCCAAGTATTCATTTAACTTATTCTGAATCGGCTTTCTTAACTCAAAATAATGCTCGACAAATTCTTTTGACTCTAAAATCGACATACCAGTCGCGTCCGAAAGGCCTTTTGCACTCATTCCATAAATGATACCAAAGTTAACTACTTTGGCCGTCCTTCTTTGGTCCTTTGTTACCGCATCCATCGTCACGCCATATACTTCCGCAGCAGTTTTTGTATGAATATCAACCCCATTATTAAAATCTTCAATTAATTTTTTATCACCCGATAGAGCCGCCGCAAGACGAAGCTCGAATTGCGCATAGTCCGCGGAAATAAGAACCTTGCCTTCATCAACCACAAACCCACCGCGAATCTTCTTTCCTTCTTCCGTCCTCGTTGGAATATTCTGAAGATTTGGATTTAAACTAGATAACCTTCCGGTCGCCGTCACATTCTGAGTGAATGTCGTATGCACTCTCATATTTTTATCTGCTAGTTGGGGTAATGGTAAAATATATGTTGACAAAAGTTTTGATGCCTCTCGGTATTCCATAAGCTTTAGAATAATCGGATGCAGGTTTTTAAGTTTATCCAGCTCCTTCGCTCCCGTTGAATAGCCTCTCTGAGTTTTCTTAATTCCCTTTATAGGAAGTCCCAACTTCTCAAATAGTATTTCTGAAAGCTGCAAAGGAGAATTTATATTAAATTCTTGACCAGCCGCCATATAAACTTCCGTCGCAAGTCTTCCGACATATCCTTCATACTCTACACGAAGTTTCTCAAAATAATTCACATCAATTTTCATTCCCTTTTCTTCAATCTTATACAGAACCGGCACAAGCGGCATATCGAGCTCATTAAAGACCTTCCGAAGTTTTGGATATTTCTTGAATTCCCTCTTCTGTCGATTATATTCACGTTTCATTTCGTCCAAATCGTCGACAAACAACAGCCCGTTGTTCTCTTCAACCTTTCTTTCAAGAGGGTTTAATAAAAATCGTCCTTGCCCCAAATCATAATACTCCGACCCATTCAAGATTTTCTTCGCGATATCCTTATCGCGATGCATTAATTCTTTAATGTCAAAACTGAAAATCACGCCATCAGGCAATTCATCGTCAGAACCACCCACTTTGTCAGGCTTTTCGACCGCGCTTAATTCGCCATCCGACCCCTGCGCTTCCTTAATATTCCCCTCCTCTTTCCATTTATTAAACTTCCGAATTAAACTGTTAAACTCCAACTCTTTAAGCGCACCAGTAATTTGTTCAGAATCAATCTCTAAATCCCGTATTTTATCAAGTTCAACAGGCGCAGTTGTATCAATCTTCGCAAGTTGATAACTCATATACGCGGATTCTCGTCCGTTCCTCAATTTTTCTCCAGTTGCACCCGGAATCTCATCAAGATGTTCATAAATACCATCAAGCGTCCCGTATTGATTCAATAGCTTCACTGCGCCCTTTTCCCCGATTCCTGGAACCCCTGGAATATTGTCTGAAGAATCACCCTTAAGCGCCTTAAGGTCAAGAAATTGTTCTTTCTTTATTCCATACTTTACCTCAACCGCAGAAACGTCTATTTCTTCAAGTTCGGTAAACCCCTTGAGAAGCCGATACATCTTTACGTTCTCGTCTACCACCTGCAACATATCCAAGTCTGAAGAAATAATGTACATCTCCCAACCTACTTCTTCATCAATGGCACGCCCTAAACTTCCTATAATATCATCAGCCTCATAGCCATCGTATTCTAAAAATTCCCACTCAAGCGCATCAACAAGCTTCCTCAGTAGTGGTATCTGTGCGTAAAAATCTTCCGGCGGTTTCACGCGCCCAGCTTTATAATCCGCATAAATAGCGGTTCGTTTCGAAGTTGAAGTCTTTGCCTTATCCCAAGCAACCACCACTTTATTTGGCTCAAGTTTCTTAACTAACTCCATCGCAATTGCGGCAAACCCATAAACGCCACCCGTTGGCGTTCCCGCGCTCGTACTGAGCGCACCCATCGCATAATAACCGCGATAGAATACAGATTTACCATCAATAACGACTAGTCTCTTCATTTAGAACTCCACTTCCTTCAAAATCTCGTCCATTTTCTGATTCTCTTCCTCAATTGTCCCATCATTCAAAATATAATAATCCGCCATGGCGATTGGTCCGCCTTTTTCAAGATTTTCAATCTCTGACCTATCCCTCTCCATAATTTCATTACGGTTAAACGGTCTCTCCGGTCTTTCCGCAACTCGTTTATAACGTAACTTTTTCGGCACAACAATTGCAACGAAGATTAATTCTCCAGGAAACTCCTTTTTTAACGTCACATACTCCGTCCAAGAGTATACTCCATCAAGCACTATACGTTTCTGCCCCGCTTCAATCAATCTCTTAGTCTCTTCTATAACTTGCTTAACTACCCAATCCTTACCCTCTGTTTCGCGAATCATCTCTCGGAATTTCTTTTCGCTCTCACCGTCCGGCGTTCTCTCAATTCCGCGTCGTTCCATTTCTTTATAAATCATCCCGCCAAAATATACCTTGGGATATCCTAAACTCGTTAAATGGTCCACGGCGACAGATTTTCCGCTCCCGCTCATTCCTACTAATGCGAGAATTTTCACGTCTCGTTCTTCTTTCGCCATGTCTTTAACCTCCTTTATTTTTCTCTAATTATACTCTATGCTTCTATTACCCGCAAACCATTCCTCGCCTTTTTTATTTCTATTTCAAGCACCCCAGAAAGCTCTTTACCTTCCCCATCCGCATGCATATAGACATTCGCCACTGTCTTAAACCTTATCAAGTCGCTCTTCGATTCATTTCCCGGAAGTTTCCCTTCCTGTGATTTCAAAAACTTCCCAAACATCCTCATTAAACTTCTATTCCTCATCGTCCCGCTCCAGAATACTTCTGGATCCCTCCACCATCCTATACACGGTACGACACTCGCAACACTCTTTCCGTTAATCGCAATGTAGTCGGTCGTATTCTTTTCGACCTGGACATCATTCACGTACATATCACTTGGCAAAAAATCTTTTCTTCTTTTGTTTCGCACATACCATCCAAACAGTTTTCTTGCAGAAAAGAACAATCTGTTTCTCGCCTTAACCAGTTTTCTTCTTACCTTATTTTCCTTAAATAGCCACGTTGCTTCCGCCATCATCCCAATCGTAAAATACGCGCCTGAATACATCAAATGCTCGCCATCGACTATCGCATCAAGCGGATAAAACTCCTTATATTTCCCTTCCTCGAATTTCCGAATGATTCTATCAAACGTCATCTTGCCAAGCGTCTCAACATAATCATTAAAATTCCCGAAGGGCATCACGCCAAGCGTCGCAATTCTCCCAGACTCGATAATTGCATTCATCGACATCGCCGCAGTTCCATCACCTCCCGCCGACAAAATCAAGTCATCCTTCTTTATTATCTTTGCAAGTCTTTTCGAATTCTCTCTAAGCGGTGCTTCTTCAACTTCGAATTTCAAAACCATCCAACCCTTAAGCTCACGAGATTTCTCAATTACCTTCCGTCGAACTTCAGAAAATCTAGCCGAACGCGGGCTATAAACTATTATGATTCTTTTCATAAGAAGTCTCGCCTATTTTCTACAGGACCCCACCAGGAATGAGCCACTGTAAGAATACCCACATCAAGCCGAGTGCAACAATTCCAATCACAATCTCGTATATGCGTTTTTTCGCCTTCATAATCTGGCCAGGTTCACCAGACGCCGTCGCGTATTGAATACCAGATACGATAATCCCAATAATACCACCCGCACCAGCAACCACTAACATAACATTCAACGCAATCGCTAAAACTCCCCAAACGCCATCACAATACTCCCCACCAGCACCAAACATAGCAGTCTTCACGCACTCGCTTGAGCTACCACCACCAGTCCCGGTGCCACCCCCCTCTTCCGCATATACTATTGCCGGTACCGCAAAAACCATTGAAACTGACATAAGTATCGCAGCCAAACGCGTAAGAACTTTTTTCATTTTTACCTCCTACCTTAAATATTCGTGTAACTTTTTTGTGTCTTTATGTTTACGAAGTTTTGACAAAGCCTTCGCTTCGATTTGACGAATCCTTTCCCTAGTAACGGAAAACTCGTAACCAACTTCCTCCAAAGTATGAGGCCTTTCCCCACCGATTCCAAAACGCATCTTGATAATCTTCTGTTCCCTATCAGAAAGAGTAGAGATGATAGATGCGAGTTGCTCCTTCAAGATTTGATTCGCAGCCGAATCTTCTGGAGAAATGCGCTCCTCGTCTTCAACAAAGTCTCCTAGCACAGAATCCTCGTCATCGCCATCACGCCCAACACTTGCATCAAGCGATGCTATATCCTGTTTAATTCTCATCACGTACTCAACCTTGTCAATTTCCATGTCGAGTTCTTTTGCAATTTCCTCGATGGTCGGCTCGCGATTTAAATCAGTCGTTAATTTTCTAGTTGTTCGCAGAACCTTATTGATAGTTTCTACCATATGTACAGGAATACGAATCGTTCTTGCCTGGTCAGCAATCGCACGCGTAATCGCCTGGCGAATCCACCAAGTAGCATAAGTAGAGAACTTAAATCCTTTTTCCGGGTCAAACTTTTCAACTGCACGAAGTAATCCCGTATTTCCTTCTTGAATTAAATCCAAAAAATCAAGTCCGCGACCTGAGTATCTCTTCGCAATCGAAACGACGAGGCGCATGTTAGCCTCAACCATTTTGTCTTTGGCTTTTTTGTCGCCCTCAACAACTTTCTTTGCAAGCTCAGCTTCTTCTTCTGTGGTTAGAAGTGGAATTTTGCCAATTTCACGTAAATAAAGCCTTACGGAATCATCCGCAAATGCATCAACATTATCAACCGTTATCTCAAGGTCTTCGTCAGAAAGTTCCTCCTCGTCCGCTAGATCGAGTGCGTCGGGCTCCATCGGCTCGAGGACTAAGTCTTCTTTATCCTGATCCATTACGTGAATTATAGACGCTACTTAAGAAAAAATCAAGTTTTTTGGAGCTCAGTAATTCTCCTTAAAATCTCTTTCCTCCCCTCATCATCGAGGCCTTCATCATTGAGCTTGTCCATTAACCTCTGAATCTCAGTCTTGTTTATTTCCTTCTTAATTCGAGCATACAGAATCTTTGCTTCCTGCGCGAGGTCCTTCTGGCTATAGTTCTTATATCTACTATCGAAAACCAACTCAAGTTCCGAAAGCTTAGTCTCGTCCTCAGGTATCTCAATCTCACTCGGCCCTTCTATGCCTCCATAAATCATTATCGATAGCAAGTTATCTTCTAACGCCATAAGAGCGTCGCTCTTCCCCTCCGTCTTCGCTTTCTTCAATCGTCTTTTCGGCTTATCTCTCAATTTCTGCGCTAGGTCATCTTCCTTTCCGCGCAAATCCTCACGAGAAACGCCTAGTCTTCTGGCAACAATTTCTTCATAGTGAGCTCGTTCAATTTTATCTTTCACATATTCAAGCATTTTCAGTGCCACATCAGAATATTCACGCTTCCCAAAAGCCGTAGCTAAATCGAGTTTTTCTTCGTATTTATCAAGTAACCACTCAACCGCCGGTTTTCTGTCTTCTACAGCCTTTTGCCATAATTCTGGACCTCTCTGAATTAATTCATCTGGGTCTTTTGCCCCCTGATAATCAGAAATAACTGTCATATTCAACCCCAAATCACCGGCCATCATAATTGCCCTTTCCGCCGCTCTCACCCCTGCACCATCTCCGTCATACGCCAATCGAATATCGCTCGTAAGTCTTGAGAGGGTTTTCAAATGTTGCTCGGTCATTGCCGTTCCACTTGTCGCCACCGCCTCTTTTACTCCAGCTTGATGGCTAGAAATGACATCCATGTTCCCTTCGACAATCACTACAAATCCATTTTTTCGAATCGATTCCTTTGCCTGCGCAAGTCCAAAAATAAATCGACTCTTATTGAATAAAATCGTATCTTGTGTGTTCAAATATTTTGGTTCACTCTTATCTAATACGCGTGCCGTATAACCAATTACATTACCCGTGGTGTCAATAAACGGCACCATCATCCTCCCTCTAAACATATCACCATTGAATCTATTAAGAAGACCCGCATCGCTTAGCTCGCGCTCAGAAAAACCTCTCCCCATCAGAAAATCTTTTAGGGCTCTCCCATTCTTTGGCGAGTATCCAATCCTGAATTCCTTAACCGTTGCGCGATTCATGTTCCGCTTATAAAAAACGTACTCAGACACGGTTTTACTTTTAGACAAACAAAATTGATAATACTTGGTTGCTAATTCCAACGCTTCTCGCGCCCTCGCCTTCTTTCGCGTAATTTGTGCATCACTACCTGCATAACGAGAAATATCGACCCCCGCCTGCGCTGCCAACTTTTCAAGCGCTTCCTTAAAACTAATCCCCTCAACCTCCATAATAAAGGTAAAAATATCTCCGCCTTTGTTTGCAGAGAAATCGTGCCATATCCCCTTTTCCGGACTCACCATAAACGAAGGAGTCTTATCAACACCCCACGGAGACCGACCTTTCAGCGTCCTGCCCGCCCTTTTAAGCTCGACATACTGAGAAATCACATCCTCAATCGGAAGTCGAGATTTAATTTCCTCCTTCGCGTCATTCATATCTTCAGTATATCATTTTTTTATGATACACTTAAAACATGAACGATTTAGATTATCTTAATCAGATTTCTGCCAAGGTTCAACCATCACAAAAAGCTGGCGGATTCTTCGACAAAAAGACTAAAATCATCGCCATTATACTCGGTGCTGTCTTCCTTATTTCTATCATTCTCATGATAACCATGTCTTCATCTCCAGAACCAACTGCCGCCGACGAGCTCAATAACATCTATCAACGTGCAACCGCACTCGAAGAAACAGTTTCCGAATACATGGATGATATAAAATCCTCTTCCCTTCGTTCATCCGCCGCCTCTCTCTCGACTCTTCTCGCGAATGCAAAATCATCTTCAGAATCACTCCTAGAATCCGAATATGAAACAAAGCCAGCAAACAGTCCTTCCGACAGCGACGCAAAACTCATTGAAGAGCTCAACGCATCGCTCGAAAAAGCTCGTCTAAACGGCATTCTCGACCGACGCTTCGCCTCAGAGTTTTACTATCAAATTGAGTTCTTCCTTATCCTCGAACAAGCCGCCGCTAAGAAAGTCCCAGAAAACGGCAAAGTTTACGAATTCCTAGACTCGTCCTATAAGTCGCTCGCTCACCTCAGTGATACACTTCACACATTCTCTGAAGCCGATTAATCTTTTTGTGTTATAATTACCTCATGAGTAAATTAGAGGATGCGAAGTCTAAACTTAAAGAAGTCGGTGAAAAACAAGCCGATTTTAATAATAAATTAAAGAAAAAGGAGCCTAAAGTGCTTAAAGAATTCAAAGAATTCATCAACCGCGGTTCAGTCATGGATTTAGCCGTCGGTATTATCATCGGTGGTGCATTTACTGCCATCGTTACCTCTCTCGTAAACGACGTCGTCATGCCAGTCGTTTCCATGCTAATCGGAGGCTTTGACTTTAGCGCGCTTAAAGTCACAATTCCCGCATACATCCCAGGTGTTGAACCAGCAACAATTAACTACGGCAACTTCATTCAAGCAGTCGTAAACTTCCTTATTATCGGTTTCGTCATCTTCTTAATGGTTCGCTCTCTCAATAAGATGCGCGAACGTGCAGAGCGCCTTGCCAAAAAGAACGAGGACAAGAAAGAAGAGGAAGCTAAAGAAACCGAAGACGAACAAACTGCACTTCTCAAAGAAATCCGCGACCTCCTCAAAAAGAACAAGAAATAAGAAAATGCCCCTTCAGGGGCATTTTTTATTCTTCAGTTTTTGTCAGGTTATAAGATAATCGAATCAAATCCTCTATTTCTTGCTCATTCATCTGCTTCCCCTCCGTCACTATCTCAATTCCGCCTCGTCCAAAATAACGACTCTCCATCACACTCTCGTATTTTTCGATTAGCAAGCTTTTAAGCCTAGAATCGCTTCTCACTTCAATCGTATGCTTATTTACCACCAGAAAAGCCTTTCCATCACTGGAAATTTTATAGACTTCTCTAGCATCGTTTTCGTCTATTTTCTCGTCAATTCTGACAAATTCCCCAAGCCCAGAAATCTTACTAACGTCCATTTTTTATAAATCCTAGATAATATTTTAATTCCTCAATTGAACCATTAATATCCGACATCGCACGGTGCAAATCTGGCTTTGCGAATTTTTTTCCTAACGCCCCCTCAAAATAAATCTTCCAAGCACTTACATCAAGCATTCGGTAATGCAGCTTTTCGGAAACTTTAGGCATCTCCCTATCGATAAATTTTCTATCCTGATGAATTGAATTCCCCGCCAGAATTACTTCATCACCAAAGTATTCCTTAATAAAATCTAATACTTCCTTTTGAATTTCTTCTACGGTTTTTCCATTTTTATTCTGGGAAACTAGCGAATCATGTGATTCTTTATTCTTCTCCCAAAATTCTCCCACCATTCTTTCTTCAATCAATTTGTCATCAACTTTTACAATTCCCTCATACTTCGCAATTGGCTCTAAATCCCAGCCAGTCGCAATCACCGCCACCTCGAGAATTCGGTCTTTCTCCGGTTCTAGCCCGGTCATTTCCAAATCCACCCATAATAATTTCGCTTTTTTGCTCATATATATATTATACATTATTACGCTTTATCCGGTTCATACATCGTTCCTACAAACCAGATTTCCTTGGTTTGTTTATCATAAACGATAAACATGAACGGACGGTCAACCTTAATCTCGATAGGCGCATTACCAGAAAAAGCACCCTTAACATCCATCGAAAACGCCGTCGCAGCTCCGGCCTTAATCCCTTCCTCGGAAAACTCTATGTTCGCTTTGTGTTTAGCATCAGAAACATACAATCTATTTTGTCCACCAGCTGTCATCCTAGAAAAATCTGCACTATCAGGATAAAAAGCTTGCTTGATGCCCATACTTTCCAAATCATTCTTAAATTCGAGCTCATAATCAAATCCAAACTTCGGAATCGCTAAATCCAGACCGTTCTCGGTGTTGCTTGCATATTCCACCTTATCAAGTCTCTTTATTATTCCATTCGCACTTTCTGTCTCCGCAAATTCCTTTAGAGATTGCTTCTTCGGCATCACTGCAACAAATTCCAAGTTAGTACCATCGGCCTGCCTCTCTAATCCTAGAGTTACAATTGTAACCTTCTTGTCATCATAATATCCAACCGAATCGCTAAACGTACGCAAATAGTGCATCGTTGACGCCTTTATCGTAGAGCCATCGGCTAAATAAAAGTCTTCTGAATAAGTCTCTCCGTTAAAATCATATAGCCAGTCCATTTGGATCGCTAGAGCATTAGAAATAATCATCTCGGTGTTTTCTGTTATCTCGACGTTAAGGTTTTTGATGAGTCCAAAGGTTTTTTCATCAATCCAATCATCGAGCACCCTTGTGCCGGAAAAATCGTCATAGATTACTTCCCCACTATATTTCTCTTTAACAATGTTAGCAAAAGCTTCACTCACATAATTCCCGGAATTGTTTCTTATAAACAAAGCATTCGCAAGTGACAATTTATCTTGAACATTCTGATAAGTCATCAATGTATCATCGTTTAATGCTGTTTCGATTTCGTCTTTAGTTTTTCCCGAAGCACCATCTCGAAGAATCGAGAGCGCGTATTTTATCGAGAGCGGGCTATAAATCATGTTCTTCCCTCGGTTCTCGAGCTTTAAAAACTTTGTCGCAAACTCTTCCAAATCAACTCCTTCCGAATCCATATTATTTTTATTATTAAACCAAATCACTCCACCAATAATAGCCGTTAGAACAACGACAATCCCAAGAATCTTCTTCAAGTTCCACTTCTTCTTTTTTTGTTCAGCACCGTCCATTCTATCTACATCTCATCAGGAATTTCAATTCCAAGAATCCCAAGCCCATGTTCCATAATATTCAGGAACACTTTTACTTCTCCTGCCCTTTCGTTTTCAAACTCATCTCCCATTACTCTACAATTCTCGTAGAATCTTGAAAATTCCTGCGCTAACTCAAATAAATAATTACAAACAAGGTGAGGAGCTTTTTCCTTCACCGCATCCGAAAGTACGCCTTTGTATTGCATAAACTTTTTATTCAGTTTAATTTCCTCTGGCTCAAGCTGAAATTCTCTTACTTCTTCTCCAGACTTTTTCACGCCTGCAAGAATCTTCTTAGCTCTAACTGCTGAGTACTGAAGATAAGGACCGCTGTTTCCCGTAAGCGAAACCGATTCTTTCGCGTCAAAGACTATATTGTTACCGATTTTATATTTCAGAAACGCATATCGAATCGCTCCCAGCGCAATCATTTCGTTATCAGTCATCTCCTGGACCGAATCAAGCACATCGATGGCTTTCACAAAATTACCTTTTCGCGAGCTCATCTTTTCATTTCCTGGAAGCCTTACATTTCCGTGCGTAATGTGCGTAGTCTTCTCAACTAGTTCTGGAGCATACTGCTCGACACTCTTTAAGACAACCTTCATATAATCAGTAATGTCGTTCCCAGTTATAACAACCGACTCATCAAACTTGTAATCTTCGTTCTTCGTGAATAGAAGCCCAACGTCCTTCGCTTCGTACGTCGGTAAGCCTTCTTTGTTTATAAACACCCTCGTGTGAAGATTATAATCCTCACCCTTAAAAACTATCGCACCGTCACTAAGTTGATAGACATTCGGTATATTTTCCTTAACAACTGTCAATCCTCGCTTTGCAACCGTTGACTCCGGATAGTACTTATCAAACTTTACGCCAATTCTCTTATAAAAATCATTGAAATAGTCATACGAAAGTGCCCTGCCCTTCCAATAGGCCTCAGCTAACGCACTATCATGCAAATCATTTTCGGCAATCTCATATACAGCCTTATTCGTATCTACTATCCCCCTCCTTGCAGCTTCGTCTTCCTCGTAAGCTCTAGTTCCCTCAACATAACACTTTGCTATGTCTTCAATGGTAAAATCCTTCAAGCCCTTCTTCATCATCACGTACAGAGTTTTCCCAACATGCAATCCAACATCACCACCAAAATTAGTTCTGTAGACCTTTGCCCCAGCATATTCCAATAGTCTCGAAATCGACTCTCCAACCATTGAGGTATAAAGATGCCCGATATGTAATACCTTGAACGGATTCGGGTCGCTAAATTCTGTTACAACAACCTTATTGTTATATTCACCACATGATATATTTTCGTTAAATCTATCTCTAAATTGTCCGATACCTTCAACAAAATATTCATTAGAAAGCATAAAATTTATAAATCCAGGTCCAGCAACCCATACCTTTACGCCACGTAGTTTCCCCTCATCCGCTAGTCTTAAAAACTCGTCCTTAACTGCTTCGGCAATCTCGCGTGGATTTCTATGTAGTTCCCCAGCCAAACGCATTGCCACATTAGTCGCAACATCCGCCCTTTGCTCTGAGTCGATATCGTTAAGCTCCGGCGCTTCCGAAACCTCTACGGGATAATCCGCTAACTCAAAAAGTTTTTCTATACAACTAATTAATAATTCTCTAATCTCTTGCATTAATACAATTATACCATAAACTAAGCATCAAAAATCACTCCCCCTTCCATAAGCTACCTTAATCTTTAAGCGCAAGAACCAGTGCGACGACAAGCACACATACGACGCACGATAAAATCGTAATAACTGTCATATGTAGTTTGAGAATCTGGCTTTGCGCCATACATTCTTTAACTGTCATCCCGCGATTACTCACCCTTCTTGGTGCAGCCTTTACGATTTTCTTGGTTGATTTCTTTTTTGCAGTTGTTGCCATAGATGCCCTTAACCTTTATGGTTATTTTTCTTTATTGTACCACAAAACCGAAGTGTTTTTCAATCATCGCTTATCCCTCATTCCCATCAGTTCATGAGTCAAATTTCCTGACCAAAGTGAATCAATCATATGACGCGGTTTTCCTTCCTCGACATACTGCTTCGCTAACCTTCCAGTTCGCTCCATAACGCGCGTAACAAGCACATGATAGCCCTCCTCCGGGTTGTCTATCCAGCTTCTACTGAAATCCGATACCACTTTATTCCAAAAGTCTTCGAACTCTATATCGCTATATTTCTCGCCACTAGACGTAAGCTCATTAAATCGAATTATCTCCTTAAAACTCGGGTCGAATCCTAACTCTTGATAGTCTTTCGCTTTTATCCCTCTCATCGCCTCAGTCGCCATCCGTTCTACATAACATAATGCTCTCACCTTTGATGGGTTGAGCCCAGTTTTTCCTTGCGTTTCTATTAATAGTTCATTCGCGCGTTTTACCATCTGTGCAACATCCTCAAAATCAACCACAACGGTTCCGTCATCCTTCTCGATAACCTCAAGCCTTTCAATCAGTTCATCTAGCCTTTCATCCCCCGAGCTTGGCTTCTCAAGCGACTCCTGTCTCGTATTCTTCTCAAGACGTCTCAAGACATCAATTGCCTTCATCCCATTGTAATCAACTTCTTTTCCCATCCCTGCTCTGTGCTTAGTCGTTAACAATCTATCGTAGTTTTCAACCTCAAAACACAGTTTTCCATCAAAACCAGTATATATATATTTGTTCTCTGGTTCTAATCTATCGCTAACGATACTCGCAAGTCTTTCTCTAGCCTGCGCATGCGCTTCCTCGTTATCCTTCGAATCGTAAAACTGAACCATCGCCTCCAATAATTCGTGTATTCCAGGTCTTTCATCATGAATAAAATCTCGTCCTACCCATAAAACATCCTGAAGTGCCAACGCGTCCTTCCTGTTCATCTCATATTTTCCAAAATCGCTTGTTGGAATTTCGCGATAAGCATGCATTAAGTCTCTCACATTTCGCGGGTTAACTTCAGAAACTAGCGCATGAATCGTAAAATCAGATATTCCAAATTCACCATCCGTAGTTGCCCAAGAGTTTCCCGCTTCCATTAGGCATGCCACTTCCGAATCTCCTGCATCCACCATCGGAAAAACTATCGCCTCAAAAGCTTCCGCCCTTTTCCTGTCAATCCCGTGAGATGTAGCATATTTCGCCAACAAGTCTGTCTTCTTCTGATACTTGCTTCCAGGAATATCATCTCCAGGCGTACCAACATATTTCACGGTCAAATCATAAAAATCGCCCATCATTTCCCCATCTTTGCTCACCGAACAAACATCAATTGCATCTCTTACCGCTCTATATTTTCTATGGTCACCCGTCTCCGATGCATCTCTAAGTGTTCGTGCGAGTTCAGCATTCATTTCTGGCGTCATTACTCGACTATCAAATTCTGAAACATATTCAACTGCAATATCAGCATAATACCCACTTGTACGTAATCTCCTGTCTGTCTGCACCTCCTCTGGCAACCCATCAAAAACTTTTTGTATTGTATCGACACCTACCCGTATACTTTTTATTTCCTCAGATGTCGCGCGCATCAATCCGCGAACAGCATTACCTTGGTTGCCACCAAGTTGTCTATAGATTTGGAATGCCTCCTCTTCCGCCTCAGGAGTTTTTATAACACGCTCAGTTCCATAATATTTCTTTTCAAATTCCATTCTCTCTTCAAAATTCGCTCTGTCTCTCTGCTCTAATTCATCAGTTTTACGTTCTTCCTCTCTCGCCCGCTCTTCTTCTTGCTTCCTTCGTTCTTCCTCTTTTGCTTCGTTATACTCTTCAATTTCCTCAGTAAAATCAGGCCATCCGCCTTCCGGTGCCCAATCACTTCCCCCTCCCGCCATTAAATCTTCCCAGCTCAAAGAATCGTCCATTTGCCTCCTACTTTTTACAAGCTTTAATAAATTCCAAGAACAGTGGGTGTGGATGAAGTGGTCTCGATTTGAACTCTGGGTGTGCCTGGGTTGCCTGGAAGAACAAATGATTTGGAGCTTCGATAAACTCTACCAACTTTCCATCAGGACTTACTCCCGAAACCATAATTCCGCCTTTTTCAATCTCAGGCAAAAACTTTTGGTTCAGCTCGTACCTATGCCTATGCCGTTCTATAACGTTCGTTTCGTCATAAATCTTTGCCGTCCTAGAGCCTTTAACCAACTTCGCGGGATAATCCCCAAGTCTCATAGTTCCGCCAGTCGATTCCTTCCCTTTCTGCCCTTCCATTATATATATGACGTTATTCTTCTTCTCTTCAGTTGCTCCAAATTCCTCCGAATTAGCAGTCTTAACTCCTCCTTTTCTAGCAGCCGCAATACAAGCAACTTGCATTCCTAAACAAAGACCAAGGTATGGTACATTCTTATCCAAAGCATAGCTTGCCGCTTTTATCTTTCCCTCCACCCCTCTTGCACCAAACCCACCAGGAACAACAATCCCATCACACGCCTGAAGCTTTTTTCCTGCTTCATTATTAGCGCTATCCTCAAGCTCCTCAGCGTTAATCCAAACTAAATCGAGATTAACTTTATTCCACGCCGCCGCCGTTTTAAGAGCCTCTGTTACGCACATATACGTATCATTATTTCCAACATACTTCGCGACCAATCCAATCCTTACCGTCCTCTTAAACTCTTGATTTCGAAGTCTAGAAAACTCTTCCCATCTATTCATATCCGGCTCAGAATCATCGCCAATAAAATCATTCAAGATGTTGAGAACACCCGATTTCAAAACATTAAACGGAACGTCATAAACAGACTTAATGTCAGGAAGATTTACAACCGCGTCCTTATCGATTCCTGCGAACGCGGCAATCTTTTCTTGAATTTCTTTTGGCGCTGGACGCTCGGTTCTCGTACAAACAATATCTGGTATAATCCCAAAACCACGCAAATCTTTTAATGCATTTTGCGCAGGTTTCGTCTTAAATTCTTTACTCGTATTTATCCAAGGTACATAGACAACCGAAACATAAAGGCAATTTTTTCTTCCGACTTTATTTGCAAACAAGCGAATCGCCTCAACAAACGACAGCCCTTCATAATCCCCAATTGTTCCACCAATCTCAACGATATGTATATCGCTATTCGCCGAAGCGCGTTCAATCTTTTCTTGCACAAGGTTTGTAAAGTGCGGGACAAGCTGTACCGTCTTCCCTTTAAACCCGCCACTTCGCTCTTTATCAATTAATTCCTTGAAAATAGCACCAGAAAGCGTAATCGAATATTTCGAAGTTTCAAAATCAAGAAATCTTTCATAATGCCCAAGGTCGAGGTCAGTTTCAACTCCGTCCGCCGTCACAAAACACTCACCATGCTCAACTGGATTCAGAAGCCCCGCATCAACATTAAGATATGGGTCACATTTTTGCATTGTGACATGATATCCTTTAGCTTTTAAGATTGCGCCCATGCTCGCAGCTGTGATTCCCTTTCCGACACCAGAAAGAACACCTCCAGTAACGAAAATATATTTAGTTTGTTTCTTCTTTTTATTTTTTTTCATGGGACACCTCCTTAATTTGCCCACGCTAGTTTTCTTCATTATACCACAAGCATAATGGAATCAACGACGAAACAATGCTATTTTTTAGTTTTTTTCTGAACTCGCTTACGGGTTTTCTTTCCATACCTATAATAAGCAATCGCCGTAGAAATAAGCGTAAACAAATTCGAGCCGACGAGAAGATACGCGCCAACAGCCACGTCAAAAACCAACCACAAACATTGATTCAAAAACATTAGTTTTCGAATGTTTTGTTCGTTCTTCATCGAAATCGTAAAGCAAAATATAATCGCCGCGAGAATTGGCAAAACATCTATTGGCTTTTCAAAGGTAATTAAACCAAGCGCAACATTACATATAATATATATACCTACTAGCCACCTCGGAACATCTTTCTTTTTGCGCTCAAAAAGATAATTAACAAGCATTTCAAAAATCGCGAAAAAGGAAATATAAGCCGCAGATAAGGAGCCAAGAAAAACCATATTAAGTGCTGCGAAGAAATTCAGACAAAAGAGTGCTATAAGAATAGTTCTGCGTTTCTTAAATTGCATTGAGCAAATACTCGAAGCAATGCTAAGACCTCCAAAAAACTGAGCAATAATATAATTCGTGTCCATAACTAAATTATCTATTATAAACAACATTTTGTAAACAAAAGCATTATCAACAAAATACCTATATCCTTAACAAAAAAATAGAAATATGTTATAATATATAAAATAATCCTCTTCTCAACTACATAAAAGGAGGCGTTCTTTAAATGAAAAAGTTGTTTTCCCTTTTCCTATGTTTGTTCCTATGCCCCTGTTTATCCTGCGCGCACACCGAAGACAAACCCGTGACAAACGTCAACGAAAACCCGTACTTGATTTTGGTAAACAAACAAAACAAACTTCCTGACGACTGGCTGAACCGCGTTGACCTCATTTCAACAAGAAACATCATCGATGAGGAAAATATTGTTGAATCCCACGCGCTGATTGCTTTCAATGGACTCCGTACTTGCCTTCTTTACGAAGAAGAAGTCCAGATTGAGCTTGACAGCACTTACAGAAGCGTCGAACAACAACAAGAAATCTGGGACTACTGGGGCAGCACCTATGGTCTGGAATACTGCGAAAAGTATCTTTCCCCAGTCGGTTATTCCGAACATCACACCGGACTCGCATTAGACATTTTCATCATTACAAAAGACAATGTCGAAATCCGCGACAACGATGAGATGATTGCAGATACGACCGATTTCGCAAAAATTCATTCCCACATTGCCGATTATGGGTTCATCCTTCGCTACCCAGAAGGAAAAGAAGATGTCACTGGCTACGATTATGAACCGTGGCATCTTCGCTACATCGGAAATCCAGAAATCGCCCACTACATCATGGACAACAACTTTACTCTCGAGGAATATCTCCTCCAATAAGAAGAACCCGCCTCTCAAGGCGGGTTTTAAAGTTAATGATAGTCTACGTCTAGTACATCGTCACTGACAAGTCTTCGACGAAGTTCAACTGCACGGTCAATTTTCCTCTGACGTTCTTCGTCACCAAAGAATTTTTCGTTGTACTCATCATTTACTTCGTCAGCTTTCCTTTCATCATCAATCCTATGATGACCATAGCCATACTCATCTGAATATGCCGCCTCAAGTGCATGCTTCAATTTCTCGTCAGCCTCTTTAGTTTTTTGGCCAGCCTCGGTCTCTCGTCTAACAGCATTTTCCGCCTCTGCAAGAAGTCTTCCATGTTTTCCTGGGAAAAATTTCTGCCTCATTCGTCCACCAAATCCCCTTTCAAATCTCTCAAGTCTCGCCTGTCTTCTTGCGGTATTCGCGTCTAATTCACCTTGTTGCTCCTCTTGCTCTTCAATAGTCGTCGATTCTCCAGCAGCGCGCCAATCCGACTCGGCATGAATAATGTTGTCCGCCAAACCAAGCGTCCATTCTCTATCCATATGAGCCCCATCTTTGCCCTCAATACGTTCAACGACACGGTCCTCATGACCACTATACCCCTGTCCATAAACAAAAACCGACCCATCAGGACGAGGCGATGCAGCTCTCGAAGACCTACCCTCAGCACTTGTGAAATTCTCGCTAAGCTCGACTAATAAATCAATATATTCCTTACCGGCTTCTTCCGTTGTCAATTCACCTACAGGTTTCAACTTTTCACTTGATGAAGATTGTTCATTCTCCGGTTCGGGGGTTGCATCTCCCATTTCTGGCATAGCCTCTAGGCTACTCCATTCATTTTCTTGATTCCCAGCCTCATTAGAGCCAACACTCTCTAAAGTCTCGCTCATATATTACCTCACGATTAACTATTAACATTTTTATTATAATAAACCCCAAAAGAATCGACAACAATAAAAAACGCTCCCGAAGGAGCGTACAGATTCAACGATTATTTTTTTTAAACATAAAACAAACAACGGTTATGCAGACAAGGATTATTAAGAGGACCGAAAGGACCATTGCGATTTCCGTTGATACTTTTATCACCCCATCTTATTCTCTCGGCAATTTCCGCATGGGCCTTATCCGATATTCCGGATGTCGTATCGAAATCGTATCCAGAAACAACAGCGCATCATCGAAATTTTCAAACTGGAACGTCGCATATTCATCATTTTCGGTATAGAACAGTATCATATCTCCTTTGTCGTGAACATATACCTGCTCTGGTTTCGTCTTGTAGATTCTTACCTCATAAAATTTTCCATCGTCCGTCTTTCCTAGATACATCCTAAGCTCAAGAACATCACTTGCGGTAACAGACAAAGTCCTAAACGCCTTGTTTTTTATCAACTTGTCCTCAGTTACGAATCGAACCAAATCCCAACGACAATAAACCACATTGTCCGTATCCATAGTTCTTCCCCCTTTAGTCGTCGAACCATTTTAGAAAAGTACACTTGAAAAAGCTATCTGCTATTGTACCATTTCTTCCCTGTTAATTCAAATATAATTCGACAACAAGGGGGTCATTCGTATATAATAAAATCAATATTACTAAAAAGAGAAAGAATTCAAATGGGACTATTCGGAAATCTATTCTCAAAACAAACATGTGCAATCTGCGGCACCGAAGTTGGCGCTCTTTCGCGCTCAAAACTAAAAGACGGAAATTATATCTGTAACAAGTGCCGCAAAAATACAAGCGGATATTTCCAACCCAAACAATACGATTTAGAGTCCACCAAACTTCATCTTGCCTATATGGAAAAGATGAACGAACTATACGAAAAAGAATACGCCTCACTAAACAAGAGTCAAAAAAAGAGCTTCGGACTAATCGGCGCCAATACAATTCTCTTTGCCGACGAACTTGGCATGTTTGAAATCATTAACTCCACGACAAAAAAATCCGACAAGAAAGAATTGTGGCGCTATGACCAAATCGAAACCTTCGGCCAATACGAGGAATTAAATAGCGGAAGCGAAGAAAACCTTCGTCGCTATGCCGAAGTTGGTCTACAAATCACCATGCATTACAAAGACGGACTTGAGCGCATCTATCCATACCCAGTTGTCCTCAGACTCCCCCTCGAAAAGAATGTTGATTCTCCATCTTACGACATTCGTATCTTTAATCATCTAAGTGAAATATTCGGTTCGGAAGGTACTACCGCCACAAAAGTTGCCACATCCGTTGCGTCAACCATCCTGGGCGCTCCAGTCGGAGCAATGCTTCCAATGGCTGCTGGCTTCTCCGATACGAACCGCGAGAAGTTCTCCAAACTCGCAGACGACGCAGAAAAGCGTGCTTTAGGAAAAACCATCAAAGAGTTGCTCTAATCCAACTATCAAAAAACCGCCTAAAACAGGCGGTTTTTGCTAGAAATCTAAATACGCTTCCGAATTCCCGAAAGTACTCGACGCTGATCTAAAGTTATTTGAAATCTCATCGGCATATTCCGAAAGAGACTCAGAAATAAAAAATCCAGTAGGCTCATAAGTAAAGTAATTGTACTCGCCATTTTTATAAATTGGCAAAACCTCATCTCCGGTTCCAAATGGGTCAAGCGATGCTCTCTTTGCTCGCGCAATATAATTTCCGGGAATTGAGCCAATCGCCTCGCCTGATAGCTTGCTCAATTTATCTACTAAACTCTTATTAACTACTCTTACATAAAAAGTTTCAACATCCGCATCGCTATCTACTACATCCGCGTTAAGAAGCGTTAAATTCTCTGGAAGTCCAATTTTAACTTTCCAACTTCTGATATTCAAGAACCCTTCCCTGTAACTCACGTGTGTAGCGTTATCTTCCTCAAGCCATTTATCTGCAGTCGTATATTGTTTGCTCTGCTCTTGCTCGTTTACCTGACTGTTGCCATTTGAGCTTCTCAGAGCAAAATAGGAAATTATGCCAACAAGTACCAAAAAAACCAAAAGTCCGCAAATAATCAATGAATTCTTATTATTCTCTCGCTCCGGCTCGTGACTCGAAATCTGTTGAGGATTCGCCATTATATCAGCATAATTCCTTCCTTCAGAAACAGGCTTCTTTTCCTGCTGAGTTTCCTCCGCTTTATTTTCCATCAAATAACACTCCTTAATAATTAAGCTTATTATACCATATATATCATTCGCACTTTCATAAAAAAGGCCTCGCCGAGTGGCAAGGCCAATTAGGGAATTTGATAGGTCCGGGTTATCTTACGACAACCCAAATTTCATTGAGGATAAGTCCGTTCTTTGCGAATACCTGGATGATGCAAGTTCCCTTTCTGAAGGCAGTTATCTCGCCATCGCCAGTCACCATCGCAACATTGCTATTACTCGAACCAAAACGGAGTACCGGTACGTATTCGTCCGGAATCAGTGGCTTATCGCCATCCTCCACAGTCAAGTTAATATGCAGCTGGACAGTGTTATCCTCACTTAGAGTGATTCTCTTTCCAAGCGGGTCATCAGGAATTCTTGCAGGATTTGTAAACTCGGAATCAGGTCCCGCCACGAAAGCAATCACGGTTCTTCCGATTTCCTCTCCTCGCAAATTCCTACCTACAATGAACGCACAATAGCATCCACCATAGTCGATGTCCTCTCCAAGAAGTTCAGTAAAACGTACCGCAATTTCGTCGCAGTTTTCTACTCTCGTCGGCTCAATCGGGTCTTTCTCGTCTAGTTTGTATGCATAAATATCATAATATGCAACTCCTAGTACGCAATCAGACTCAACAATAAGCGCGCCCCCACTATCAGAATCGGCAAGCTCTTCGAAATAAACTCTAAACTTACGATCCATCTTCATGGAGAGTTCCTCATAGCTAGAGTCACCAGCCACAACGGTCGTTTGCGGAGTTTCATTCGTCCGCCGAACGGGAGTTTGTGGTTCTTCCGAAATCGCCGTAGCAGTAAATTTCGCCGTATATACCGCATTTCCTGTAACTGGAACCAACTTAGGCGTCCAACCAGCAAATTTATAGGTATATTTAGCAGTTGCACGTTTAGTCGGATTGGCTCGAGTCGGAGTAGTACCATAAGGCACCCACGTGGTATCTATGACATTGCCGCTATCATCCTCCCATGTAATCTGATAATTCCGAATTCCAGCATATTGATAGGTCGCTACATACGCCTTATCACCAGTGACGGTGTTATCAACTCCAGGGTCCCAACCAACAAAGGTGTAAACAGAATCCTTCGTGACCAACACCTGTGCCACTTCAGGGTACATTCCCTCCAGGCTTGCGCCGTAAGCCAATCTCTTCTGGATGGTTCTGCTCTCAAGCTCAGTATCAGATTTTTGGACCGTAATCGTCCACATAATCGTGTAGAAATCCTGAGTAGGCTCAGGCTCATCCGAAGAGGTATCATACTGCGCCACATAAATCTGGCCACCAGTCACGTCGTGCATTTCCGGAGACCAACCTGTGAAGGTATAAGCCGTATCTTGAATAGTGAAATTACTAGGTTCAGGTGCGTACTCCGACACAGAATCGCCATATTCCAAGCTAATTCTCTTATAATTATCGTTAGCAGAACCTTCGCCATCGGGTACCAACCATTCCCAAGTAATGTCATACTTTCTCGGACCAGTTTTTTCATATACCGCCGTATAAGTCGCATCACCAGTTACAGTAGTACTTACTTCCGGGTTCCATTTCACAAAGGAATAGATGGAGTCCTTAGTATAAAGCGTTTCTGCAACTGCCGGGAATTCTCCGTTCAGACTTGCGCCATAACCATACTCTTTTGAAGTCGTCACAGTTTCAATTTCCGTGTCGGTCTTCTGCTCTGTAGTAACCCAAGTAATCTTAAAGGCTTTCGTGGTATAAACGAATGTTACTTCGACATCCCCAGAAATCTTTCCATCCGCCACGCCCTGGGTAATAACCGTGTAATTTGGGTCGCTAAACGGAACTACAGTGTATTCCTGGTCATATACGAACTCATTTATCCATTTCTCGTCCGGAGCATATTCACTGCCATCGGCATACTTATGATGAACGATAACGGAATATTTCCTTTCGGAAATGTCATATTGAGCGCTATAGTTCGCATCGCCAGATACAGATTCAGGCAAAGCAGGATTCCAACCAGTAAATGTCCAAACTTGAGTTTTTGTTTGAAGCATGCTGGTAACTTCAGGAGCAGTCAAAGGTGCCCCATAAGCCAAGTTCTGTACCTTGCTGGCATCGACAACTTCTCCGCCATCGTCAAGCTCCTTCCAAGACCATAAAATCTGGTGCTCTTCCGAAGTAACTTCATACTGAGCCTCATAAGTTGCATTATCAGTTACGGTAGTACTTAACTCAGGGTTCCAACTGTCAAAGGTGTAAGTTTTGTTTGCAGTCGACAAAGGACTCGGAACTTCGAAAACTTCAAGATTACTTCCATACGTATAGTCCTTCGTAGTTGTCGTAGTCGAAACTTCACCGTCAGCAAGCACAAGATACTTCCAAGCAACAGTGTACTGTCTCGGAGTTTCTCTGTACTGCGCAGTAAAAACAGTATCAGTTGTGATCTCACTAAGCGCAGGACTCCATCCGATAAACTCAAACGTGGCGGTATCTTCATTAGGCCTGACAGTTGGAGGTCCAGCATAAGTCGGCACCGTTCCGGAATCAACATTGGCAGTATACAATACCTGCCCGTCGTAGTTCTTAAAAGTGGCCGTTACTGTCGGAACCGTAACGCTAGAAACAGAATACTGTGCTCTGTAAATTCCACCCTCAGTCACTGTTGCCGGAACCCATCCAGTAAGCGTGTAAAGCTTGCCTTCCGAAGTGTCAGTGAAACTCTTAGGAACATCGTAATCCATCAAGTCATAGTCTTTTTCAAGTATTGCGTTCTTATACGATTCAATAACTCCAGTTCCTTCAACATAAACCTTAACCACCAAGGATACCTCGAAGGTTTGAGAAGGCGCAGGGTCTCCTAAAAGTCCATTACCCCTTCTAGCTACAGGTTCCTGAGATTCATCGTCAGATTGCAGATTGTCTTCAGTCGGATTTTCTTCGTCATTTCCATCGCCCTCGCCCAAGTTGGTATTTTCACCGCCAAGTGTATCAAGCGTGTCATTCTGCCCGAAGTTGTCTCCGCCTACAGTGTCATCACCTTCCGTCGCCAGTGCAACCAAAGAAGTCACCGGCAACATCGTCAGTACCATAGCCAGTACTAAGAATAAGGAAAAAAACCTGCGCACACTTTTACGAGACATCATAATCCCTCCTATCAAATTTTTAATGTGCGTTCAAAAGAAACGTGAGAGCCAAGAAAAAATCCCCCAACTCTCCATGTATATTATATCATAAAATGCTTAAAAATCCAAAATTAGCCCCACTATAGCCAAGATAAGAATAAGCCCACTCGCCGCCATCGTCCACTTACCAATATTTCTCCACTCGTCTTTCTTTAATCCCTTAAACGCCGGTCTTCCCGTCAACACTCCAATCCCGTGCCCGGTAAACATATATAGACCCATCAAAAACACGCATCCCCCAAAGATAAACATTAAAATCGCAAAATTACTCATTTCCTTTCTATTCTACCAACAGTACAAAAAATCGCCAAGGTAGGCGATTTCAGAGAAACACATTATGGCGGAAGCGAGAGGATTCGAACCTCCGGTACGGTTGCCCGTACACACGCTTTCCAAGCGTGCTCCTTAAACCACTCGGACACACTTCCGCATACCTCTAAGTATAACATATCTTTCCCTATTTTAAAAGCGCTCAATAATTTTTTTCACTTCACCGACAAGATAAAACGAACCGAGAACAATCACTGGTTCTCCTTCTTTTCCTGCAAACTCAAAAGCATTTTGTATAACCTTTTTATAGTTCGCATCTCCCTCAACGCGCAACCCCACCTCCTCAAATGCTCGTTCCACCCTCTCTATCTCCGTATTTCTAACCTCCCCCGGTTTCGTCAAAAATATCCTCGAAAAAATCCCAGACCTAACAATTTTCTTCGCAATTTCTTCAACTCTTTTTCCCTTAGAACATCCAAAAATCAACACCCCCCGTACTCCGTCCTCATTCATTTTCTGAATCACTTCTTCAATACTCTTCGTCGTATGCGCCCCATCCATCAACACATAAGAAACTCCCACAACGTCCTCTATTTTTTCATAACGCCCAGGAAGTACGAGTTTCGCTAATCCTCTTTGAATAACCTCTTTCTCCAAATTCGGTATCGCAACTAAGGCCATATTCTTAGCAACTTCCTCATCCACCTGAAGATAATTTTTTCCCTCCCCATCAATATACCCTATTCTCGCATGCATTTCCCTCGCTTTTATCGCAAATTCGCTACGCGCTTCATTCACCTGCAGAACAGAGAAAATCGGCACCTTTTCTTTAAAAATTCCCGCCTTCTCGCGCGCAATTTCTCGCACTGTTTCGCCAAGAATTCTCGTATGTTCTAGCTCAATCTCGCCCATTCCAATCGCAATCGGCAAAACCACATTCGTAACATCAAGCCTTCCACCAATCCCAACCTCATAAACAGCAAAATCGACCTTCGCTTCCCTAAAAACAAGCATCGCAAAAGTCGTCACGAGCATGAACCACGTAAGTTGCTCCCTCTGTAGTATTTTTTTGTTCAAAATTTCCTCTATTCCGTCTTTAAGAACCTCAAACGCACGTTCATAAACTTCCGGCTCAAACGCACCATCGCCCAGTCGAATCCTCTCTGTAAAATGCACGACGTGCGGCGACATATACACTCCAATTTTTTTTCCCGCTTCCGTCAAAATCTTCGCAACCCCCATCGAAATCGTTCCCTTACCTTTTGAACCACCTACATGAAAGCACGGGCAAGCCCTCTCGGGATGCTCAAAATAATCCATGAGAACACGCATCACCTCAAGTTTTTTCTCCCGCGGACACCGCTTCTCGCCGAAACTCTGAAATCCATCAAACCATTTTTCAATTTCTGGCAGGTCATAATCTCTCATAACTTTCCACATTATAACATGTTCCACTCTGTAAATTTCCGGATTCATAACGCATCCCGTTTATGCTATAATCAAAAGGATGAAACTACCAAAATCCAAGCATGGCGACACCTTAATCGAAGTTATGTTCGCCGTAGGAATTTTTGGTCTTGTCGCCATCGGTGCTATCGGCATTATGAACCGCGGCCTATACGACGCCCAGAAAGCTCTAGAGATTTCCATGGCGCGAAATGAAATTGACGCTCAAGCTGAAGGTCTTCGTTTCATTCGTGAAGCCTATAATTCCGAAAAGAACACCTTAACGAGTATTTATACCCGTGTCTGGAACGCCTTAAAATCTAACACCTATAAACCCAGCGAAGTCCCCGAAGACTTCTTTGAGAAATATAACGGTTATACATGCGACGAAATATACGAAAGCGATGCATTCCCAGACAAAGCCTTCGTCGTCAACAATCGACGCCTCACAACCGAAGCTATCACCGATTATGTCATCAATCTCGGTCTAAGTCCGCTCAACGGAACTGGTCGTGGGATGATGGTTCATAACTACCTCACTGCCTACAACACCATGCAGACCATCCTCGAGCCAACTCCCGTCTACCCTCGTCTCCTTTATACGCAGTATCTTGTCAAAAATGACCTTCACGACATCGACGATGACCTCAGTGATTCCAGCCTTAACAACATTTACTATGAATATCTCACCAAAGCCCAAGGCATCTGGGTAACAGGCATCGCCTCTGATGAGTCATCAAAGCCCGAATATTACGACTTTCATATCCGCACTTGCTGGTATCCGCCAGGCTCTTCCGAATCGACCACAATTTCAACAACCATTCGTCTTTCAAATCCAGACAAATAAATCCCAAAATCCCTCTTTAAAAACACGTTTTTTTGTTTATAATAATTATTAATGAGCGAGGAAGATAATAAACCCAACATAAATGAGACCATCATTAAACTTGAGGGTCTTTCCAAACGTTTCGGCTATGGTGACGCCACATCATACGCCCTTAAAAATTTTGACCTTGAAGTCAAACGTGGCGAATTTATCATGATAATGGGCCCATCCGGTTGCGGTAAGACCACCCTTTTAAACATCATTGGTCTTTTAGATACCGCCTCTGCTGGTACCTATTTCCTAAACGACGAACCAGTCAATCGCATCCCGGCTCGACGTCAAGCACGTCTCCGTGCGAAGAAAATTGGCTTCATTTTCCAAAATTTCAACCTAATTCCGAACCTTTCAATCATTGAAAACGTTGCTCTACCTCTTGTTTATTCCGGCTACCACAAAACCCGCCGTCTAATTAAGGCTTCCGAAGCACTTGCACGTTTCAATATGAAGGAAAAAGAATACTATCTTCCATTCCAGCTCTCTGGCGGCCAACAACAGCGCGCCGCTATCGCCCGTGCCATTGTTGCGCATCCAGAAATCATCCTAGCCGATGAGCCAACTGGTAACCTTGATTCTCGCTCCTCTCTAGTAGTCATGGAAGAACTCCAACGCATTCACTCCGAAGGCAACACTATCATCATGGTTACCCACAACCCGAACCTCACTCACTACGCCACCCGCGTAATCTACATGCTCGATGGTTCTATCGACAAAGACATCAAAACCGTCAAAGATAGCGACCTTCCAGTCCCAGTCGAACGCAAAACTCCGAAGAAAATCTTCAAGAGCCGCAAAAAGTCCGCCAAAAAATCAAAGAAAAGGAGCAAGAAATAATGGCCTTACTACTACGAACACATTACGACCTAGCCAAGACCTCCATAAAACGCAATCGCACGCGCTCCTTCCTTACCTGTCTCGGCATTTCCATCGGCGTTGCCTCCATCATCTTAATTCTCTCTCTCATGGGGAGCATTTCCACGCTTGTTTCCAAACAAGTTGAGCAAATCGGCTCTAACCTCATCGTCGTCCGTCCAACCTCTACCCTCTCCACTGTCGATTCTATCGTAAACGAACTCACAACCTCAACCCAATACTTAAAATCCAATCTTGCCCTAAAAGACGTTAAAACAATCGAAGAAGTTGAAGGCGTCGACGCAGTCGCACCTCTCGCTGTCTCTGTAAACACCCTCAAAGGCGAAACCGGCAACGAAGTTCCGTCCGCCACTATCGTCGGCACAAACGCTGAGTTCTTCAAGATTCAAAACCTCAGCCTTAAAAACGGCGCATTTCTCCGTGAAGATGCCGAAACTCCAACCGCAGTCATCGGTCAAAAACTCGCTGGGACTCTCTTTGGCACTGCCGAACCAGTAGGAAAAACCATCACCCTTCTCGGTAAGCGCTTCATTATTATCGGCGTTCTCAACGAAATAAACGACCCTATCAATTTCAACAACATCGACCTCGACAACACCTTCTTTGTCTGTGCCTCTGTCCTAAATAGTATCGACAATTCCCTCCAAATCCAACAAATCAATGTCCGCACAGAAAACACCGACACGCTCAAAGAAACTTCCAAACAAATCCGCGAATCTCTCGAAGTGTCTAAGGCAGGCGATACAAATTTCACCGTCCTCGCTGGCGATGAAATCACCCATCCAGCAGGCTCCCTATTCAACATTATTTCTGGCATCCTCACCGTCGTTGCAGGAATATCACTAGTAGTCGGCGGTATCGGCATCATGAACATCATGCTTGTCGCAGTCGCAGAGCGCACTCACGAAATTGGCATCCGCAAGGCAATTGGCGCAACCACATCAAACATCATGCTTCAATTCCTCTTCGAATCTCTCATTCTTTCCATCTTCGGCGGCATCCTCGGCCTAATCTTAGGCTATGGCCTGTCCTTCCTCCTTTGTCTCATTACCCCATTCAATCCATATATCTCCGTTAAAATCGTTGCAATAACTTTCGGCGTATCTCTCGTCACCGGCCTCATCTTCGGCCTCTACCCAGCGTTAAAAGCCGCTCACAAAAACCCAATCAATTCTCTCAAGTTTTGGGGATAGATAAAAATCTGTTATAATATAGAGATGATTATTCTTGGGATTGAATCATCTTGTGACGAAACTGCCGCCTCCATTTTAGAAGACGGCAAGCTTCTTTCGAATGTCGTTGTCTCTCAAATCGACATCTTCAAGAGCTATGGCGGAGTCATCCCTGAGGTCGCCGCTCGCTCCCATCTCGAAGCCATCCTTCCGGTCATCGACAAGGCTTTTCAAGACGCGAATCTATTAAAGGATGGCGAGTCCGACTGGGACAAAATCGATTACATCGCCGTTACTCACACTCCCGGCCTGCTCGGAAGCCTTTTAATTGGCACTTTAACCGCCCGCACTCTTGCTATTCTTCGAAATAAACCCCTCTACGCCGTGCACCACCTCAAAAGCCATATCTATAGCAATTGGCTAGATACAAACGAAGCACCTGTGTTTCCTCTTATTTCTCTTGTCATTTCTGGTGGACATACCCAGATTATCTACATGCCCGAGCATAATCATTTCGAAATCATCGGCACCACGCTAGATGATGCAGTCGGCGAATGCTTCGATAAAGTTGCCAAAATCCTCGGTCTTCCATACCCAGGCGGTCCATCTGTAGCTCAGTCCGCCAAATCTGGCAATTCAGAAAAGTATCGCTTCCCGCATCCAACCGTCGAAGGATTAAACTTTTCCTTCTCAGGTCTAAAAACCGCTGTCCTTCGCGCCGTACAAAAAGAATGCGGAGTAGACATAAGCTTCCCATCCCATGAACTCAAAAACTTACTCACAAAGGAACAAATTTCCGATTTTTCTGCCTCATTCCAAAAAACCGCCATCGATATTTTGCTCGAAAAACTCTCACATGCGCTTCGTGAGCATCCAGACGTAAAGACACTCGTCTTTGCAGGCGGAGTGAGTGCAAACGCCGAATTAAGACGCCTAGCGGGCATTTTTTTCGCTGGGTCTACCCTCAAAATCCACTTCCCGGAGCCAAAATTTTCCGGCGACAATGCTGCCATGGTCGCTATGGCCTGTTACTATGAAATCAAGTCTGACGTCAAGCCCATCGACCCATATTCTCTAGATATCTCCCCCCGCTCCGAAATCATCTAAACCCTATTGACACCTAAAATACCCTGTGCTAAAATCAGCCCTATCACTTAGGGAAGGAGGATTTCTAAGTAGCTCATTAATGAATAGATAAGGAGGCGAAGTCCATTGGGCTACTGACGCCAATGCACGTTTTAACCTCGAAGCTCTGGCAGCACCGCAAAAAACCGCGTGTATTCGTCCTTGAGGCAGGCAACCGCATCTCTTGTTGTAACAAGTAATAGAAGAAAATGTTTTTCTTCGAACTACCTCTGTATATGACAATATGCAAGGTACCCACTTTACCCAATCTGGCAACTCCACATTAACGCCCTTTAAGGAACGAACCTGTGCTCTGCGAACCTTCGAGTTTAGCAGGTCAAAGTGGCCACGACCTCTACAAACCAAGACGTGCACGCACACAGAACTATCCTAGACATCGTTTACCGAAACCCAAGTCCAATCAGGTACAGAGAGTCCAAGTACGCAATATCAAACGACTACTGTAACCCAGACTAGTTCACTCTTGTTCATGGTAATCCCCGAGAAACATGTTTCTCAAAGACCTCATTACCCGAGTGTTTACCTCCTAAATAAATCTATTTTCCCAATCGGGGCTCCGCAATCCAGCGGGGCCCTTTTCCTATCTATATGCTATAATGGATTCATGTTTAAACACTTTCTCCAAACTAAAGAATGGCAAGCTTACGAAGAACTCGAAGGCCACAAAACATTTTTCGAATCCGAATCCGACTACTCTTACCTCGCTGTTAAAAACGACACAAAAATGGGCCCATACCTCAATATCCCCTACGGTCCATCCCTAAAAGAGGACAAAAAAGACAAAAAAGTTGCTCTAAATTCTCTAAAGCGCGCCCTTGATTCTCTCAAAACTCGTGCCCACGCGGAAAATTGCTTCTTCATTCGTCTCGAACCGACAGTTCCCTTCCCTGAAGAAACTCTGAAAAAAATTGGCCTAGTAAAATCGAAAGATATTGACCCAGCACACACCTGGATTCTCCAACTTGATGACAAAACCGAAGAAGAAATTCTCAAAGGCATGGAATCGAGAAAAGTTCGCTACTGGCGAAATGCTGCTAAAAAAGGCGTCACCTTAAGAAAGTCTCAAAATCCCGAGGAAATCACAATCCTTACCACGTTCCTAAAAACCCTTGGCGAAAAAGACAATTTCAACCCACAAACCGAATCCCATTTGAAAAACCAGCTCAAAACTGGATTTGCCACTCTGTATATTGCCGAACTTGAAACCGAAAATGAGAAAAAAGCTCCAATTGCCGCCGCTCTAATCTACGATTCGGAAGACACTCGCTTCTATATGCATGCAGCAACCGACTTCGAACACCGCAATCTCATGGCCGGCACCATAATCCTTATCCAGATGATTCTCGATGCGAAAGCTGAAGGCAAAAAATACTACGATTTCTGGGGCATTACAACCAGTGAAGACAAAAATCACCCTTGGTACGGTTTTACCCAATACAAGAAATCCTTCGGCGGTTTCGAACGCGACTATACCGGCACCTACGACCTCGTTATTGATAAGAAAAAGTACAGTCTCTATAAAGTCCTCAGAAATGTTAATCGAAAAATCCGCAAAATCAAACATTAAGAAAAACCCTCACGAAATCCGTGAGGGCATTTTTTAGGTGCTAGAGTCATCATGCGACTCTTCTTCAGTTTCATCGGCGTTGTCATCAGGCAGCTCTTCATCAGAGAAGTCATCTTCAACTTGCTTACCATCTTTAACTTTGAACAAGCTTCCCATTCCATTGGTACTATTCCCATCGTCGTCTACAACTTCAAATCTACTTGCCGCCATAACGCGACAGGCCATCTCATCAGTGAACTGTGCATCTTCGCTAGAAATCAAGTACTCATCCCTGAGAATACGAAGCATCGCAATAATATTGAACATTTTGAGTCTTCTCGCATTTTGGGACAACATAAGGCCAAGCGTAACGACAAGTACAACAACGTGGACCATAATACAGATAAGAACAATGCTCTTCATCAAGGGTAAATTATTCGTCCCGCCAGCACAAACCATCACAAATCCAGCTGCCATAAAATACAAGTCAAAATAGCTGATAAGCCTTGAAATGGCTTCAAAAAGCTGCAAAACTGGTGACCGTGCAGAAAACCGTTGTGTCTTTTCGAACAACGAGTCACTCAGCACCTGACAAAGCGAAACCAAGGCTTCCTGCGATGCATTACGGTAAAGTTCCCCCTCCTTTTCCATGAGATAGGTCACGGTATCCTCAACTTCGATTTCGACGGCCTCGCGTTCTTCTTGAGTAGAATAAAAAGAAATCGGCATCCTGCTCACCACCTTTCTAAATAACTAGGAAAAGTATCCTCTAGTAAGCATTATCTGGAAAAAAATAATCTCTGTCAAGCAGAGATTCTATTTTTTATCAAACTCAGAGAGGTTAAACAGGGGCCGTTCATCTTTATCTATGATTCCCTGCGCCTTTTTAATAAGTTTTTCAAGTCCAAGTTCACTTTCCGCACTTCCGATATGAACAGTCCTGACAACCTTACCATTCCTCTTATAACAAACCTGTACTCCAGTCTTTCCTGAACCAGTTTTGAATTTCCTAATGAAAGCCATAACCTAATAATACCACAAATTGTATCGGAACAAAGGCGCGAGCGAAGCGAGCGCCTTGGGGTATATCCACTTTTTAAGTCTAGAAAAATTCATAATTCCCTACTATGATTCTGGGGCCATACGCCAGCCGCAGGCTGGCGTTTAGGGTATATCCACTTTTCTAGGTCAAAAGAAAACCACAACCTTTTTCCACATTTTCCTCATGCATTTGAATTCATAAACATCTGTTGCTTAGCATACGCTTGACTTAGCATCCCACATACGCTAAAATAAAAATAACCAAAAGCGTAACTGCTAGGAAAAAGCTTTTGGGCGAGTGTAGAAAACAATTCGAAACAGTAAATACCATAATCGGAATATGTTTTTTGACAATTGTCAATAAAAATAAACCGAAAGCTTTTTTTTGTCAAAAAATTTCTTATGAAAAATCCCCGCCGAAGCGGGGAGAAGGGAATTAATTCAATACATCATTTCTTATTTCTGTTAAAACCTACCGGGCGGGAAAAAGAGGGCTGAAGCTGACACGGTTTGAAACCGCAGAAGGCCTCACGGCGCTGGTCGTTGTACTTCAACTTCGGACTCTTCACGGAAAGCCCAGCAGCAGCGCATTCAGCGACAAGTTGACGGAAACTACGATGTTTTTTTCTGGACAAGTTACTCATTGATACTTGTCCTCCCTTCTTAAAAAATTGCAAGCCTCTTTCGAAGCTCCAATGTATTGTATCACACTAACGTATATTTGTCAATCCTCTGTTAATCGTGTTATAATAATCTTATGAAATTCACTTCTTCTTACGAACCAGACAAATTTGAGGCCGAAATATATCACGCATGGGAGTCTTCTGGAGCTTTTAATCCGACAAGTACCCAAGAAGCGGGCAAAACAGGGGAATACTCCATCGTTATGCCTCCCCCAAATGCCAACGGCAACCTCCATATCGGTCATGGTCTAACTATTGCAATCGAAGACTCACTCGTCCGTTATTATCGTTTAAGAGGGAACAATACCTGGTACGTCCCAGGAGCAGACCACGCAGGCTTTGAAACCTGGGTTGTTTATGAACGCGCTCTCGAAGCCGTAGGACACACTCGTTTCGAATATACGCGAGACGAACTATACGCAAAAGTCTGGGATTTCGTACAAGAACAAAGAGGAAATATGGAGCTTCAAGTCCGCGCACTTGGCGCATCCTGTTCCTGGAACGATTTAACCTTTACGCTAGATGAAAATGTCGTATCACGCGTCTATAAAACCTTCGAAAAAATGTGGAACGACGGAATGATTTATCGTGGCGAAAAGCTCGTTAATTACTGTCCAAAACACCAAACCGCGTTCGCAGACATAGAAGTCGAACATGTTGATGAACCGGGTCATCTCTGGGATATTCGCTACAGCAAAGATATCGTCGTATCAACAACTCGCCCAGAAACTCTCTTTGGCGACCAAGCTGTTGCAGTCAATCCAGAAGACGAACGCTATAAAGACATCATCGGAACAAAAGTAAAACTCCCTCTAACCGACCGAGAAATCCCCGTTATCGCCGATGAACACGCCGACCCAGAATACGGTACTGGCGCCGTCAAAATCACCCCAGCACACGATTTTGATGACTTTGAAGTAGGGAAACGTCATAATCTCGAAAACCTTCGAGTCATTGGCGATGATGGGCGCATGCTCGAAACCGCCGGTGAATCCTATGCGGGTCTCACAACTGAAGAGTGTCGCGCTAAAGTCCTAAAAGACCTTGCCGACCAGGGGCTTCTTCTCGGCGTTCACGAAATCTCCCATGCCGTTTCTCACTGCTACAAATGCGGAACCATCATTGAACCAACCCTCAAGGAACAATGGTTTGTCGATACAGAAAAACTTGCTAAAGTCGCTATCGAACATCTCGAAAAAAACGAGATAAAATTCTATCCCGCCTCTAAAAAATCCGTCATTATCAACTATCTTAAGGGTCTAAAAGACTGGAACATCTCCCGTCAAATTCCATGGGGAATCCCAATCCCGATGTTCAAAAAATCAACAACCCTCTCTTCCGCAACCGGTTCCACAAACTTCGACGACGTTCCTGATTGGATTTTCGACACTCGCACCAACCTTACAGAAATCGAAGTAGGCGGCGTTAAATACATCCGCGACGAAGACACTTTTGACACCTGGTTCTCTAGCTCCCACTGGCCAATAGTCTGTACCGACTGGACCGAAGAACACGGCTCTCCATTCTATCCTCTAAACGTCATGGAGACTGGCGCAGATATCCTCTTCGCCTGGGTCGCCCGCATGATTATGATGGGACTTTACGTAACCAAGGAAGTTCCATTCAAAGAAGTTTATCTCCACGGCCTCGTTCTAGATAGCCACGGCAAAAAGATGAGCAAATCCAAAGGAAACGTCATTAACCCAATGGAGCTCGTCGCCAAATACGGGTCCGACGCCTTCCGTCTCGGCATTCTCCGCGGTCGCTCTGCAGGCCTCGCCCAAGCCTTCTCAGAAGATTCCGTCATGGCCGGCCGTAACCTCTGCAATAAACTATGGAACATTGCCCGCCTCATCGACTCCTGGGTTGAAGAAAGCGAAAAGCAAGACGGGTCTTATGAAACCAACAATCTCGGTGAAGATTGGATTTGCCGCGAAATTGACAATCTCAGGGAATCCATCGAAAAAGCCATGAAAGATTACCGCTTCTCCGAAGCCGTAGAACTCGTCTATTCCACCATTTGGGATAAATACGCCGATTGGTTCCTAGAAAGCCAAAAACTCTTGAAAAACATCCCTCTTTTGAAGAAAACTTTCGAAGAGATTCTTATAATCGCTCACCCATTCATGCCATTTGTTACAGAAACGATTTGGCAAAGCCTTAGCTGGACAGACGGCATGATTATCAATCAGAATTGGCCGGAAAGCCTCGAATTTGACCCAATAAGCGCCGAACAGTTCGAAAGGCTTATGCTAACCGTCCTAGAGGCCAGAAAGGTCTTAGCGGGCCTTAAAGACACTGTTAAAGGCATTTCCGTTGGCTTGCTTTATGGTGATGATGCACTTATCGCCGATAACGCCGACTTAGTCCGGTTCATGACCAGAACCGACAAAATTGGTCCAACCGACGGCACGCCACGTGGTATTCGCCTTGCTCTCTCCGGCCGAGAAGTATATCTCGACGTGCCAGCAGAAATAGTTAAAACCTACAAAGAACAGCTCACCGAACGCATCCTTTCCGTTGGTAGGGAATTAGATGCCCTAAACGCTCGTATGATGAACCCACGCTACGTAGAAAAAGCCCCTGCCAATCTCGTCGCAGAAACTCGCAAAGGAATCGAAGAGAAAGAGGCCCTCATCGAACGTCTCAAAGGGGAATTATCAGTCATCGAATAAAATCGAAAGACAAAAAAACGAGCCCCGGAAACGGGGCTCTTGTTTTGTTGTTATTACTCTTTATTACTCTTCTTCGCCATCAAGTTCTTCAGAACTGTCCTTATCAGGAGCCTTCCCGCCAAATTCATAAAACGCAGCAGCGTATTCATTCAACCTGGCAATCTCCTCATTGGCGACTTCAAACTCAGTTTCCAAAGACTCATGCATTTCTATAATCCTATCGACCGTACTACGAATCGCATCAGCAATCTTGACCCTGGAGTTATCGATGCGCTCAAGCATCGACCACAACTCCTCGAGAATCTCACGGTCCGCTTGGCTGACCTTCATCAGCCCGATGACGTCATCCAGACTCTTCTTGAGGCAATTCCTCAGACTGCACGCATCACGATCCGCGGCATAGAAACTATCGCGAAGTCCACAGAGTTCAGAACAATCAACAATGTTCTTGAGGTCAGAATCCCGGACAGAGCCAGCAATCTTGTCAGCCGAATCTTCGATTTTTCTTACCTTTGAGCCATAATTGTACAGTATTTCGTTATCGAACATATCCATAACCAAGCCCTCCAAAAAGTAGAATTTTGAGCAATACCCAACCTTAAAGGTTCAATCCAGAGTCTCCTTTTCAATTACTCTGGCTTATACTCTCATTATATCATAAAATAACCATAAAGTCAATCCGAACCTTGACTATATGGCTCCGAGAGGGTAAAATGTAAAACACGTTGGACCGTCGCCAAGCGGTAAGGCACTGGGTTTTGGTCCCAGCATTCGCAGGTT
>CAMVRN010000005.1 GCA_947169915.1 uncultured Candidatus Saccharibacteria bacterium | reverse complement strand
GCCGTGTTAGCTCAGTTAGTAGAGCAGCCGCCTTGTAAGCGGCAGGTCGTCGGGGCAGAGCCGACACACGGCTCCATATTTTTTATTTACATTTTTCCTCTAATATGATAAAATAAGGGACAATTATGGCTAAAAAGAATAATACTAAGCGCAAACTCGTTGGTCTCGTCTCTGAGGAATCTGGTATTCGTCAATACTATACCAAGAAAAACACGATGAACACCCCAGATAAACTCAGCCTCAAGAAATACGACCCAATTCTCCGTAAACACGTTGTCTTCACCGAAACCAAGAAAAACCTCGGTCGCAACGAAGTAAAAGAGAAGAAACGCTAAAAAATCCCCCAACCGGGGGAATTTTTTTGTGCCAAAACGCTATTGCTTTATTGACAGAAATATGATATAATAGACCTATATTCCTATTTTGGAGTGTGTTATGAGTAAAGAAGTTATTTTTTCTAAAATCAAACGTTTTGCTATGCCACTTTTTAGTGTCATGTTTCTCTCATTTCTAAGTATTCTGGTTCCATTCACAGAATACACTCTTTCCGCACCTGCAAGCGAAATTCGAGATACCGCAACATTCGTAAACAAGTTAACGGAATTGGAACCAATTGAACTCAGAAAAGAGGTTTCAATCGACAATCTTGCCACCTCAAGAACATCCGGATATCACCATAATTCCTACTTTACGATTGTAAATCCAGAGAAAGTCAGTACTCCTGCCGTTGATGCCGGATACGGAGTGAAGCGTTATCTTAAAAAATTCCTCTATGGGCACTCATCACTTGCATTTTCTCCTCTTAAAAACCTCTATAATGGAAACCGATTCGTTGTCACTATGGACGGCGAAACCGCAGCCTACGAAGTTGTTGTTCGCGAAGTTTTCTCTAGAAGCTATCTTGACTCAAATTCTGCCTTAAGAAAAGCTATTTACAACGCTAACTATCGTGGCGAGAGCTACGACCTCTCCCTTATGACCTGCGGTAACGGCTCAAACGACGATTCCTCTTATCGTCTCATTCTCTTCGCCAACAAAGTTTAGTTTAGACCAATTTTAACATCGGTTCCAAACCCAACTCGGGATTTAATTATAACAATCTCGTCTTCGCCTTTTAATTCTTCGATTTTTTCAGGAGTCAAGGCGACACCATCGTCTTTTATGGAAATATCATCAGAAAGAACTTTGAGAGAAACCTCATGCTGAGCACGCTTTATAGCGAGCTCTAGGTGTTTATCGAGCATCTTTTTTACGGTAAAAACTCTCGAAATACGTCTTGTAGAATCTGGAAAATCAAGGTTGAATTTTACATTTCTTTTTTCGGCGAGAGGAAGGTATTTTGTAAACATTTCCTCAATAACCGCTGATAATCTATACATAAACTCATTATAGCATGAATTTAAACACCAGGAGAATAGTGTTTAAGGCGCCTATTATGGTCTTTATAGTGCGGGTCATGACTCCCGACTTCAGCCCAAAATGCTTCACTATGGTCCATATGGTTGAGGTGCGCTAGCTCATGAATAATGACATAATCGCGAAGCTTTTCGGGAATGTTCATTAGCCCGATATTCAGCGAGATTGTCCGATTACTGGAGCAACTTCCCCAACGCGTATTTGCGTGAGTAAGCCTACATTTCTCGTATTTATAGCCATACAACTTCGCATGATATTCCAGACGATATGGAAGATATTCGCGTGCTTTTTTCATGAGAATCTTTTTCTTTGCGTCCCTTGCTCGTTGCGTCGCAGGGTCGTTTAACGGAAGTTTTTCACGAATAATCGCTCTGTTTCTGTCCAAAAAACGCTTAACCAAAAAATCAGAGGCATGTTTCGGAACACTCATCTGCAAGCGACCGCTAGTAGAAATACTAAATTTAATACCGTTAGAAAGAGGATTCTTTCTGACGATGACTTCCCCAAACTCTTTATCTTGAACAATCATATATAATCCAATCGATGGAATTTTGGAAGGGTTAAAAAGACTAGACTACAAGAATTTTTTATTTAAGCGAGTTGAGTTAAAACGTGGCGAAGCTGAGTCTCGAAAGTATGCTTGCCAGAGAGGACAATCGGCGCTTCGATTTCGCTAGGCGCTTCCATGCGAGAAATACGAGTTTCGTATTCTTGTTTGGCTTTTGTTGCGCTGTGGTTTTTGAGCCTAAGCCTCTGGCGGATTGTGTTTACATCGGTCTGAATCCAAACGAGCGAAGGATTGTACCCTGCGCGACGCAAAATGTTTCGCACTTCAGTCCTTTCGCGTTCTGTATCGAGAATACCCTCGATGACAAGAGTTACGTTTGTCTTTGCGAGTTGCTCCAAAAGGAACAAAACAGTTTTTCGGTCTAGTTTATTTTCTCTTTCCAACTCCCCGAGATCGAAAAACGCGGCGTGGAACTTTTTCGAGAATTTCTCAGCAAAACTAGTCTTTCCGCTCCCTGGGGCGCCGAACACTAGAATCGCTCTTGGCTGTGTCTTATTACCTTCCATATTGACTCTATTTTATCACACTTTTCAGGTTTACAATACACTTTAGAATAAATAATCAAGATAATCTTTGAGCATTCGTGTTCCGGAAATCACCGGAAGATAAGCCTCAAGTTGGGTCTTAACCCAAAATTCAAGGTCGAAGTTGTTTTCCCAGGCCGCACCAGCTTCGTCCATTCGCTGATACATGCTTTCAATCTCTTCTTCCTCATTCGCTCCCGACACACACAGATAAGAATCATTTGATTCGTCAGCCACACCACCATCATGAGTGGAGACCAGAAGACACATATTTCCAACATCCTTCTCCCAGCTCGTGCCGCAAGCCTCAAGCCCGACGATTGGAATGTTAATCGAAACATTTGAACCGACCGAAAGCGCACGTGCCAACTTTTCGTCATAATCTGCAATGTAATGAACGTGTGTTGATAGATATTCGTCGCTCTGAACTTTTTCGAGAACTTCACGGAGTTTGTTGACCATTCTTTCATCGCCGGCATGCACACGACCCGATAAGATATAGTGCGCATTATGATTCTGGAGAATTCTTTTTAATCTTTCCGTGTCGGTAAATGGAAGCCAAGGTCGTTTATAGTCAACAAATCTTCTCTTAAAATCATAAACTAATTCATCTTCTCCAAAGTGAAGAATCTTTCCATTTTGGTCTGGCCGTTCTTCAAGAACTTTGTTCAAAAATTCACGTCCAATCCACTTCAGTTCGCGAATCTGTGCCGCATCAATGGTTTTGACATTATCAGCATAATTGCTCGTCGGAAGACAAAACTTATCAAGCGCACCAATTTCTTTGTAATATTGAATCGTCTCTGGCATAATCCAATATGGCATATCGATACCGTTCGTAACGGCTTTAAAGCGCACCTTATTTCCAGACAAATCGCGATAATTTGCGACTCTAGCATGAAGTTTCGAAACCCCACTCCTTAGTTCTGCGATTTCAATGGTGACGCTCGATAAGCGAATGCGGCCATCTTCAAACTTGTCGCAAATCCATTTTCGAACTGCCTTACTCTTCAAATTAGGGAAGACATAACGCTCGAATTGGTCGAAACTAAACGAGGCTTCTGCGGCCTGAACTAGTGTATGATTCGTGTAAAGAGTATGTTTTCGTGTATAAACTACCGCCTCATAAAAATCCATACCGTTTGAAACTAGCTCATCAAGCCTTGCAAGCGCAGCGAAGAACGTTGCGACCTCGTTAAGTTGCATGATTGCCGGTTTGAGGCCAACAAGTTTCAGAGCCTGATAACCGCCAAAGCCAAGCGCAACTTCTTGGTATAAACGGTGGTCACCGCAAGAATCTCCAGAGTAAAGTTCGCCAAAATTAGGCTCAGTTATAGCAAGAATACGAGTGGAATTGAACTGTTTCTCGACGACAGAAAGCTCTACGATATCTTTGTTGCACTTAATGTTTACGGTGTCGATTAATTCGAACCCAAAATCTTTATAATTTACAGGTATCGAATCATTTATAACTCTTCCGTCTTCTCCAAGTCTCTGATGCGATTCGTGTGGATAAAACGGAGTAATCAGCGCCATCGGTACGTTCATCTGTTCAGCAACACGCCTTGTATCGGCCGCCAAAATACCAAGCCCTCCACCCCCGCGGATTCCGTTTACTTGGTCATAAAGCTCAATTGTCCAATAAGTATAAGGCCTGTCTTCAGAGAGAGATTTCGTCAAATTATCACGATTAATTGCCGAATAAAATTCTTCGACATCCTCAATATCGTCAAGCCTATGTCTCGACTTCAAAATCATATAACCATTTTAACATAAGAATTTTTACGCGACAAGAAAAACCCGCCACGCGGGCGGGTAAAATAGACTTCAACCAATAGCGCAACTCAGGATTTCGTAGGTAACTTCAGGGAGCTCTTTTTTCGTGATTTCAATATGGTGTTTTTTGAAATGTCTCCTCAGCCGGGCAACTTTTGTTGGCGTGATTGAATCAAAATGATAGAGCACATCTTCGGTTTCCTTCATGGAGACCAGGTCTTTTCTGAGCGAACGATAGTCGGACTTTGAAAGCATACAGATTGAAGCAAGCGCAGAAGTACGAGTCATGGAATCCCCTCCTATTTCTAGACTAGAACTATTATTATACCACTAGCATAAAGAAAAGTCAATACTCATAGCTAGAATAAAAAGTCCCCACCGAAAAGGCAGGAACTATAAGAATGGGTTCATTTTCTCGACTTAATCGCACACATCATGGTCAAAATCGCTTCTTTCACATCTGGCGTTGCCGTAATAGCCCATGCATTCAAATACATTTCAAAATAACGCAAGTCTTCCTTGAAATAATCGAAATCTTCAGTTTTCATCATGCTTAATGATTCTGCTGATATCCGAATTTTATTAGAAAAAAGACCTTGAACGAAGAGATTTTGTTCCGTTTTTACAGTCACGAATCCATCGTCTACCGTCTCAACAGTCCCGCGCACATACAGATTCGACATTTGGTCCATAGTCCCACAGATAAACTGAGGTTCAGTACCGAAGTTGAAAGTGTTGTCCGCGATAAAGAGCATAACCGATTCTCCAGGGCAATACGAAACTCTGTCGAAAATCAAAGGTTTCCTCTCCGCACGACTCGCCAGTTGCGATAATAATTCGTGCCGCTCTTCTGCGTGAGTGGTTTGCGCGCAAAGTGAATCTTTTGCTCTTTCGGAACGAGTGAGCAGTTTATCGAAAGCTTGGATATCTTCTCCAGACTTAAACGACCCAACCGCATCAATTCTTCTCTTTGCTTCCTCGAGCGCATTACAGATTTCGGTCAACTGGTGTGAGTATGCAACACATTTTTCTGTGAAATCACCCCACCAATTTACCAGATAATCCAGATTCTGTTTGCCTAAATACAATAAATCATGTTCTCCGATTTCGTGGTCGTAATGTTCGCTTAGTGAAAGACGAAGTTCTAACGGAATACAATCAAGATAGGAATTATTCTGAAGTTCATTCATCATAATCATCTCCTCTCAACCCATTCTTTTAAGGTGCTCGCAGTATTATAACACATTTTTAGAAAAAAGCACAACCAAAGAAAAGCCACCCAGTTCTCTGGGTGGCGGTCGTTCGAGAGGATATTAGATGAAAGAAATCGTTCCTTTGCGTGTCTTGGAATTGTAGTAGGCTTTGAATTCGTAGGATGTGTAGTTTACCTTGTCACCAATGGACCCGAGGTCCGCCAGGCAGTAACCCTGCAAATTAAAGCTTTCTCCGGAACCGTTTTCATGAGTAATCCCACATATCTGAATTTCTTTGATATGCATAGGGATGTACGCACAGCCGGGGTGACCTTTCGGCATCGTGTATCCGATTGCGACGCCGAATTCGATGGGAATCGCCGCATTCCTGTTGCAGAAATACTTGCAAGAGTCAAACAGAGCATCTTTGTTCGGTCCGGAAACGATGTCGAACATGCGGTTAATGAGTTCCATCTTGGTATTCATACGAATACCTCCTCTCTTAATGTGCACCTTCGCATACGCAAAAGGCTAACTCGGCTCAAATGAGCCTGTTCTTATATTATAGCACAAAACTCAAAAAATGCTAGACTGAACCCGCTTATCTTAAAATGTTATACTAGAGTCATGAAAGCATTAGTTTTAGCAGATAAGACACCAGGCATAGATTACGTAGAAACTGTCAGAAAAGAGCATATAGAAATAATCGTCACCCTTGGCGACTTCATGAGGGAACAGCTTCTTGGATTAGAAAAGATAACCGACATCCCAAAAATCGGCATTTATGGCAATCATGACAGCGGTACATATATGCCGGAACTTGGAATCAAGAACCTCCATCAAGCAACATGGGAGTATCATGGACTAACTTTTGCAGGACTTCAGGGCTGCGTCCGCTACAAGTCTAACCCGCAAGCTATTATGTATACACAAGAAGAAGTTTGGGAGATTCTAAAAAACTACCCACAAGTAGATATCTTTATCACACATTGCCCGCCTCGCGGTATTAATGACGAAGAAGAAAACGCACATCAAGGTTTTGACGCTCTACTCGATTATATCGACAGAAAACCTCCGAAAACGCTTCTTCATGGTCATACTTACCCAGAGGATTCCAAGCTCATAACCCAGCACGGCCCTACAAAAATTCAATATGTTTCAGGATACCGAATCATAGAATTGCCATAATTGACAAATATGGAGAACAGTGTATAATAATACTGTTGCTGGTATCGCAACGTATTTTTATAAAGGGGGTAATACTATGAGTTACAGTAATCCTGGAAAAGTCGATGTGGAACGGGCAGCCGAAACTATCGTCAATAGCGGCGGAGGAGTCACCTCCAAGTGGCAGGGTGACCACACTCACCATTCCGCATACTCCAAGTCCATGAACTGGCATCTCTCCTGGGACGAATATCCCGACGGCACCATCAGGAACGTCCATTCGGACAAAGACGGTCGCGCGTACATGTTCTACGGCAATTAATCGATACCAGTAACCCATTGGGCGCCACGGCGCCCTTTTTCTTGCATAAAAAATAATCACGTACGACACGTGACTCAATATGGCTGGGCAAAATTAACCAAGCATTAACAATCTATCAGGAAGATATACGGCAGAGTCTAAGCAGATTCAATTACGAGAGGTAGTTGACTCAAAATGATATAATTGAATTAGTAAACAAGGATTTGTATTATGGAACAAAAAATCTGTCAAAGCTGCGCAATGCCATTAACTTCGGAAGATATGTATGCTACCGAAAAAGACGGAAGTATCAACAAAGATTATTGCAAATGGTGTTATAAAGATGGGGAGTTTCTTGATAAATGTTCAATGGAAGAATATATAGAGAAATGTTCCCAATTTGGCGAGCAGGCCGGCATGACAAATGAGCAAATGAAAGAATATTGCACGAAAATTTTCCCAACTTTAAAACGATGGAAAAGAGCCTAAATTTTCGCAATCGACTTGCTTCACTTGCTGACGATGAGTATCGTGTATTCTCTATGAGTGGCATTCCTTGTGACCGCCCTTTTCTTGGAGTACGTATCCCAGAAATCAGAAAACTCGTCAGTGAAGTTCTATCAACAGACTTTACGGAGCTTCTAGAGACCACACCTATCGCTATCGAAGAAGTCATCGCCCGCGGTTTTCTGATCGCACGTCTACCATACATAGAGATGCTTAAGTACTTCGATTCTCAAATTAGTTACCTCGACAACTGGTGTGTTGTAGATACTTTCTGTGCTTCACTTCGCAAAACCATCAAAAAACACAAATCCGAATTTCTAAACACTAAAGTTGAATCGCTCCTACAAAGCCAGGACGAATTTGCTGTTCGTGCCGGCCTTGTTTGCCTACTTGACTTTTATGTTGACTTTGATTATCTCTTCCTGATTTTTGATCGCATCGAGTCCTTAAAAAACCGCAACGAATACTATATCAAAATGGCCATTGCCTGGCTCCTTGCCGAATGTTTCATCAAGTATCCCGATGAAACTTTTGGTTATCTGAAACAGTCTAATCTTGAAAAATGGACGTTCAACAAAGCCTTGTCCAAAATTTGTGATTCTTATCGTGTTTCTTCTGAAGCCAAACAGCAAATCAAACTACTCCGCAAAAAATAATCCGAAACAAAAAAATCGCCAGAACAGGTGATTTAATTCAAACTGGCTGGACCGGCAGGATTCGCACCGTAGGTCCGAATCTCCAACCAAAAAGAGCCTCCTGGAACAGAGGGACTTTTACTGGCTGGGGATGAGGGATTCGAACCCCCGAATGGTGGGACCAGAACCCACTGCCTTACCACTTGGCGAATCCCCAGTACCTGGTCCCCCTATTCTATCAAAACACTCATCAAAATTCAAGACTATCTAGCGAAAACAGAAAAACATGTTATAATATCAAAATGACTTCAGAAAAAAGAAAAAACTTCAAATTTGGGATTATTCTTTTGGCCTTTGGCGGTCTGATTTTTTCTGGTTACAAAATTGCTTCTTATATTATCGACTCAAACCGCACCAGAGCCAAAATAACAGAACTAGAATCACTTGCAGAGCTATCAGAAAACGGCTCAACGAACGACGAACGAAGCGCGGAGGAATATTGCGAAAAATTGACCGGAAATCGCGACAAAAAATGCCTTTCCGAGGAAGAAGAAAACTTACCGTCTCTCTACTGGAAGTTCCTCTCCACCCCATTTTTATCGGTTAATCTTGAGAGTCTAAAGCAACAAAATCCCGACACAATCGGTTGGATTCAGGTTCTAAATACAAATATTAATTTTCCATTCGTCCAGGCTTCCGACAATTCATATTATCTCGAGCATTCTTTTGATAAAGCTTATAATTCTGCCGGTTGGGCATTCCTCGACTATCGTAATCCCAAAGACCTTGAAGACCGTAATAATATAATCTATGCTCATGGTCGTTTCGACCTCACAATGTTTGGCACGATTAAAAATATGCTAAACGAGGATTGGATTAAGAACGACGATAACCTTATCGTTCGCACAGCAACCGAAAATAACTCTAAAAAGTGGCAAATTTTCTCTATCTATACAATTCCAACTACTTCTGATTATCTAAAAACAAAGTTTTCGTCCGACACCGAAGCCTACAATTTCTTCAAGATGTTAAAGAGCCGTAGCCGATATGAAATTGACTCGAGTCTATCCCCAGACGACACGATTTTGACTCTCTCGACTTGCTATAACGATGTCGAAAAGCTAGTAGTTCATGCGAGATTGATTAGCACTAGCAGAAAATAGCTATAGCGTGATATACTTTCCTTATGGAAGAAGCGTATCGCCCCACAGAAGAATCACTAGAAAATAACGGGGAATATCAAACGCCCGATTTTCAATCACTAGAAAAAGTTGAATTTGCAGGGAGAACTACCGAAACTGAACCAAGTGAGCAAGAAGAAGATAAAGAAAAAACAGACGAACTTACGCTAGAGGAAAAAGTCGCGGCACTCCGTGCGCCATTTGAGGCTGACGAAGCGCTTCGTGTTGCCCATGTGGACAAAGTAGGCGAGATACAAATTGGAGTCGATGCGCGCAAAGAAGAACTCGAGCAGATTCAGGCAACTCGTGAAGAACTCATGAAGAAACAAGTCGACGCGACCGCTTCGGTGAACGCTCACATGGGCAAAGTATCTACTCGTATCCTCGGGAAAATCGGTATTCGTACTAAGAAAACTCTAGAGCTCGCAAAAGCCCGTGCGGTTATCCAAAGCCAGATATATGAACTTGATGCCCGAGAAGGAGAGATTGACGAAAAAGACCGAGAAGCAAAAATGCAGTTCGATGAAATCGCAAGGGAGCCGGAATACGAAGTCAATCCCGAACCACTTACGGTCGAACAAAAAGAAAAACTCCTCACCCCTGAGGCTCTTTCCGAACTAAGCCTCGAGGAATACCTAGCTCTTTGGCGTCGTTTAAACCCATTTTATGCATCGCATGTTACGCGCCAAGGTGTCCGTGACCACAATTCCATGTTCTATCACTCTGCTGGCATGGGCAAATTTAGCCACGGTTTTACAGAAATGCTGGAAACTGGTAAATGTCTTCATGCTGCCAGCGAGGTATACTACGGCCTTCCACCCGTCGGTTTTACAGAAGATGACGTCCGACGTACACTTGAGATTAGCGTAGAGGAGAGAGGAAAGAGTATCGATGAAGAGCTAGCTAAAGGCAAATCTATCGAAGAAGTCGCCGACCATTGCGTGAGGGTTTTGCCGATGAATAGCACTTGGGCTTCCGCCGAACCTTGGAGTGATGTCACTGCTATCCATGTCGGCCGAAACACCGTTCTGAATGAAACCTACGGCGCCGAGAAAGGCAATGAGACATTTTATGTCTTCCCAATCGACGTAATCGCTTCTCAGCATCGCTTCGGCGGTCACGTTGGTGGCGGTTTCGATACGGCTCAAGTTAACTCAGAACGCAAATGGAACGATACTTTTGTTTGGAGCGAAAACGGCCGCATCTCGCTTGACTCGGGAATTGTGTTCCTCCCAAAATCTGCCGAAGTTTCTCCGGAAACTGGGTCCGTTTATGAAACCGTTGAGAGTATCGGTCCAAATGGCGATAAAATCCGCGAACCATTCTTAGACGAAGCAGTCGTTCAATCCGTTACTCGTGCAATTGAGACTTTAGAAAAAGATGGGTGTTTTAGTGAATACGGAACCATTTCCTACGATTTGATTGATAGCCGAGATAAATGTGAGGCCTTACTCGCTCGCCTCAAGGACGAATTCGGCCTCGAAGAAGAATTAGCCCAAAAACTTTTTGATAAAAAAGATGATTTATTAGTCAACCGAACCCGTCTCGCTGATGATAGTCTTCTGAAACAACGCGCCGAAAGCGACGGCTTTATTATCGATGACATGGACGAGGAGGAGAGCTTCCGCATTCTCTTACGATATTCTCTCGAATCACGTTGCTTCGGATTCAAAAAAGCCGAAAACCCAATCAGCTCAGAAGCATACTGGCAACAGTATTTTGAGCAACATCCAGAACAAAGACCGAAGCATCTCGTCTTTTACGATGGTGACCCATCTGATGCAGTCGACAAGCTCATGCTCGACCACCACATAGCTACACGTGTCCGAAGTGGCAAAAGCCGCTCCGATATAAGTCCAAACGCAGAAGGTCCTGGCGACACTCATGAAAAAGACGGTCAATGGCTTGGCTTTGAAAAAAACTTGGTCAGAGATGCGGAAAAAGATGAGCTTATGTGTCGAGAACATGCCCGCTTCAACGAAATTGCACATCGACTTGCGCCCGAGATAGTTGCGGAGCGCGCAAAAAAGATGAATTCCAAGACGACACAAGATATGTCCGAGACACCAGAGAACGTTTCGTGAAAGCAAGAATCCTTTACATTTTACGAGAAGTTTGTTATATTATTGACAGACTCATTAGAGTTATTTTTTATAGGAAAGAAAGGAATATATGGCGCACGTCACTCGCATAAAAGCCAATGATACTCCAAAACCGGAAGAGATTCTTGAAGCCCCAAAGAAGCCAAAAGATTCTAAGCCGAAAAAAGAAGCAAAAAAGGCCGACAAAAAGGTAAAGGAAAAGAAAGAAACTGGCAAAAAACCGTTCATTCTAATCCGTCCATTTGTCACTTTTGGACATTACCTACGCGATTCATGGCGCGAGTTACGTCAAGTTCGCTGGCCGAACCGCAAAGCCACTTGGAAAATGGTGCTCGCAGTATTCGTTTATACCGCAATCTTTATCACCTTCCTAGTTGCGCTCGATATCCTTTTCGATTGGATTTTCAGCTTAATTCTTAAATAATAAAGGAGAGAAATAAAATATGGCAGTAAACCGCTATGACGACACCCGCGCTTGGTATGCAATTAGTACCTACGGCGGATACGAAGACAAAGTCGCCGATTCTATTAGACAACGCGCAAATTCAGTTGATTTTGCCGATAAGATTTTTGACGCAATTGTCCCGAAAGAAAAACAAATCGAGATTAAAAACGGCAAGCGCAAAGTTGTTGACCGTAAGATTTTCCAAGGTTACGTTCTCGTTGAGATGAAACTCTCCGATGAAACTTGGTATATCATCCGCAATACTCCAGGCGTTACTGGTTTTATCGGCAACGGCACTCAACCAACCCCAGTTTCTGAGAAAGAAATCGCTAAAATCAAGAAACGCATGGGCGTTGAAGACCCGAAATATTCCGTCAACTACGAAATCGGCGAAGTCGTATCCGTCACCGACGGTCCGTTCAAGGGCTTCGAAGGTGCTATTTCCGAAATTGATGCCGACAAAGGCAAACTTAAAGTCATGGTCTCCATGTTCGGCCGTGAAACACCTGTCGAGCTTGATGCTCTCCAAGTTGCCAAAATCTAATATATTTGGTATAATTACGCACGTTACGCATTCTATAGAATAAACTTAAACTAGGAAATATATTTCATGGCACAAAAACAAGTCATTGGAAATTTGAAACTTCGCATCCCTGGTGGTAAGGCTACTGCCGGACCTCCAGTTGGTTCCACTCTCGGTCAATGGGGCCTGAACATGATGGACTTCATCAACCCATTCAACGAAGCGACTAAAGAATACATGGGTAAGAACGTTATCGTTCATATCAAAGTATATGAAGACCGCACTTTCGATTGGGTCTGCCTTGGTCAACCAGTTGATGATCTCATTCGTGAAACCATCAAACTCGAAAAAGGTTCTGGCCGCCCAAACACCGAAAAAGTCGGAAAAATCACCCGCGCTCAACTCGAAGAGATTGCAAACAAGAAAATGAAACAAATGAATGCAATCGACCTAGATGGCGCCGTGAAAGTCGTTGCTGGCACTGCTCGCTCTATGGGCGTCGAAGTCGTTGACTAATCAAAGCCGAATAAAAAATCCCCCAGTCTACGGGGGATTTTTGGATGGTAGTGTTTTTATTCCTTGGGTTTTTCTTCTGTTTTCTTTTTAGGTTTCGATTCCTGGTTGCTTGCCTTTATAAATTTTTCTACAGCTTCAAGATTTCGATAGCGTAGCGCTACTTCGCCCCTAATCCAGGTTCCGAATGAATCGATAAAATGAATATAATAAAAAGTTTCAACCCATTTTTTTCTAGGACCCATAGGAGCAAGTCCTTCAAGCACAACCGTTGCTTTTGTCATATCCGTCCTGTCGACATTTGCACTATATCCGTCGAGACCATGTCTCTTCAAAAGATTCAATATGGATTTATTTCTCTCGAACCATTTTTGCATGTTCGCATAGAGCTCGACCTCTCGTTCGCAGCAAGTTTTTTCTCTGCGATTATAGTCATCGATTTCTCCTCTGAAGGAATCAATGATTTCAAAGAGGTTTTTGTCATTATATAGAACTTCTCGACATCCGCCAAAAGTCAACGTGACAGAATGCTTCCCGAAACAAATATGTTCAAGAACTTCCTCAGAATAGCGCGCTTCGATAAGCTTTTGCTGCTCTTCTTTGAATTCTGGAGTAATACTGAGTATTCTCTTCGTTTGCGCCTCGTGGGCAAGATTAAGATAGTAGGAAAGTACCAAAACCTCTTTAAACATTTCAGCATAATCCATGGCCGGCCCTTCAGTGATTGACTTGATAAGTCTATGCTCGTCCCGAGTAGCTCGAGGAGTTACAACTATGCTTGTAAGAATGTAACAACCTATCCGAGCGCCACCGACCTCGTAGAAATCTCCGAAATCCAAGAGATTCTCGCTCTTTTTGAACGGAATAGATACCGGATGCGCTGAATGATACGTCTCGAAGAGAACATGTGTTGCATCCCGAGGTTCCGCATACTCGAAAGTCCAGAAACTTCCTGAACGAAGGTCTGAATGTAGCTCTGCTTTTCCGAAATACACATTTCTCAAGTTTTGGTCCGCTGGCAAACTCATTCTATCTTCGATAAGAAATACCAATTTCTTCCATGCAGAATTCTCAGCATCAAAACATTTGTTTATCAGGTTATCCCCGAACGGGCAAAACGGATGCCCCTTTTCGTAAGCGATATACTCGCTAGGAGCGATAAAGATTACCGGCCGTTTCGAACTATAGTAGCGTGGAAGAAGATGAGCTTTTTGGCTACCTTCATCGAAGAAGAGATTTGCACTAAGCGAACGTTCATTGAACATTGCTTCAGCCCTCGCTAGCAGACGCTTATTAATGTTTAATCTAGGAAAATAGTTAAAACCATCCAAATAAAACACTTCCTTTCCGAAAAAAATTAAAGTACACTTGCCGACATAAAGAAAAACACCCACCATGCCAGTAGAAGTTGTAAATATTATAACATAAAATACAGAAAAATAAAATAAACGGATTGAATAAAATGGCTTTTTCTGTTATAATATACGCCGATAACTTCGGTTACGCACATTTAGAGAGGAGGGGAAAGAAATGTCTAACTTTCTGCATTCCAAGAACTTCTTGGCACGGTTGAAAGGTGGAGTGTTCTTATTCATCTTGATTGTTCCATCGTATTTTCTGCTCGAAGGATTACCGTACCGTATCTTTATGACTATTGGTTTGGTATTGGGATTAATTGAACTATACAGTATCTCGTTTGAATCACGATTCTTTCCAGCCATGAAAGATGTATATGCCGTAGCGACTATCTTCTTTGGGCTGATTCTATCAATCATGGCAATCTGGTCGTATTCGATTCATATCACCGGAGGAATAGTAGTTATTGTTGTAGCGACGGATGCCTTCGCCTACTTTGGCGGGAATCTCCTCGGTGGAAAAATCTATAAAGGTACGCGCCCGTTTCCAAAGATTTCACCAAAGAAAACCTGGGAAGGATGTGTTGCCGGATTGCTGTTTGGGCTGTTATCTGCATTGCTGTGGACGCAACTCGTTCTGGCGAACCCATCTTCCACGACCGTATGGATGCTTATATGTATCCCGCCGTTTGCTATTGCAGGAGATGTCCTGGAGAGCTTCTATAAGCGACGCGCTGGCGTCAAAGACTCAAATGAATTTGTAACCGAAGTACCAGTACTCAGGCAAATCGAAGAACTCTTAGGCGGTTCAGGCGGGCATGGCGGATATCTAGACCGTTTGGACGCTTTGTCCTTTGTCATGGGCCTATACTATCTGCTCGACATTGTTTTAGGAATCACTATCTAACTCACCTCTCTCGCCCCGCTCTCATGGCGGGGTTTTTCTTGCAAACAATCAAGCTTTTTGATATAATAACAAAATCATTAATTCATGATGGGAGAGGAAAGTCCTCGCTAATACCACAGAAAGGATTCAAAATGGCAGAAGATGCCGAACTTAAAGACGAAAAAATCGTCGAAGCTACCGTTGAGGAAGCTCCGAAGACAGACGAGAAATTTGCCAAATCTGGCAAAAAGTCCAAAAAACATATCGAAGAGGTAAAAGCTGAAGAAGAGCGCCAAGCAAGAAAAGAAGAGCGCAAAAAAGAAGAAGCTGAAGCCGAAGCAAAACCAAAAGGCGCAAAGCCAGTCACTCGCCCACTAATCGAACGCCGCGGTAAAAACTATCGCAAAGTTGCCGAAAAAGTCGAGAAGGGTAAAATCTACAGTCTCGAAGACGCTATTAAACTAGCCGTTGAAACCAACCCAGTTAAATTCGATGCAACCGTTGAAGCTCACGTCCGTCTAGGAGTAGACCCTCGCCAAGCTGACCAAAACATCCGCACTACTGTTGTTCTTCCAAACGGCAACGGTAAAACCGTTCGTGTTGCGGTCTTTGCTCCACTCGACGAAGCCAAGAAAGCCGCAGCAGCTGGTGCTGATATCGCCGAAGATGAAGAATTCTTGAAGCGTCTCGACAAAGGCACAATTGATTTTGACGTTCTAATCTCGACTCCGGCCTATATGCCAAAACTCGGTAAATACGCTCGCATGCTTGGCCCTAAAGGTCTCATGCCAAACCCAAAAGCAGGTACCGTTACTACCGATATAGAAAAGGCTGTTAAAGAAGCCAAAGCTGGTAAAGTTGAATACCGTGTCGACAAACAATCCATTATCCACATCGGACTTGGCAAAGTGTCCTTTGGTGCCGACAAGCTTCTTGAGAACGCAAAAGTTTTCTTTGACTCTTTGAAAGCTCAAAAGCCAGCTTCCCTCAAGGGCAATTATGTCAAATCTGTTTATATTACGACCACTATGGGTCCATCCATCGCAGCCGAAAATATCTACGGTTAATCCCTAAAAGATTAAGAAATCCTCCTGAAATACGGAGGATTTTTTATATAATATAAATATGTCATCAAGGATTTCCTATAGAACCAGACGCACAATCGGAACAATAATAAGCGCTCTTGCGGTTGTAGGAATCATTCTCTTGAATCCCTCGTCTTATGAGAAAATCTACACACTTGCCGACAATGAATCAGAAGTAATCGAACAATCATCAACACCTAGCGACGCACCTCTTGCGATAGAAGTCCTCGAACGGTTAAAAGTGAAAGGGCGAGCACCGAAAACTAATTACTCTAGAGAGCAATTCTATGAGACATGGCCGAACATAGACGGGTGTAGTTTAAGACAAAGAATTATCAAACGAGAGTTTGGCGATACGGCCACAGTCTCAGAGAAAGATAATTGTAGCGTCGTTTCTGGTGAATATGATGAGCCATATACCGGTTCCCACCTGGTTTTCTATGAAAAATCAGAAATTTCTTCCGGAATCCAGATTGACCACGTTGTCGCACTTTCTGATGCCTGGCAAAAAGGGGCGCAAAATCTCAGTTCAAGTGAAAGATACAAACTCGCTACGGACCCTCTGAATCTTTTGGCTGTTAATGCAACAGCTAATCAAAACAAATCCGATGGCGATGCGGCAACATGGCTCCCGCCAAACAAGCCTTTCAGATGTACATACGTCGCCAGGCAGGTTTCAGTGAAGTATAAATATAACCTCTGGGTGACAGAGGCAGAAAAAACAGCTATTTTAAACATTCTGAAGAAGTGCCCGAACGAGCCAGCCATTGGCGTTTCCCTCGAAAATAATATATAATAATATCGTTATGACGAAGAAGTCAAAAAAAACAACTGATTCCGTGACCGTCAATCGACGGGCTCATTTTGATTACACGCTTGGCGATGAATTGACAGTCGGCATGTCTTTATCTGGTCCAGAAGTCAGATTGATTCGCGACCATCACGTTCAACTAAAGGGCTCTTTCGTTACGATTCGTAATGGTGAGCTTTGGCTGAATAACCTCACGCTAGGCGCCGATACTGCACGGAACATCCGCTTGCTCGCCACAAAGAAGCAAATAGCCTCTCTCGAACGGGAAAAAGTTGCCGGCTCTACAATTGTCCCCGTGAAACTTCTTGGCGGTTCTCGCTACATTAAACTCGTCATCGCTCTCGGGAAAGGTAAGAAGAAATACGACAAACGCGAAACAATCAAAAAGAGGGACTACGAACGTGGCAAATACTAATCTTCGCATCTTTTCATGGAATGTTAACGGCTTGCGTGCCGTCTTGAGGAAAGGAGAAATACAAAACTTTCTAGAAAAGCAAAACCCGGACATTCTTTGTCTGCAAGAAATTAAGTGCAAACCAGAACAACTCGACCTCCTTGAAATGGGCGCGTTGAACAGTTATAACGTTTTCTGGAACCCCGCCGAAAAACCAGGCTATTCCGGAACAGCTACACTTGTTTCCAAAAAACTCGAAAAAATCACCATAAAAGACGCTTCGATATCTGAATCCTTAGACCTCGATAAAAAAGAAGGGCGAATCTTAGTTCTAGATTGCGATGATTTTTATCTAGTAAATGTCTATACTCCAAATAGCAAACCTGACCTTTCGCGCCTGTCTCTGCGTCACGATTCTTGGGACCCAGCGTTTAAGGATTTGCTCAAAAATCTTGAAAAAGATAAACCAGTTATCACATGCGGAGACTTTAATTGTGCACACGAAGAAATCGATATTGCGCGTCCCAAAACAAACCACCGCAGCGCTGGATTCACCGACGAGGAACGTGAAGGCGTTACAAACCTAAGTAATTCAGGTTTTATCGACACATTTCGTTTTAGCCACCCAGAATCAGTTCGATACACTTGGTGGTCACATTGGGGTCACGCTAGAGAGAATAACGTCGGTTGGCGTATTGACTATTTCTTCATCTCGAATTCACTCAAAAACAACCTATTAGATGCGGAAATCTACGAATCACAAGCAGGCTCCGACCACTGTCCAATCTCAATCACAATTAGTGTCACCAAAAAGGAAAACTGACATGCCAGAGCCAACTCCGTACTGGAAGAAGAACCCAAATCTCTCCGAGATAAAAGAGAACTTGTCCTGGAACTTCCCTGAACAAAAGCAGGGAATCATGAAAATAATCGGTGGAAACTCAAGTAATTTTTCGACCGAAGTGAGAGTTGCGGAATATATCAATAAAACCTACCCCTTTATTAAAGAAGTGAAGAACCTGTTTCCAGATAGTCTAAAAACCAAATTTCCGACTCTTCCAAACTTAGAGTTCTACCAAAGCACTGAATCGGGCTCATTCGACAAAACTCCGGAATTTTGCCGGTCGTTGGACGGCTCAGACTTCGCTCTAATTCTAGGAGACTTAACGAAGAATTCCGTCACCTGCGTCGCCATATCAGAAATCCTTAAAACTACACCAGACATCCCAATTTTAATCACTCGCGATGCCCTTGATTTGGTTGCTCCAGAATCTAGCGCATTTATGGACAGAGAAAATGTCTTTATTGTTGCATCTATGGCTAGCTTGCAGAAGTTATTCAGAGCCCTTTATTATCCACGTCCAATCATGTTGAGCCAGCCAATCCTTCCAATTGTTGAAACGCTTCACAAATTCACCCTCACCTACCCAGTATCAATCCTTACCTTCCACGCAGAAAAAATCATCGTAGCAAGCTCTGGCCAAGTGACAACGGTCGATATAGATAAGACAAGTCTTACGCCTATTTCTTTATGGTCCGGGAATCTCGCAGCGCGCATTGCGACGTTCGCTATGTTCAATCCTAAGAAACCGCTCGATGCTATGCTGGCTAGCATTCAAGAAAAGTAAAACCGCCCCTAAGGGCGGCAATTTTTATAGTTCTGTAGTGATTTCATTAGCACGTGTTTTACGTTTCATCTTCCAAACAGTGAGTCCACCCAAGATAGCTTTAATAACGATAACAATCTTTAAGAGAACCGGTCCAGGCGCGATATAGATTAAGGCAAAAAGTCCACCGAGTTCAATTCCGACAAAGGCAAATCTTCGTGCTAGCACGAGAAGCCTAATTGCCTCTTGCTTTGCGAGCGTTTCATCGTTACCATAACCCGAAAGATAATAAGCAAGTTGCACCGCCAAACTTCCACCAAGGCCAAAGCCTAAGATAAAACATGCGGTACTAGTATTCACGTAGGTCGAATAATAATAGAGACAGGCGAGAGAGAGCATGATGTCAGCCAAAGTGTCGTACATCCCATGATACTTTCTCCACCAATACTTCCGCTTGGAAACATCGTCGTTTGGGTAACGATACTTTCTCGCGAATTCGCCATCGGCTGCATCAGTAATCAGGCCGACTCCATAAATTGCGACTGCCCACCACCCTAGAGGCTCTTTCACTACTAAACAGAGAGTGAAAAGTGCTACGCTTAGAACTGCTCTAAAAAGCGTCAAGAGGTCGGCGATAAAGTATTTTTTCATGGTATCCCTCCATACTAGAAAAGAGAAAATTCCGACGTTTATACTATATCATTAAATAAGGTTTTTGTAAATGCTAAGCAAAGTTTCTACCTGGTGTTTCTCGGATACCATGTCGCGACCCTCGATGTTGGCTTTGGACATTTCTTCTATAAGTGTCGGCTCTCTGAAAATCCTTTCAAGTGCATTCTTTAAGGCTTTCGCTGTTGGGTCGCTCGCAACAATCGAACCATTCTTTGGAATACTTTCCCTAAGGTCGGGGTCGGAAAGAAGGATTGCTGCTCCGCTTGCTACAGCCTCAAGGACAGTGTAGCCTTGCGTATCAAAGTCATAAGAAACCGTTGCGGAAATATGGGATTTTTCCAAGGCCTTTATGATATCTTCTCGAGGTGTTTTTCCGTGAAAATTTACGTTCAAGTCATACTTAAACACATACGACTCAGCTTTTAAGCTTTCATTTCCATCGCCATAAACATCAAGCTCGTATTTATCTTTTTTCGACAACATCCTAAGCGCACGAAGAAGCACCATTAATCGTTTTTCTTTAGCGACTCGTGAAGGGAAAATTATCTTTAAACATTCATTTTTTGGGTCGAACTGTCGCAATTTCGCTCCGCGCTTCATTAAGCCATCGTCAATCCCATTCGGCACCACGAAACCAGGGGTAGTCATCCCATATTCTTTGAGCTTTTTCATAAAATGCATGCTTGGACAAACAACCGCATCTGCAAAATTCGCTTGTGCAATCATTAGCTCCCACATTTTCGCACGAGGTCTGGTATCGGCATATTCTCCGTCAAATTTTTTTACTTTAATATCATGAGAAATCGAACTTCTATGAGCCTCGTTAAGGACTTCAGCGACAAAATCTCGAATACCTGGAGGAAAATTAGCCTCTATCCCAGAATCTTCGCGCCCATGCATAGTTTGAACAGTCGGAATGCCTAACATTTTTCCAAGTTTGAGCCCAGCAATCGAACAACCCGCTTCGTAATGAGAATGTATAATGTCAAAACCCTTAATCTCTGGATAATTTTCAAGGATAAATTCCATTATTTTGGCCGCAGGAGCAGGAAAAGGGACATTGTTCACCTTGAACGTGTTGACGGAGGGGACCCTAAAGACGTTCTTCTCATTGAACCTATCAAGCGCAGGCACAAAAACATAGACCAAGTGGCCTTGCTTCTCTAGCCCATGTTTTTCGGTAGCAATCGAGACGGGAATTCCACCAACGCCGTTTGTGTAGACGTCAGTAAAAATCGCAATTTTCATTTTTTTATTATAACATGATGTATAATAATAAAGTTAATATCAAGAAGGGGCGAGGGACCGGCCCTGTGACCCTCTACCAACCTACATTGTCAAGGTGGTAAATCCGGCCAAGAAAGGAAAGATATGTTCTATAGAACCGCAGAAAGCGTTTCCCCAAAACATCCAGACAAACTTTGCGACCAAATTTCAGATGCGATTTTGGACGCTTACTTAAAAGAAGACCCGATGGCACGCGTTGCCGCCGAGACTTGTGGCGGGCATGGTGTCGTTTTTGTCACCGGCGAGATAACCTCCACTGCCGATACTGTTGATGTCGAAGGCATCGTAAAACGCATTACAGGTGACCCAAAAATCGAGGTCCACACTAAAATCGTGAAACAATCTCCGGAAATCGCACAAGGAGTTGACGTTGGCGGAGCTGGCGACCAAGGCATCATGATTGGCTACGCCTGCAACGAAACTCCAGAGATGCTCCCACTCGAAGTTGTTTTGGCGCGCCGCTTGAATCAGTTCATTTACGAGAAGTTCCCTTACGACGGCAAAACTCAAGTGACTCTCAATCCAAACGGTGAACTTGACTCAGTCGTTGCGTCCTTCCAAAATGCTAAGAAAGAAGAACTTGAATCCCTAGTTCGCGAATTTATCAGAGCAAATAATTTAAATGAGAATGCAAAGCTTCATATGAACCCTGCTGGCGACTGGAATCAAGGCGGATTTGAAGCGGATACTGGTCTAACCGGTCGCAAACTTATCGTCGATAACTATGGCCCTCGTATTCCAATCGGAGGTGGCTGTTTCTCTGGAAAAGATGCGACCAAAGTTGACCGCTCCGCCGCCTATATTGCACGACGCGTCGCTGTCGATTATTTGAAAAAACGCAATGCGAAGGAAGTGTTCGTTCGTCTCGCCTACGCTATCGGTCTCACTGAGCCACTAGAGAAAACCGTTATTGTCGACGGACAGCCTGAAGAGATTGAAGGGTACGATTTGACACCGGCTGGCATTATTAAACATCTTGACTTGCGCCGCCCTATCTATGAGCCAACCGCTCGCTATGGGCATTTTGGCGAAGGCTTCGATTGGGACAAATAGCAAAACCGCTTGCCAAACTACATTAAATAATATATAATAATTCCACTATTAACTAATTATCAATCTCCGATAATTCATGTCTTGCGAAGTTACGGAGAAAGAAAGGCAAAAATGGCTGAAAAAGCAACAAAAGACGAAGGTCTAAAGATTCGTATTCGTCTCAAAGCTTATGACCATCGCGTTATTGACCAAAGCGCAAAGCAAATCGTTGATACCGCTATTCGCACTGGCGCTACAGTAAGTGGCCCAGTCCCCCTACCAACCAAACGTTCGACGTTCACCGTCGTCAAATCCCCACACGTCTACAAGACTGGTGGTGAAGCTTTTGAGATGAAAGTGCACAAACGCCTTATCGACATCTCCAACGCCACGCCAAAGACCATTGAGAGCCTCCAGAACCTTGCTCTCCCTGCTGGTGTTGACGCTGAAATCAAGATGTAACTTCTGATAGAGAGAAAAATAAGCATAAAAAATAAGACCTTGAAATATAGGTCTTATTTTCTTATAATAGTCTCATGACAAAAGTAATGCGTCTCAAGAAGCGCTTTTATTTTCTGGTAGCGGGATATTTCCGCTTCTTCGCTAATTTCGCCTTAAGACGCTGGAATCCCCGAATTATATCTATCACCGGTTCTGCGGGTAAAACTACCATGCTCCACATGGTTGAATTCGAACTGGGCAAAGATGCCCACTATTCCCATGATGCAAATTCCGCCTTTGGTGTTTCTTTTGATATTCTAGGTCTTAAGGGCGTCCGCGGGACCAAGCTCCGCTGGTTCTGGCTATTTATCGCCACTCCAATTCGTGCTCTCTATTATAAACACAAAGAGCCGTTTTATGTCGTCGAAATCGACGCCGAACGCCCGCACGAAGCGCGTTTTCTAGCCGAATGGCTTAAACCTGAAATTACGCTCTGGATTTCTCTCGGTCTCTCCCATGCAATTCAATTCGAGCAAGAGGTTCGCGAAGGAAAATTCGAGAGTCTCGACATAGCTATTATGGATGAATTTGCCAAGATTCCCGAAAACACAAAATGTCTCGTGTTCATCGACGGCGACAATGAACTTATGAACCGCGCAACAAAAGATATCACCGCTAGGGTAAGCAAATTCTATAAATCAGAAATCGTCAAATATAGCGTCTATCCAACTCGCAGTGAGTTCGGGACCACTTCAACGACCTTTCGTTTTAACTCCCCGCAACCACGTGACCTTTCTATTCAACTCCTCATGCTGAAGGATTTGATGAAGTATCTAAAGATTCCACTAAAAACAGATTTTTCAGAAATGCCTTTACCGCCAGGACGTAGCTCATTCTTCTACGGAAAAAATGGTGTGAAGATCATCGATAGCTCATATAACGCACATATCATCTCAATGCAAAGCATCCTAGAAATGACTCGTACGCTTCGCGCCAGCCACAAATGGCTAATCATCGGCGACATTGTTGATGAAGGCTCAATCGAGGAAGAAGAGCATAAAAAACTAGCTGACCTCATTGCGAAAGCGAACCCCGAAGAAGTTATTTTAATTGGTCGTAGAACTAAAAAATACACCGCCCCTCGCCTTAAAGAACTTGGATTTAGCCCGAAAACTACACTCGACCCAAAGAAAGCCCTTGCTTACATAGAAAAGAACACTAATGGCACCGAGACTCTAATTTTCAAAGGGTCTCAGTACCTAGAATGGATTATCGAAAAACTTCTTGAAAAACCAGAAGACGCTCTTAAACTCTGCCGCCGTGAACCGTCAGCAATAAAACGACGTAAGAACCGAGGGCTGGTTTAATGAAACAGATGTCTCATGAAGTTAGAAGAATAGAGTCAGAAAAACCCGAAAAACCTACCACCGTCTGGAACGGAATAGAAGGTACGAAATCCACCCCGTTCCAAGAAACTCTCTATATTATCCATGGCTGGACATATACTGTGGAGCCTTGGACTAAAACTATTGAAATCCTTGAAAGGAACGGAATAAAGGTTATCATGCTGAATGTCCCAGGCCTTACTTCTCCATCAAAAAAGGTATGGACTATTGATGATTATGTATTATGGGCAGACAAGAACATTCCGAACGGCGCCATCGCGCTCGGGCACAGCAACGGCGGTCGTATTTTACTTAATCTATGCTCGGAAAAGCCAGAAAAACTATCGAAGCTTATCCTCCTTGACGCCGCCGGCGTTTACGAACCATCCAAGAAACGCGACATTCTAAAAACTGTTTCAAAATTGGGTAAACCACTTAAGAAAATCCCCCTCGTCTCTAAAGTTTTCCATAAACTTACGGGTAGCATGGACTATGAACGTGCTCCAGAGAACATGAAGAAGACTTTGTCGAATATGCTCGAAAGCGATAAAAAACTCGTTCTAACTAAAGTTACCACTCCAACTGCAATAATATGGGGAGAAGAAGACAACATCACGCCTCCACGCCAAGCGCACATCTTGAAGAGGAAACTTGTCGATTCGACTATATCTATATATCCAAACTGGAACCATGCGCCATATATTTCCGACCCCGACGGACTTGCAAAAGCCATTATGAAGGAGCTCAAAAAATGATTTTTCTTGGACTAGCAAGCAACTACTCAGCAAGAGACATTTGGAGACACTCCTTTATTCTTGGCGGCAAAAAGGATTATAATGCACTAGAATCCGCTCTCGCCGAAAGATATGGCTCAGACCTCGAGCATACATCGCTCATCTATTCCGGACGCTCCGCTATTTGTCTTGCGCTTAAATCGTTTATTGAATCAGGCAAGATTAAAAAAGGCGACCACGTCGTCATAAATGGCTTTACCTGCTATGCGGTAGTAGAAGCGGTCAAGAAAGCTGGGCTCGAACCGGTCTTTGCCGACCTTGAAAATCCGCTGGACGTAAACGGTAAAAAGGGTGACATACTTGGAGCAAATATAATCCGCCCAGATTATTCGGCGGAAACTCTTGAAACTATCTTAGAAAAAGATAAAAAGGCCAAAGTATTTATTCTTCAAAACTCGTTCGGTCTACCAGTTGATATCAGCAAATTTGAAAAAGTGAAAAAGGGGCACAACCTCCTATTAATTGAAGATTTGGCGCATTGTGCCGGTCGCAAATATCAAGATGGCCGAGAAATCGGTACAGTTGGCGAAGCAACGTGTTTGTCGTTCGGTAAAGGGAAGGCAATTGATACAATCACTGGCGGTGCCGTTATACTTCGCGACAAGGAAATAACCTTCCCGAGTTCATTCGACAAAACTAAACTCGTTAGGAGAAAACCGAATGGAGATGTGCCGCGAGCAAGTTGGTACCCAGTTTTCGCCGTTATAGCAAGAGGCTTGTCCCATCTTCATTTAGAAAAGTACTGGCTTGGACTGCTCCTAAAGCTACGCTGGATTGAGCGTTCTGCCGACACAAAGCTCCAATTAGATACGACCATAACATGGTGGCAATCAAGGCTCGCGTTAAAACAACTTAAGAACCTAAAGAACAAACCACTTCGTGAATACTATTTAGTCGATGACCGTAAAAAATGCTTGTCCGAGCTCCATTCCCATGGCTATTACCTCGAAGAGCTATGGTACGAGGTTCCGGTCGCTCCATCCAGATACTATAAAAAAGCACATTTTCCCGAAGCGAAATGCATTAATGCGAAAATCTTTTCCGAACATGTCGTAAATCTCCCTACCTGGTATAAGAGTAAACGCAGAATAAAAGAAGTAAAAGAAGCAAGAGAAATAATAAAAAAACAGCTCATGAAGGTCTAATATGGAAGATACTTGGAAAAAAATTCTCGAAACCTATCCTGAATCAAACTTTCTTCAAAGCCCACTTTGGGCTGAAGCAAATCGACTAATCGGGCATAAGTTGGTTGTCCGCACTTTCCATGAAAAGGGACTAGTATTCGGCATTATTAAAGATGCAAAACGTGGCCGCTACTTAGAAATCCCAGGTGGACCACTAATCGATTGGGACGACAAAGAACTCGTAAAAGAAGTTTTTGATGAAATTATTAAGGTCGCAAATGAGGAAAAATGTGTTTTTGTCCGTTTCAGGCCTCAGCTTGAAAATACGCCAGAGAATCAAAAGCGCCTTGAGAATATAAAGGTTATAAAAGGCATTGATTTACGCCTCGCACCCATGCATCTTCATGCCCAAAATACCGTTATTTTAGATTTGTCAAAAAGCGAAGACGACCTTTTAATGGATATGCGAAGACAAACCCGTTACGAAGTCAGGCGCTCGGAGAAGCTAGGTCTCGTCGTCGACGAAGACTCTAACGAAGATTCGTTCAATGAATTCCATAGTGTTCAAGTTACCACAGCAAAACGTCAAGGTTTCGTTCCGCCAAGCAAAAAAGAGCTTCTCGCTGAACGAAGCGCATTTAGTCCAAATAATATAAAACTATATAAAGTCACCACAGATTCTGGTGAAGCCGTTGCATATGGCTTAATATTAATATACGGTAACGAGGCAGAATACTTTGAGGCTGCATCCACGGATTTAAACCGCAAGCTACCAGGAGCCTATGCTTTGCTTTGGCGAGCTATAAAGGACCTAAAAAAAGAAGGTATCGAACGATTCAACCTGTGGGGAATTGCACCACCTAATGTCGAGCATCACCGCTATTCGGGCGTTACCACCTTTAAGACGGGCTTTGGTGGAAGAGTAATCGAGTTCATTCCGGCCCACGACATCGTTATTAATAAGCTTCGCTACAAACTTGATGAAATTGTAGAAAATGCACGCAAGAAAAAGAGGAATCTATAATGAAAATAGTTATCGAAACAGCTGAAGACAAACAAAAATGGGATGAATTTATTACATCTCACCCCGAATCAAACTTTCTTCAAAGCTGGGATTTCTATGAATTTCACGCTTCACGCGGCAACCCAGTCACTCGCCGTATTGCCCTAGATTCTGAAGGAAAAATTATCGGCGCATATGCGGGAGTTGTCGAAACCGCAAAGCGTGGACGTCATCTAGCGATTGCAGGCGGCCCAATTCTAGACTGGAAAAACAAAACTCTTGTAAAAGCGATTTTTGAAGATATTAAATCAGAAGGCAAAAGATTGAAATGCGTCTTTGTTCGTCTTCGCCCACAACTTGAGCTGTCTGAAAAATCCCTCACGCTCATGAAAGAAAACGGTTTCAAAAAAGCCCCAATGTATCTCTCCGTCGAATATGCTGGGATTCTTGACTTAAATCAATCGGAGGAGGAGATATTGAAGAACGCCTCTCAGGGCTTTAGACGCAAACTTCGCAAAGCCGAGAAGAACGACATAAAAATCGAAATAACGAACGATTCGAAAATAATGAAGGATTTCTGCGACCTAGAAACAAAACACGCCAAACGCCAAGGATATGTTCCGTTCACGAGAAGCTTCCTAACAAAGCAATTTGATACATTCGCAAAAAATGACGAAGTTTTAATGTACGTAGCAAGAAAAGATAAAGAAATACTCGCAATGAATTTTATGATTTTTTACGGCAACGAAGCGAGCTACCACTATGGCGTTTCAAGCGAACTTGGCACGAAATATTCTGCCGCACCACTGCTTCACATGAAAGCAATGGAAGAAGCAAGGAAGCGTGGAATTAAACGCTACAACCTGTGGGGTATAGTCGGCATAGATGAAACTTCGCATCGTTTTTACGGAGTTAGCGAATTCAAGCGTTCATTCGGTTGTTCCGAACTAAAATATACCCCAGCACACGACTACGTTATTAATAAACCAAAATATCAACTAACGAGACTTATCGAAACCGCTCGCAAGAAAAAAAGGCACGTTTAGACCTTGTTTATTAAGAATTCTTCATATATTATATAAGTATGAGGAGAAGAAAAATTACACCGGAGGTAATCGTTAAAGCATTCGGAACTTTTCTGATGGGAATGCTTGTAGGATTTGCCTCTTATCACTTGACTGGACTTGTTATCTCCCGTACTGCATCCGCAAGCTCATACTATTCCGAAGAAGACTCCGAACTTATCAAAACCTATCCCTTTGTGCCTACCGTCAATTTTGACGAAAAGCCCGAATTAGACATTTGCACCGCAAACAACAATTCGCAAATCAACAAAAATTATTATAAATAAATCTTCATTTTTATTCCGCTTTTGCTATAATAGTCTTATATGAACTTGGAGGTTCAAAAGATACATTTTTATACACTCAGAAAAGGCGGTTTTTTTGTATTTTTCTCGCTTGGACTATTCTTATTCCTCTCGCTCCAAGTGTTCGCAAAAAACGCATCCGCTTGGACCGCCAATGACTGTATGAATAGCGCAATAAACGTGCATGGCGCAAACATAGTAAGCGTTAACCAAGAAACCTTCCAAGAGCGTTGCGATACCTCGACTGGAAGTAGCGGCACATACGGCATGATTTTTATTGATTCGTTCTACATTCCAGAGCAAAGCAGCCCAACTCCATTCAGCATGTCCCTCAAGCGAACGACAATCTCCAGCAAAACTTATGTTGATACGGCCAATGCATACGTTTGTACGGACGCATCGGGCATCACAATGTCTAGTAACATGGAAGGCTATACGTCGGGCAGTAAAGGCGTATTTAGCGCTGCCTCTGGATACGGAACAATCACAATTAATCCTAGCAATATTTCATGGACAAATGTTGGTGGGCTACAGAAATACAGATTTACCTACAAATCATGCCTAAACGCATCAAGCTGTTCAAGTTCATGCCATGATTTCCCAATGATTATCTATATCTATAAAGTGTCAAACATCTCCGCAAGCTCTTGGAAAAGTGATTCCACCGGTATCGCATGGGATTCAAGTAAAAATAAGTATAAGGTAACTGCGGCTGACGGTAAAATCAGTGTCACTTTTAGCCACAGTGCAAGCAGAAGTGATGGGTGGTCTTATGATGGCATCACTAGCGGACAACTTCTGACATGTATTGCAGAAAGCAAAAACGGCACATGTACTCCTGACAGCAATAGCCATACTTCAAACAAAATAACAAAAACCATTGCGTCTAATTCCGAAGAAACAATCTGTTCACGTCTTCGCTACCCTAAAGTGGTTGGTCTTGCAGGCTATTCAAAAAGCTTATCTTACGCATATACAACTGCTGCTTGTGTCACGGTTTACCGCGAAGAACCAACCTATTATGGCTCGTTTAGCGGCTCGCTTACCTATGCACTCCCGCCGACAAACGTAACTTCACTTGGCGGAACTTCATATTTAGGAACGTACAACGGCGGTCCTTATGAAGTGACCGTAACAAAATCACTCACTCGTACCGATACTGAAAGCCACATTTCTAACCCTTCAGCTTACGGCATAACTCAAAACTGTACTTGGAATGGCAGTTCATGGGGCTGTTACGACTATTGCCCATGGAGTAACTGCGCCACCATTTCTTCAACAACCCTCGGAACAAGCGCAAACAACAAGACCGTCACGAACACCCACACCGTAAGCATTACTCCAAGCAACGGCTCATCGCAAACACTCTGCCAACGCCTAAATTACGTCAGTGCTATTTCGCTTCAGGGCACCACGCAGACAAATACCGCCTGGGCGCAGACCACGCCGACCTGCTTTACTGTCTATCAACCAGCCCGTGCATCATTCTACGGTTATGTGGAAATTCCATGGAATACCAACAATCACGTAGTAGCGACTAATAAAGTAAACATGTTAGGAAACGGCATAAACGAAGACTTTACCATAAAGACGAAGTATACCATCAAAAGAAGCAATAACACTCCAACCCTAGCCGCATCAAAATACACCACTAGTACATCAAGCCAGCCCGAGTCAGCAGGCACCCTTACTGATAATATTAAATACGGCGAAACGAAAGAATTAACAGCCAACAATGAAAGAAGCGTCACTCAAAAACTTGGCACGAAAGGCACTTATTGTTTCTATATGACCTATGAGAGTGCGGTAGATTATTACGCCAACACTAATCGACTAGGTGATAGAGTATCATTAAACAAAATCAATAGATGCGCGAATTTATACAATCCAATGATAGCTACGTTCACGGCGTCCATAGATGTTGGATCTTCAAACCTTGCAGGCAGCGCATCCTCCGGATTCCGCGGCAATGGATACGACACTTCATATACGCTCACGGCTTATCACCAAATCACCCATAACAACTCAGTACCTACTACTGCAGCCTCTCGTTACGACTTTTCGCATGGCAGTACGGTAAGTTACCCTACCTCGGCCAAGTACAGCACATCAGCCCTCAGCGCAAATGAAAAAACAACCATCCCTCAAACGGTTAGTATTTCGGTTCCGAATGGCCAGACGAGGACTAAGTGCTTCGCCCTTGCATTCGACCAACGCGTGGGTTATATAGACGGAAGTATTCTCACCTCTCCGTTCGATACGCGTGAATTTACAGGTAAGGCTGAAAAATGTGTTTCAGTTTATAACCCAAACAAATGGGACGCAACATTCTCGGCTAGCATCGCAGTCAGAAACGGTGCAAAACTCGGTGACCACGAATCGATTTCGAACCGCAAAACCGGAGACGGCTTGCGTAGTCGCTACTATTTGACGCCGACATACACAATAAAGCGCACAAACAACATTCCGAAGTGGGCGGTTTCTTCGCGTTACGCATACAGCGATACAGGTTATCCAACCACCCCTACAAGCGAAACTAGAGCATTGTCTTATAACGAGACAGAATCAACTACATCAAGCGCAAAAGAAATCATAGTTCCTATCGATTCTGTAGTATATCAATGTTTCTACATTGCATACGACACCCCAGTTATTTATATCGATAATACTCTCGACAAACGCGTCTATAATGGAAAAACTCGTGAGTGTTACTCAATTATGAACTCCCACCAAGAATATATCGCCCATTTCACCGGTTCGACAACTGGCGTTCTTAACCCACACGAAAAGCTCAATCGCACAAACAATAATCTCGAAGGAACCATTGATAATACGCGCCGCATTACAGGAACCGGAACAGATTCAGACGGTACCTTTGTTGACGATTACCCAGCCGACTCAAATTATACAGCATCCTTCACGCATACTTTGAGCCGTACTGACGAAGATAAAAGCTCAGATATGGCAGACACCTATTACGTCAAAAATGCAAAGGTCAACTGGCGTCTCCAATATTGTGTTGACGCAGGCTGTACCGCAGATTACTACATAACTTATCGTTCATCAGAAGATTCGGACACAAGTCTAACGACGTCAGGCGAAGCGTATCTTTCAGCAGGCCAGACAGTCACATTTCACACCAATCCAAGATGGACATTGGATGCATCTAACAAAGGTAAATATATTTATACCTGCCACCGCCTCCAATATAACAGCGCAACCAGTTACGCGACGAGCACAAATGCCTCAAATTACGATAGCTACGTTGACCGCATCTGGAGTTACAATACAACCTATTACACTACTCCAGTCTGTATCACACTCAAAAACCCTCGTTGGGAAAACGACATTGTCGATACTAGATATAAGAACCATTATATCGATGTTTCTGGCGAAACTGGCAATATGACGATTACTGGAGCAAATCGCCTCAGCGGGAACAATTATGAGACAATCAAGTTAACATCAACCATGTTCTTTGACCATTCGTTACGACGCTATGACAATAATGAATTCCGCGCAAACAACTTTGATGAAACTGACTCCGGAGTCGTATTCTATCAAAGGTCGATTTATAACGACCCTGCTTATGATGTAACCGCAAGAATGTGGGGCAATGAGCGTCTTCCAGGTACTAGAGATAGCTCAAAACTACTCTATCCGTTCTATCAAACGGACTTCCAAATTAACGGTTATCCAGTCACTCTAAATGCAAGAAACAAGAATGATGGAGACTCATGGAGCTCAACTCCGTCCGATGGACGCACCTTCACGACATTCAATGCATCATCTCGTGACGAATATGTCCTTCCTGCAGGTATAACAAAAAATGTAAGCCATAGCACATATAATTCCCGAGCCGCATGGCGTGTCCGTTATAAAAACATCTACCGTCAAGAAGTGTATACCGGCGCCTGGTCCAGCAAATCCGGCACACAGTTCTACGACCGCACAGAAAAACTTGATTTGACGCCTCAAACCACAACGCCTGTTGCCCGAGATTCCGTAGACCCAACTGTCTATACAATCACTCGCCCATACAATTACGAAATAACGAACGTAGAACCATCAACCCCAGCTGACCCAATTGCATTCGAAGGAAACACCTTCCGCATGGATTACAACATTTCTGTCGAACAAGAAAACACTTTCCATGAATACATAACCGACCCAGACCATACCGGAAATGAACGATATGTATATGTAATTACCTATATACTAGATACTGACACGACCGGAGAAGACGCCTCGTCTGTCACTGGCGAAGAAATAACGGGTAATCCATGCGCATACTTTAATTCAGTAGCAAAACCAGGCACCTGCGAAATCGCTTCTACTATGAACCCAGAATCCATCTCGAATACAGGCCATCCAGACAAGCCAAAACAAGGCAATCACGCTGGAGACCCAGACCCAACATCAAACGTACCATTTAGAAACGTTTACGATAAAACTGATTACTCGCTCTCTTACTCTACTGGCACAATCACCGTTCCGAAGATTGCAGTAGGCAATAAATTCTGCGTTGCAATCGCGATTAGAAACTACACATCTGCATCGAATTCAGGCTACTATGTATCCTCATCCTCCTGTAGAAACGTCTCGAAACAGCCAAGCTTCCAAGTTTGGGGTGGCTCTGTTCTTTCCGCAGGCGGAATCAAAACTTCCCGCATCAAAACAGATAATAGACTCTATGGCTCATGGGCAGATTTCGTAGCCATCGCCAACGGCAATCTCAAAAATCTTACTTCCGGTGCATACACTATCAGTGGCGCGCTCGGAACAAGCTCACTCTGCGACCTTAGTCCAATCACAATTTCAAATAACCGGTGTTATGATGAAACAAAAGAAGACGCATTAGGAAACGCCTCAGTATACAACCGCTCAGATTTCATCGCTAAACTTCTTGAATACGTTCCGCCAACAGCAGATTCGCTGTCCGCAATCCCTTCAAACGAAATAGACTCAGGCCCACATATCATTATAAGTGACGAGACAATAAACATCACCAGAGACATCATAATAAACTCTTCTGAAGAGCGGACAAGCTCAGAAGATGTTCCGCAAATCATAATCATTGGTAAAGATATCAATATCGAAGATACAGTCACTCGAATTGACGCACTTCTTGTCGCAAAAGGCGAAGGGAATACTGGTGGCACAATTAACACCTGTACAACCTCAGACGGCGATAATATTCCTCTCTCGAACACGACCTGTACCGAACAACTCACCGTAAATGGCGCCATGGTTGGCGGAAAGATATTGATGAGACGCACCTACGGAGCGGACCCAGCCGAGGATACCACCGAGGAAGCTGCAGAAGTCGTCAATTATAATCCTTCGATTATTCTTTGGGGGTACGACAATTCTCGCGTGACTGGCCTACCTACAGTAGTTTATCAGAAGAAGCTTCCTCCAAGGTTCTAACTCCCCTTGAAAACCCCCTATTCTTGTGCTAGAATAAACAAAGAATTGTAAGCGAGGAAAGAATATGCCCGAAATTAAACCATCCGAAGTAGAAAGCACAGCAAGCATCAAAGTCATTGGCGTGGGTGGCGCAGGTGGCTCCGCTATCGACCGCATGAAAGAAGTCGGTCTATCCGGTGTTGAGCTCGTCGCTATTAATACCGATGCACAAGATTTACATCATTCTAATGCTGATACGAAAGTTCATATCGGAAGAGGCTTAGGAGCCGGCGGCGACCCAGAGAAAGGGCGCGCGGCAGCCGAAGAAAGCCGTGAACTGATTGGTAAAGCTCTTGATGGTGCCGACATGGCCTTTATTACACTGGGCGCCGGCGGTGGCACAGGTTCAGGCGCAGGCCCAATCGTGGCCGAAGAAGCAAGGGCTCGCGACATCCTTACCGTAGGAGTAGCAACGAAACCATTTAGTTTCGAAGGTGCAGTTCGTAAGAAAAATGCCGAAGAAGCTATCGCAAACCTTGCTCGCAACGTCGATGCGCTTATTACAATTCCAAACGACCGTCTACTTCAAACTATTGACCCTCGCACTCCACTTCTTGAAACCTTCAAAATCGCTGATGATGTTCTTCGCCAAGGTGTGCAAGGTATTTCCGAACTGATTACAGAACATAGCCTTATTAACCTCGACTTCGCTGACGTTAAAGCAATCATGAAAAACGCTGGTTCCGCGCTTATGGGCATTGGCCGTGCATCAGGTGAAAACCGTGCCACGGTCGCTGCAAACCAAGCCATTGAATCACCGCTCATCGAAGTCAAAATTGAAGGCGCAAAAGGTGTTCTCTTCAGCGTCGCTGGCGGCAACGATATGTCCATGAACGAGATTCAAGAAGCTGCAGAAGTAATCACCGCAGCAGTTTCTCCAGACGCAAATATCATCTTCGGTGCCCAAATTCGTCCAGAGCTACAAGACGAAATCGTCATTACGGTCGTCGCAACAGGCTTCGATTCCGACTACTACCGTGAACTTGAAGAAAAACGCATTCAAGAGGAACAGCAAAAGCAACGAGAAGAGGAAGAAAAAGCTCGTGCAGAGGCTGAAGCAAAAGCTAAGGAAGAAGCCACAAATAAAAACCCTCAAGAATCATCTGACTTTGTAGCGAATAATCCAAACAATATGTGGGACAATATCGAGAAGAACGAACCAGAAGAAGACCTAGATATTCCACCTAGCCTACGCTCTCGTCTAAAAAACTAAACAATATAATTAAACAGAGAGGAAAAGGGAGGCATGACTTATAAATTCAAGATAGGCGACTCAAAAGTCCTTGAAAGTCGTGAAGCGTTGGACGGGACAATGATTCGTCGTCGTCGCGTTACAAGTGACGGAAAGCATCGTTTCACAACCTACGAACGAATAGAAATGCCTCAGCTGATGGTAAAAAAACGCAGCGGTGAGCATGAATCTTTTGATAGAGACAAACTCGTTACATCAATCAGGCGAAGCGTCGGTAAGTTTTTGAATAGTGACTTGGCGGTAGAGGAAGTCGTTGAAAAAGCTATGGAGGTTCTCTACTCGTACGGTACAGACATCGTAACTAGCGAACAAATCGGCGAAGCAGTACTTGAAGTTCTATCCGAAACGAACGAAGTAGCATACGTTCGATATTCTTCAGTCTTCCGTAAGTTCAAGACTCTCGACGAATTCGAAGAAATTATCAGAAAACAACGCGAAAAACGCCAGGAGATTAAAAAATGAGAATCATCGTGGTATACAAAGAGTATTCTGACTATTCTCGCGAAGTAGAAGAATGGATTAGCGAATTTGAGAACAGGAGCGGTCATGAAGTAGAAAAACTTGACCCAGAGATGCCAGACGGAGAAACATTCTGCGTTTCTCGCGACATTGTTCGCTACCCTGCAATAGTTGTAGCCGATACAGACGGGAAAACTTATGAAACTTGGGCTGGAACTCCCCTCCCAGTCATCGACGAAGTCATTGGCTATGCCATCCGATAAACTCGCCAAAAACTAATAAATATGGTATTATAAACAGATATGAAGTACAAATTTGGCGACCGGCGTCGCGCTATCGAATACGAAAAAGCAATTTCCGAATGGTGGAAGAAAAATAAAATTTTTGAAAAATCGATAGAGAATCGCGAGATTTCAGATTCGTATGTTTTTTATGATGGACCACCATTCATTACCGGCATGCCCCATCACGGCACGCTACTCTCAAGTATCATCAAAGATGCCGTCCCACGCTATTGGACCATGAAAGGAAAACGTGTTGAGCGCAGATGGGGATGGGACTGCCATGGTCTGCCGGCAGAAAACTTTGTTGAAAAACAATTAGGTATTTCTGACCGAAGAGAAATCGGCACAAAAATATCTCTCGAAAACTACATTATAAAAGCACGTGAATCCATGGTTGCAAACAGCGAAACATGGCGCTCTACGATTGATAGAATTGGCCGTTGGGTAGATTTTGATAATCCATATCGAACTATGAACAAAGACTTCATGGAGAGCGTTTGGTGGGCCTTTAAAACGCTTTACGAAAAGGGCTTTATCTACGAAGGTCGTAAAGTCTTGATGTACGATACAAAATTCGCAACTCCTGTTTCAAAAGCTGAAGTTACTATGGATAACGACGCATATCAGACGGTAACTGACCCGTCAGCTTACGTCAAATTCAAAGTAAAAGACTCGGACTTGTTCATTCTAGCGTGGACGACAACGCCTTGGACGCTTCCCGCAAACAAAATGCTTGCAGTCAGTCCAAAGCTCGAATATGGCATATATGACGGTAAATACATTGTCGCTACCAAGCTTGCAGGAAAACTCTTCCCCAATAAAAAGCCTGGCAAAATCATGAGTGGCAAAGAAGTCGCAAAATTTAAATATGAAGACCTACTAGACAAAAAAATAATCAGAAACGTCTATGCCGCAGATTTTGTTGGCGAAGAAGAAGGAACCGGTATTGTACATTGCGCACCAGCATACGGCGAAGACGATTATTCGCTTTATATTGAGCACGAAAAGGAAATCGATTTCGAAGACGTAATCGACGAAAATGGATACTATTTGTCAGAAATCGCAGAAAAGCTACATCAGCTTGGAGTCCGCGACACAGACGAAAACGGTATCGAAATTTGGGCAGGAAACAAATTTATTGCAAAGATTCTTGAAGAAAAAGAGATTGTCTACAAGATTGAATATATTAAACACGAATATCCGTTCAATCCACGCTCTAAGTCCCGCATTATGTACCGCGCATTTCCTAGCTGGTTCTTTGACGTGCAAAACCTTAAGCCTGAGCTGATAAAGAATAACGAATTTATCAACTGGTTCCCGGACTATATCAAAGAAGGGCGCTTTCGCAAAAACATCGAAGCAGCCCCAGATTGGAATCTTTCTCGCGACCGCTTCTGGGCTACAGCCATGCCTGTTTGGAAAGGCGATAAAGGAACTGTCAAAGTCATTGGAAGCTATGACGAGCTTTATGAGCTTTCTGGCACAAGACTTGAAGACTATCATCGTCCATGGGTCGATGCAATTGAGTTCGATATAGACGGAGAGCACTTCAAACGTATCGATAAAGTTCTAGATTGCTGGTTCGAATCGGGTTCGATGCCTTTTGCGCAACTCCACTACCCATTCGAAAATAAAGAAAAATTCGAAAAGAATTATCCAGCCGATTTTATCGTAGAATATGTTGGCCAAGTTCGTGCTTGGTTTTACTACGTCCACGTTGTAAACACTGCTCTATTTGGCAAAAATGCCTATAAAAACGTTATCGTAACTGGTACGCTTGCGGGCAACGACGGTAGGAAGATGTCCAAGTCGTTGGGAAATTATACAGACCCAAACGAGTTGATGGATAAGTTTTCTGCCGATTCTCTTCGATTCTTGCTACTATCTAGCCCAGTAACCGCCGGAGAGGATTTTGCGCTCCTGGACAAAGACGTATCAGACGTTGCGCGTAAGCTTTCTATGATTTGGAACGTCTACGATTTCTTCACAATGTACGCAGAAGTAGATGGCTTTGACTCGAACAACGCTACGTTGCCAAAACATTTCACTAATCCACTTGACACCTGGATTATCTCCAGAATCTATGAACTCCAAAAAGAAATAGAAGACGGGATGAAAGAATATAACCTTCCTAAAGCCCTCTCTACCGTTCTGCCTTTTGTAGATGATTTGTCGAATTGGTTCGTTCGACGTTCGCGTCGCCGTTTCTGGAAATCAGAAGACGATTCAGACAAGTTTGAAGCCTACAACACTCTCTACTTCGCGCTAGTTCAATTCTCCGAAATCCTCGCTCCGTTCACGCCATTCTTGGCCGAAGAATTATATCAAAAGATGACCGGGTCAACCTCTTCCGTTCATCTGCTCAACTATCCAACACCAGGCGAGATAAATCATGAGGTGCTAGATTTAATGCAAAAAACTCGCAATGCAATCGCAGAAGGATTGATGATGCGTATGCAAAAATCAGAGATAGAGCCCCAAGTCAAAGTTCGCCAACCGCTTGCAAAATTTGTATACCCAGGCGATAAACTACCCGACTTTTATGAACAAATCATTGCCGATGAGCTAAATGTTAAATCCGTAGAAAACGGTCCAGTCTATAAACTCGACAAAAAATTAACGAAAGAGCTCAAAGAAGAAGGTTTCGCGCGTGAACTAATCAGATCAATTCAGTCAGCACGTAAAAAAGCAGGTTTGCAAGTCGATGATAGAATCAAGTTGTCCGTAACTTTTGATGTACCAAAAGATTACACTGAGATGATAAAAAATGAGACCCTCGCACTCGAATTAGATAAAGACAAAAACTACACTTACGATGAAATTGTCACGGTCGAAGGGGTTCAAGGCACAATTACACTCGAAAAGGCCTAAATGTTTAGATTAGTAAAATACTTAAAGCCCTATTGGTTGCAATGCATATTGCTTATCGTTTTTATGGGCGGACAAACCTACCTAACATTGCAACTCCCCGCTTTAATGGCAGAGATAGTGAATAACGGTATCACGGCTGGAGATGAAACTCTAATCCTGAACGTCGGTCTTAAAATGTTATTATTCACCGTTGTAGCTTCATTGTGTGCCATTGTGACACATTTCTTCTCGGCAAGAGTAGGCGCCGCCTTCACGCGAGACTTGCGCTCCGATTTCTATAAAAAAGTTCTCAGTTTCAGCATCGCCGAAATAGATAATTTTTCTACTGCGTCATTGATTAATCGAACTACAAACGACATCGACCAAGTTTCTGGAGCAATCATGATGATGCTTACGATGATGCTACGCGCCCCGATGATGGGCTTAGGCGCAATCATCCAAGCTTTCCAAACCGCACCAGATTTAACCTGGACCATCGCTCTTGGCATTGGAGTGATTATCGTATTTACAGGCATAATCATGGCACTTGTTATTCCAAAGTTTAAACTATTTCAAAAACTCATTGACCGCTTGGTACTCATAGCTAGGGAAAATCTCACCGGCCTGCGCGTCGTAAGAGCCTTCAATAAAGAGTCGTATGAACAACAAAAGTTCACCAAAACAAATCGCGAAATAACAAAAACCGCCATATTCTTCGACCGCCTTATGGCCTTGCAAGACCCACTCACAAACTTGGTATTCGACGGCATAACGCTAATTATCGTATGGTTATCACTTAATCGTCTCGAAGCAGATATTACCTACCTTGGAGACATGATGGCGTTCGTTCAGTATGCATCGCAGGTGCTCATTGCGTTCTTGATTCTAACAATGCTATTTGTCATTCTCCCAAGAGCAAATGTATCTGCTGGGCGTTTGCAAGAAGTCTTCAAAACAAAAAACATAATTTCTTGGAAAGAGAAAACAGAAGGCGTTCCTAATGTCGCCCCGTCAATCGAATTTAAAAATGTCGACTTCGTTTATTCAGGCGCAGAAGAAAAGGTTTTATCAAATATATCGTTCAAAGCAAACGCGGGAGAAACAACAGCATTCATTGGCTCTACAGGCTCTGGAAAGTCAACCCTAATATCCTTAGTACCACGCTTCTATGACACAACGAGCGGCGAAATTCTTGTAGATGGACTTAATATAAAAGATTACTCTTCAGAAGACCTAATGAAACGAATAGGGTATGTTTCTCAAAGAGGAGTCCTGTTTTCCGGTACAGTAAGCGACAATATCACCTTTGGCGCCCCTTCGATAAATGATAACGACATCAAAATGAGCGCTAAAGTTGCACAAGCGTATGAATTTGTCGAAAAACTCGATAAAAAGTTTAACGCACATATTGCGCAAGGAGGCTCAAATGTTTCTGGCGGACAAAAACAGCGTTTGTCAATCGCACGTGCCATCGCAAAGAAACCAGAAATCTATATCTTCGATGATAGTTTTTCAGCTCTAGATATGAAGACCGACAAAAAACTTCGTGAAGCATTGAAGCCAGAGACTAAAGATGCAGTAGTACTAGTTGTAGCGCAGAGAGTTAGTACCATAAAAGATGCAGACCAAATCATCGTACTCGACGGTGGCAAAATCGTCGGCCAAGGTAAACATAACGAATTATTGAACAAATGCAAAGTGTACCGCGAAATAGTCAAAAGCCAAGTTTCCGAAGATGAGTTCAAAAAGGAGCTTTCAAATGCCTAGAATGACTACAGAACACCCAAAGAACGCAAAAAAGTCACTTTCGACATTTATTAAATCGTTAAAACATTTTCGGTTTGTGTTTTTCATTGCTTTGCTATTTACGGTCGCATCTAGCATTCTGAGGCTATTAAGCCCAAAGATTCTTGGCGAAATGACAAATTCGGCCATAAGCTCTTTATCTAGCACCGGTTCAATTGATTTTTCTCCAATTAAAACCTTCGCGATACAGCTAATCTTTATTTACGCCGTTATGTCCGTACTTGGATACTTCGAACACTTTTTGCTGTCTCGTGCTACGGCAAAATATACAGAAAAACTACGAAATGATATCATGGCTAAAATTACGCGTCTTCCAATTTCATATTTCGACACACACAAATTCGGAGATACGATAAGTATCTTAAACAACGATGTTGATACCTTATGGGATTCACTCACAGAAGGCCTCGCACAAGTCATAACCAACACAACTACAATCGTAGGCTCGCTAGTTATGATGTTCATCATTTCTCCACTACTAGCGCTCACGGCTCTAGCTGTAGTTCCGCTTTCGACGTTCTTCGTGGGAAAAATTGCAAAAAGAGCGCAAAAATATTTCGTATCACAAAGAAAGACGCTAGGAGAACTTAACGCGCATATCGAAGAAGACTACTCCGGACAGCTAATCATCAAGTCTAATTCCCACGAAAAAGCCTCGATAGCCGAGTTCGAAAAGACAAATGAGAAACTATACATCGAAAGCTGGAAATCGAGATTCTTATCCTCCTTAGCTTTTCCGATTGTCCATTTCTTTACAAATCTAGGCTACGTCATAGTTTGTATTTTTGGTGGTAGCATGGTTCTTGATGGACGTTTACTTATCGGCAACATTCAAGCATTTTTCCAATATCTATCGAGATTCAATCAGCCGCTTTCGAACCTTTCCGAAATAGTCGCTACATTCCAGCAAACCCTAGCCGCATCAGAACGTGTCTTTAATTTCTTAGCTGAACCAGAAGATGTTCCGGACAAGGAAGAATCAAAGAAGGTAGAAAAAGTTAAAGGCGCAATTGAATTCCACGACGTATCCTTCAGCTACGATAAGAAGAAACCAGTAATCAAACACTTTTCCGCAAAAATCGAGCCCGGCATGAAAGTCGCAATCGTAGGTCCAACGGGAGCTGGAAAAACAACTCTCGTGAACTTGCTTATGCGATTTTACGACCCAGATTCAGGATATATCACAATTGATGGCATCCCAACCTCCGAGATGAAGCGCTCAGACGTGCGTGCTTTGTTTGGTATGGTATTGCAGGATACCTGGCTGTTTTCCGGGACAATCAAAGAAAACCTAAGCTATGGCAAGACTTCTGCGTCAATGCAGGAAATAAAAGAATCTGCAGAAGCAGCCGGTATAAATCACTTAATTGAGTCAATGAAGGGGGGGTACAACGCAAAAATAAGTGAAGACTCCGACAATGTATCAGCCGGAGAAAAACAACTTCTCACGATAGCACGGGCACTGTTGGAAAATCCCCCAATGATGATTCTCGATGAAGCTACGTCAAACGTAGATACGAGAGCTGAGCAAAAAATACAAGAAGCATTTGAAAAACTTACAAATGGGAGAACATCATTCGTTATCGCGCACAGACTCTCAACTGTCCGCAACGCTGATTTAATTCTAGTAGTTAAAGAAGGCAATATAATCGAGCAAGGTAATCACAAAGAACTCCTTAAGAAAAAAGGGTTCTACGCAGAATTGTATAACTCGCAATTTTCTGAAGAATAAATATACTTGCATAATAGTCAAGTATATGTTAGTATCTCATAATGACAAAATTCAACAACCTATTATTTTTTTCTGTCCTTTTTCTAACAGGAGGGTTCTCGGCGTCCATCTTGTTAGGAGGCAATTTAATAAATATCAACCAAACAAGTGCGTTTGCCGAATCAAACTATATGATGACATGCTTAGAGTCAGGACCATGCGTCTTCGAAGAATTACTGCCTGAAGAGCCAATTCAAGCTCCTGAGCACGGCGTATTAGAAGAGCCTAAAGAAAGTAGAGAGACCCTAGACAATAATGCCTCAGCTCCCGAAGAACCTGAAGAGAACCCAAACGGCGGCGATATCAAAGACAATACAGGCCCAATTATAGAGCCAGAATATAGAGGCATTTTTGAAGAATTATCAGGTGAAGCGCCAGAATACGAGGATGAAAGCTGCGCTGAAGAGCCAATTTCGGAAAGAGAAAAAGAGACCGCCGAAATCAATTTCGAAGAACCTTCGGCCGCTGTAGTAGAAGTAAATATTTACGGCGTAATAGCCGACCCTGAATACCTACCAAAAAACGAAGGCAAAGATACAGTCGAAGACAATATTCTTGAAATCGTTACAAAGAACAAAACAAAAGATAAAAACGAAATTATCGATTCGCTCATTTTCATCCCGAAGGCTCCAAACACAGGCCGACCATAATCCTTCTTTGTGATACAATGAAGGTATTATGGCAAAACTGTATTTTAGATACGGCGCCATGGGATGTGGCAAAACAATGCAACTTCTCCAAGTCGCCTTCAATTATGAGGAACGCGGCCATCAAGTCTGCGTGATGAAACCAAAAACTGACACAAAAAATGGAGAAAAGTTGCTCACGCGCATAGGCCCTGAAAGAGAAACTGATTTATGCTTCGAAAAGAATATGGACCTATTCAAAGAAGTCGCGGAAAAATACGCAGGCGTAGCCTGCGTTCTAGTCGACGAAGCCCAATTTCTAACTAAGGAGCAAGCTGACCAACTAATGCAAATCACCATACAGCTCGACATACCTGTTATGGCTTATGGGCTAAGACTGAATTTCCGTCAAGAGGATGGCGGATTCGAAGGCGCAACACGATTACTTCAAATCGCACACGATATCGAAGAGCTCAAAACAATCTGCGAATGTGGTCACAAGGCGACAATGAACTGTCGTTTTCTGGATGATAAACTCGTGACAAAAGGGCCAGATGTTCTTATAGATGGCACTTCAAAAATAGAATACAGAGCCCTTTGTCCGGCATGTTTTTTCAAATATCTAAAGGGAGAAAACTAATGTTAATATTTGTCGAAGGCCAAGACGCAACGGGTAAAGACACGCAAGCATGTCTATTGAAAGAGTTTTTTGAGAAACAAGGCAAAGATGTTGTTCACTATTCCGAATCAGGGACAGAATCAAAAGACCCATTTATTTCAGGAATCACAAATCTAAACTACAAAAATGATTATGGTATCGATAAAAAAACGAGAGTCTTGCTCTTTCTTGTAAACAGATATGAACAATGGAAGAAATACGCAGAACCTGCCCTCAAAGAGAACAAAGTCGTAATCATTACTCGTAGCTGGTTTTCGACTCTTATCTATGAAGGTTATGGAACAGGAGTATCAAAAAGCTTTATTGCAAGAATTCATAAAGAACTAATGCCAAGTGAATACTTTAATCCAGATAAATATGTTATTTTTACATTATCCGACGAAGAAAGAAAGAAGAGATTAATTTCGCAGGGCAAACGCAGCAAGGAATTCTTTAAATCAAAAGACGCCGAATTCCAAGCACGTCTTAATAAGGCATATCTAGAAGTGGCAAAAAAATACAATGTCCCAACTTTAGATGCAAAAGGCGCGCCTGAAGAAGTATTTGAAAAACTAAAAACGCTTTTTGAGCTATAAAAACTCTTTTAAAAAAAGCTAGACCGCATTATAATTAAATATATGTTAATTGGTGGGCATTCACGTGAATAAAATCGCAGTATATTTGAATAGCCATTTATCCGGCAATATTTTTGATAAGGACTCTATACTTGAGGCATACTCTACCGACCGCTCTGTTTTAAAAATCAAGCCACGTTTCGTAGCGATACCAGAAACCGTATCGGATATCCGAAAGATTGTACGCTTCGTGCACCAACTCGCAGAAAAGGATTATAAACTGCCAATCGCAGTCCGCGGCTCAGGACTATCAAAGACAGGCTCGGACTTATCCTCCGGAATTGTTATCTCGACAGAAAAACTAGACCACGTGCTCGAGTTTGATGCACACGACAGACTAATTCATATCGAAGCAGGTTTGACACTTGGTAAGCTTAAAGCAATCTTAGCAGGGCACGGGCTGACTCTTCCTGTAGAAGCGGACCCGAACGAAACGATTGGCGGATTAATTGCAAATGCACCACGAGACAATCTTTCAAAACAGTACGGTGGTATTACGACCTACGTAGATAGGGTAGAATTTGTTCTTCCAAACGGCGACCTTGTTCAGACCTCAAAAATCAATCAAAAAAAGCTTCTCCAAAAGAAGAAACAAAGAAATCAAGAAGGAGAGATTTACGAAAAAATTGATGAACTTATAAATGACTACGCGGAACAAATTAGCGAGATTCCAATCAACTCTCATGTCGGTTATCCATACATAGGTTCAATCAGAAAGAATCAAGGCAGATTCTTTGACCTATTACCGGTTCTATATGGCTCTGAAGGCACACTAGCTATCATTACTGAAGTCATCCTGCATGTCGACGTCATCCCGCCTCGCGAAGATAGGATTTTTGCGTTGTTCTCAAATTACAAATCCGCAGATGAATTTATTAGCTTTGCAGAAAAACTTTCGCCTCGTTCGATTATGCTATATGATGCACGTATTTTTAAGACGACAGAGGAGAGTGGAAAAAAACCAAGCTTACTCACGCGAAAGTTTGAAGATGGATATATCGTCCTAGTTTCATTTGCCGAAAAGCCTAACCGAGCGAAGCGCAAAATTAAACAACTGTCTCAATTCCTACCAAAATCGGCATACATGAACATTGAAAATCAGGAAAACTCCAGCGCATTTGATGAGTTCGAATCTTGCATCTGCTCATACTTAAATTGTGCAGGTAAAGCCGAAAGACCAAATATAATCCACGACTTTTCAGTTCCGGCCAGTAATCTCCCATATTTCCTTGAAGAGCTAACGACTTTGGAAAAGAAATACAAACGCAATCTAGAAATATATGGCTGTCGCTCGACCGAAAACTATTCCTTGCGTCCAGAATTCGACCTCTCCGACATCGAAGAGCGCCGCAACGCACTAAATCTACTGAGAGAAGTCAATGAACTTATCATTCAATTTGACGGCTGTATCGCCCATGGCCTGCCAGAAGGGCGATTAAAGCCAGCAGTGTTATATCCAAAGCTTCAAGAAAATCAGAAAAAAATCTATGCAGAAATCAAAGAAATCTTCGATGATAAACATATCCTTTCCCAAGAATCCAAAACGGACTACGATACGCGTTCTGCTGTAAGGCATCTCAGAACAGAGCCATTGAATAGAATAGACTCCTAGCGCGTCTCTTATCTTTGTGGTATAATTTTTTCATGAAAGTTAAATCAAAGAAATTATCCGACACCCGTGTCGAAATCACAGTTACTCTAGAAAAAGACGATCTCGAAAAAGCACGCAAAACCGCTATTGAACGTCTAACAAAAGAAATAAAACTTGAGGGTTTCCGCAAAGGTAAAGCCCCAAAGGAACTAGCCGAAAAAGTACTCGACCAAAATGCAGTAGCCCAAGAAACTATAGATATCGCCGTACGCACTACAGTCCCAACTGCCTTTAATCAAGTCGAAAAATCACCGCTCGTTATTCCAAAAGTTAACGTAACAAAATACGTACCTGGTGAATCTGCAGAATACACCGCTGAAGCTGATATTCTTCCAGAAATCAAACTAGGCGACTACAAGAACCTAAAGGTCAAAAAAGACGAAAACAAAGTCCTCAAAAAAGACATCGAAGAAATCGTCGAAAACATTCGTAAAGCCTATGCGGAAAAAACAGCCGAAAAGAAGAAAGCCGAACTTGGAGATGAAGTTATTATCGACTTTGTAGGCAAAAAAAACGGCGAGGCTTTCCAAGGCGGAACTGCGAAAGACTATCATCTTGAACTCGGCTCTAAGTCCTTTATCCCAGGTTTCGAAGATGGTATCGTTGGTCACGAATCAGGCGACAAATTCGAGCTAAATCTTACCTTTCCAAAAAACTACGGAGAAAAATCACTTGCAGGTCAAAAGACGGTTTTCGAAGTATTATTAAAACAGGTCAATACAATCAAACTACCAAAACTTGATGAAGAATTCGCTAAAAAATGCGGACCATTCAAGTCCATGGACGAGCTACGCGCCGATATTGAAAAGAATATAAAACTTCAGAACGAGCATCGAATCGAAGAAAAATTCAAGGATGATTTAGTCGACGCTCTAGTAAAATGCTCCACGGTTTCCGCCCCAGAAATTCTCATAGAAGACCAGCTTCGAGTCATCAAGGCAGATTTTGAACGAAACGCGGCAACATCCGGCCAAAGCCTAGAAGACTACTTTAAAGCAAACAGCACTACGGAAAAAGAATGGGAGAAGCAAGCACGCGAAGTGGCAATCAAACGCGTCGAAGCATCACTCGTTCTACAAGTTCTTGCAAACAAAGCAAATATTACAGTACCAGAAGAAGAAGTGTCCGCGAAAATCGTAGAACTTCGCGATGTCTACAAGAAATCCCCTGAAGCTCTTAAAAATCTCAAAGACCCACGCGTAAAAATGGACATCAGAAACCGCATGGCTATTGAAAAAACTCTAGATTATCTAGTAAAAGTAAATACTAAATAAATTTAAACTTTACCTTTTTGCCCTATCCATATATAATATATGTATATGATAGGGCAAAATTCTTTTTCGAACACAAATACCAACCCAGATATGATTACAAGCGGGTCTACGCCAGCGCCTCAACCGATGTCCCCAACAAGCCCAACGGCTCAAAACGCGCCTCGTAAACCTCTAGGAACCCCACTTATTATCTTATTAAGTGTCCTGGGTGGCGTCCTACTTTCGGCAGTCATCTACTTCGTCTTTATACAACCAAAGTCAGAGGGGAATTCAACAGCATCTTACGAAGTAGAGGTCAAACAAGCATCTCCAGACAACGACGGAACCCAAACCTATCAAGAAACACTCACTCAATTCGATAAAGAAATATCATCAACGAATAACGAAGAAGACAAATTGGACCTAGAATTAAACAAAGCCGGATACTACATTATTATCGAAGATTATGACTCTGCCCTAGCAAGCCTAGATACAATAGATGTCAAATCGCTCGACAACTACGACCAATATCGAGTTTATAATTACTATGCAAGCGCTTACGAAGAGAAAGGCGAAGAAACACAGGCTGCTCGTTATCGCCAACTTGCAGACGAAGCTAATGCACGAGAACTAGCCGAATAAATCTAGAATTAAATTCCCGCAATTCGTACTTTACGGGAATTTTTTTTTAATATATAATTATAAGCAGTATGGAAGGTGGTAATTCTGACAATTCAAAAAAACCTGTGTCTTTTCGCAGCGAAAATTTGAATCAGACAAAGGCTTATGAAAAACGTGAGGTCTTTGTTAATGTTCAAGAGAAGAAAACCGCTAAAACTTTAGTAAACGATTTCCAGAAAAAATTCGCATACGCCAAAAGTCACACGGAAGAAACCAAAGCTAAAATTCAAAATCCGAACGGTGAAGCACAACAAAAGAAACCGTTCCCAACGAAAAAAGTCCTCAAAATTTCCATCCCAATCGCAATACTGTTAGTTATCGGAATCGTTGTTTATATGAACTGGAGAACAATCTACAGTAATTATTTCGAAATATCCAAAGAAAAAGCGCTTACTCTGCTAAAATCTGGTGATAAAAGCGGATTCGAAGAACATTTCACAAAACTAACCAGCAAAGCAAAAGACGACAAAGAAAAATCATTCCTCTACGTCTGGAAAGCAGGAATACTAGATGCTTATTGTGGCTCAGACTGCTCGGCTGAAATACTAGAAACTGCTCACGAAAGCGAGGAAATAATACCCTCGAAAGACTCTGCCCTAGTCATTTATCAGTTCGAAACTAAATACGGCGACGAAACAGAGGCACAAAAATGGCTAGAAAAATCGATGGATAGAGAAAGCATAGGGGAAGAAGTCGGATGAAAAAGATTAAAACTCTATTAATAATATTATTCCTGACGCCTCTTTTTTCGTTATCTACCTTCAAAGATACTTATGCTGCAAGCTGTAGCGACGCGGACAATTGGGATGTCTCCGGCTATTCGAGCAGCTATTGCGACGACCACTCAGGATACCTACGCGTTGGTGTTCTCTATATTCCAGCATCTGACGCCTCATTATACCCTAAGTACTATGGTATTGAGGAAGTACCTCAAGTAGTCACTGTAAAACGAAGGGTCTTCGAAAAAAGCGGACAAACTTGGAAAGGAAAATGTGCAGCGGTTCATATTGACTTCACCGACACGGCACTCGTTTCAGGCGTAACGGATGCTGAATTATACGTAAACTGCGGGGGAGGCAATACGTGGTCCGACGAAAGCTCAGATTCATTGACACTTCCCCTCAATATCGGAAGATTAGTGGCGTTGACGAGTAGCGCCACGACATCTTGCGCAGGAACAAGCGGCCTTTATTGTATTGATACCCCTTACAAAAGATGTATGTGGACGACAGGCTCAAAACCATCAGCGGGAAGCAGTGCCTGTGGAGAAAGCCACGTACGTATAGCATTCTATAAAATATCAAATATAACCCATGATGCTCCTTATGTTGAAGTCGGAGGAGTAAAATACACAACAAATAATGAAACGATAAAAATTGCCAGCGATTCCACCACGGTGAAGTTCTACCACAAGCTAAAAAGGAATGACGGATGGGGCGGAAATTATAACGTAACGAAACTTTACGGTCTAAATACATCTATCAATACTGGAGTATCAAGCATGGGCACAAGCTACTCCGTTACAGACGATAAAGGAACAGTCTCCCCTTCGCTAGAAGGAACGGAATACTGTTCTGAAGTGAAGCATTATACGACTGTAGGTCTCGCTGATTACAACTACGGCACAGGGAGTGGCTCAAGCAAAATGTGCATAAAACTTAAAGATGACCGCACATACCTAGATGCGAGCTCAAAATCATCTGTGAGCAACAGCATCGAAACCGGAAGTGTCACAAACGACGGAAGCAAGACCGTGGAAAGCTGGGGAGGCTCAAGAAACGACTCAGGTAAAGACTCAAAAACCTATCCATATTATTTCGTCCACCAATTAAAAGTGAAAGGCGACAGCAATCGTTCTGTTACTTTAACTTATTCTATCGAAAGAAGTACAAATGGCGGGGGAAGCTGGTCAACAGTCGTTAGTAATAATACAAAGACAATCAACGGTAACGACAGCTGGGTCGAAGTACGTGGCTACAACGATTCAAAAGACAATCTCGTTCTCAAACAAGGCGAGACTAGCGCTACGATTTGCGAAAGAATCACATTCAAATCGAAAAGAACCGAATTCCGAGGAGACGCAACAACAGGAACTGCCGATGGCAATTCTGGTACTTCAACTATATGTACGAAAATCAAAAGGCGCAATCCAAAGAGCGTCGATTTGTCGGCCACTTCGGATGTTTATGTCGACGGTGAGCACAATCCGACAGACGTTTTATACTCTTTATCAGCAACCCGAGGCTTCCAGTTCAAATTTGAAATAACCAACTCAGAAAACAGTAACCGTTCACTAACAACCACGTACACCATTGAAAGGCTTATCTATAAAGCCACCGACACAAAGAACTGGGCAAACGGGACAGTCGCGAAAGGACCAACGTCCGTAACTACACCAAAAACAGGAACAGGCGCAATAACGAATAGTTTCAACATTAATATCCCGGAAGGCGAGTCGAGAGTTGTATGCGAGCGAATAAAACTCGACCCATACCAGTTTAAGATACATCTTAACGGAGCAGGCGCTGAGGAAGGCTCACCAGAAGCCCTTGTTGGCAGTAGCTACTTTGCAGAAAGATGTGCAACCGTAACTCGTCCAGGACGATTTGAATTCCGCGACCCAGATATCAAAGTATACGGACGCTCCGATGCTGAACTCACCAATTCTTCGCAAGCTTCGTGGGATTCCTCTCTAGACGCATATCTCTTAAAAACCGAATACGCAGACATTACCTATCATCACCAACTATATCGCGATGATGTCCGACATACGGATTCTTCCCAAACGCCAACCGAAGACGTAACGGTCAACTATGTATTTAATACACCTAACATATCCATCCCTGCCTCTAGCCTAGACCAAACATTTATCAACCCAGCAGCGACAGTCTCGAATAATTCATCCACTCCATGGTTCGACAGCAACACAACCGACCCGCTAAAATCAACTAACACCAAGACCACATCGCTAAAGGTAACGAATTCGCCAGTAGAAATTTGTCAGTCAGTTCACTTCTTGGCGAACCTGTACGAAAGCTATGGCACCTACTGGGGCGTAGACGGAGTCCGTCTCAACACGATAACAACAAACTTCAATGATGACTTGCTCGGTTCTCGTATTGTTCGTACGGATTCAGTAGGCGTTTCTCCAAAAGGGTGCGTTAAAATCGTTCGTCCATACAACTTCCGCATTAATCGTATCAATACAGTAGTAAACGACAGCGCTTCCAAACCGCCCGCAGTTGGCACAATGTTAACCCATACCTACGAGTTAATAATTAACAAGAATGACCCAGAATTCTTAATTACTGACATTCCAAACGCAACATTCAGGACAATTGGCTTCGTCATCGACGGACAACCAGATAACGTCGTGGGCGGAACCGCAAGTGCAGGTTCATCACTCTGCGACTTCTGGCAAAATAAATTACACCTCGTAAGCGAATGTGACGATAATATAAGAACTGAAACAAAGAATATACGCCAAACTAACAGTCCTGATACGGGAGATAACTATTACGCAAATACAGAACAATATACCTACCGCTATACGACAAAAGCAGAACTTCCAAATCTGCCAGTCACCTCTAAATATTGCGTAGCAATAGCAGTGTCTCCGAGCGATAGCGGTGAAAATGGCTATGGATTCTCTGGGGACTTCAATACAGATTGGGTCGTCTCAAACGCAACCTGTACGAACGTCGGAAAGAACCCTAACGTCCAGATTTGGGGAGGTTCAGTGTTTACGAATGGTGGAATAAAAACATCCTTCACAACGTCATTCACGGACAATACAAGTTCCAACAAAGCGACCTTTGGCTCATGGACTGACTTCATGGTCATAGCCAACAAAAACATTTCCAAGATGGCCTCTGGTGCAGCACTAATATCTGGCCTGCCAACAAGCCAAGACATCCCAACGGCCACGACACGCCTAAGCGTAGCGAATACGAACAAAGAGGAACCCGGCAACGCAGATATAGTCAACGCCTCAGCGCTCATTGAAAAAATACACGACAGGTACCTAACGAACGAAGTGAATTACTATAAAACTGATGTAATCAGCACAGAAACATTGCAATTAGAATCAGTTAGAAAGATGAGCCCTGTTGTCTTCTATAATACCGGCGATATCTTCATAACAGACAACATTACTTTCTCGAGACGTATCTTTAGCGATACAGCAATACCGCAAGTAATTGTCTATGCAGAGGGCAACATCTATATCGATGACGATGTCATGAAAATTGACAGCTGGCTTCTGGCACCAAACGGCCATGTAAATACATGCTCAAACCGAAACGGCGTCTCATTGCGCGTTAGTGCTACGACCTGCAACCTTCTATTAACAGTCAGAGGTCCAATCTTCTCGCAATCCATCGAATTTGACCGTACGGCCGGAGCTGACCCATTCGAAAACACCGCCCCCGAACCAGCAGAAATAGTAGACCTCTCCCCTGCAGTTTACCTCTTTGGCGCAAATGAGTCCGCGCAAAACGCACAACCTCTGACGACATATATCCATCGCTTGCCGCCACGATACTAAAAAGCTCTTGCCAAAAGCATAAAAACAGAGTATAATACAACGAAAGAGTTTCATGTCGAGAGACTATGCTGAAGTCGTCCCGACAATAATCTAATAAATAACTATAAAGGATATTTTAACTGTGCCAACTATCAATCAGTTGATTCGTAAGCCTCGTAAAAAGGCAAGCAAAAAGTCAAAATCCCCAGCACTTGGCTCAATTGTCAATACGCTAAAAACTCGTTACTATGACCAAGCAGCCCCTCTCAAACGTGGTGTTTGCATCAAAGTAACAACCAAAACTCCAAAGAAACCTAATTCAGCTCTCCGCAAAGTCGCACGCGTGCGCCTTACGAACGGACAGGAAGTTTGGGCGTACATTGGTGGAGAAGGTCACAACCTCCAAGAGCACGCAGTTGTTCTAGTCAGAGGTGGTCGTGTTCCAGATCTTCCAGGTGTCCGCTATCACATTGTGCGCGGTACTCTAGACCTCCAAGGTGTAGAAGGTCGCAAACAAGGCCGTTCTAAATATGGCGCAAAGAAAGGAGACAAATAAATATGCCTCGTAAAACAACTAAATCCCTTGAACGTAAAGTATCTCCTGACCGCCGCTATCAAAGCATCCTCGTTCAACGTTTAATTAATAAATCCATGCTTGATGGCAAGAAACAAGCAGCAGAACGTGCTGTTTACGCCGCTCTCGAAGGCGCCGCAAAGAAACTTAAATCTGAGGACCCTGTAGCGGTTTTCGAAAAAGCGCTCGCAAACGTCTCCCCAGATTTCGAAGTTAAATCACGTCGCGTTGGTGGTGCTAACTATCAAATTCCATTTCCAATTTCTGGACACCGTCAACAACACTTTGCCTTCACCTGGCTCGTACAAGCTGCCAGAGCACGCAGTGGTATGCCATACAGCAAACGCCTAGAAGCAGAAATCGTTGATGCATACAACGAAACAGGTGCCGCTTTCAAGAAAAAAGAAGATTGTCACCGTATGGCCGAAGCGAACCGCGCATTTGCGCACTTTGCTCGCGCATAATCAAGGCTTTAAAAAACAGCCTCGCGCCACGAGGTTGTTTTTTTATTATATTTATGGTATAATATAAAAAGTCATTTGCAACTCAAGACGCACATTAAAAGGAGGGGGAGAAAATGCCTCAGGAAATCATTAAAGAGAAGGCTCTTACTTTATTGAATGAGCCGAAAGAACTTCTGGAAATACCTATCCAAAGAGCCGTATCTGCGCTAAAGGTAGACGCTCTGACCGTTGGTCACACACATTTTCACATACCAGAATACATTAGGTACCCAAGAGTCGTATATTTATCCTTCAATTCTAAGTCAACAAAGGATGCAGAAGGCAACTACGATTCGCCAATTTTCCAAAGTAACAACTACAATGGAAGAAAGCCCCTCTGGCAAGAGTTTCGCGAAACAGTCGAAGAAAAAATCAAACAGAGAATCGACCATGTTTTCTTTGGTATATGGGAAAAACCAAATGATGAAGACAGTTTTTTCATGGTATCAGATGATATTACTGATGAAACTGAATGGTGTTTTATAAAAAATACCAAGGGCGACATCTCTATCGCTAAATTATCAGCAGAAGATAAGTCAGAATACAAAGCTCTGCTGGATGATTTACGGCTAAAACGTGCAATCGCAATAGTCAAAGAACGCGAAGAACGAGTCGAATCACGTATGTATCGAGAAAATGCAATTACGTATCTTACCGAAAGATACAACCACGCAACAGACCGGTTCAATTTCGGAGAAGAAAGCTTCAAGTTCCGTCAGTTCAATATTGAATTCCTCTATACATCCAGTGGTCTATTGCGGTTTGATGATTTCTACAAAGAATATTATCTACCGTATCGATTCGAAGAAAAAATCGCTGAAGAATGGCAGAAAAAATCAAAGAGGCTTAATGAGATGCTGACGTCTAGTGGAATGTTCCACGAAGATTTCATATTGTCTAACGCAGGACCTTTCAAATTCTCCTTTCGACGTGATGGCTGCATAGTAGAAAGCGACCTAATCGACGACCAAACAGGAAAACAATTCCACAAAGTTATCCTGAGTCAAGACGATGAGAAAATTCTGGAAGCACTCGAGAAAGAACTCATCAGAATCTTTGAACGCAAACGCCAAATGCGCCATGCCACAATCATCCTCCAAAACTTAGCCGTCAAATATTAAAAGACGACTCCACCCCGCTTTAAAAGGCGGGGTTTTTCTTGATAAATAACCATAGACGTGATAAAATATCCGTAAGTATATTAGGAGGTAATTTTCACATGGTAAAACTTGCTATCAACGGATTTGGCCGTATCGGCAGAAACGCACTAAAAATCGCACTCGAACGTCGCGATGTAGAAATTGTCGCTATTAACGACCTTACCGACACAAAAACACTCGCAAAACTACTTCAATATGATTCCTCGTACGGTATCTATGACGAAAAAGTCACTTATGATGAAAAGAACATAATCGTCAAAGGCCATAAAATCGAAGTCTTATCAGAGAAAGACCCAGCAAGTCTTCCATGGAAAAAGCTCGGAGTTGATGTTGTCATAGAATCTACAGGTTTGTTTACCGACCCAGCTAAAGCTAAAGCCCATATAGACGCAGGGGCACGCAAAGTTGTTATTTCTGCACCTGCCAAAGGCGAAGGCGCAAAGACAATCGTTATTGGCGTCAATGAAGACACTCTCGACAAGTCAGATATTATCGTATCTAATGCAAGTTGCACTACAAACTGTATTGCACCAGTCATGAAAATCCTCGAGGACAACTTTGGTATTGAAAAAGCCATGATGACAACAGTCCACTCTTATACCGCTTCCCAACGCCTCCAAGATGCTCCAGCAAAAGACCTTCGCGAAGCTCGCGCCGCAGCCGAGAACATCGTTCCAACAACAACTGGCGCCTCAAAAGCAGCAGCCCTAACTATTCCTTCTCTTAAGGACCGCTTCAACGGCCTCTCAGTTCGCGTTCCGACACCAGTTGTATCACTTGCCGACATTACAGCCGTCATTAAAACCGACACAACAAAGGAAGACCTCATTAAAACCCTCAAAAAGGCAGCGAAAGAGCCGTATTATGAAGGTATCGTCGATGTAACCGAAGAAGAACTCGTCTCGACAGATTTCCGCGGTAATGCTCATTCAGCAATAATCGACCTACCTCTAACCGATGTCGTAGGCGGAAATCTCATCAAGGTCGTCGCTTGGTACGACAACGAATGGGGATATTCCAACCGTCTCGTCGAGCTCGCGGCGGATTTCGGAAAGGACTGAAGAAAAATGCGCGTATATATCGGTTCAGACCATCGCGGATTCTCTCTAAAAAACAAGCTTGTTTCTGATTTAGCTATGCGAAAGGACATTTCGGACAGCCCACTCGAAGTAATCGATTTGGGGCCAAAAACACTCGACCCATCGGACGACTATAACGACTCGGCAATCGCAGTATCAAAAGCAATTCTAAATTCCGAAACCCATCCATGCCTCGGCATTCTAATCTGTGGTTCCGCCATAGGTATTTCGATCCAGGCTAACCGCTTTAAAGGCATTCGCGCAGCAGTCTGCACAGATATGGAAACCGCTGAATCTTCAAGGTTCCACAACAACGCGAACATTCTCTGCCTCTCGGCTGACTACTTAGCTCGCGCAAAAGACCCACTCGAAAACGAAAAAACATACGAAGATATCTTTGCTATCGTTGAAAAATTCCTCTCAACACCATTCTCGAATGAAGAAAGACATCTTCGCCGAATCAAACGCTTAGACAAGGAGGTTTAATGAGCGTTATAGTCCCAACAATTTTAACAAACGACAAAAACGTCTATCTCCGTCAATACGGTTTGTATTCTCAATTCTCTAAAAGAATTCAGGTAGATATTTCGGATGGAGCATTCAGCCCAACACTCACAATCGACGAATCAAACGCATGGCGACAACAAGATTGGGCAGCCTTAGACCTTCATATGATGGTTATGAATCCATCACAACATCTACCAACAATCCTAAAGATTCACCCAAGCCTCTGTATTATCCATGCAGAGACAAACGAAAACCTCCTGCCAATCTTTGCCACCCTAAAACAAGCTGGTATCCGTTCTGGCGTCGCCATATTGAAACAAACCTACCCAGGTAACATCGCTCCCTACATTCAAGCCGCAGACCACGTTCTAATCTTCGCAGGACAACTCGGACAACAAGGTGGTCAAGCGGATATGATGCAAACAGAGAAGGTCCCAATCGTCCGCTCAATCAATCCAAACGCCGAAATCGGATGGGACGGTGGCGCAAATATGAATAATACGCGAACGCTCGCCCACTGTAACATAGACGTAATCAATGTCGGTTCGGCCATTGCAACCGCACAAGACCCAGCAAAAATGTATAAAGACCTAACGGCCGAGATGGATAAACTAGGAGTAGTTATATAATGGCGCGCATTGTAAGTCTCGGTTCCGCACTTCAAGATATTTATCTAATCGATAATCATGACTTCCAGACAGTCAAACTTGGTCAAGCAGACATCCTCAAGAATCTTGAAATTGGAGCAAAATACGATGTTGCGAAACTCGACTTTTTTATCGGAGGTGGAGGCACAAACTCAGCCGTAACATTTGCTCGCTCTGGCCATGAGGTGGTTTATCTTGGCAATATCGGCCATGACCCAGCAGGAGAAGCGGTTTTGAAGAAACTCGACGAGGAGGGAATCGATACAAGTTACATTTCCTATCTTCCTCATCATAAGACCGGCTGCTCAATCATCCTTCTCGATGAAACCACCGGGGAAAGAACCGCTCTTACATACCGAGGAGCATCTTCCCGTTTTGACAATATGTCTCCAAAAGACCTCGAGTTGATTCAGCCAGATTGGCTGTACGTAACTACACTTCGAGGCGATATGGGGACACTCTTAGATTTCTTTGAACGAGCGAAAGCTCTAGGAACCAAGGTGATGTTCAATCCTGGCGTGCTCGAATTAGCCAACCCTAAACAAGTCCTCGGACTCTTAAGTGACGTTGATGTACTTCTCGTCAATAAGCGCGAAGCGAATGAACTCGTCGGCGGTAGCCTACTAGAAGAACTACTCAATAAACTAAAGAATTATTGCCAAACCGTTATCATAACAGACGGCGCTATGGGCGGAATCGCCACGAACGGCGAAAAAACTTATCGCTTTGGCATTTACGAAGACGTAAAGATTAAAGATACGACCGGCGCAGGCGATGCATTTGGCTCTGGCTTCCTAGCCTCTCTTGCTAGTGGTGACAGTTTCCGTACCGCACTTATCTTCGCTAGCGCAAACTCAACCTCTGTCGTTCAACACAGAGGAGCAAAGAACGGTCTCTTATATCGTGATATCGAGCTTCACCCAATGCCAATTCAACTCATCAAATAAGGAAAAATATGCAACAAAAAACGTCACCAAAAGACCAAAAAGCACCATCAACAGAACAAATAGCTGAATATCAACAAAAGCTCATAACCGAACTAGAATCGGCAGATTATGACCGCGCCCAGGCGTACGCAAAAGACCTACTAAATGGCCTAAAAATCGTACGTACTTTTCCTCAGGGTGTTACAATTTACGGCTCAGCTCGCATAAAGGAAAATAATAAATACTACAAAGAAGCACGGCACCTAGGCGAACTTTTGGCGGCGAACGGTCACACCGTCATTACCGGTGGTGGCCCAGGCATCATGGAAGCAGCTAATCGTGGCTCATACGAATACGGAGGCCGTTCAATTGGCTTAAATATCACCTTAAGCCATGAACAACACCCTAATCCATACCTAACAGACGTGCTTCAATTCGAATACTTTTTCGCTCGAAAGGTCATGCTTGCGATGAGCGCAAAGGTCTATGTGTTCTTCCCAGGTGGTTTTGGTACTATGGATGAATTCTCCGAGGTCCTCATTCTCATGCAAGAAAAGAAAATGCCAATCATGCCAATGTTCCTCTTCGGTAAATCATTCTGGAAACCTCTCGACCGCTTCTATGCTACAAAAATGACCGCATTAAAAACCATCAATCCTCAAGATAGGAAGATTTACAAAATAACAGACAGTGTCGAAGAAATAGTAAAAGCAGCTAACAAAATCGGCCATCCAAAGGTCAAAACAAATTACTATGATGGCTTCGCCGCAGCACAACACAAAACTTCCATTATCTAAATTTTATCGTATAATCATATGATATATGAAGTTCATATATCTTGACCATTCTGCGACAGAACCTCTTCTGAAAGAATCTGAAGAGGAAATAGTTCGCGTAATGAAACTTTCTCATGAGCAAAAAATAGGAAACCCTAGTTCGCTTCATACTACCGGTTCGACAGCAAAAGAGTTAATGAATGAAGCACGTAGCGAAATTGCGACGCTTATAGAGGCGCGACCCCTAGAGCTTATTTTTACCTCAGGTGGTTGTGAGTCTAACAACACAGTAACGAACACTTTTCGTGGTTGCCCTATTTTTATAAGTAGTATCGAACATCCTTCCATCTTAAACTCTGCAGGTACCTATGGTTCTCCGTGTGTCAAAATACCCGTAAATAGTAACGGTGTAATTAATATCGACTTTTTTTCAGAAAATCTAGAGAAAACAATTAAGGAGAACCCGAAGCAGAAGATTTTGGTCTCTATCATGCTAGCCAACAACGAAAGTGGCACCATCGAGCCCATCAGAGAAGTTTCGGATATAATCAAAGAGTTCAATAAGCGATACAAAGCAAGGATTTTTCTACACACAGACGCAACTCAGGCAGTTGGCAAAATATCAGTCTCAGTAAAAGACCTCGGCGTAAACTACATGACTTTTACTTCGCATAAACTTGGTGGCCCAGTCGGCATTGGCGCACTCTACGTAAAACCCGGCTCGCCATTCGCCCCACTAATATATGGCGGAGCGCAAGAAAACAAGCGCCGCGCCGGAACGTCTAACGTGGTTCTAGCGTCCGGATTCAAAGAAGCAGCAAAGCATGCCAAAAATAGCCTATCTAGATACCCTGAAGTCGAAAAAATCAGAAATTATCTAAATTCCGAAATAGCCCGCCTGATCCCAACCGCAAAGCTCATCACGCCTATCAACAAGGCTCCATGCCTTCCAAATATTTTAAACATAGCCTTTCCGTCCGCCGAGGGAGAATCGACTCAGCTTTACCTCGACCTTGAAGGAATTGAAGTTTCGACTGGCTCTGCTTGCGCCTCAGGAGACCTCGAACCATCCCATGTTCTCATGGCCATGTATCACGATGCCGAGGTTGCCCACGGTTCCGTCCGCTTCTCAATTGGTCTAGAAACAACAAAAAACGACATAGACATCCTCATGAAAAAACTTCCGCCAATCGTGAAAAGAATTCAAGATTTGTCAACATTAACACCAAAGGAGAACTGAAATGACCAAAGAACCCTTTTCATGGGCATACACTGACATCGTTAAGGACCATTTTTTAAACCCTCGCAATTTTATCATGGGCGATGAATCAAAATGGAAAGCCGACGGACAGGGAATCGTCGGAAATCCTATATGCGGCGACCAAATGCTAGTCAAAATCCGCGTAAAAAACGGTAAAATCTCGGATATCGGCTGGAAAACCTATGGATGCGCAAGCGCAATCGCTTCAACCTCCGCACTTTCAGAACTCGCAAAGGGAAGGACCCTCGAAGAAGCCGACCATATCACCGCAAAAGAAATCTGCGACTTTCTAGGTGGACTTCCGGAACATAAATTTCACTGTTCGGTTCTCGGCCATCAGGCTCTTCATAAAGCAATCAAAGATTACCTAAAAAAAGCAAAATAATAAAAATGCCTCCCCGCAGGGAGGCTCGGTAGAGTAAGTTACCTCGAGAATAATCTCGAAAAAAAGTCGTCAGGTTTTTCCGGTTTGTCTTTGCCTTGCTCGCGCTCGGCGAACTTTTCCAAATCTTTTGCATCCTGTACCTGGCGCTCCTCACCAGTCTTATTGTCGCGTACAGTATACTGCGGATTTGTGCCAAAAAGATTCTCGAAAAACCCCACATATTTCACCTCCCCTCATGAAATATCGACTTATTCTAACAGTTCTACACCGTTTTTGCAAGCAAAAGCTCGATGAACTCTTTAATCTGTTTTATACCGTTTTCCTTATCGCACTCAACTCTAAGTTCTGGAATCTCCAAGAATTGAAGCGTGGTTGCTTGCTTATAAACCGCCTTAGCAATTGCAGCAAGTTTTTCGTCATCGAAGTCCTTTTCAAAGTCTAAAACCTTATCATAAACCTTCCCCTCATCATCGGGTGTCACAAAGAGAATGTGACCATATTTAACCTTGTACTTCTTAAAAGATGGGCAACTCTCAATCGCAAGCTTATAGAATCCGAGTTGAAGCATATATTTATATAGTGTCTCGTGACTACCCCACTTTTTCTCATAATATTTTCCAGTCTTAAAATCATAAATCTCAATCTCTTTCTTATTTTCATCAATCTTCATGTGGTCAACCACGCCCAGCGCTGGAACCCCACCAACCTCTGGGTGTTCACTAGCTAGACTTATCTCCGCTCTAGCTTTCGAATCACGCAAAATCTCCCTGAAAGTATTAAGTGAAATTTTAAGACTCGCTTCACCTTTTTCAAGCAAAAACTTTAATTCCTTAGCTTCCAAATCTACCTTATTAGCCTCTTCCCGATAAAACGCCAGAGCGTCATCATCAGAAAATTCCTCACCAACAACCGCGGCTTTTGTCACGCGTTCAAACACGGCATGCACCAATGTCCCAAAAACCATACTCCCAGTCGCCGGCTCTTGTGGGCTCCTCAAAACCCTGCTGGCATAAAACGCCATCGGACCGCCATATGCAATATCGATAAACGAAGTCAAATCGCTCGCCGACAGTTTATAATCCTTCATTCTCTCAATCAAAATCGGTTTAAGCTCCGAGTCCAGCTTCGTATAAGCTGCACGCCATGTTTTACGAAGGTCAACGGTCTTTCTAAGCTCGCCCAAATCACCATAATGAAGATTAACTTCGCCGATAAACGGAGAAACGACTTTTATCTCCCGTGTCTTTTCATCTTTCTGCTCATATTCCTCTAGATAATCCAGTCTAGCTGGGCTCTTCCCAGAAAAATCCTTCAGCGCGTTAGTCATATAAAGCGCTCTTTTCGCACGCGTAATAGCGACAAAGAATAACCTCAACCTTTCGTCATCCGTAATGCCCGTGTGCCGAATCTGCGCAACATTCCTCGGCAAAGTAAACATGGTATTATTGCCCTTTGCTTTACCCCAGTTCAAATTATCCGTCGCAATCAGGAATACGTATTCGTACTCCAGCCCCTTTGCTTTATGCGCCGTCACGATTTGCACTGCATCATCACTGTCTCGATACGGCGAAGCATTCGTAAGCCCTGCACCAGCTTCTTCATAGTCCTCTAACATCTCAACCAAATCTTTGAGCCTTGGATTGCTTCGTCCGACATGCGACACAATAGCCTGCTTCAAAACAGCCAAATTTTCATATAACTCAAAGGTCCCATACTCGCTCAGTTCGTTATCATAATAGTTGACAAACGGACATCTAAACTCACGTTCATCCCGAAGCAAAGCGCCTTCTTTAGAAATATCAGGTAAACCGTCATCGCTAATCTGCGCAGGTAACTTCACCGCAAGCGTACCGACCAAATAATCAAGCATCATCTCAAGCGGAGTATCAAATGACTTCATAGCAAGCACAGCTAACCATTCACCAATTTCACGCAATCTTGGCGAATCGGCCTTCATCAAGTATTCAATCGGGGCCTTCTTCTCTCGCTTCGCACTATACACACAAACAATCGCTTCTGCCGGATTTAGCTGCCAAAAATCATAGCTTAAAATCTCAAGTAATCTCGAAGAAACATTTTTGCCCTGCGAAAGTCCATAGACGAATTTTGCAAGCGTCAAAATTTCCGACAGTCTCGGGTCTTCCAATAAATTCTCTCGCTTCTCGTAAGCAACGTTTATCTCTCCTGATTCCTTCAGGAATGGTAAAAGCGGAGCAATATACTTATGTTTTGGAGCAATAATCGCAATCTGCTTTTGTGGAACCCCAGAATTAATCAACTTACTAATTTCTTTTGCGATAAACTCATATTCCATATCGCTCGTCAAAAACTCATCACGCCGGATTTCAGCACCCAGCCCGCGAACCGCAGTCAGATTTTTCTCGACATTCTGACTCTTCGCAAAACTACCTTCAATCTGGTCGGCAATCTTTCTCGATAAGTCCAAAATCTCTTGATTGCTTCGATAATTCTCCTTTAAATTAATAACCTTTGCGCCGTAATATTGCTGAAAAGTTAAGAGGTTAGAAGCGTCGGCGCCCTGGAATTCGAAAATCGCCTGGTCATCATCGCCTACTGCCATCACGTTCGGTCCTTCGTAATCTGTTAGTAATTTCACGAGTTCAAATTGGCTTGGATTGGTATCCTGAAATTCATCAAGCATCACGTACTGAAACTTTTCTTGCAAAGTCAAACGGAAACCCTTATCTTCCTTTAAGAACTGAATCGCCTGTTCAATCATGTCGGCAAAATCAAAAAGTCCTTCGTGTTCCAGTTTCGCATTATATTCCGTCATAATTCGACCAAAAGATTCAAGTTTCAAATCAGCAACTCTCGTCTTTAATCTATAATCGCCATTCTCATCCAGTTCGAAAACTTTCCCTCTCCATTTTGTTAGTGGAGAAACACTCGGCTTTTCACTTTCTCTTTCGGCATCAATTAGTCTATTAAGCTCTCTTGTTAAACTATTTGCAATCGGCTCGATGTCCTGAATGATAGGCTCCTTAGAAGCATATTTCGCAAATGCTTCTAGAATCGGCTCATAGACGGTCTCAACCGCCAAGTCAAACTTCATCCTCGCTTGAACGGTCTTCAGAATTGGCGAAACATCTTTACTAATTTTCTGCGCATCAACCATATTTTGCTTCGCGATTTTTACGCAGTCATCACCAGTCAATCTAGCGGCTTTCGCGCTTTGAATAGTTTTTACGATGTCTCCAGTTATTCCCGTGCGGAGAATATCAACCGCAGGTAATTTTTCCTGAATACTTTTCACGATTTTGAATTGCTTCACTTCATCTATTGGCTGGTCCAGATTACGTGTGAAATTAGTTGCATAGTTTTTATATTCCATCAAAATATCCGACCCGAAACCATGATAGGTGTGAATCTCGAGTCTTCTCGCCGCCTTGCCAACAGTCGAAAGAAGTCGCTCACGCATGTTGCTCGCACCATTTTCAGTAAAGGTCAAACAAAGGATATTTTCGGGGTTCGTGTCAGTATTGCGTAGAATATATTCAACGCGATTCGACAATAAAAAAGTCTTGCCCGTTCCAGGACCGGCAAGCACTAAAAGTGGGCCTTGAATATATTCAACAGCTTCTTTTTGCTTAGCATTTAACGACATTTCTTAATCTCCTAATTGCATCAATTAATATTTCATTCTCTTTCGGTATAGCCAGGTTTTGTCTTCCAATCTCTCGAGCCGCGAAGATGCCCTCAACCGTATTCTCGTCCAAATATCTTTTCGCAAGTCTTTTCTTCTCAACAACCTTCCTTCGCCCACCAATCAAAGTTCCAAAAGTATAGTTTCGAGAATCTGGACTTCCTGCAGTCAAAACCAAATCTCCTAGTCCGGCATTAAGCCTTACCGTCTCGACGAACCCACCGTTATACAACAGGAACTTCTCGCATTCTTTCGCGACATCCGCAATATACTCTTTAAACTCAACAGTGCCAAAAATCAAACCCCTACGCCCTGCCTCGATAGCATAAATATTCTTAAGTCCAGAAAGGAAGGCAACGCCAGAAACATCGTCAGTTTTATCTAGCTTTAAATAAGAAGTAGTTAAAAGTTCCTCCGAAAGAGTCCTACCTTGCATCGCCCCACGCCCCGCAACCGTCAAATAGGTCTTTTTCTTCTTTCTAATATCATCCGCAAACCCAGGTCCCGCAACTAGCTCAAAATACTGGAAATTCTCCCAAAGTCCAACATTCATGACACCTTTAGTTGTTATAATCGCAGGTTTAAGCAATGCTTCCGCAGGAATTTGTTTTATTAGCGCACTGCTGACCTCGGCAGGAGTAGCCAAGAGAATCACTTGCGCATATTCAGCGACCTCTTCAATGTCGGAATCTGGTATCTTATATGGATCAAAGAATTTAACCCTATGCCCGTTTTCGCGTAGCACCCCCGCCATCGCTGAACCATAAGCCCCCGCCCCGAAGATACCTATTTTCATTTTTTCTCCAAAATTACTTATTATAATTATACCACGACTTAAAAAGATAGAGTCATAGAACCATAACTTTTTTCCGCTCGCTTTTCCCCTAAAAATCTGTTATAATATACTATCATGAACATTTGGCAAGAGTTGAAAAAACCTATCCTCTGTTTGGCGCCCATGGAAGGTGTCACTGACCTCGCTTTTCGAAGCGTCATTGCTCATGCTGGCCGTCCAGATATCTTCTTCACAGAATTCACTAATGTTAGTTCATATGCCAACGAAAAGGGCAGAGCAAATGCTCTCGAACGCCTAAAAACTCTTCCATCCGAAGTTCCTATCATCGCCCAAATTTGGGGAAAGAATCCCGAGCACTTCGCTACAACCGTCTCCGCCTTAAAAGACCTTGGCTTTGCAGGGGTGGATTTGAACTTCGGCTGCCCAGACAAACACGTCAACCGTGCTGGCGGAGGCGCACAAATGATTAGGACACCCGAACTTGCCGTAGAATGCTTTCGCAACACCAGAGAGGCCTCGAACGGTCTCCCCGTGTCAATCAAAACCCGCCTCGGTTTTACTTATCTTGATGAATATAAAACCTGGCTTCCGATTCTGTTAAAAGAACACCCAGCCGCTCTAACCGTACATCTACGCACTAGAAAGGAGATGTCGAAGGTCCCAGCTCACTATGAACTTATTCCAGAAATCATCAGACTTCGCGACGAATGTTCTCCAGAAACTAAAATTCTCATAAACGGCGACATTAAGTCTCGCACCGAAGCTGTTAAAATATCAAAGCAATATCCAGAACTCGACGGCTTCATGATTGGTCGTGGTGTATTCCAAAATCCTTACTGTTTTACCGACCATGAACCTACAAAAGAAGAGCTAATCTCCCTTCTAAAACTTCACCTCAATCTTTTTGACACGTACTCGAGAAAAGAGGCTTCGTTCGAACCGCTAAAACATTATTTCAAAATCTACGTCAAAGATTTCGGAGGCGCATCAGATATCCGTGCCAGCCTTATGGAATGCCACTCCACCTCCGAAGCACGAGCGGTTCTAGAAAAAAACGGTCTTTAACAAAAAACTCCCCAGACGGGGAGCTTTTTGACGATTTCGCGAACAATTTAATATTTGACTAAACTTAAGCAAGTTCGACAGTAGCACCAGCTTCTTCAAGAGATTTCTTGAGAGCTTCAGCTTCGTCTTTCTTGACTTTCTCTTTAACGGTAGCAGGAGCGCCATCGACAATAGCCTTAGCTTCGCCAAGACCAAGTCCAGTAGCTTCCTTAACAGCTTTGATGACAGCAATCTTTTGTGCACCGGCATCTTTAAGAACGACGTCAAATTCGGTTTTGCCTTCATCGGCAGCAGCAGCACCATCAGCAGGAGCAGCAGCAACGGCAACAGCAGCAGCAGCTGGCTCGATGCCGTATTCATCTTTGAGAGTGTTTTTGAGTTCGTTGACTTCAAGAACAGTAAGGTTTACGAGTTCTTCAGCCAATTTTTTAATATCAGCCATGATTTATATCCTTTCGGAATTAATAGTTAATAACAGTCGTGATTTGACTATTTTGCGTGGTTTTCCAAACCGGAAATAATACCAGAAAGTCCACCAGCGGTAGCAGAGATAGTATCGTTGACCGGAGAGAGAAGAGTTGCAACGATTTGTGCAATCATCTCGTTCTTGGTCGGCATCTGCGACAAAGTCTTTACTTCGTCAGAAGACAAAGCGACACCAAGATTGCTAAATCCACCTTGAAGTTGAAGAGCTTCATGAGTTTTTGCAAATTCAGCAAGAACTTTTGCCGGCATGATTTCATCGGAATCAGAAATTGCGTAAAGAAGTTGACCAGTAAGCCCAGTCGTATCCGTGTCTTTATAAACAGCAATTTCATTCATCGCAACTCTAACCAAGCGGTTTTTAACGACTTTGATTTTCACGCCAGCTTCACGGGCTTGTGCGCGGAGCTCTTGGAGTTCTGCAACGGTCAAACCTTGATAGCGCGCGAAAACAGTCGCTTGTGCTTCGCTAAGAAGAGCAGTCAAATCAGCAACTAAAGTGGATTTCTTATCTTTAGAGATAGCCATTTAGTTTCCTTTTTTATTAAGTTCGCGAATTGTTAAACACCGTTACCAACTTTGAACTTTATTTCAAGAATAGCCTCGGCGACGTATAGTTTTAAGGATTTCTCCCGTCGCTGTCTTTGGTAACTTGTCACATTATACCAAAATCTGTTAAAATTGTAAATATGATACATATTATTGCTGGGGGAAAGAAACAAAGCGGGGAATACTTCTGGCTAATCGAGGACTACCGAAAGAAATGCCAAAAGCCTTTCGACTTCGACTTTCGTTTCTACGAAGAAGACAAGCTTGACCTCTTCCTTTCAGAGTGGCGTTTTGAACCAAACGCTTTCGTAATAATCGCCGACGAAAGAGGACAGGAAATCACTTCACCCGAGTTCTCAAAGCTTCTCCAAGAAGAATTTAACTACTCCCGCGAAGTCTATATCGTAATCGGCGGCCCATTCGGAGTAACAGAAGCAACCAGGGAACGAGCAAATTTTGTCTGGTCCTTTGGCAAACTCGTTTTTCCACACATGATTGCCCGCCTCATCGTCTCTGAACAAATCTACCGTGCCTCAGAAATAGCACGCGGCTCCAAATATCACCACGAATAAACTGCTAAATCAAAAAGTCTCGCCCAGTCGCGAGACCTTTTTTATCCATTTGCTTCTTCAGCAACACACCGAATCGATAGACTCATTAATCTACTACCAGGTTCAATAGAATAATTATTCGCATTAACAATAAAATGGTCCATCTTCGAAGCGTCGTTTCCGGAATACGACCTCAGCCAGAACCTCGCCTGGGAATTTACGCTGTTTCTAGAGGACCCGCTATATCCATATCCTGCCATAGGGATTTTAAGGTCAGTTTTTAGTTTCGCGAGTTCATAATCGTAGCCGTTATCGGAAATCATAGCTTCAAGTAAATCCGCAGTAGGCAGATACCATCCATCAGGACATACGCTCTCTTGTGTTGCGGATGTATTTGAGCTGCCCGAAATAGTACCCAGCGATGTCGCATAATAATTATAGAGAGAACCATATTTATACCCGCCTTGAGTAGTTGTATTATCGCTTGAAAAGACGACGCCGCCAGTAGTTGTTGGGCTCATACTCGTCTTTCTCCAACCATTAAATGTCGAGGATGTAACAGCAGGCGTACGGAAAGTATCGGTGTTCGTATACGTTAAATCTACCGAAAGCGTATTCGCCCCAAGATTTAAGTTTTGCGTCATCCAACAGTGACCGTTAGTCCAAGAAGAAGTGCTATCTGCAAGTTTAATAATGGTATAGGTCTGATTATCGCGAGTATCTATCAAAGTACCGGTCTGTCCATTGCTTACGCGATTACACAAAAAGCCGCTCGCGCTCAAAGATTGCATCTTATAGTATCCGTTTACCTTGCTTTCTCCTGCGGACGCAAATGAACTATCAAACGTCATAGGCGAAGCTGTCATGCTTAACGAAACATTCGAATGACCGAGCACAATCGCAGGGTTTGTAGAGGACCCCATATCGCCCCAAGCACGCGATGATAGATTGGCGCTATAAACAACACTTCCCGAAGTAATAGTCCATCCACTATAATTATCGTTTTCCGAATCTACAAGTCCATGGGCAAGGTCGATGCGCTCACCAATCTCAATGCTTTCTGCTACTCCAGAAGTAAAATAACGAGTAGCTTCAGATTCTTGCAGTCCACTGTAATAGCTAGGCTCTGCATACGAACTGAATGTCGCAGTAACGTTCGCATACTCCCTAGCAACACAACGCACCGCTGCTCCATTGTAGAATTGCTCGGTACTATTTCCAGGATAAATCGTCCCATTACTATGAATATAAAGCTTGTAACCACTTGTAGCAGAATATTGCCTTGTCCAGTAAGCGCCAGAAGTGTTAAGTCCTCCAAGGCTACTACTCCCAGCCGACAAATAACCGTTCAGCTTAAAGCTTGCAGGCGAATTCAACCAAGCAGAGTTCGTTGATGTAGACCCAGAATTAATCGCATTATTAAGTGTGCGGAACGGATTCCAAGTGTTATTGCCACCCATCGGTATCTTCCACCCATACGGGCAAATATCTCCATGCGTACCAACTTCATCAACATAAGCGTCATATCCCCATGTACCAGCAGTAGCGGTGTAATAGTTATAATACGTTGTACCATTTCCAGCGTCATAATATTTTATGGTGTCCGTACAAGCCGAAGTGGCCGTATTGCACCACGATGCGGGGCTAGTTTGTGTCGGCTTTGCGTTCGCAGAGGTATAGAACGAATATACGCCATCATGGGTATTAGAATCACTCATGTTCGAAGTCAAACTAGAAAAGTTCAAATTAAGGTCCTGCGTCATCCAAAGACTCCCGTCGCTAAGTCGTGCAACAGTGTAAACCTTACCGTCACGATTGTCTACCGCTGTGACAGATTGACCAGTCGTCACACTCGGTCCCCACGTTGCTACATCTTGCATATACCTATCCACGGTAAACTCCGCAAACAAGTATTTATAATGTAACATTCCTCCTTGTGTTTCAAAGGTCGAGTCGGAAGTCGAAACTACAAATGTGTCACCTGGGTGATAAACCTTAGAATCGCCATTCGCCTTCCATCCAACAAATCGGAAGCCTTGTTTCGTCGGAGCTGTCGAAGGAAGCGTAAACGTATGGTCACCATCGAAATTATATCCCGAGAATTGCGCACTCGGAATGTTAGAGGCACCATCGGCACTAAAATAGACCGCAAACCTATGTTCGTCAGCAATACAACGTACCCTATAACCAACATGTCGGCTTGCTAAATAGTTATACCTCACATATGTCGTTGAAGCTGTACCTGTATTCTGGAACATAAAGTAGGTGTTATATAAGGTATCAGAGTTATATAAGTACTTATTTGCGGACCAAAACTGGGCTGAAGGATTAGTACTATTTCCATTATTATAATGATACGAACCACTTCTATATCCTGAATACGGCATATTTAGTGGTGCGCTGATTAATCCAGAATCGCTCGTAGTAGAATCAGAGTTCATATAGTAATTAAGATAATAGAACTCGCTGCTGCTTCCGCCAGTCGGCAATCTCCAGCCATACGGGCAGATATCGCCAGGCGCTTTTGCGGACTCTAAAGTCGAATCAAGCGTGCCAGCGATAGCAGTATAGAAGTTATATTCAATACCGTAATCGTCATAATTCGAACCCTTATTATCGCGTCCTGAAAAGTTTGTATAATAAGCATCGTAAAGATACTGGTCCGTACATGCCGAGCTCGAATTGTCCGTACACCAGGCGGTCGTCGTCGAAGCAGGGTGCGAATTAGCCCAAGTAATCAGCGAAGATGATGGATTATGTGTATTGGCGGCAGAAATATTTGTAGTGAGATTCGCGAAATCGAGCTGAAGATTCTTGGTCATCCAAAGACGGCCGTTACTCATGCGAGCGACCGTATAGCCCTTTCCGTCACGCTCATCGTAAGCAGTCGTCGTTTCGCCGTTCGCAATTGATGGGCCCCAAAACGCCACATCTTGCAAGCTTTGCTCGAGCGGGATTTCCCAAACCGCATAAAGTGTAATCGAAGGATTTGTACTCTGCAGAGTAATTGATGCTCCCGGCTGGTACGTTGCCGAAGCTGCATTGCTAGTTGTTGCCCAACCAGCGAACGAATAGCCAGTTCGAGTTGGCCTCGTTGAACTAATTGTAAATGTATAACTTGTCCCCGAATCAGTACTCTGAGTTTGGTCTGCAGGTTCTCCTCCACCTTTGTTCGCGTTATAAGACAAAGTGTAATCTTGACCAGCCACGCATCTAATAGCCATACCATGCTGGAACCCTAAACCACTATTCATGTTAAGCGTAGTTCCATTGTAATAGAACATACGTCCATATCTTGTATCATTATTCGTGAATTTTCCATTCGCCCAGTATGCCAAACCTGTACCCTGGTACGTCTGTGAGCTTCCCCACCTATAACCACCTAGAACAAAATTCGCTGGAGATAATGTCAACGACGTAATATCACTTGTCGCTCCCCCATTGACCGCAACATTCATCTTATAGTATTCACCATTCGTTCCGCCACTCGGTAATCTCCACCCATAAGGGCATATATCACCAGGCGCAGATGAAGAGCTAGAATCAGTCGACAAGTCATGCCCAGCTGTTGCTGTAAAACGATTATAGAAGATTCCGTATTCCATGGTTGCATCGACGGTAGCCAACGAGCTGTTGTACTGAATCGAATCCATACAGGCCGCAGTCGATTGTGTACATAAAGTATAAACAGATACTACCGCACTTGATGCGAAACCAGAAGCTGGATTGTTGGTATTTGATGCAGAGATAGATTGCTTAAGACCTGCGAGTGGTAATCTGAGGTTTCTCGTCATCCAAAGTCTTCCATCCGCGAGGCGCGAAACCGTGTAGCCTTGCTCGTCACGAACGTCAATCGCAGTGACGGTTTGACCAGAAGAAACCGAAGGTCCCCAAGTTGCAACATTCTGCATAGTTCTACCATTACTACTATTCAACCAAACAGGATAGAAGGTCACAACACCATGCGAGCCCGCAGCATTCACAGTGACATTCGTATTTGGTTGGTTTGTAGACGTAGTTCCATTTTGGACAGTAGTCCATCCAGCGAACACATATCCTACCCTCGTTGGTGCCGTCGAAGGAATTGTGAATGTATGCGAAATCTCAGTTTCAGAATAATATCCCTGATTTTCTGGTCGCCCGCTAACATCGTTTAAACTCGAAGAGGAAGCCTGAGCGCTAAAAACCAAACCAAATGACGTACCTGCAACACATCTTATCGTAACACCATAAACAGCGGAAGGACTATAGGACGTCACGTTCGTTCCATTATAATAAAGCGAGCCGCTCCCTCCATACATAAATATCGAATCTCTTCCACTGATATTACTTCCGTTTTTGTAACCACCCAAAACGAAATTGTTCGGAGTGGCAAGCCAAGGCGCTATATCACTATCGGAATTAATGGCAGTTCTTAACTCAGTTGCATTAAGAGCTGAACTGTAACTTCCATTTTTACCAATATAAGACTTTGGCACATGCCATCCGCTAGGGCAAATACTGCGATTGAAGGAGGTAGCGCCTCCTAAAGCTAAATACTGATTATAATAAACGCCATAATCATCATAATAGTTCCCGTTTGAATCAACTGTCTCATTTCCAATATTAGAGTTGTCGTACAAATACTGAGCTGTACACGACGTATCGCTAGTTGAGGTGCACCAAGTACCATTATCCGCACTTGGTGGCGTAGCGGCATTAGCCCAATTGATGAATTCTTGATTATTACTCGTTGTAACACTGGTATTTGATGCAGAAATGTTTTGTTTAAGCTTGGTAAAGTCAAGCCTCAAGTTCTTGGTCATCCAAAGACTTCCATCAGCAAGACGCGCCACCGTGTATCCTTCACCGTCACGTGTGTCGATGGCAGTCGTTGATTGACCTACGGCCACCGAAGATGCCCAAGTTGCAACATTCTGCATTGTCCTATTGTTTGCAGGTGTCCAAACAGCATATAGTTTAGTTATTCCTTGACTAAAAGGAACCGTAATCGAACCAGATACAGAATAGGATGCTGTGGTCGCATTAGGATTTGTCGACCAACCTAAGAAATTATATCCAGTCTTTGTCGGAGAAGAAGAACTAATAGTAAATGTATATCCATCGCTTTCAGAATAAACATTCTGAGCGGTCGGAGTTCCAACTCCTCCGTTAGAATCATATGTTAGCTTATACTGTTTTCCCGCGATACAACGAACGGCCATACCTATATGTTTGTTGATAGCTCCACTAGCTACAACAGCAACAGCATTACCAGAAACATTGAAAAATAGAGCTCTCAGATTTTGCTGATACCCACTATATTCAATTGGGTCGAAGGAGGAAGTCCACAAATATCCGTTTTTATATTCATCATTCCCGCGCGTATGAACACCATTCGTCAAGTAGCCAGAATACACAAAGTTTGGCGGGTCAGCAAGAAGATTGACATTTGTATCCGTAGCGCCTCCGTTAACAGAATTATTCATCACTGCATATTCTCCGCTCGCCCCACCAGTAGGCAGTTTCCATCCATAAGGACAAATATCTCCAGAAACATATCCCTCGCCAGTAGTATCGTCAACAACATCATCAAAACTGCCATGCCCAGCCGTAGCAGTATACCAGTTATAATAGTTACCGTAAGAATCATAGGTGTCTCCGTTAACATCAACTGTTTCGTCTCCAATATTTTCGTCGCTATACCTAAATGAGTCTGAGCACCCCGCAGTCGAATCTTGACACCAACTAGATGGCGCCAAAGCAGAAGGCCCTGCATTTGCCCAAGAAATGAAACTAGCAGTTGGATTATTTGTGTTAGAAGAAGAAATATTTTGAGAAAGATTATCAAGACTAAGTCTTAGGTTTTTTATCATCCAAATCTTCCCATCGGCCAAACGTGCAACTTCATAAACGGTTCCGTCTCT
>CAMVRN010000004.1 GCA_947169915.1 uncultured Candidatus Saccharibacteria bacterium | reverse complement strand
CTCCAGCACCGACTGAGACGCCAACAAACACTCCAGCACCGACTGAGACGCCAACAAACACTCCAGCACCGACTGAGACGCCAACTGTAACTCCGGCACCTAAGGATGGCGATAACGAGCAGAGAATTACTGACCAAATAACGGAAGAAAATCCAGGTGGAGGCCAGTGGACTCAAGATTCTGGAGCTGATACTAGCGACCAAGGATTAACTGAGAGGCCACAGAGAGGGGGAGGAAACGACGAAAGTCGACCTCCGGCAGAGGAAGCCCCGAGCGGGAATGAAAATAGCCAGAGCCCAACCGAAGGGGCCCCAAGTGGAAATGAGGGACAGGGCGGAGGAGAACAGAATCCTGGTAGTGTTCCTGTTGAGCAGGTTGGCGAAAACGCAACGTCGGCAGATGAGGCAGTAACGGTCACTGAAGCAGATACTAGTGTTGAGCGAACCGAACAAGAAGAAAACGATGAGGTTGATAAATTAATGGAAGAACTATTAGGAGGTCAATAATGAAAGATAAAAACAATAACAAAAAGAAAATCTTCGTTAGCGCGATTGTATTTGCGTTCGTTGGAAATGCTATTCTTTCGGTTGGAGCGATGGCGTGGGGGCCACAACGTCCAACTTATACGAACGAGGCCCCGGCTGACCATGCAGTATTCAACTCGATTACAAATAACCAAGGTGTTGGTGATGAACGTGACTTTGTTAGAGTCGTCGAGGTAAATACAGAAGGCGGACATAATGACTATGTCGACGAGGTGCATGTGACGGGCGGAAAAGATTATGAAGTTTCCATCTATTATCACAATAACGCAAGCACGACCTATAACGATTCGGCGCATAATTATGTGGGTGTAGCGAGAAAGACTAGTGTTTCTGCGGCTTTTCCGTCTGAGCTTGACGCCGGAGAAAAAGGTGAGGTTAATGCGATTATCTCCTCTACGACTACTGACCCAGCGGAAGTTTGGGATGAAGCGTACTTTATCGCTGATGAAAAAGTCAAACTTGTCTATATTTCCAATAGTGCAAAAATCTATAACGACTGGAGTCTTTCGGGGAGTAATATTTCCGCGAGCGAGCTCTTTTCAGATGAGGGTGCGTATATTGGTGTGAGAGAGTTAAATGGTCTCATTCCTGGATGTGATGAGTTTTCTGGCGCGGTTATTTTCCGAGTGAGAGCGTTCTCTGTGGTTGAGCCTAGCTCGACATTTGAAATGGAAAAGAAAGTCAGTGTTGATGGAGGCACAACCTGGGTAGATGACGCACAATTGAACCCCGGTGACGAGGCAGAATTTAAGATTACCTATCACAACACTGGAACTCTAACCCAAACTGTAACCGCGTTCGATACGCTTGAGAATGGCGTTGGAATGGAATATGTTGCAGGAAGCACAAGAATTGTCGCAAATGGAACAGAGACTATTATTAGAGACGAAAATGGCGGCAAGCTATTTAGTGGTGGGGTTGAGGTTGGGGATATTACCTCGGAAGGAACTGTTGAAATTTACTACAAGGTAAAGATGAAAGAAGCTGATTCATTTACCTGTGGTAAGACAGTGTTATATAACTTGGCTGGTATTAGTGCAAAGGCTGGCGGTGATGCAGGAACAGCAACCCAGCATGATAAGGTTAGGATTGAAGTTAATCGAAGTGATAATGGGTGTAATCCGACAGTAATTCCGGAAACTGGTCCAGCAGAGATAGTCCTTTCCGGCGTGATTATTGCGGGGCTTCTTGTCGGAATCTTCTATTATGTAAACAGTAAGAGGACATTGAAACGTCTTGAATCCGACGTCACAGGGAATGGTCTTGATAAACCTGAACAGATGTGATAAAATTATTCAGATTGTAAACAAAGGAAATTATGAAACAAGCAGTCATTTTAGTAGGTGGCAAGCAATATATTGCTACTGAAGGTGAGACCCTACGGGTGGACCTCCTCCCGGAAGGAACTAAAGAGCTCGAGACTGACGCTTTACTCGTAATTGACGGAGACAAAACCACAGTTGGTACTCCGACAGTTAAGGGAGTGAAAGTAAAAGCGAAAGTTGTCGAAGCCGAAGTAAAAGGCGACAAGGTTCGCGTAATCCGCTATCATTCAAAGAAGCGTGTTCATAAGGAAACTGGTCATCGCCAGAAATACTCTGAGATTAAAATCGAGAGCATTAAATAACAAATATGGTCGGAATCTCCGACCATATTTTTTTGTTCGAAAAAGAGTAAAACATAAGACTTTTATGGTATAATAGTGGATATGGCTATTGTGATTTGTGTTACGAATCAAAAGGGAGGTGTAGGGAAAACTACTACGGCAGTAAACCTTGGTTATTACTTGGCGAAGGATAAATATCACACGTTATTGATTGATTTTGACCCGCAGGGAAACGCTACTTCTGGTCTCGGGATTGAGAAGACTGAAATTGAAACGGGCATGGTTGAAGTGATGCTAGGTCAAGCGAAGATTTCTGATGCAGTTACGCACACTAAGTATAAAAATCTCGATGTCGCTCCAACTACACCAGAACTTGCGAATGCCGAGGTAGAGCTGGTTTCTAGACAGAAGAAATTTTCCATTTTAAGGAATGCTCTTGTGGATGTAATGGATAAATACGAATACATCATTATCGATTCGCCTCCGAGCTTGTCGTTGCTTACCGTGAACGGAATGATTGCTTCAAATTATCTTTTACTGCCTGTACAGACCGAATTCTATGCGCTTGAAGGCGTGGCGCAACTCTTGGGTAGTATGAAATTAGTTCGAAAATCTATGAACCCAAATTTGCAGCTTTTAGGTGTGCTTGCAACTATGTACGACAAAAGAACGTCGCTTTCTGCGCAGGTTTTGACTGAGATTAAGAAATATTTTAAAGAGAAGACATTCGAGACAACAATCCCGAGAAACGTTCGCATTGCGGAGGCTCCAAGTCATGGAGTGCCGGTCGGTGAGTATGATAAGTTCTCTAAAGGCTCAAGAGCGTATAAAGATTTAGCTCGAGAAGTTGAGCTACGAACAAGAGGAGGCAAAAAATGAGAGGTTTAGGAAGAGGATTTGAAAGTTTAATCCCAACTGATTTGGTTGACGAAGAATTTGACCCGACAGTCGTAGAAGACGAGAAGGTTTCTGATTTGAAGGAAATTCCGCTCAACGAGATAGTTCGTGACGAGGGACAACCGAGAAAAAAATTTGATGAAGAAGCGCTAGAAGCACTTGCGGAGTCAATCAAGTCCAATGGTGTTTTGCAGCCAATCGTCGTCGTTAAGGAGGGGAACAAATACAGGATTGTTGCTGGTGAACGACGTTACCGTGCGGCGGGTATGGCTGGACTTAAAACCATCCCAGCAATCGTCAGAACGCTTGATGCGCAGAACAGACTTGAGCTTTCGATTATCGAGAATGCTCAGCGTGAAGACTTAAACGGAATAGAGTTGGCGACAGCATATGCAAAACTTAAGGCGCAGTTTAATTTAAGCCCAAAACAGATTGGGAAGAGAATAGGAAAGAGCGAAACTGCCGTCGTTAATACTATGAGGCTTTTGAACCTTCCTGACTTCGCGAAGAAAGCGATGGTCGAGAACGGATTGAGCGAAGCAGTGATGCGTCCATTAATTGTGCTTGAAGAAGATAAAATTCAAGAGATATTGCCGAAAATTATCGAAGAGGGTTGGACGGCAAGAAGAGTGGAAGACTATCTTAAAAATAAAAAGCAGAAATCGTCTGCTACGGTACTAAAAGAACATCTTAATTACGAACGGGAGCAAGAGTTTGTTTCGAGGCTCTCCGCACACAAAGTTAAGATTACAAGTAAATCAATCACGATTACATTCAAAAATCATAAAGAGTTGGAAAAGCTGCTCGAAAAGCTTTAAATTTGTTGGTCTTTAGGCAGAATCTGCCTGAGTTTTTGACGGGCATGAGACGTGAAGATTTTTTCGAGCCATGAGACTTTTGGGGTTTGGTTCTTGCTAGTGAGAATCTCCACGACATCTCCTTGTTCAAGACGGCGATTGAGGTTTGACATGTTGCCGTTGATTTTTACACCAACAACGTGGCCGCCGATTTCTGAGTGGAGTCGGAAGGCAAAGTCTAGAGGCAGGGAACCTTTAGGTAAGTCGATAATGTCGCCTTTTGGGGTATAAACGAAAATTTTGTCGGCGAAAAGATTGAGCCTGAGTTTACGAAGGTCAACTTTTTTGCCTTCTTTGAGTTTTGCGGCGGCGTCTTGAAGCTCAGTAATCCAGAGGAGATTAGTTGGGAGATGCTCGATTTTACCTTGCTTGTAGTTTTCTGTAAGCTTTTGTTCGTTGTAATAGAAGCTTGCGGCGAGACCGCGTTCGGCATATTGATGCATTTCGCGGGTACGAATTTGGAATTCGACAATCTTCTTGTTCGGCGTGATGACGGTCGTATGGAGCGACTGGTAACCGTTTTGCTTAGGTTTGGCAATGTAGTCCTTGATGCGCTCGTTCATAGGAGTATAAAGGGAATGCAATAGGCCAAGTGCGAGGTAACAAGAGGTCACGTCGGGAACGATAATGCGGAGCGCAGTAAGGTCGTAGATTTCTCCCATGTTTTGGTTGTGTTTAGCAAGTTTCTTATGAAGAGAATAAACGGATTTTACGCGACCAGATATTTCGAACTCGAGTTTTTCTTTCTTGAACAGTTCAGATACTTCATCTTCGATTTGCTTGAGAGCACGGGAAGCCAGTTTGTTGTTTTCTTCAATGAGTTTTTTGAGGTAGTCATAGCGTTTAGGGTCAACATATGAGAAAGCGATATCGGCGAGTTCGACGCGGAGACGCCCCATGTTGAGACGGTCGGCGAGAGGAGCAAAAATTTCTAGAGTCTCGAGTGCGATTTTTCGTTGTTTGTCGGGAGGAAGGGCAGAAAGAGTGCGGGCGTTATGGAGACGGTCGGCGAGTTTAATAATAAGAACGCGGATATCATTGCCAGTAGCAACCATAAGACGCAGAAAATTATCTTTTGTTTCAGGAAGATAAGTGTCAAGGTCGTCCATATTCTTGCGGACTTGACCGAGTTTTGTTACGCCGTCGACTAGGAAAGCAACTGATTCACCAAACTCTTTCTTGATGTCTTCGAGTTTTAGGTCGGTATCTTCTATGGTATCGTGAAGAATACCAGCAATGACAGTATCTTCGTCCATGTTCCATTCTTCAAGAATCTTTTTGACAGCGAGAGGGTGATTGATGTATGGTTCGCCGGACTTACGAAGTTGGCCTTCGTGGGCTTTCGTAGCAATTTTGATAGCGCGTTTGACGCGTTCGGAATCTTCGTGCTTTTTCTCGAGGTGTTTAGGCTCTTCGATTTTCTTGTTTGTCGTCATTATGGTATAATTATAGCATGACAAAAATATTGTGGACAGATGGCAGCGCCAGTCCAAATCCTGGTCCAGGGGGGTATGTTGTACTAGAGAACGGTAAGCCGGTTAGATTGGGTAGGGAAAAGAACTCATCAAATATCCGCATGGAGGGTATGGCCTTTATTGAGGCGATGAAATATGCAGGAGAAGAAGGTTGTGAAATCTGGACAGATTCTGAGTTTTGGAAGAATGTGCTTGAGAAGTGGGCAATCGTATGGGAGGCAAATGGTTGGAGAAAGAAGACTGGTCCAATAAAGAATCTAGAGCTCGTGCAAGAGGCTTGGGAGCTTTACAATAGATATCCGGTCAAATTGAACTTTGTTAGAGGTCATATGGGAGTTGAAATGAATGAACTCGCTGATGAGTGGGCAAATAAAGCTCGTAAAGGAGCTACCATCGAAAAGGAGTAATATGAAAAAAGTTATAGTTAAGATGAGACTTAAGAGCCGAGAGAGTTTTGAGACTCAACTCGAGAATTTAGGGATGGATTTTGGGCCAATCTATTGGCAGCATGACCGCGTATATGTGCCAAAGAACTATAGACGTGGCGGAGGTTTTCCGCGCATGATTATGAAGACCGAGATAAGGGCAGTAGACAAGCCGCCAAAATATAGCTTGATTTTGAAGAGACATATCGAAGATTCGAATATCGAGATTGTAGATGAGACTGTAGTAAAGGACTATACTGAGGCGGCAAATATTATTCTCCAACTTGGCTTTAAGCAAATCGCTGAGATTTCTAGACGTAGACAGGAAATTAAAATGGGCGAAGGAACTATGCTATACCTAGATAAAATCGAGGGTGTACAAAATTATTATACAAAGATTGAAGCGGAGATTGGCGAAAAGGACTCAGTTGAGTTGCAAAGAAATGAAATCTTGAAGACTTTTGAAAGTCTGGAAGAACAAAACGAAGTGCCAGAAACTTACACTGAAATTTTGTTTGGAATTATTTAGTTTCTCTCTTTCTTTTTATTCATTACGTGATATAATGGAATGGTAGAAATTTTGATGGAGGTATACGCAATGAAGCGTAAAAATAAGGGGGACGATTCATATCAAGAACGAATTGGTTATGCAGTTGAACGAATTAGGTTAGAAAAAGGTTGGACACAAGCGGAACTTGCAGAGAAGGCGGGCACAAGCCAATCAGCTATTCATAGAATTGAAAAAGGTCAACAAAATGTTTCTCTCGACATGATAAAAAGATTGTCGGATATTTTTGGGCGACAGATTCTCTCTGTTGCCGATGAGGCTTCGCAGAGTTATGTGATTCATGGCGGGAAGGAACTAAAGGGCTCGATTACTGTAAACACAAGTAAAAATGCTGCCGTGGCGCTTCTTTGTGCGTCGCTTCTGAACGAAGGAAAAACGATTTTTCGAGGACTCGCAAAGATTGAAGAGGTTTACAGAATCATCGAGGTATTGGAATCGATTGGCGTAAAACTTACTTGGATAAATGACGGAAAAGACCTTGAAGTTATATCATCAAATGAATTAAGTCTAGATAAGATTAATGTGGAGGCCGCTAGAAAAACTCGTTCGATTTTGATGATGATGGGGCCGTTGCTTCATAGATATGATGATTTTGAGCTTCCTTATGCTGGCGGATGTTCGCTTGGTTCGAGAACAATCACACCGCACCTCAAAGCGCTTTCTGCTTTTGGCGTCGAGGTCGACGCTAAGGGTAAGAGCGGATTTTATAAGATTACTGTTGATAGACAGGCGAACGGATGGAGAAATGGCGAGTGGCCGACGAAGAGAATTGTTCTAATTGAGCGTGGCGACACGGTGACGGAAAATGCCTTGATGGCGGCGGCGAAATATCCTGGTAAGACACAGATTATCGGTGCGAGTTCGAACTATATGGTTCAAGACTTGTGCTTCTTCTTGGAGAAGTTGGGAGTAGTCATAGAAGGAATAGGAACGACAAACTTAACAATTCAGGGTTTGCCGAAGCTTGATAAGAACGTCGAATACTATCCAAGTGAAGACCCGATTGAAGCAATGAGCCTGATTGCAGCTGGAATTGTAACAAAGTCGGAAATTGTGATTAAGCGAGCACCGATTGAATTCTTGGAAATTGAACTTGAAGTTTTGAAGAATATGGGAGCTGTGATAGAGAGGAGCGAGGAATATTTATCGAGAAATAAGAAGACAAGATTAGTTGATTTGACTTTGAAGCGAGCAAGGCTTAAGGCGCCTGAAGATAAGATTCATCCGATGCCGTTCCCAGGGCTTAATATCGATAATTTACCTTTCTTCTCTGTAATTGCGGCAACCGCAAAGGGAAGGACCCTGATTCATGACTGGGTGTTCGAAAATAGAGCAATTTATGTCACCGAGCTTAGTAATTTAAATGTGAAGGTAGAACTTCTAGATGCGCATAGGGTGTATGTAGTGGGGGAGACGAATTTCCGTCCGGCAGAAATGATGGCTCCGCCTGCGCTTAGGCCGGCCGTAGTGATTCTTCTAGCGATGCTTGCAGCTCCAGGCAAATCGATACTTCGAAACGTCTACACGATTAAGAGAGGCTATCAAGACTTTTCCGAAAGGTTACGTGAGCTTGGTGCAGATATCGAGGCGCTATAATGGAGGGTTTAAATAAGCAACAACTCGAAGCGGTAAATTCTCTCGAGGGACCTTTGTTGATACTTGCGGGAGCTGGTTCTGGTAAAACTAAGACTTTGACTTGTAGAATAGCGAATCTTCTGAAACATGGCGTGTTGGAGAGTAATATCCTTGCAGTTACCTTCACAAACAAAGCGGCGAAGGAAATGCGCGAGAGACTTTGGAAGATAATCGCGCCGATGAAGGATATGAATAGCGACGGCGTATTGACCGATGCGGATGTTCCACGTGGATTTATGCCGTATATGGGAACATTTCATGGCATTTGCGTGAGGATTTTACATCTTGAATATGAGGCGGCGGGGCTAGATAAGAATTTCACAATCCTCGATACGGAAGACCAGGTCACGGTCATTAAAAGGCTCATGAAGCGTTTAAGGGTCGACAATAAGACACTCAAACCAAAATCCGTTCTTTCTATTATTTCTAAGGCTAAAAACGAAGGAATGAGTCCGAGAGTTTATGCTGAGACTGCGTATTATCCCAATCAAAAAGCTGTCGCAAAGATATATGAGGCGTATGAAAAAGAGAAGGATGATGTAGCTGGTCTTGACTTTGACGACTTATTGTTGCGAGCGTTGAAACTTTTTTCCGAAAACGCAAGTATTAGAAAAAAATGGCAAGAACGTTTTAAATATATACTAATTGACGAGTATCAGGACACAAACCACGTCCAATATCAGTTGATTAAGTTGTTAGTAAACGAGCGACATAATTTGGCAGTAGTCGGCGATGACTGGCAGAGCATTTATAGTTGGCGTGGAGCTGATTTTACGAATATTTTGAATTTCACTAAGGATTTTCCTGAAGCAAAAGTAATTAAACTCGAACAAAACTATCGCTCAACAGGGAATATTCTTGAGGCGAGCCAGAAAATCATTAATGAGAACAAACAGCGTTCGGAGAAGGTATTATTTACTGAAGCAGGAGATGGAGACCCAGTAACGATAAAGACTACTAGAGATGAAGTGGATGAGGCGAACTATGTAGCACGACAGATTATGAACATGAGTGTTAAGCGAGCATTTTCCGATTTCGCTGTACTCTACCGCACGAACGCTCAAAGCTATGCGTTTGAAAAGGCCTTTATTAATAATCGTATCCCCTACAAGATTGTTGGCGGGGTGAGATTCTATGATAGGCGCGAAGTGAAAGATGTACTCGCGTTACTTAGGTTACTAGTCAATCCGAAGGATAAGATTAGTCTAGAAAGAATTACGAAAAATGTCTTGAGCGGAGTTGGTGACAAAACTTTGGAAAAAATTTTTGCATATTTGGACAAGGGAGGGAGAATTGGGGATGCAAGACTTTTGGAGAGTTTGTCGGCAAAAGCGAAGACTTCGATTTCTAGATTAGCAGAGTTCCTTGGACAAGCGATGCAAAAAAATGAAACTCCGACAGAGGTAGTGGAGTATGCTGTAAGATACTTTGATTTTGCTACGTTACTTGACGACGGAACTCCAACGGGGAAGGAAAGAATTGAAAATCTTGCCGTGCTTGCAGATAATGCGAGCCACTACGAAACGCTTGAGGAATTTCTTGAGGATGCAGCTTTGATGTCGAGCGCAGATGAAGCTTCGGGCAAGAATAGCGTGACATTAATGACGCTTCATGCGGCAAAAGGATTAGAATTTCCGGTCGTATTCATGGTTGGACTTGAGGAGGGGCTTTTCCCAAGCTCGAGAGCGGAAGAGGAAGCGGACATGGAAGAGGAGCGAAGGCTTGCATATGTCGGTATGACAAGAGCGATGGAAGACCTGTTCCTAACATGGGCACAAAGTAGGTTTTCTTTTGGCGGGAGAAACTATTCGATGCCGTCAAGATTCTTAACGGAGCTTGGGTTCGACCCGTATGGAACGAATGACTACGATGAACTTGCCGATAGCGAAGACGATTTTGACCCGTTCCCAGAAGACGATTTGCCGGTTTGGGAATAAATAAAATAGATGTGTTATAATGAGATAAATTAAGAGAGGTATTTTTATGGAAGAAAATTCAGAAACTGACGGAGTACAGAAAGGCTTTTTTGATGTTTTCCAGTGGGCGAATGAGATTGATGAGATAAAGAACAATGTTAGCGTTGAGTTGTTTTTGTTCAATAAAAACTATACGCCATACAAGGTTAGATATAGCGATAAATTGACAAATTCAGTTAAAGCGATGTTTATGCAAGAGGCTGTTAGCTATATCATTAAAGAAGCTGATAAAGGTTTGGAGTGTCGCGAATACGAAAAAAGTGACGGGGAAGACAAAGTCATTTATCGCACCAAACTTGAAAACGTCGGACGCGCCGAGACACTTATTCATTTAATTGAGCATGAATATAAAGATATTGATTTCTTCTCGGACAATGAATACGAGTTTAAGAAAGTAAAGGGAATTATCGCAAAGTTTAGTTATCCTGGAGGGGATGATGGAACGAAAGTGTTTTATATTGCAAAAGCACTTTCTGCGAGCGCTGCACTTAAGGGTTCGACTAGCTGGGAACTTAATGGAGAAAGTTTTGAGCCGTTCTCCGCAGAAGTTGCCATAAAGATGCCAGAAGATAACCAAGTTGCGATTATTGATGGAAACATTGTGGTTTTCAATCAGACGAAGTTTGAGGCGCTATTCCAATATGATTATAAATCTCAGGTAATTGCAGACGCGAAGGCAAAAGAATTGCAGGAAAAATATAAATTGTCGTTTGCTGAGGGGTTGACGCTCAATGTGCTTCTTCAAGATAAGAAGCCTTTGCTTAAGAAAATTCAGAATCTTGATATTGCTGAGGCTATGACACAAGAGCAGATGCTTGATTATTCTGATGAAATGCAACTTGACCTCATGACCGACGACGATAAATCAATAATTATCATGGACGATAAAGATTTGACTACTTTTGTAAATCTTTTAAACGAGGATTATTATGTTTCGCCAGTTACGGGACTTCGTTATGAAATTAAATCCAAAAAACTGATGGCAGAACCTGATGGCGGGGAACCACCACGCGGATAAAGTTTTCCACAGGCTTGTGGAAAAGTGAAATAAAAAAGTAAAAAATCAAGCAAAAAAGGGCTTGATTTTTTTAACAAAAGCATTTATATTAGTAGCAAGTAGATGTAAAAACAAACATTCAACATAAAAATCTACCGAAGGTACATTAATATCAGTTTGAGGACGATTAACAGGGAGTTTTGGCGCGCGGTTAAATTTAGCGATACGCGTCAACAAAATCGTGGGCACATTCTAAAAACTAACACCTCCCAATTAAAACTCTAATAGAATTTTCGTTAAGAAAGTTCAGCAACCATTTACACAATAATCTCTCAACGGCCACAATATGACTCGGATTTTCCGCGGAGATTGTGGTAGATCTAGTGTAAGGGAAAACAAAAATCGAACAAACACAAAAACGCTGAAATTTCTTGTTAAGCGTTCTCAAACTAAAGACGAAGCGTGTAGCATGTTATAATATGCTACATGGAAGAGCTTCATATACCAGTGTTATTATCGGAAGTACTTCATGTCTTGAACCCTAAAGTTGGTGAGTCTTATCTTGACCTCACAGCAGGGTATGGAGGACATGCAAGTGAAATTTTGGGTTTAACACGGAATTATAAGGATTCGGTCTTAGTAGACCGAGACTCATTTGCAGTAAAGTTTTTGAAGGAGAAGTACAAAAGTGAATCCCTCGAAATTGTGAATGATGATTTTTACAATTCGGTGCTGAAATTCGTAGAGAGTGGTAAAACGTTCGATATTATCCTGGCTGATTTTGGAGTTTCTTCCCCGCAATTAGACAGAAGCGAGAGAGGCTTTTCTTTCACGAAAAATGGACCGTTAGACATGAGAATGGATAGGACTCAGGAATTGACGGCGGATTATGTTGTAAATCGATATCCAGAGTGGAAACTTGCAGAAATATTCGTGAAGTATGGAGAAGAGGGACAGGGAAATGCGAAAAGACTAGCTCGGGAAATTGTGCACGCTAGGCCATTTAGGACTACTTTAGAGTTGGCTGATTTTATCAAGTCAAAATCAAAGTATTCAAAGATGCATCCGGCGACGAGAATTTTTCAAGCTATTAGGATTGAAGTGAACGATGAATTAGGCTTGATTGAGAGGACTTTACCATTACTTCCAAAGATACTGAGTCCTGGAGGAAGGGTTGCGATAATAACTTTCCATAGCCTCGAAGACCGACTTGTCAAAAACTATTTCAGAGAAGTAAGCGAGCATGGAGAAGAGTCTGAGCTTGAAATAATCAATAAAGCACCAATTACTGCGGGCAAAAATGAATTAGTTATCAACCCACGAAGTCGAAGTGCGAAGTTGAGGGCAGCGAAACGTCGCTGAAACGGATGACTTGAAAAGAGTGTGGAATGCTTTTGGCCAAGTGGAATTGATAAAAAATAAAACAAATACAAACATAAAAAGGAGGGCTATATGCCTAAGCAAATCGTAGTCTCTAACAAAAGTAGAGCTCAAAAAGTGAAAGTACACTTCTGCTAAGATTTAGAAGTTTATTTTCCGGTAAAAGGGGGAATTATAGGTAATATTTGCGCATAAAGAGCAAAGATATACCTTTTGACATGGCCCGAAAAGGGCTGCCACAACTTTTGGTTGCGGAGAGTCAAAAATAAAGAGTGTGTTAAATTTATGACCTTCCCGATGCGGGCCCATGGTTACTTATAGCTCTGCTATGGTGACCCGCTTCGGACTAAGTTATATACACCAAACCGAAAATAAAAATAAAAAGGAAAAACAGCGAGACAAAATAATGCGAGAATCAAGTTCGACATGGGTCCGAAACAGGAACATTGTTAGATATACCCCAAAAACTTTAGGCAGTGTGTCGCAGGGCGTGATATTAGGTATTTTAGTGCTTGTAGTTGGTTTGATTTATGTAACTCAGGGAACTAAGGCGACGAGCTATGACTATGAATTGAATGAGATTGAGGATAACATTGCGGAACTTGAGGTTAGGAAGAATGACTTAGTGGTTGAGAAGGAAAAATTGACAAGTGTGGCAATGTCAAAGAATAATGAAGTTGCCACAACGATGGAAACCGGAACGGTTTCTGGATACGCTGATTAGTTAGTATGTTATAATAAACATAAGATGAATGAGCGTCTGAAATTTTTGAAGATTGCATTGTATGTGATAGTCGCAGTAATTTTAGTGCGACTTTTTCAAATTCAGATTATTCAGAAGGGCGAATGGGTAGCAAAGGCGGAAGCGCAACATACGCTTGAGAATACGATAAAAGCAAAGCGTGGCCAGATTTATATGATGGATGGAAGCGAAGCAGTCGCAGTGGTGATGAACGAACAAGTCTATACGGTGATTGTCGACCCGATGACAGCGAAAGAAGAAGAGATTAAGGATGCAATCTTTAATGATGATTTGAAGGATAATTTGACGACGGAATTTGACAAAGTCTTCGAGGACAAGGCTCGAAGATATTTTATTGTTGCGAAGAATGTTTCTAGAAAGAATGCGAAAAAGATTCAGGAAAAGAATCCGACTGGAGTTTGGCTTCAGGAGAGAACTAAGCGAGTTTATCCCGAGGGGCCTTTGGCGGCTAGACTTCTTGGATTTGTGAATGAGGACGGAGAAGGACAATACGGTGTTGAAGGCTCATTGAATGAAGAGCTATCTGGAAAAGATGGAATGTTAAAAACCGTTGCGGATGTAAACAATGTGGCGCTTTCAATTGGAAAAGACAACGTAAAGATACCTGCAGTAGATGGAAAAAATGTAGTACTTACGATAGATAGAAACATTCAGGCGAAAGCAGAAGAGATTGTTAAAGATGCGATGGAGGAAACAGGGAAAGACCATGCTTCGGCGCTTGTGATGAATCCGAGAAATGGCGAAATTATGGCGATGGTAGATTTGCCTGGATATGACCCTGCGGATTACGGGAACGTAAGCGATGCAAGCGTGTACGTGAACGGCGTAGTGAATGACCCGTATGAGCCAGCTAGTGTTTGCAAAGCGTTTACTTTTGCGGCTGGAATTGAAGAGGGCGTGATGTCGGCTGATACGACCTATTATAACCAAGATACGATTTATATTGATGGCTGGCCGATTTCTAACGCAAGCAAAAATGGTGACGCGGTGCGCACAATGCAGTATGCGTTGAACTGGAGTTTAAACGTTGGTAGTATTCAGGTATTAAAGTGGCTTGGTGGCGATGAGAATAATATCAATGAGAAGGGAAGGAAAATTCTTTACGATTACTATGTGAATAAATTCGGGCTTGGGCGAGAAACCGGCATCGAATTATTTGAAGCAGAAGGCTTGATTAATGACCCAGTTGAAGGCTATGGGCGTGATTCGCTTTATGCAAACATGACATTCGGTCAGAACATGCTCGTGACGATGATACAGGTCGCAAGTGGATATTCAGCAATGGTAAATGGCGGGGAATACTACACGCCTACTGTTGTAAGGGGCTACATGGAAAATGGAAAATTGATTGAAAAAGAGAAGGCTGGACCAGTGAGGCGCGCAATTAGCGAAGAGACGAGCGAAGAGATGCGCGAAATGCTTTATGGAACGCGCGATACGGGTTGGTATGGCGAGGACCCGGATGGATATCGTATCGGCGGAAAGACTGGTTCTGCACAGGTGATTCGTGATGGAGCGTACGTAATGGACGAGTCCGTGGCGACCTACGTGGGCTTTGGCGGTGCGACTGGCGAACTTCCAGAGTATCTAGTGATGGTGAGAATATGGAAAGACGGAGAACTAGGCGATGCGATGAAGGAGGCGGAGCCGATGTTTAGCGAGATTTCTGACTATTTGATTGATTATTTAAAGATAAAACCAGGGGATTAGGGATGATGAATAAAATAATAGAAAAAGCGGGGAGAATGGAGTAAAATAGGGTAATATGTGGAAAGTCGAATTCAATAATGAAATGTTTTTCGGGCTTATCCTGACACTCGGAGCATTCTTGCTCGCGATGTTCTTGACGCCTGTTTATACTTACTTCGCTTACAAATATAAGTTTTGGAAGAAACAGAAGAAAACGACGGCGGATGGAAGTTCGCTTCCGATTATGACGAAGCTCCATGCACATAAGTTTAAACGCCATTTTCCAACGATGGCGGGGATTATTGGCGTAGTGGTCGTATCGATGGTGACATTGATTTGTAACCTTGACCGTGGCCAAACTTGGCTTCCTTTGGCAGGTTTCCTTGGCGGCGCAGCGGTAGGATTTATTGATGACTTGATTAACGTCTTTGGTTCTGGAGAGGGAGCAGCTGGGCTTCGAGCAGGCGCTAAACTGATACTCATTTCTATCGTAGGTGCGCTTCTTGGTTGGTTCTTTGCAGTAAAACTTGGATGGACGGCTGTTATGGTTCCGTTTGTCGGGAGTTTCGATATTGGTGTGGTTGGTATGATTTTCTTGTTTACATTCGCCGTCGTTGCAACGGGGAATGCGACAAACATTTCTGATGGTTTGGACGGGCTTGCAGGTGGTTTGATGATGTTGGCTTACGGCGCTTACGGGGTGATTGCTTTGTTCCAAGGTCAATGGATTTTGTTTGGTTTTTGTATGACGGTTGTAGGATGGTTACTAAGCTACGTTTGGTTCAATGTTCCGCCTGCGAGATTTATGATGGGCGATACGGGTTCATTTGCGCTTGGTGCGGGGCTTGGTGTAGTGGCGATGATGACGAATGCGTTCTTGCTACTTCCTATAATCGGCGTTATGTTGGTTATTGAGGCAGGAAGTAGTTTGATTCAAATGACTTCAAAAAAGTTCTTCCATAAAAAAATCTTTATCAGTGCGCCGATACATCATCATTTCGAGGCGAAGGGTTGGGGAGAAGCGAAAATCGTGATGAGGTTCTGGATTATTGCTGGAATTGCGGCCGTACTTGGATTATTTATCGCGAGTGCGTCAGGGATTGCATAGGAAAATGAAGGGTGGATTGAAGTGAGAAGACATCGCGGAGATAGAATCATTGTTGCGATGACATTAGGCTTGCTTCTTGCGGGGCTAATAATTATTTACGCAATTGGTCCGATGCGGGCTAACTTTCTTAATGCGATGTATGGGGGAAATATCAGTGAAAATCACTTCTTCGTCAGACAACTGATAAATGTTATTCTATCGATTGCTGCGTTCATTGTGGCCTATAAAATTCCGTACGAGAAAGTTAAGAAGTTTGGTAAATGGGTGTTTGCACTTGGTATTGTTCTAAGCATCGGGCTTTTAGTCTTGGCGAAAATGGGAAGCAGTCTAGCAAAATGTGAGCTTGGTGCTTGTAGGTGGATTAACATTGGAAGCTTCGGGAGCTTACAGCCTGCGGAATTTCTAAAGTTTGGACTTTTGATTTATCTGGCACAGCTAATCAGTTCGAGAAAAGCGGAGGGAACGCTCAATAAAAGTGATTTTTGGCTGCCGGCTGGGGTAGCGAGTATTGTTGCGCTTGCTCTCGTTATCGTGATTCAGAAAGACCTTGGAACTGGAGTTGTGATTATCGCAATTATTCTTGCAACTATTTTTGCGGGTGGGGTGGAAATAAAGAAGTTTGTTCTCGTACTTGCGTTGATTCTTGTTGGTGGAGTTGGGGTGATTGTGACGAGCCCACATAGGATGGAGCGCGTTAAAACATTCCTTAATGGTGACGATGCAGACTCGTATCATATTGAGAATGCGATGATTGCAATTGGAACGGGTGGACTGACTGGTGTTGGAGTAGGGAATAGCGTACAGGCGACGGGTTACCTACCAGAAAGTATTAACGACTCGGTGTTTGCGGTGATGGGTGAAACGTTTGGTTTCATTGGACTTGGAACCGTCGTTGTGGTGTTTATGATTTTGCTTACGAGAATCCTGCGCGTGGCGGAATTGGGCGCAGATGACGAACAGAAGCTGATTGCAACGGGCGTATTTGCATGGATTGCGGTGCAAATGGCAGTTAATGTTATGGCTATGACGGGATTGGTGCCGCTTACTGGTATCACATTGCCGCTCCTAAGTTATGGTGGGACGAGTATGATGTTTGTGACGATTGCGCTTGGACTGACATATCAGCTTTCATGCTATACTAAGAGAGAGAAAGACCTAAACCAGAAGAAATTCAGCAATAGCCATTTGAGAGTTGGAAGACTCAAAGCAGAGAATATTGCACAAAGGCGAACTGCTGGGAGGACAAGAAAATGAAAATCTTAGTTGTAGGTGGGGGAAGTGGTGGACATATTACTCCTGCTATAGCAGTCGTTAAAGAGATTCTAGAAGACCATTCGAGGGCGAAAATTGAATTTTGGACAGATAGAAAATACTATAAAAATGTTTTGAAGCTTACAATACTTGGAAAATCGGGTGGGGATTTGAACATGCGCGTGAGAAAGGTTGCAAGCGGAAAATTCCGACGATATGCAGGCTGGAGTTTCAAGGATTATTTCCGTCTTTGGCAAACGACGCTTGTTGATTTGGTGTTTAAAAACATTGTTGGATTTTTCGGATTCATCGCTGGAGTAATACAAAGCTTCTTTAGGTTATTTCTTAAGAAAAACAGACCAGATGTGGTCTTTTTGAAGGGTGGGTTCGTTGGGCTTCCAGTTGGAATTGTCGCAAGATGGTTCAGAATTCCTTATGTAATTCATGAGAGCGATGCTACGCCTGGACTTGCGAATAGGATTTTGATGAAAAAAGCTCAGGTTGTAGCGATGGGTGCGAGATTCGAGACAGTAAGGGAAGTTGAAGTGACGAACGAAAACGGAGAAGTTGAGAAGAGGGAAGAACCAATCAAAGGGCGTGAAAAATGGGTATGGACCGGTACGCCGATTGGGGACGATTTCAGGAGAGTATCGACAAATAAAGAGGCTGGACTTAAGAAAGCCTTTGGATTTGATTCTGGAAGGTCGCTAGTTGTAGTTACGGGTGGAAGTCAAGGTGCAGAACACCTTAATCGAGCTTTGAGTGAGATTTTGCCGACACTTCTCAAAACGGTTGATGTCGGACTTGTGGCCGGTAGAAAGCACTATGAAGAAATGACTGAGTTAAAAAAATATGAAGTCTGGGATAAAGCGAAACTAAAGAGTGGGTTTAGGATGTGGGAGTTTAATGCCAATATGGCGGAACTTCTTGGGGCAGCCGATGTTGTCGTTTCTAGAGCGGGCGCGACGACGATTGCGGAGTTAGCGGCGCTCGAAAAGGCGGTAATTTTAGTCCCGTTTGGTGAACTTCCGGGGGCACATCAAACAAAAAATGCAGAAAGATTAGCGGAGATTGGAGCGGCGAGAGTGATTGACGATGAAAAAATGCTTGCAAAGCCAAATCTTTTACTTGAGGAAATAAAAGAGCTCACGAGACGTTCGGCGGAGAGGGAAAAGCTGGCTAAAAAACTGCACGAGGAAGCAAAACTTGATTCGGCGAAGAAGTTAGCAGAGATTGTTCTAGAAGTCGGCGAAAAGAAAAATATTGAAAATGTTGAAAAAAGGAAATCTTGATGCAAGCAGGGAAGACAATTGCTGCGAAAAGGGAAAAAACAGAGTCGGACTCGGAGCGTGAAAGGGCACGAAGGGCGATTCGTAAACGCAAGGTGATTGCGGTCACTGGCGTGATTTTGCTAGGGGCGAGTTTGGTTTATCTCGGATTTAGGGCGCTTCAAGAGTGGATTCGTTGGGCTTCGACGAGAGAAGAAGTTGTAGTTGTCGAAAAGGAGCCAACGGTAGAGGTAATTGACGATGCGACAGGGAAGAGAGTAGAAAAACTTACTTCGAGGATGAAAGAATACATTGTAAATCTTGAGGAGGAGTTTAAGCTTTTGGGCAAAAAAGTAACTAGAGCAAGAATTCCACAAGACAAAATTCGCGAGGTTGATGTTGAAATTGAAGATTTTTCGGGAATCATTAAAATTTCAATTGATAGAAACCCGGCCGTGAGTGCAGAAGACGCAGTAAGGATGTTGAAATATTTGGACGAAGAAGACGAAGACGATGTTGAATATGTTGACGTAAGAATCGAGCGCAAAGCTTACTGGAAATAATAGACAAAATATGTTATAATACTTCTATATTGGTTCCTTAATAGTTTTTTGACTGCGTGAGAGGGGGATGGAAATGTTTTTGGTTTCAATTATTATCTTTGGGTCGTTTTGGATTCTTGCGTGTGCCTTGATTCCTGCAATTGTTTATTTTTTTGTGACCAAAGGAAAGCGAAAAACCCTTGAGTGGGATGCCGAGAATGAGGTTACGGAACTGGAGAAAAATCAGGATTATCACACGATAGCACGCCAGAGAAGCCGCGAGAGCAATGATGATTTCAAAAAACGTAGATATTCTGTTACGAAGGCTGGGCAGAAGCTTAGCAAGATGGAATCTGTGGACCATTGGCTTATGGTTATCGGTGCGCTTGTTGGAGTCATTCTATTATTCTCTGTGCAATTTATTGATAGTCGCGTAGAGACCAGAGGAGTGCTCGAGAAGGGGAAAATCGCAGAGTTCAGTACGAAACTTGATGAAATTGAGGTTGGTAAGAAAAATAGCTTTGATTTAACCTATCGAGTAGAGAAGAAGACAATAAGAAGGTTACTTGGAATACATTTTACAGATGAAGAGTGGCACGATGATGGTGAGAGAACAGATGAATTTATCGTTGTAGACGGGAATTAAGAGTGGTCAAAAGATTACGTATGTACGCCTTGGCAGGGAACGCCAAGGCTTTTTTAACAGTGGTACAACAGGGGTAAAATAGGGTCTTACCTCTGTTTATTTCCATGTTTCCCTATTTTGTTCGGTTTTTGTTCTTTTGCAAAAATGAAATTACGAAAGAGGGAATTTTGAAAAAACATACAACACAATAAAAACACGAAAAAATCAAGAGGGAAGCGGGGAAAAGCGAAAATCGGGAAAATTGGGCCAATGTTCGGAAAATGGGCCAAAAACCCGAACAAAAGCCCCAAAATGCATAAGTTGGCTTATGCAGAGTGTGTTTTTGGAGCAAATTTGCCGCGATGGAATTCAGAATTCGCTTAAATAGCGGTGGAAAACTTTTGGTGTAAATATCCGTGACGTAAGGTTAATTATAGGAGCTGGCTGAATGGCTGAAAGCTTGGTAATTATAAACGTAAATAACGAAGCAAATATGCACATGTACGCGGAACTACAACCTGCGAAAATTCGTAAATTTATTAGTTAAGCTTATATAGTGCTCTGTTATAGACGATTACTTTATCGTCTTTTAACCATAAGTGTAATGTCTTAAAAGAGTTATTGTGCGACATTCAATGTATGGAAGAATGGAACTGCATGTTCGGACGGCTTTGGACGTTTGGCGGGTTTTGCCGCGACTTTTGTTTTGCGTTTTTTGTGTGTAATTTTGTTTCAATGTTTCCCTCTGGATTTCACCCGTGGATTTTAGAAGATTTTTTGAATAAATTGGGGAGTTTGGGGGGCTTTTAGAGGTGGCTGGTGTCTTAAGCTCAAAAATAACAGGGGTGGAACAGGGGTAGAGAATTACTAAATCTGAAAATTTAGGCTTTATTTCCCTTTTTGGCTGGCTTTTCTTTTGGTAGAAGCTTTTCGATAAGTTCGTTTTGGCGCTCAATTCCCTTTGCGATTCTCTCTAGTTCTTCTCTGATAATAGTCGTTGAAGATGTATAACTAAAAGGCATTATTCCTCCTTAATTTGTTTCATTATATAACAGGGAAGCAACAGAGGTAAAGCATAAGAAAAACAAAACCCACCCGCTAGGGGTGGATTTTGCGAAAGGAACTCATTATGAATGAGTAAAATAGGACTGTAGCATCGCGATATCTAACAACGCTACAAATTTATTATAACATAAATACATATATAAGGCAAGAGAAAGAGCTTATATCACAAAAGAGAATGATTAGCGTTTAATATCGAAGCGATGCTGGTCGTCGACTGGCTTGTTTCCCTGCTTCTGTTCAGGTTTTGGTTCTGGCTTAGTTTCGGGTTTAGCGGTTCCCTTTTCTTCGGCTTTCTTTTGTTCCTCGATGAGTTTACCGAGGTCTTTTAAGCCTGGGCGGTCTTTTTCCTCAGCGGTATTCGGGGAGAGCTTCATATCTCGGAAAGCCTCTTGTGGCGTTCGAGGCCCTCGATTGCGTTTTGTTCGGTTTTTGTTCTTTTTCTTGTTTTTCTTTTGTTGGTCAGAAGAAGAGGAAACGATTGGCTCATTTATGCTTCTAGAAACTCCAGAAATCACTTCTGAGGGCTTTGGAGGCTCAACCTTAACATCATTCACGCTTGCATCGTAAGAGGCCTTAAACGCCGTTTGTGCGGACTTTTCTTGGGCCAGGCTAGGATTGAATGACTTCGACTTCATGATGTCGGAAGACTTGAACATAAACTGAGCGCCAGAGTAGTCATCGCGGACGATGTTTCCCTGTTCGCCAGCGATGCGACCGCTGTCGGATAGTTCTTTCTTGTATTTTTCAGAAGCTTCGATAGTTTCACGGATTTCTTCTTCAACTTCGGCACGAGGGCGCGAATATTGTCGGCGAGAAGATTCGATAATTTCGTCGAGGTTGTCGGTTGGTGGTTTTGGAATAGACAAAGTTGTTGCGGAGAAGGCCGGAACTTTTTCGCCATTGATAATCATGGAAATGATGAAATGGCGGTTATTCATTTGAATGAGGTCGGACGCGTCGAAAGTTGGCTCGAATTGCTTTACGAGGAGCGGAGCGTCATCGGCGGAAACGCGGAAGGAGATGGTCGTGCCGACGTTACCGAAAACGGCATCGCGGACCGATTCGGTCATTTGTGCGATGTATTGGTTAGCTACAGTAAGGTTTAGACCGTATTTACGAGCTTCGGAAAGAATAACGGCAAAGGAATCGGTAGCGAAGTTTTGGAACTCGTCAACGTATAGGTAGAATGGGCGACGGTCTTTGACGTCTGGAATATCAGAACGGGACATGGCGGCAAGCTGAACTTTGGTAACTAGGAAGGCGCCAAGGATGCCAGCATTATCTTCGCCGATAAGACCTTTAGAGAGGTTGACGACGAGGATTTTGCCTTCGTCCATGATTTTTCTGACATCAAACGAAGATTTAGGCTGGCCGATGATATTGCGGATGATTGGGTTTGCAGTAAAGGCGCCAACTTTGTTAAGAACAGGAGCAATAGACTCGGTAACTTGTTTGTCGCCCCATGTACCGAATTCTTGTTTCCAGAACTGAAGAACAGTAACATCTTTACAGTAGTCGAGAGTTTCCTTGCGGAAATCTTTATCGGTTAACATGCGGGAAATATCGAGAAGAGTGGTTTCTGGGCGGTCGAGAAGGGCGAGGAGCGTATAGCGGAGGATGTGCTCGAGGCGAGGGCCCCAGCTTTCGCCGAACATGCGTTTAAGAACGCCGATAACTTCAGAAGAAACATTTGGCTTGCGGGCTGGGTCGGAGAGTTCAAGCGGGTTGAAGGCAACAGGATGAGCTGTGTCGGCAGGGTTGAAATAGACGACGTCTTTGATACGAGATTCTGGAATAAAGCGGAGATTGTTGATAGCAAAATCGCCATGCGGGTCGATAATACAATAGCCTTGATTATAAAAGATGTCGGAGAGAGCAAAGAGCTCAAGAAGACCGGATTTACCTGCGCCAGTTTGACCGATAATGTAAACGTGGCGGGAGCGGTCACGGCGAAGGAGACCGAATTGATGATTGATGCCACGGAAATTGGTAAGGCCAAATGCGGAAACGTTCTCGTCTTCGGCTGGATTGCCGGTTAAAACAGGAAGTTTGGCAGGAGGCTCGGCGGTCTTTGAAGAAGCCCAGACGATGTTTGGAGTTTCGACGGAAGTGTGTGGAAGGTGATAGACGGAAGCAAGCTCGGAGATGTTTAGAATGAAGCCATGGTCGGTGAATTGGCGGAGTTTGTAAGAATCGAGGGCGGACGGTTCAAAAGTGGAGCCTTCGATGCGGAAACCGTTAAGGTTGGTCGAGTTGAACTGTTTAAACGTACCGACAAGAGCCTGCATATTGAGCTTGGCGTTGATTTCGTCATTGCCGAGGTACACTAGGCGAATTTTGACTTCATAGCCGAGTTTCGTGGCTTTTTCTTCCGCTTTGGAGATGCGAGTTTTGTCGCGTTCGGAGATTTCTACAGCTGTTTTACCGTCGCTTCCGACGCCGCCTTCAGGCGGTTTCCAAAGGGCACCGAAGATTTGGAGAAGATAGCGGGCATCGAAATTTGTGCCGAAAAGCCCAGTCTTGCCACCGCTTTTGACTTTTTGAATCCAGGTGTCGGTCGTGGTTTTGTGCCAGTCGTCGGCGATTGGGCGGGTGATAATCTGAATCCAGAGCTCTTCATCGTGGTCGGCGTCGAGCTTAGCGAGCGTCCCAGTAATACCAGCGAGCGGGTCGACTTCGAAAGAATCGAAGGTTTTAATCGGAAGTGCGCTGTCTTCAGTCAAGGCAAGCTCGCTAGAATAAACGATAGTGTGTTTGTGGCGGTTATCGACGTAATCTTCGTCCATTTTATGGATTTGGACGGTCGGGTATTGAGAATAAATCTGGCCCTCAACGAAGGATTGAAGGATTTTTGGGACCCAGACATAGAAGCGAATCTGGCCTTTTGCGGAGACGATTTCGAAACTTAAGTGTTCTTGGACGCCACCGGAGTTTCTAAGTTCGTTTTTATCGCGAAGAATACCGTGAAGTGAGGCAAAAAGCTGCTCGGCGGCGAGCTCTTTTTTGTCGTTGGTGCGCGGGATTTCGAGCATCAAAAGCACTGAGTCAACGTTTAGGACTTGGAGACGGTTGGCCTTCTTATAGTTTCGGTAAGTGAGGTAGGCAAACAGCCCGACAAGCGGGATCCAAATAAGGGGTGACAGAATTACATGAATAATAGAGGACAACATGTGATTCTATTTTACCATAAACTGTGTAAATTGTCTAAAGAATTTATGCTTCTTTGAGCTTGAAGGAATTCTTATCGACTTTTTCGAAAAGCTTTTTGTTTTGGAGATTTAGCAAAATAGTAGTCTCTTTGACCTTGCGGGATTTCATGACTTCAGCAACGATTTCTTCACGAGTGAGAAGTTTATCAGAATGTTTGAGGACGTCGGTAATGATTTCGGAAACAGTTCCCTTTTTGTATCCCCAGTCGTCAAGAGCGTAGATGCCACGGCCAATAAGGACGAAACGTGGGTCTTTGATGAGTTCGTTGTGAATAGCTTGGGTGGTGACGTTTTTGCGTTTGAAGTTGGAGTCGGCGATGGCTTCAGCGATATCGTTGAAGTGCATTGGCTCTTTCTTCTTCTTTAAAATGACATAAATCTTGTCGCGAATGTTCTTCGGGTTGACTGATGGCCATTTGGTGAGACCCCAGAGCCCGTCAAGGCTTGCGAGTTGTTTAGAAATAGAAGCGATTGCTGCAATTTGGGAAGGGTGCTCGTAGTTGAGTTTGCCGTCGAGTTCGTCGAGGGTAAATGGAGCTTTGTTCTCTTTAATGATTTTGACAACTTCATCAACTTTAGCGCGAATAGTCTTCTCGTCTCCAACGTCAGAAATGGCAATGGCGGAGTAGTATTTGTCGTTTTCAGCGACGATAGTTAAGGAAGCGGAAATATCAGCAAGGAAAGTTAGAGCAGCGGAATCGGCTGCGGTGGCTTTTTCACCAAAAACCTTCTTGGCAAGAGCTTTGACTTGAGCGGCTCTACCAAGTTCGGCGAGATTTCTAATGATGAGTTTTTCAGCGGCTGCAAGGTCCGGGATTTTGCCGTCTTTGGCGGAGATGCGAAGACGGACGAGAATAACTTTTTCCAATTGACGAACGCGTTCTCGAGTGACGGAAAGTGTTTCTCCGATTTGCTCGAGAGTCTCTTTATGACCGTCTAGCCCGAATCGTTTTTCTACGATTTTTCGCTCACGGTCTTGGTCGATGATACTGAGACTGCCTTTAACCGCTTTCGCGATCAGGTCGGCGTTTTGTTCCATTGGTATTTTCCTTATTTTCCACCCCGGTTAATAATTATTGAAACTTAAAATATAATATAGCATAAAATCGGAACTATGTCAACTAATTCTACGCTGTTATTTAAGGTACATTTTGTATCTGCAACTTATTGTAGCACAATTTTTGAAAAAAATGCAAGAAAGTTTTAATCAACTTTACTGGATTTATTAATTATGGTTTTCTGCTTGTGCTTTTCTCGTATAAAAGATTGAGAATAACAGGGGTGCAAAAGGGCAATAATTAGAATAATTATTTCTTTTTTGCGCGAGTTGATGTTGATTTTTTAGAAGAATTTTTGAAGGTTTTTTTCGTGGTTTTCTTTAAAGCGTCACTGCCAGGCAAAGCTTTGGTGCCGTACTTTGCAAGAAGCATTTCTTCTGCTTTCTTTTTGGAGATTTTTTTAGCATCTATGTTCTTTGGAATCTTGATGTTATTGCGACGGCCACAGCCTTTGATGTATGGGCCGTAGGCGCCGTTAATAATCATGATGCCGTTCTCGAAATCTTTAATAATGCTCTTTAGCTTTTCATCATAGAGCGCCTCAGCTTCGGCAAGAGTGATTTTGTATGGGCTTTTGTCTTTGATAGTAATGTTGTATTTGCCGGCCTTGAGGTATGGGCCGAATGGGCCGGAAGAGGCGATGATTTCGGTGCCGTCTTTGGCTTTACCAAGGTTACGTGGAAGCGCTGGAAGTTCGAGTTGTTTGATGGCCTCTTCTAAGGTTACGGTCTTTACGGTCTTGCCGTTTGGAAGCGGAGCGAAGCGTGGTTTCTCGCCAGAATCCTTCTCGCTTTCGCCAAGTTGAATGAAACCGCCATTTTTGCCGACTTTGGCGTAGATTTTCTTGCCGGTTTTTGGGTCGGTACCGAGTTCGGTGGCGGAGTTGTAGCGGTCGAGGAAGGAAGAGTGGTCAATGAGCTCGGAGAATGGAGTGTAGAAGTCGCGGAGCATTTTGATACGGTCGAGCTTCTTTTCAGCGATAAGGTCGAGCTTGTTTTCGACGTCGGCAGTGAAGCCGTAATCGACGATTTGGTCGAAATTATCAACCAAGAAATCAGAAACGAGTTCGCCAATCGGGGTTGGGACGAGTTTGCCTTTGGTGGCTCCGGTCTTTTCTTGAACGATAGCGCGGGTGACGCCATCCTTGAGTGTGAGTTCGATAATATCACGGTTGTTCCCTTCGCTTTCGCCTTTTTGGACATAGCCACGCGATTGGATGGCGGACATGATGGTTGCATAAGTTGAAGGTCGCCCGATGCCGAGTTCTTCGAGTTTTTTAACGAGTGAACCTTCGGTGTAGCGTGCAGGTGGTTTAGCAAAAGTTTGGCGGGCAACAATCTTTGAAGCGCGTAGGGAATCCCCGACAGAAAGAGCTGGAAGTTCGAGGTCTTTGGATTTGCCATAAACTTTCAAGAAACCGTCGAAAATCACAATCTCTCCGCGTGCGACAAAGACTTTTTCTGGGGCTTTGTCAGGCTTCAAAGAGATGGTGGTTTTGGCGACGCGAGCGTTCGACATTTGGGTTGCGAGCGTACGTGCGCGGATAAGAGCATAGAGTTTTCTCTCGTAATCGTTAGCACCGGCGGATTCGACTTCGATGTGAGTTGGACGGATGGCTTCGTGAGCTTCCTGAGCGCCAGCAGAATGAGTTTTGAAGTGGCGAACATGAAGATATTGTTTGCCGAAAGTGGTCTCGATGTAGTGCGCGATTGAGCCGAGGGCTTGTTTCGAGAGATTAAGAGAGTCGGTACGGTGGTAGGTAATGTGGCCGGATTGGTAGAGACCTTGGGCGGCGCGCATGGTGGTCGAAGATGAGAAGCCAAGACGAGCGTTTGCCTCGATTTGAAGAGCGGCGGTCGCAAAAGGAACAGGGTTCGGTTTGTCGGCTTCGGCTTTGTCGACGGCGGAAACGGCATAGGATGCGCCATTAAGGGAGTTTAAGAGTTCGGTCGCTTCCTCTTCGGTTGAGGGAGAGTTCTTTTCTAGAACGCCTTGGAACTCAGAAGCGTCGTTCGAGACGAAAGAGCCGGTAACTTTGAAGCTAAACTTCTCTTTTGTGTTTTCGATTTCGCGCTCTTTTTCGACGATGAGGCGGAGAGCTGGACTCTGAACGCGACCGGCGGAAATTGCGCCTGGGACTTTGCGACGGACGACGCCAGAAAGGTCAAAACCGACGAGCATGTCGAGTGTTTGACGAGCTTGCTGAGAGCTGACCATGGCCATATCAACCGTTCGAGGGGATTTTATGGCTTCCTCAAGAGCGGGTTTAGTAATTTCGTGGAAAGTAATACGATGAGTTGTTTCTGGAAGTCCTAAGACTTCTAGAAGATGCCAAGAAATAGATTCTCCTTCGCGGTCTTCATCCGTCGCGAGCCAGACTGTTTCGGCTTGTTTGACGGCTTTTTTGAGTTCAGAGACGATTTTTGCATGACCTGGCTCGATTTCGTAGGTGACTGCGAAGTTGTTTTTGACGTCAACGTGAGTATCCTTGCGGATATGGCCTACGCTAGAAAGCACACGGAAGTCTTTACCGAGATATTTTTCGATTGTTTTGGCTTTTGCAGGAGACTCAACGATAACTAAGTTTTTTGACATATTCAGAATAATATCATATATATATAGGTTTTTGCAAATCTTGGGTGATTTTACCTCTATTATTTTCGCCTTTATAGATTAATCAGCTTAGCGTCCAATAATTCATGCCCATGGCAGTGATGGCGCCTTTGATTTCGAGCATCGTGATGGATTGATTAAAGGTTTCGACGGGAATTTTGAGGTTTTCCATGATAACGTCGCCGTCATGAACGCCACTAGCGATTTGGAGCAGTATTTTCCTTTCCGCGTCGTTTTCCGCAAACAGAGAGATTTGCTCCATTTGACTGGCCTTTGAGCGGGTATTTTTCTTTGGAACAAGGTATTTCATGAACTCTTCAATAGAGAGGAGCGGATTGGCGCCTTTGGCGATAAGTCGGTTGCAACCTTGGCTGGTTTGACGGCTAATATCTCCAGGGAGAGCAAAGAGGTCTTTTCCCTGCTCTAGCGCATGCATGGCGGTATTAAGCGAACCAGAACGTTCCCTTGCCTCTATAACAACTACAACGTCGGAAAGTCCAGAAATAATGCGATTTCGTTCTAAAAATGAGGTTTTGGGGAAGATTTTATCTCCGAGATGGTATTCGCTCGCGACAACTCCGCCTTTTTCGACGATTTCTTCGGCTAAGGCGACGTGGGTTTTAGGATAAATCTTCTCTATTTCTGTCCCTAAAATAGCGATAGTTTTGCCTCCGCCATCAAGACATCCGCGAGCGGCGATAGAGTCGATACCGTAGGCTAGGCCGGAAATGACGATAATTCCCTGTTCCCCGAGGGCTTTAGCGAGCTTATAAGCGATTTCTTCCCCGTAGGCGGTGCTTTTCCTGGCGCCGACGATAGCGACGGTTTTGATGCGTTTTTCTGGCCAATTTCCGTAATAATATAATAATTTAGGCGTAAGCGCAATAGATTCCAATTGCTCAAGATATTTGTTCTCTTGGGGTGGTGTTGCGTTGATTTTCATTAAAAAATGTTAAAAAAGTGTTGACTTTTAAGTTTTGCTGTGGTATAATTAACACAAGTTAGGGTTTTAAAGCCCTAAACTGTACCTAAATAAATTATAACGGTTGTTACACGGTTTAGTGTAACAAAAGTTGCGTGCTTTTGAAACCCCTCGGACTTTTAATTTCTTCTTCAATGGTTTTAAGTCTTATAAGTATTACCTCCACTTTTGAGCGGGACCCTTCGAAGGCATAGCAATCCCTATAACCGGCGGGCCCCATATTTTGTGTGAGGTGGGTCGTGCTTCCGGGGTCCTCCCGGTATCTTGAAGGAAGTGTTATAGGGTGTATAAAAAGCCCCTCAGTGCTGGATAGGTGATGCCCACCCTTACCTATCTGGCACCGAGGGACTTTTTCTTGTAATGAATTTTAGATGGATTCGATTTTTTCAGAAACCTTTTTGAGGATTTCTGGAAGATTGGATTTCTCGGAAGTGGTGAACTTCGAAAGCACAAAGTCGACGTCACCGAGTTTTTTGCGGAGTTCGTCATTCCCTGTTCCTAGGCGGAGACGAGGAAAGTTTTCTGTACCTAGATGTTGAATGACGGATTTGAGACCGTTGTTTCCGCCGGCGGAGCCGTGAGCGCGCTCGCGAATTTGTCCGAACGGAAGATTGAAGTCGTCGCAGATGATAAAAATGTTCTCTGAGGATATCTTGTAGAAATCAGCGAAAGCGCGGACCGAAGTGCCGATTTCATTATAGAAGGTTTGGGGTTTGATAAAGATTGTGTCGCCGTCTTTTTTCCAGATTGCGCTGAACTTTTCGTGCGACTCCCAGGAGAGATTGTTCACCTTGAAGTAAAAATCAAGCGCCAAAAAGCCAAAGTTATGGCGAGTGAAGTTGTACTGAGCTCCGGGATTACCGAAGGCAACAATTAGTTTCATAAGAGGTATTATACCATAAAAAAAATTACTGGCGGAACGTGAGAGAGTGCGGGGTTTGGTGAAGAGAGGCGTTTGCTGGTCTATGAGGCGTTTAGACCTTGGATGGAATCTATTGCATGGATTGTTTTTGAGAGGGTTCTTCGGAAGCGGACATTTTGGCTGTCTGTCAATAGATTTCCTTGATTAAGAACACTAATTGCGGTTGCGCTTCCTATGGCACAACGATTCATTAGTTCGAATTTTTGACTATCTACTTTTATCATCCAAACCCATCCATCAGGGGCGATTGTCTCGTAGATATTATAGCAATGGTCACCATGTGGCAGCTTTACTCTCTGAGGATATTTAATTACTTCATCAATTTCGTCGCTACTTTTCATAAAGCGGGAGAAAACGATGGGGTATTCGAAAAAGTCAATGACTCTTCCATCGTTCAAAATTTCTTTTATTCTCGATTCGTGTTTTTCGCCTAGGCGTATTTTTGAATAGGCTTCGCTATGTGCGACTGAGCCTCTGAACAAGTCTGCAAGGCAAGCTAAGGCGATATACTCTTTGTTGAACCCTTTAACTTCGAAGAAGCGTTCGTCGGTCGGGGGTTTGGTCGGTCTTGGGGTGAGAGATAAAAATCGTTCCCTTTCCTGTTCCCAAACCGCAACTTTTTGTTCACAATCGGAGCAAAGAAGATACTCCCATACATGATGGCCAGGGTCGATGATTTTTGGATTCTTATTCCCTACTATGAGTATGGCATGCTCGCCAGATTTCAGGTGTTGTTTGTCGAAAAAGGAAGCTTTGGTCAGGATATGAGATTTTCTCCTGTTTTTGGAGGTCAATTCGACACTACAAAGCTGACAATAACGTTTCATAAAAAGTTTTTTGCGCCTCCGCTAAACTCAATTTAGTTTAGCACAAACGAGTTGACAGGTCAAATTTATGTGTTTTAGCTATGGTTTCTAGAAAACTGATTTGGAGGAGAAAGTAGAGAGGATGAAGCTAGTTGCGCTTGAGGGTGGATGTGAGCTTGTGGGAGAGTTTGGTGAGGAGGGGGCGGTTGAGAGTAATTGAGAGTACGATAGCGAGGAGAAGGGCGGTGAGGTGGGCGATAGTGCCGGAGAGGTAGTAGAGGAAGGTGATGACGGCGAAGCCGAGGATGGCGAGGATGAGGTCGGCTGACTTGTATTTTATTTTGACGTATTTTTTGACGTCAAAGTGCCGATAGATAGTCATGACGAGGAAGGCGATGGCGGTCGAGACGACGGCGGCGTAGAGGCCAATAAAGTGAATCAGGCCTAAGTCGACAACGATGTTGATGACTGCAGACAGAAATGAAGTCATGGCAACTTTTTTGGTGAGCTTCTTTGCCACATAGATTGCGCTGTAGACGGAAACCATACAGTTGAAAAACACGCCAAGGATTGCAATCGGAATATAATTATAGGCTTCGCGATAATCCGAACCAATGATAATGTCAAAAACAAAGGGCATGACGGCAATTACTAGTATGCTAAGGCTAGAAAAGATTTTTACAATGTTTCTCGCGACGCTTGAAAAAAACTCGTCTCGGTCGGGGTCGTTGATGTGAAGCGAAGCTGATTCGGTCCAAGAAAGGGTAAAAATGCCGAGAAAACCGCTGATGATGGATGGAATCTTTGTAGCGACAGCGTAGATGCCGTTAGCTGCGACGCCTAGAAAAGCAGAGACGATTGTGCGGTCGGAGGCGTTGATGAGCCACCAAGAAATGCCGTTTGGTACGAGCGGCCAAGAGTATTTTAGCATACTCTTTTTAAGCTTGTTGTCGGATGGAGCCGCTTTTAAGTAGGTGGGAATTTTTAGTGTTAGGAATAGATAGAGAGCACATCCTAGGTTGCCGAGCGCCATGGAAACCAGAATACTCTTGCCGCCGAAATGAAGAAGGCAAATTAGGATTAGGTTTGATGCGAGCGTGATAACGCCAGCAATGACGGAACCGAGAGTGTATTTTTTGTTGTCGCCAAGACCACGGGCGATTTGTAAGAATAAGTGAGAAAGAGACACGAAAATACCAGCAAGAAGGACAATACTAATATAGCTAGAGTTTATGAAGAAGGAAGCCACGAATACTGGCGCTACGAAAATGAGAAGACGCAATAGCGTGCTTTCTAGAGATGTTGCGATAATCTTGGCTTTTTGTTTTTCATCTTTGCGAGCATCGACAAGATAGCGGAAAGTCGCCATTTCTTGTTGAACTGTTATTACTGGGGTAAGAAGAGTTATATAGGTTAAGATAAGGTCGGCTGTACCATATTCTTCTGTCGGAAGATATCGTGTGTAAAGCGGTAATAAAAAGAACGACAAAAACTGAGTGAAGATTTTGCCAATTAGCATTACTATCGTGTTTTTTGCTAACTCTTTACTCTTGGACATTTTTTATTCGAACTGTTCCTTCCATTTAGCTATTTTCTGCTCGTCTATTTCGATATCGGTGGAGAAACGACTATTAATGATTGAATCCAATTCCTGTATGTTGTTTCGTTCAATTGCTGGTAGGTTATAGGTTTCTTTCATGTCGCGTGCGCGGTTGTCTACTATTAGAATCACTGATCTTTTATAACATCGCATTGCTTGGATTCCTGCATGCAGACGAGTCCCAACATAGTCGCAGTCGTGAGTTTCGAGAAAAGCTTTATATGTTTCGAATGTCGGAGCGATTAACTCTATGTTGTTGGTGTTTTTTAAAGATTTCAGATAATCTAAATCTTCAGAACCTTGAATCCAAAAATATAGTTTCTTGTAGTTTTTCTGCAAGATGTTAATTAACGATTGATCATTAGGTAAGTCTTTTCTGTAGTCGGTTAGAGTAAATACGACATTCTTGCTTTTTTCTTTAGGAATTTTTGCGCAGTGTTCTTTCGTCAGTTGCCAAATCGTGGGACATCCTGTATTCGTCGCCTTAAACCCCATCTTTTTTAGAAATTGTTCGGTTTTTTTATCTCTAACAGAATGGGTAATTTCTCTGTTCAAGATCTTTTTATAGATTAGTTTCGTGTAAAGGTTGGCACTACTTGTGTCTCCGTCAAATCCTGCCCCTACTAGAATAACACTTTTGTATGGCTTGCAATCAAAAATATTCATATTCCAATCATTGCGTAAATGGAGCATATTTGGTTTTAAAATGTTCGAGCCGAGAAGGAATTTGAGGTCGGCATTATTAAAATACTTGCTCTGCTTACTCGCGCGAAGCTGTTGAGTTGTGGTGAGGGTTGGGTTGTGAGTACTAACCGTTAAAACAAAAGAGTCCTTTATAATGTCCTGTATTTCGGAGCGAGCCGCGTTACTAATGATATAATCGCCTGCATTTAAAGTTCCGCACGACGGATCAAACAATACTATTTTTTTCATTCGGTAATCTCCTTTAACATTTTTTTACAAAAGTCGTCGCTTTTGAATCTTTTGGATTGCGCTAGGCTAGACTTTTTCATATTATCGATTCTATCTTTATCATTTATTAAGTCATCGATGGCTTTTTGCAATTTTCTGACAAAACTGGGACCTCGTTTTATAACAATTGCCTTGGTGTCTTTTACTATTTCTGGAATTCCGCCACTATCGCTAACTATTTGAGCTAAGCCAGCATCGATCCCTTCAATCGCGGTGAGCGGACACGAATCTTCTGATTGAGAAGGAACAATTTGCACATCAGCGATGCTATAGTAGCGGCTGATGCTATCGTATTCTACGAAGCCGGTAAAGAGGATATTTTTATTCGTGGATGCGATATTCTTTGCTTTTTTAACGTAGTTATTGTCGTTTGTGTCTATTGAGAAAGAACTACCGACTAATATCAGCTTTGCATGTTCGCTGTTAATTCCGTTAAATGCTCGTATCAGCTCTAATGTTCCTTTTTCTGGCTTAATTTTGCCTGTATAGAGGAATACCAAATCTTTTTCCTTGATGCCTAGGTCATCTTTAGTTTTTGATATTATTGCTGGTTTCTTCTTTCTGAATTGTCTTTCATCGACGGCATTAAAAACAGTGACGATCTTCCCAGCGCTGGTTCTTCTTCGTATGGCCATCCTGAGATAGTCGCTAACCGTTATAACTTTAGTGCAACTTTCGCATATGTCTTTTGATTGGTTTTCAAACCAATCATTATGTGCGTGAAGAACTACGTTGTTGCAAATTTTCTTTTTTGTATAGATTGCGAATTTTGGTTTGTTTTCTACTAATGCAACATCGAATTGTTCATTGCGCTTGTCGATATCTTTTTTTATTCTATACAGGAAGTAGTTTGGACTTCTATTTTTTGTAGATTTTTGAGCTATCTTGAATACTAAATCTAATAGCTTGTTGATTTTGATAAATCTATACTCCGTATTTGTGAAATTTTTTGTTGGCTGTATAGTTTTCCCATAGCTGTAAACGACGAATTTTGCCTTTTTGAGCTGTTCGTTTTTCTCTAGGTAATTTTGGGTTAGGACCTCGACAGCGCCTCCTTTGACTGGTGGAAGCGGGAGATATCCAGAGGTTATTAATAGTACTTTTTTCATCTCATTCCTCCGATTTTGTCTTTCCTGAATAAAACAATAGTAGTAATAATATGTAGACCATATGCGAAAGCCTATAAAACTCGATAATCGATATGGTGAAATAAATTAATATTCCGAATGATAGAATCGTTACGGCTTTATCGGACCGATTGTTCTTTATGCGCGCCCAAGTTTTCAAGAAGATATTTAAGTAGGCAACTATTGACATAATACCGCCTTCTAATGCAATATTAAGGTATGTTGAGTGAGCATGAAATAGCCCGATCCTAGTAGCTCTTTCCGAGAAATCCTCCGCTCCGATACCTATTAATGGGTGCTCGGCTATCAGTGCAAGCGATTGGTCCCAAATAGTAGTTCGACCAGTTATCGTCAGATTCCTATGAAGATCGTTTGTTATAATGTCCTCAAATAAGTATTGTGCTCGGAAGATAACTATAGCTAAAAATGCTATTAATGAGAACAAGATATATGTTTTTAAATTGAAAACTACGGATACGTATTTTTTATTCCAGAAACCCAAAATGTCTAGGAACAGATAAGCTATTAACATTACGCCTGCAATTTTTGCGTTCGATGACTCTATTGCTAAGCAATTTGTGATTATGGCTAGAGCGGCGAGTAAAGATGTTTTATTTAAATGCTGTTGTCCTAGTAAATACGGTGTAGCAATGGCAATTATTGAGCCAAAGAAAATAAATGGTAAGGTAGTGTTGTCATAACCAAGAAACGATGATCTATTACCAAGATAATTGGGGCCAAAATGTAGTATAAATAAGAGATTGATCACCGTCATTCCTATAGTAAACAAATTGATTGAATATAAGAATCTACGTAAGCGACCGTTAATTATTTCTTCTTCGCCGAGGACAACTACGGTCCATGTTGAGAGATAAGTTTTCGCAAAGAAGAATAGGCCTTCTGAATCTGGATGGTATATTAAAGTGGGTATTAAAAGTGCAATAATTAACAGTAAGACTATAGAAGAAAACTTATGTGCTTTGATGTTGTGCAAGAATTTAATGGTGGCATATGCGAAGAAAAATAATAGTGCCCCGCGAAGCGTAAAATCGATGACCGTATTCTGCGTAATGTATTCTGGGCGAAGACATGACAATAATAAAACTTGATAAACAATGCCTTGAAGAATGCTCTCTCTGCTGACTCTATTTCTTTTGGGTATTTTGCGCATTATTTGTTTCTCTCAAATGAAGATTTTTCAGGGTATTTCTTTTCAAACATTGCTAGGAGATCTCTCTTAGCTTCCTCAAATACGTCTTTTTTCCTCACTAAATCATTTAAACAAATCAATTTATGATTACTATTTAAGGTCTTTTGGAGATCTTTTTTTCTATAATTATCGTCTAGTATATAGAAATAGCCAATTTTTGGGTTTCTCGGAGTGAACTTGCCGGACAGTAATTGCTCGTATCTAAATATCCAGTGATTTACGTTGTAATTATTTCGGAATTTCTCTGTAGCTACTTTTTCAAGTAGCTTTGTATTGTCTGACCATACTCGCTTGAACGTTTGTTTAGTATAAGAATTTGGAATGTGATGCATCTTTATGCCGGTAAGACCATTCCATGGTAAAAGCAATAGCGTCCGTATTTGTTCGGTGCCATATTTCAGATTAAACCATTTGCATAAATTGCCCCTAATCGATGAATGTATATTGTATTTTAAGTTCATTAATTCGGCGTCGCTTAATAGCGTATGGCTAAAATGATCGTTTCCGTCTGACGGGACTATAGCGGAAAGAATCGCCGAATCGCAAGGAAGATTGTTCTTGAAGAAGTCGGTTTTTCTTGTCATTGAGTTAAGGAACATGTCATCGTTAAAGTAAACGAAGTTGTCTGCGAGCCCTGGTATTTTATGAAGGAAGAGCTCAATCGAAACACTATTGAATGTCGGCAGAATTTCTTTTGGCATAAAGTCGCCATGGTTAACCAAAACAAGCTTTTTGTTTTTAATGTTGAGCCACGATGGTACTTGCTTGCTATCGCTAACTACGAGAAATACTTTATTTACCCATGGAGCGTTTTTTTCTACTGCCCTGAACCAATATTTTAAGAGTCCCCAGTCTCTGTATCGGTTGTCTCTTTTGTCATATGAGCCTGAGTTATCGTATTTGTTCTTCTCAGCTAGCCATTCAGAATCGGTGTTGTTAACCCAGGTTATAACAAAATCAATTTTTTCATTATTCATTACGCTACTCTCCCCGTAACAACACAATATGCTTTCCAGCTAATCTTAAACGGTAAAATGCCAAATAATAGAAGGATTACGGCAATCTTGTCTCGCCTTGGACATTTTTCGTCATTCAAAAGGTTTGTTTTTTCGGCTAAGATTTCTGTGCGAAGTTCTTTTTCTAGCCATTTTTCTTTTTGCTTAGTTTCTATGAGCCTGCGAAGAACGCTGATTCTTGCGTAAGTCTTTCCGCGAATGACAGCGTTTTTTAGATGTGGATATATTTTAAGAATTTCTTCGCCCATATTGTCCCAGGAAGTTATCAGAAGAAGATCTTTTTTTGAAAATGGAGTCGTCATGATTGAGTTTGAACGAATAAGATAGTTATACTGGCTTTTCATATCGCAAGCTACTTTATTCGATTCTAATATTAATTTGTATGTCGTCGAAGAATCTTCAAAGTTCTCACCCTTTGGGAATTTGATGTTTTTGAATAACTTGGTTTTGTATAGTTTTGCCCAAGTTGCTGCACAAAGTTCATCGTCATACAAAACGCGTTCCAATGCCTCTTCGCGCTGAACTATAAAGCTATTATTAGAAAAGTGCGGAATCGTTCTTCCGTTTTCATAGCGTACGGTGTGACCGCACGCGGAGATATCAGCATCAGCTTTTCTTATTGTGTTATACAGCTGTTTTATGTAATCTTTTTCTATTGAATCGTCACTATCGACAAAAGCGATATACTTTCCTTTTGCGATTCTTATGCCCGCATTTCTTGCGTCAGAAAGACCGCCATTCTTTTTGTGTAATACCTTTATTCGGCTATCTTTTCTTGAGTATTCGTCGCAAATCTTTGGACAATTGTCTGGAGAGCCATCATCTACTAAGATAATCTCTGTGTTTTTATAGGACTGTTGGAGTATACTATCTATACATCGATGGATGAACTTTTCGACATTATATATTGGTACGACTATAGATACTAATTCTTCCATATTAGCTCCTTAGCATCTTTCTGTATACTAGGTCTCTGGCAAAGTTTGGCATTAGACATACGATTATTTGTGGCGGAACGCTGACGACCCAATCTTTAACAGAGGATTGTCGCCTTCTTAACATCTCATTTTTCAGTCTAATGATGCTGCGTGCTAGCTTCAAACCGCCACGGCGTTTGAAATAGTTTTTATCAATGCGCATTCTGGTTAGATATTCTTGAATATTGCTTGATTCGGTAGATCTTTCTATCATTCTTGTGAAGGCGTCATAATCTTCGACGCGGTAAAAACTGCGGTAGTTCCCTGCTTCTAGGATAAGATTTTTTTTGAACATAATTGCCGAAGTGCGAAATGGACATCGTCTGGCATTGTATGTTCGGATTTCCTTATCGTTTGATGGCAGAATGACTTTGTGCTCAACCGTCTTGTTGTTTTCGTTTAAGAATTCGATAACATTTGTTCCGATAATATCTATTTTTGGGTTCTTTTTGATTTGCTCAAATTGTTTTTCGATGCGGTTCGGGAGGGCTATGTCGTCGCTGTCTAGACGCGCAATCCACTCAGTGTTGCACGCTAGCACGCCTTTTGCGGAGGCTGGGCCAGAGCCTTGATTGCTCTTCAATCTGATGATTTTGAAGATTTCGTTATTAGAATAGTTCGAAATAGTATTGTTGAGTTCTTTGGTTAACTGGCCATCGCAAACAAGAATGAATTCGGATGGCTTAATAGTTTGGTTCAACATACTGTCGATTGCTTCTCTCAAAAAAGACGCCTTTTCCTTGGCGTAGACGGTCATTAAAACACTATATTTTGGATGCGACATCTAGTCGGCTCCTTTGTGAAGGAGGACGCCTTTCGCGGTTTTTGCGATGCAGACGAGGTCGAGCCAGAGCGATTGGTTCTCGACGTAGTAATACTCTTGTTCGAGGCGGGTTTCGTAGTCGGTTTCGGAACGGCCGTTTGCAGCCCACCAAGAAGTTAAGCCTGGGCGAACGGCTTCGTAGAGCTCGTGGTCTCCGCCGTGAAGGTCTAACTCGCCTTTGACAAGAGGGCGTGGGCCAATGAGCGACATGTCGCCCTTTAGAATGTTGATAAACTGTGGAAATTCGTCAAGGCTAGTTTTTCGGAGAAGTTTGCCGATTTTGGAAATGCGTGGGTCGTCATGAAGTTTTTGGTACTTCTTCCATTCAGATTTGTAGGGTTCTTGTTCGAGGAGCTCGACGAGTTTTAGGTCGGCGTCTTTGACCATGGTGCGGAATTTGTAGAAGTTAAATTCCCTACCGTTCTTTCCGATGCGTTTTTGGGAGAAGAAGATGGAGCCGAAGTCGCCAGTTAGGACGTAGGCGAGCTTAATAATGATTGCGAGAGGAAAAATAAAGAGAGAGCCGATTAAACCGAAGACGAGGTCGAAGGTGCGTTTGACAATTTTGTAAGTAGCGATAGAGAGCTTTGATTTGACTTTTGCGCCGGAAAGTGTCCCGATAGCGGGAGTTTCTGCGGTTTGTAAAATAGTTTGCTCATCGGCAATCAATACACCTTGACTCATATTGCTTTTAGATTATCATAAACTTGATTAAAAGGCAAACATATGCGTTATTATTTTTAAGGTAGTGTATGGTATAATGAAACCATGAATAGAGTGCCACTTGCGGAGAGAATGAGGCCGAAGAAACTTTCGGACGTGATTGGCCAGGACGAGATTATCGGACCTGGAAAAATTTTGACGGAAATTGTGAAGAAAGGCGAGCCGGTTAATCTTATCTTTTGGGGGCCTCCTGGTACAGGCAAGACAACCATGGCGAAAATTATCGCCAGCGAGTTTAAGGCTGACTTTGTAGAAATCTCTGCGGTTACTTCCGGCAAGAAGGACATCGAGGCGGTTGTTGAGCGTGCGAAAGTGAACTGGAATCTGAAAACGCGAACTGTTTTGTTTGTTGACGAAATCCATAGGTTCAATAAAGCGCAACAAGATGCGTTTCTTCCTCACGTCGAGTCGGGGCTGATTATTCTTATTGGCGCTACGACAGAAAACCCATCGTTTGAAGTTATTTCCCCGCTTCTTTCCAGAAGTCGAGTTGTCGTCGTTTCTCCGCTTTCCAAACAAGCGATTAAAAAAGTTATACAACGAGCGGCGAAAGAAGAGGGGGTTGAGAAGAAGCTCACAAGAGACGCGATTGACTATCTCGCAGAGCTTTCGGGCGGGGACGCTCGAAGCGCGCTTGGAGACCTTGAGCTCGCGATGTCGCTTGCGAAAAATAAGATTGATATCGAGACAGTTAAGACCGCTGCTGGGAAGAAAGTCCCAGGATACGACAAAAAAGGCGATGCGCACTATGATAACATCTCCGCGTTCATTAAGTCGATGCGCGGGAGTGATACGGATGCCGCGCTTTATTACCTTGCAAGGATGGTTGAGGCGGGAGAGGACCCGAAGTTTATTGCTAGACGTATGGTTATTTTTGCGTCGGAAGACATTGGACTTGCTGGAAATGGTGCATTAAGTCTCGCTACGGCGTGTTTCCAGGCCGTAGAACGCGTCGGAATGCCCGAGAGCGGACTTATTCTCGCCCACACATGCGTCGCACTTTCTAAGTCCAAAAAGAACCGTGATAGTGCGGATGCATGGTATGCTGCACAAGACCTTGCTAGAAAGTCGATGGGGCTTCCCGTTCCGACCTGGCTTCGTAATGCGCCAACAAAACTTATGAAAGAGCTTGGGTATGGAAAAGGACAAAAGTGGGAAAGTGGTTTTCATCTCGACAAGAACTATCTTCCAGACGAAATAAAGAACGAAAAGATATTTAAAAGTACAGAAATAAAATAGGTTGTCCTCTCGACAACCTATTTTTGAACTATTACGGGCGATTATTTAGTTGCGTCGTCCCAAGCTTTCTTTGCGGTCTTTGCGAAGTTTTTCGCGGCGACTTTAGCGTCTTCGGCGATGTTTTTAAGTTCTTCTTTGGTTTTTAGTTCTGGATGAGCTTCGACATAACGAGCGATAGAGTCGGCGATGACTTTCTTCGCGGTCTTTACGTCGGCGAATTCCTTAACTTCGGTTGTGCCTGGCTTCTTCAAATCCTTGTAGTGGTTGAAGTGGAAGCGGATTTGCTCAATGAGCTGCTTTGGCAAGTCTTCGAGAGTTTGGTACATGTCGCCATTGTTGCGGTCGTCGGCAGGAACGCAGATGATTTTGTCATCGACTTCGCCACCATCGACGAATTTCATGACGCCGAGGATGCGGGCTTTGAGCCAAACACCTGTTGTTAAAGGTTGGTCGGTAATAACGAGAGCGTCGAGTTCGTCGCCGTCTTCGTCAATTGTTTGCGGAATAAAGCCGTAGTTGCATGGTTTTGCAAAAGCGATAGGCTCGACACGGTCAAGCATGAAGCAAGCGTGCTTTCTATCCCATTCGATTTTGTGGTTTGAGCCGGTTGGAATTTCGATAACGACATTAAGTTCGCCGTTTTCGTAGTCGCCTGGGGTCAAAACTTTATTGAAATCTGCCATATAAACTCCTTTAGTTGTTCATTTTATAATAACACATTTTTCTATTTTTGTGGCGCTTAGAGCTCTTCGGGCTTGATGCGGATTTGTGAAGCGTCGTCGCGGAAGCGAACTGTAACAGTCCCGTCGGTCAAGGTATCGAAGTCGATAACGATACATTTCGGGGTGCCGATTTCGTCTTGTTTGCGATAGCGTTTGCCGATGTTTCCAGAATCATCCCAAGTAACGAAGGTGTATTTCTTCTTTAACATCTCGAAGACCTCGCGAGCTTTTTCAACGAGTTCGGGTTTGTTTTTCAAGAGTGGAGAGACGCAGAACTTGTACGGAGCAAGATTCTCAGGAAGCTTCAAAACCGTGCGAATTTCTTCTTTTCCTTCCACTTTCTCTTCGGTGTAGGCGTCGGCGAGGACGGCCAAGAAGAGACGCTCAACACCGATTGATGGCTCGATGACATGCGGAACGAAAGATTCGCCAGTGTTTTTGTCGCGGTATTCCATCGACTTTCCAGATTCTTGCTCGATGTTTTTCAAATCGAAATCCGTACGATAGGCGAGGCCCATGAGCTCCTCTTCGCCGTTTGGATAGTTAAACATGAAGTCGACGGTGCGTTTTGAATAATGAGCACGGTCTTCGGGAGCGACTTCGACATGATTAATCTTTTCCAAAGTCAAGCCCATTTCTTTCTCCAAGAATTCGTCAGAGTCGTCTAAGAATTTTTCAAAAGTAGATTCCCAATTGTTTGGATGAACAAAGTATTCGATTTCCATCTGGGTGCATTCACGGTCGCGGAGAATAAAGTCACGCGGGGAGATTTCGTTTCGGAATGCTTTTCCCTGTTGAGCGATGCCGAACGGCATATCAGGATAGAACGAATCGACTACGTTGCGGTAGTTCACGAAAATACCTTGAGCGGTTTCTGGGCGGAGGTAGGCGGTTGAGGTGTCGTCAGAAACAGGACCAACGTGGGTCTTGAACATCATGTTAAACATGCGGATTGGGCCCCAAGCTTCCTGGCCACAAGTCGGACATTTTACGTGGAGTTTAATAAATTCGTCGTCTGTAACGTGTTCGTTCAGGCCTTTTGCGAGTTTGTCGGCGCGAAAACGGCCATGACAAGCTTTACATTCGATTAGTGGGTCGGCAAAGGTGGTCGTGTGGCCAGAAGCGAGCCATGTACGTGGGTTCATGATAACGTCGGCATCGACGCCGAAAATATCGTCACGCTTCTCTACCCAGTAATTCCACCATGTGTCCATGATGTTTTTCTTTAGCATGACGCCGAGAGGACCGAAGTCCCAAGTGCCGGCGAAGCCACCGTAAACATCGGAGCCTGGGAAGACGAAACCGCGACGCTTACACAAACTAACAATAGAATCTAGATTTGACATATTCTATATTATAGCATATTTGGCTAGAGGAAGAGAGGCGCCAAGGTCTTTGCGAGGTTTATTGTTTGGCGATGATTTTCGAGATGTAGAGGAGAGTGGGGAGGTGGGAAGCGATGTCTTTGACGCGCGAAGTGGTTTTTAGCGTGTTTGAGAGCATTAAGCGCATGAGCTTGATGTCTTCGGCGGCGACGTTGCCACCGAGTTGTTCGCGGAGTGCACTTTCGGTTGAATCCCAAATATAAGTTTTAAACGAGTCGAGTGGGTCGCCATTCACATCTTTTACGAGATTGATTTGTTCGCCGTTGATACGGGAAAGGTTGAACCAGAACCAAGTTTCGATGAGCTCAGGATTGACGCCGGCATTAAGAGCGGAAAGGATTTCACGAAGAAGATTAAAATATTCGGGGCCGGATGAGTTCTCGGCGTATTTCCCTATCTGCTTCATAATCATGGCAGCAAGTTCAAGCTCGGAGAGCTTGTAGACGATTTGGTCGTAGTGCTCGAGCATCTTTGCTGAGGTCAAAATGTAGAGTTTGTTGTTGCGAGATTGGTGGAGAGTAACGTCGGAAATCGTAAAGAGTTCGACAGCGCCGGCGAGTTTGGATTTCTCCTTGCGCACGCCTTTTGCCATGGCTGAGTAAATTCCTTGTTCAGTCAAAAGCGTTAGAACTCTGTCCGCTTCGCCATAGTTCGTGCGTCTGAGGACGGTGGCTTTAGTTCGTATATCGTTCGACATATTGGGCGACCTCCGAAGGTTTCATGGTTTCTTTATTTAGTATAGCTTTTATCCCGTAAATTGACAAATCTGTTTCAGGTAGTTTTAAGCTCGTGATAAGGATGATGGGGATTTTGGCGGTGTCGGGGTAAGATGTGAGCTCGTTTAGAAAGGTGAACCCGTCGACGCCAGGAAGAAGAATGTCGAGAAAAATGAGTTTTGGAAGTGGGGGCTCGAGGGCGTTAATTGCGTCGATTGCGTTGTTGAATCTTTTTACTATTAAGTCTTTGTTGGCTTTTTTTGCAGGTTTTTCTATACAGTCTGCGAACAGTTCGTCGTCGTCAATAATGAAGATGGAAGACTTCTTCTTACGCATCGAATAAAGTTCCTTGATGAGAGATTGGTAGTTCGACGAAGAAACTTGTTCCGTCGCGGTGGCGGATGGCGCCGACGTCGGCTTTCATGAAACGGGCGAATTTCGTTGCGATATAGAGGCCGAGGCCGGAGGAATCTGGACGGAAAGAAATGCCCGTCGGAGCGTCGAGCTTGCCAGAAGAAATCTTGTCGTAAATCTCTTTTGGAAGAGACGGGCCAAAGTCGCGGACTGCGATTTTGACGCGAGATTTGCTGTCGGAAACGGTCAGGACCGACGAAGAATAGTCGGAAGAGTACTTTATTGCGTTGGCGCAGAAATTATAAATCACGGATTGGAGAAGTTCGCGGTTTGCATAGACCAAACGAGATTTGTTTGTGTAGCGGACGGAAAGGTGTTTCTTGTTGAAGCGGAAAAGATATTCGAGTTCGGCGGCAACTTCGTCGCAAACGCCACGGACGGCGATTGGTTCCATTTCGAAAAGACCGTCTTCGAGACGAGCGACTTTTGAGAGGTCGGAGACTTGGCGAAGGGCGCGGTCGGAAACGGAAATTAATTTTGACTGGGAATCCTTAACCTCAGCGGGATTATCAGGGTCAAGACAAAGCGCGAGTTGGCGCATAAGCGCAAGCGGAGCTTTTAGCTCGTGCGCTACCACAAAAAGACCGTTTACCTCCGAATTCATGGAAGTATTATAGCACAGATTTGGGTATGAGACTAATTGGAGCCGACACAGGCAGGGCTAGTGCCTTGTTGATATCCCCAAACGGCATAATCGTTCGGGTCATCACTAAGGCTGATAAGGCCGTCGTCTGCGTTGCATTTTGCGTAGCTGATGACAAGTATTTCGCCGACAGTGACTTTTGGTGAGCCTGGGCAAGCGATGTAGCCGGAGCCACAATAAACCATGCGGAGAATGTAATTGTTTCCGTCTGGGTCGGTGAACTTCCCTTTTAGGAGGTCTGAAGGCAAAGTTGTTAGTGGGTTCGGGTAGCTACCGTGTTCGGAAATGAATTCTTTGATATTTGAAATAACGAATTCGTAGTCGGCACGACGAGCAGCGTTCTTTGTCGAGATACCGATTTGCTTGATTGGTCCGCGGACGGCAAATATGGCGGCCGCAACGACGGCGATAAGTATGATAAGACTGATTTTCAGTCGGCGACGATTGTCCTCTTTTTTGTTCTCCGGTGATTTGTCAGCGGTTTCGTTTTCCATAATATCCTCGCTTGGAAAAAGTTACCTATATAAGGATATTGTATCATATCTGAAAAAATGTTTCACTATTCCTCGGCGGTTGTGGACTGTTCTTCTAGGTTTTGGTCGAGGTCTGTTCCGGGAACTTGAGGAGCGATTTGAGGTTCTGCAGATGAAGTATTGGATTTTCCGGAAGTAAAGACCAAGATGCCGATGACCGCACAGATAATAACGATTAGAATCGGAATAAAAATCTTCTTTCGGTCTTTAATAAAGGCACCGATTTTCTTGAGTTTTGTTGGCGATTCTTGGTCGCTTGATGTCATATATTGATTATAAACTATTTAATGATTTTATCGATGATACCGTAGGAGAGGGCTTCTTCGGCGGACATCCAGTTATCGCGGTCCATGTCTTTTTCGACTTGTTCGAGTTTTTTGCCGGTATTTTTGGCAAAGATTTCAGCAAGACGTTTCTTTAGAAACACTCCTTCGCGAAGCATAATTTCCTGGTCGGTGATTTTACCCTCAGTTCCGGAAGATGGTTGATGAATCATGATGCGGGCATTTGGAAGACAATAGCGATGACCTTTTGCTCCAGAAGATAGGAGCATAGCGCCCATCGATGCTTGAAGACCAATACCGATTGTTTCGACGTCTGGTTCGATGTAATTCATGGTGTCGATGATGGCGAGACCGTCGTAGACTGAGCCACCTGGGGAGTTGATGTAGAGCTTAATTGGTCTCTTTGGGTCCTCATGGGCGAGGAAGAGAAGCTGAGCTACAACAAGGTTGGCGGTGTGGGAGTTTACATCTTCGCCGAGGAAGACGATGCGGTCGTTTAAGAGCCTTGAATAAATGTCGTAAGCACGTTCGCCACGAGCGGTTTCTTCGACGACGGTTGGAACGAGATAGTCTTTTGGTTGTTTCATATAATCCTTTCTATTCTTCGTTTACTACGTTTAGGTTAGAGTTGCTGTTAATCTTGTTTTGGAGGTCGGTAGAGCGGGCGATGGACTGGTTGTAGACGGTGACTTTTGAGTTGTATGTATCGATTAGGATGTTGATGGCGGTATTCTCCGCGTTGATGGACTCTTGTTCGTCAACGAGTTCGGTGCGACGAGTACGGAAAGCGTATTCGGAGCTGAAGCACCCTGCAGTGTCGGCACAATCATTGAATTCGTCTACGGCGTCCTCGAATTCGGAAACGCGTTCGTCGAGGGCTGAAGAGCGAATGTTGATTTCTCTTTCGAAGGTATCGAGTTCGGTTTTTAGTTTCTCGATTTGGTTTTTGAGCTCATTGAATGGAGCAATGTAGGCGTCGTAGTATTCGACGATGGTGTCTTGGTTACGGAAGTATTTTGCGTAGTGTGATTCGAGTGAGCTAGGGAGCTCTGCGACTTGAGTGGCAAGTCGGACATAAATCTCGTCAAGGCGTTCTTTTTCGTCGTATGATTCGATGGTTTCTTTTAGTTCTAGGTGGTTGTCGTAAGTTTCTATAAGGATTGGCTCTAGGTTTTCCTTTTCGACGGTCGAGAGACGGTCCCAAACGGCGTGGAGGAATTCATGAGCGGACGTCGATTCGCGGATGCCGGCGAGGGTTTCGTCCTCGACATTATAGACAAAGACATGCTTGTTCGTATCGTAGCACCCGAGGACGGAAACGGCTTCGTCGTGGGACTGGCAGGCTTCATTGAATTCGTCGCGGGAAGAAAGAACTGGATGGGAGGCATTGAAGATGCGCAGGCCGTCGTTTGTGAGGTTTAGGTTGCTGCGGATTTCTGACATGGCCGGAGACGGATTATAGGTCATAGCGTTAAAGGAGTCGATGAAGAAATCATGATTTAGGAAGAAGATGACGGCAAGAACCGCGATGAGTGCGAAAACGCATAGTAAAATGAGGGGTTTGCGATTTTTTGGTTTGTCGTTAAGCATGTTCTACTCCTAGGCTTAGTTGGTTTTTCTTCACGGTTACGACGGCGACGTCGCCTTTTTTCAAAGTACCGTCGATGATAGCTTCAGAGAGGAGTGATTCGAGGTTGTCCTCGATAGCGCGACGAAGCGGACGTGCGCCGTTTTTCGGGTCAAATCCGCGGTCGATGAGGAATTTGCGGACTTTGGCGTCGATTTTGAGACCGAGGTCTTTGGTGCCGAGGCGTTTCTTCAAATCGTTCATAAGAACGTCAAAGATTTTATCGACGTCTTCTTCGGTCAAAGCGCGGAAGACAAGGATAGAATCGAGGCGATTGATGAGTTCAGGACGCATGGTCTTCTTCAAGGCGCGCATGGCATATTCTTTGGATTCTTCATACTCGCGGTCGAGTTCTTTCTTGGTCTTCTTGGCTTTAGTCTTTTCGGCGAAGCCGAAGGAGTCTTCACGGTAGGCATCGTTTGCGCCGAGGTTGCTGGTTAAGATGATGATTGTATTGTTGAACTTAATCTTATTTCCCTGCCCGTCGGTCAAGATGCCATCTTCGAGAATTTGAAGGAGCATATTGAAGACATCAGGATGAGCCTTTTCGATTTCGTCGAAGAGAACGACGGAATATGGACGGCGACGAACGGCTTCGGTAAGTTTGCCGCCATCGTCATAACCGACGTAGCCTGCTGGAGCGCCGACGAGTCGGGAGACGTTATGCTTCTCGCCGAATTCAGACATATCAATTTTTATCAGAGAGTTGTCTCCGCCGAAGACTTCGCGAGCGAGGACGCGAGCAAGTTCGGTTTTGCCGACGCCAGTTGGGCCCATGAAAAGGAAGGAGCCGATTGGGCGATTGGCGTTTGTAATGCCGGAGCGACCACGACGGATGGCCTTCGAGACAGATTTAATTGCCTCGTCTTGGCCGATGACGGATTTCTTGAGATGGGACTCGAGATTTTTCAAGAGTTCCATTTCGTCGCCATGAACTTTAGAGACAGGAATGCCGGTTTTTAGGGAGATAGCAGTTGCAAGGTTCTCTTCGGTCAAAACTGGATTATCTTCGACTTTGACACCTTTCTTTTCGAGTTCTTTGATTTTCTGCTTTACCTGTTCGGATTTGGTTTTGAACTCGGCAGCGGTTTCGTAGTCGTTCTTTTCGGCGGAGTCTTCCATCTTTTGCTCGAGTTCGCCGAATTCGATTTTGAGTTTCTTTAGTTCCCCACCGCCTTTTTTGTCTGCTTCTACTTTGGCGATGGCGCTGGCTTCATCAATGACGTCGATGACTTTGTCTGGCATGAAGCGGTCGTTGATGTAACGAGTGGACATGTTGATGGCGGTCTCGAGAATCTCATCTGGGATGATGACGGAATGGTGTTTTTCGTAGTGGGACTTGATTCCTTTCAAGATGCGGAGAGTGACGCCTGGGGCTGGTTCTTCAACGAGAACAGTTTGGAAGCGACGGGAGAGGGCGCGGTCTTTTTCGATAGACTTACGATATTCATCGAGAGTGGTGGCGCCGATGAGACGGATTTTGCCACGAGCGAGCGCAGGTTTTAAGATGTTTGCGGCGTCCATGGAGCCTTCAGAAGAACCGGCTCCGCTTAGGAGATGAAGTTCGTCGATAAATAAGATGATTGTATCGTCGGACGATGCTTCGTCAATAATGCCTTTAATGCGTTCCTCGAACTCGCCACGAAATTTAGTACCAGCGAGGAGGCTGGAGAGGTCGACTTGGTAGATATGTTTGCCGATAAGAAGGCTTGGAACTTCGTTTTTGACGATTTTTTGAGCGAGACCTTCAACGATGGCGGTCTTGCCGACGCCAGCTTCTCCGATTAGAACAGGATTGGATTTCGTACGACGACAGAGGACTGTGATTGTGCGTTCAATTTCTTTGTCGCGACCGATAACGTTGTCGAGTTTGCCGGTGCGAGCCATCTCGGTTAGGTCGGAACCGAAGCGAGAGAGCCAGCGAAGCGGGTTTTTACGGGTGTATTTTTGTTTCTCTTTCGAGAATTTGTATTCTGCGACTTCAGAATCGACAACTTTTTCGATTTCTTCTGCGAGGGCGTCAAGGTCGACCTCAAGCTTCTTAAGAAGAGAAGCGGCGTTGGAGTTCGACTGATTGATGAGGGCGTAGAGAAGATGTTCGGTGCCGATGGTGTCGAGGCCTTCGTCGCGGACGAAGTTACGTGCCATTTGAAGAGTAAGGATAGTTGATTCGGAAATCGACATCATGGCCATCTGGCCCTCATTCGGAGTGTCAACAGCAGTCTTACCGAGCGCTTTTTCTGCGTCAGCAAGAGAGACGTGCCAGTTAAATAGGAGTTTGGCGCCTTGACTTGCGTCCATTGCTAAAATGCCAAGGAGGAGATATTCGGTGCCCATGTAACCGTTGTTGTATTTCTTTGCGTAATAGTCAGCTTTCTGAATTGAGAAACGGGCGTTCTCGGAAAGGTGGCTCATGATTTCGGAAAATTCATCTTGCATATTATAAAGTATAGCGAATTAGCAGTCGCAAGTCAAGAGTGCTAAAATGTACTATTTTGTGGTGTAGAACAAAGTACCGTCGTAGGTATAGTACTCGGTTTTTTTATCGGCGTTCGTTACAGTGAAGTAATGAGCGTAGAAGTTTTGGACGTTAGCATGCTCAAGGATAACTTTGCCAGTGCCTGCGTCGATGACGTCATAATCGTTGTAGGCGTTGCGACCGGTCCAGATGGCGTGGTCGACGGCGGCGGAGCGATAGTAGACACTGGTGTATTTTGGCTCGACGACGAGTTGGCCGTCGAGGTTCAAGATACCGTATTTGTCATCATCGTTTTTGATTTCGTAACCACCGTCCTCAAGATAGATGCGCCTGTAGGTGCCTTCGTTGATTTGCTGGCCTTGGGTGTTGATGAGGTAGTATTTGTTCTCTTCGTCAGCGACGATTGCGTGGTGTCTTTTGTTGAAGTTGCCAAGAGCTGAGACGTATTCTTTACTAAAGGAAGCAACGGTACCGTCGAGGTTGTAGAAGCGGAATTTTCCGTTGTCGCGGATTAGATAGTAGTCATCGTAAAGAATACCGCTGACGACGTATGGCTCTAGGCCGAATGAAGTGACGACTTCGCCGCGGTAGAAAATATCAGCGGTGTTGTCTTCGGTATCATCATCGTCGTTTAGGACTGCGTAGTTGTCAAGGTCTTTGAGCGAGAGATAAGTACCGACATACTTAACAAGTTTATACTCGTTGTCGAGGAGGGCGACTTTCTCGAAATCATTGTAACCGATGAGGTATTCTTCATTGACGAAGCCGTAGTTCTCGGTGTCGGAAAGGTCGTAGATTTCGCCGTTTGTGAGCATCTTGTGTTTGACGAGAACGTTCTCTTCGTCGGTTTCGAGAAGGATTTGGGAGCGGGATTCAGAAACGTCATCAATGCTGAACTGATAGCCTTCGAAGGCGGCGAGCATTTGGCTAGTGCGGGCATCGAAGACAAAATTTTGACCGTTATAATAAAGCGTTCCAAAATCGTTTGAAGCGTCGAGAATTGGGTCATCTGCGCCATCTTCTTTTTGGAGGCTAACTAGGCGAACGCCAGCCCAAGTGAAGAGGTCGTATTGTTTCTCAGATTCGACGAGTGCAAAGCCGTTATTATAACCGTAAGTTTGCATGGTAATGTCTGCGCCTTGGGCAAGAACTTTGCCGTCGCAAGTTATGACTGAGTAAAGCTTTGTGTTGCCGTCTTTGACGTAGTAAAGACCGCCACGAGCAGCGATTTCGCCGTAGCGCCCAAAGTCGACGGCGAGAGTGCCATTTTCACGGATAACTGCGTATTGACCATCTTTTTGAACGGCAGCACAACCAGCGAGGAAATCGGATTTGTTGGTATATTCGTCTGAAGTGATACGAACACCAGCGCTATTGTAAAGAGTATAGACGTTGTCGTCGGCGACAAAGAATGAATTGGAGTAGCTAAGCTTAGCTCTTTTGTCGGCTGGGTCGATGGTTTTAGCAAAGATGCAGAAGCAAGCGACTATTGCGCCAATGGCGAGAACGCCAACGCCAAGACCGATGAAAAGATTCTTCTTTGATTTCTTGGTTTTTGTTGGTTTTTCGACTTTCTCAGCTTTTTCTGCCTTTTCGGCTTTGGCTTCTTTAGCCTTCACCTCCTTCTTTGGTTCTTCGGTTTTTTTGGTTGCTTTAGAAGCGAGCTCTTTCTCGCTTTCTTTTGTGGACTTTGCTTTCGCCATAAAAACTCCTGTTTATTAATTTCATTATAGTAAAAATTTAAGCGTATTTCAATAAAAAATACCCCGCCTCGGAGAGACGGGGTAGGGGGGAGGGGGAATATGGATATCAGGTGGAAGCGAATGCGGTGTTCATTTTATCTGCCTTTGTAGCAGACTTGGCAATCATTGCCGGAGAGAAGTTGTTCGCCCCATTCGGGCCACCATTTTGGAGATATCTTTTGTAGCTGTGGTACCAATTAATCAAATAACTGTAGGAATACTCCCCATTGGTCTTCTGCTCGAGCTTGTGGCAGAACACGGAAGCATCAGTGTCGGACATTTCCGTAGAAAGGGCAATCGTGCCCAGGCGTTTCACAAGCGTGTCGAGCTGGTCTTCCTGAGGAGCGTTGATAACGCTGTTCACTGAGAATTCGATGTAATTCTCTGCAACCTTTTCTCTGGAAAGGGACTCCATGTCCTTCAGCTTCTTGTTAGCGGCGCCAATGGCAGCCGTAGCCGTCGGGTCAGAATGTCCATAATAACCATAACTCATTTATTTAAACCCTCCCGAATTTTGAATATACTTGTGGCTTTCTCCCCCCATGAAGCCATCATGACATTAATTATAGCACAAGCGCGTCAATTTGTCAATAGTTATAGAGGCAAGAAAAAGCACCCCCGAAGGGGTGCTTCCCTGTTACGACTTATTTCGTATTGCGTTTCTCGATGATTTCTTGAGCAACGTTAGGTGGAACTTCCTCGTAAGCGAAGAGCTCCATTGTCGAAGCGGCGCGACCTTGGCTCATAGAGCGGAGGTCAGAGGTGTAACCAAAGAGGTTTGCAAGTGGGCAGAAGGCGCGAATGACCTTGGTGCCACCAGGCAAGTCTTCCATTTCATCGATGCGGCCACGGCGAGAGTTGATGTCGCCAATGACGTCGCCCATGAAGTCTTCAGGAGTTGTGATTTCCATCTTCATGACTGGTTCAAGAAGAACTGGGTTGGCTTTCTTGATACCTTCGCGAGTTGCAAGTGCACCAGCGAGGGTGAAGGCTAGCTCGGAGGAGTCGACATCGTGGTAGGAACCATCGTAGAGGGTTGCCTTAACGTCAACGACTGGGTAGCCAGCGATAACACCACTGTTCAAAGTATCTTCGATACCTTTTTGAACTGGTTTACGATATTCTTGTGGAACGACACCGCCTTTGATTTGGTCGATGAATTCGAAGCCTTTACCCGGTTCGTTTGGCTCAAACTTGACCCAAACGTCACCGTATTGACCACGACCACCAGACTGCTTGATGTGTTTACCTTGAGCTTCAGCTGTGCCACGAATAGTTTCGCGGTAGGCAACCTGTGGAGCACCAGTGTTGGCTTCAACGCCATGTTCACGTTTCAAACGGTCGATAATGATTTCAAGGTGGAGCTCACCCATACCGGAAATAATAGTTTGACCGGTTTCTTCGTCGGTGTGGACGCGGAAGGTTGGGTCTTCTTCGGCCATCTTGGAGAGACCGATACCCATTTTCTCTTGGTCGGCTTTGGTTTTTGGCTCGACAGCGATGGAAACAGGTGGGTCTGGGAATTCGATAGACTCGAGGCGGATTGGATGTCCTGGGTCACAGATAGTAGTACCAGTTGTGCAATCTTTGAGGCCGACGACAGCAGCGATATCGCCTGCGCCGACACTGGTGATTTCTTCACGTTTATCAGCGAACATACGGACGATACGGCCGACGCGCTCTTTGTTGCCGGTCGAAGCATTCAAGATGAAGGAGCCAGTTTCGAGCTTACCAGAATAAACGCGGATGAAGATAAGTTTACCAACGAATGGGTCGGTTGCGATTTTGAAGGCGAGAGCGCAGAGAGGCTCTTTGTCGTCTGCCTTGCGGACTTCTTCGTCGCCGGTTTTTGGATTGCTACCGACGGTTTGACCTTGGTCGCGGTCAAGAGGAGAAGGAAGATAATCGGTTACGAGGTCAAGAACTTTTTCGACGATAACGCCACGTCCATCACCACCAGTGACTAGGTAGAAGTCACCTTCGAGGACGCGTTTGCGAAGAGCGGCTTTAAGCTCATCGGTCGTAATGGCTTCTTCGCCACCTTCAAAGAACTTTTCCATCAAAGTTTCATCGGCGGAAACAGCTTCCTCGACGAGGACAGCACGAGCGTTCTTGGCTTTTTCAACCATGTCAGCTGGGATTTCACCAACGGTAAGTTCATGGTCAGCGTAATCTTTGTAGGTGTAGGCTTTCATGTCAACGAGGTCAACGACGCCGCAAATGTCTTTCTCGAAGCCGATTGGAAGATGAATTGCAACGGCGTTTTTGGAGAGGCGTTTGTGGATAGAGTCAAGGGATTTGTAGAAATCGCCACCGATTTGGTTGATTTTGTTGACGAAGCAGATGCGTGGAACACCGTATTTTGTAGCTTGGCGCCAAACGGTTTCAGACTGAGCTTCGACACCCATCTTACCATCGAAAACGACGACGGCACCATCGAGAACGCGGAGGGAGCGTTCAACTTCAGCGGTGAAGTCGATGTGGCCCGGGGTATCGATGATGTTGATTTTGTGGCCCTTCCAGTAGGCGGTGACAGCAGCGGAAGTAATGGTAATACCACGTTCCTTTTCCTGCTCCATCCAGTCGGTGGTTGCGCCACCGGTATCGCCCTTGACTAAATCGATTTTATGTTTGAGGCCGGTACGATAAAGAATCGCTTCGGACGTCGTTGTTTTTCCGGCGTCGATATGAGCGATGATACCGATGTTGCGGAACTTTGATAGGTCTTTGACTTCTTGAGCCATATACTTCCTTTATTAAAAATTTTTGACAATAAAATAAAAGTTCAGAAATGATAGTAGCACATTTACAGGTTATTTACAAGGTTCTTTATTCTGTGCGGAGGGCCTCGACGGGGTCTTTTTTGCTTGCGCGGCGGGCAGGGACAGAACCAGCGAAGACGGTCAAGAATATTGAGATGGCAATAAGGATGAGAGCGTGGACAAGCGTAAATTGGACAGTAAGACCATCAGCCAGCTTGAAGGCAGAAATAATGACGTTAGCGAGGAGGCAGAAGAGTTCGGCGAAGAACATGCCAAAGATGCCGGCGACGAGACCTTCGATGATGGTTTCGGCGCGGAAGACGCGGACGACGTCGCGTTTACTGGCGCCAATGGCGCGGAGGATACCGATTTCTTTAGTACGCTCGAGGACGGAGATGTTTTTGAGTTGTAACATAGCTGTTATGAGGCTTCTTCCCGGAAAGAAGTCTTAACAAAGAAGGCTTCAATTCCAAAACCGAAACGGAAGTAGATCCGATTTCAGTTTTTATTCTCAATTGATTCTAATCCAGGTAACGTGTTGCCTGATAAAAATTCTAATGCTGCTCCTCCTCCCGTACTTAATAAACCAAATTTGAGTTCGGGATGTTCTTTCATGTGTTCTTCGGCGAAGCCAGTCGTATCGCCACCTAAAATGATGGAGTTGATTTCCGGAGACTCGCCAAGAGTTTTGAGGAAAATGGTCGAAGCGGTTGCAAAAGCGGGGTCTTCGGCTTTGCCAAGGAGACCATTCCAAATGACGGTTTTCGAGGCTTTGGCGGTTTCGACGAATTTTGAGGTCGAGACAGGACCGCAGTCGAGTTTGTTCCCCTCTGCGTCTTCATCGAAATCTTCGGCGACGTAGATGTTGCCGGTTGGAGCGACGGCACCATCAGCGGCAATTTTGCCACCGATACAAATATGGTCGGCTTTGCTTTTGAACGTTTCAATTAGAGGAGCTTTGTCGTCGACTTTTGCGCCACCAAGCATGAGCATGAGAGGTTTTTTCGGGGAGTTGAGGACTTTTTCGAGGGCGGAAATTTCTTTTTCTAGCAGAAGGCCGGCATAGACTGGAAGATTTTTAGCAACTGCGGATGTTGAAGCGTGGGCGCGGTGGATAACAGCAAAACCGTCTTGGACGAAGATACTAGCGCCGGTTGAATCGATAATCTCGCGAATAAAATCTTCACTATTTTTCTCTTCGCCTGGGTAGAAGCGGAGGTTTTCAAGGAGAAGAACGCCGCCTTTTTTGAGGTGTTCGACGGCATCTTCGACGTCTGGGCCGGAGACATCGTCGACAAAATCGACTGGAACGCCAGGTAAAAGTTCGGCAAGTTTCATGGCGATTGGTTTCAGGGAAAGTTCTTTAACTTTCTTCCCTTCTGGGCGGCCAAGGTGGGAAATAAGGATGATTTTCTTGGCGCCTTTTTCGCGAAGATAATTAATTGTGTCGAGTGAGGCGCGGATGCGGAAGTCGGATGTGATTTTACCGTCGTTCATCGGGACGTTATAGTCAGTGCGGACGAGCACGGTTTGGTTACGGACTTTAGCATCTTTTACGGTCAATTTGTTTTCCATAATACTCCTGATTAAATATAGCGAATTTTAATAGTATCGGTTCCGTGGTCTACGCCGTGGGCACCGGAAATAATGACGGCAAGAAGCTCAGCCTTCCCTTCTTTTGGCTTCAAATAGCCGGAGTTTTTGAGCTCGCGAGCTAGGTCAATGCCGTAATCGTCGGAATATGGTCGGACGAAGGAAGCGTTGGCGTAAGTTAAAGCAAGTTGGGAGGCAACGCGAGAGTTCGATGTGACGGAGATGATTGGGGTGTTCGGGCGTTCAGCGGCCAAACTTGCGGCGGTTGCGCCGGTGTGGGTTTGGCAGATAATGACGTCGGCTTCAATCTTTTCGGCTAGACGGGCGACGGCGCTTGAGATAGCATCGTAAATCTTGATGTCGGTTGAAGGTTCCTCTTCGGCGGGGGAGATGCGGGTGTTGTTTTGAGTATAGAGTATGACCTTTTTCATCTCTTTTACGGCTTCGAGGGGGTATTTTCCGTTTGCGGTTTCATCGGAAAGCATGACGGCGTCAGCGCCTTGGATGACGGCGTTTGCTACGTCGGAAACTTCCGCACGGGTTGGCTCTGGGTTTTCAACCATGGAGCCCATCATCTGAGTTGCGACGATGCAGAGTTTTGAGTGTTTGCGACAGAGAGCAATAAGCTTTCTCTGAACGATTGGAACAACTTCGGCACCAGCTTCGACGGCCATGTCGCCACGAGCGACCATGATGCCATCAGAGGCTTCGACGATTGCTTCGAGATGTTCGTCACTTTCGATGGCCTTCTTGGTCTCGATTTTGGCGATGATTTGAGCGGAAGAACCGTGAGATAAGAGAATCTGTCGGAGTTTATCGATGTCGGCGGCAGATTGAACAAAAGAGAGAGCAACGTAATCAAAATCGCGACCGGCGCCAAATTCGATGTCGGCCATGTCTTTGTCGGTGATGATGTCGCCACCAAAATCGGTATCTGGAAGGTTTAGACCTTTCTTGCTCATGAGATAGCCGTCGTTTTCTATGCGGATTTTAATGGCGGTGCTGGATGGGATGTCGATGACGGAAGATTTGATTTTGCCGTCAAATAGGAAGAGAGGTTCGCCAACTTTGACTTTTTCGGCGAGGTTGTATTGGACAGGAAGGGTTTTGCCACCATTATGCGCTTCGCAAGCGTAGTCGAGGATGAGCTCATCTCCAGCGTGAACGTCGAGATGGTTCCCTTTTAGCTCGCCAAGGCGGATTTTTGGGCCTTGAAGGTCTTGGACGATAGCGACGGAGCGACCTTTTTTGGCAGCGGCGGAACGAATCCAAGCGATTTGTTCGTCGCGTTCCATATAATTTCCATGAGAAAAGTTGAGACGACAACCGTTTACGCCTGCCATGATGAGGTCGGTAATCGCTTCTTCAGACATGACAGCAGGGCCAATGGTTGCCAAGATTTTGGTACGTTTGAATAGTTTGCTCATAACCTTATCTTAGCATAAAACTTGATAAAGCAACAACGGTTATGTTAAAATAACAACATGAGTACTAGCGATTTTTTTCGCAAGCGCGCTACGCGCTCCACAAAGGCGAATAACAGGGTTAAGAAGTCGGCTCTTGTAACAAAAATGAATTCTACGATTCAGAAGCGTAATGACCCGGTTTTTGCACGTAAGTTCGTAACCTGGGGTGTTATTATCTCTACGATTATGGTTGGTGTGTCGCTTTTTGTGACAGTATATTATAATCCTGAGGCGGTTGCGAAAAGGAGTATGGCCTTTCTTGCGAAGACCTATTATGAAACGTACTATTACGACAAGTTTGTCGAGGCGATTGACGAAGATGTATTCGAGGAAAGAATGAAGACGTATGAACGAACTGGTTTACAGCCAGTGATGCTTAGGCAGTTGCTTCTGTACAATAACGGGAAGTATTCGAGTTATAAAGAATATTTTGAGCGCGACGGGTTTAAGTGTGACAAAAACAAGACGAGCGCGAAATTTTATCCGAAAAGTCCGTATGGGCCAACAGATTATAGAGTCGAGTACGAATATTCTTGCACATCTAGCTAAGATTTGGTATAATAATCGTACGGTCTCTTAGTATAACGGTTAGTACAACGGGTTTTCATCCCGTCAACGCGGGTTCGACTCCCGCAGAGATCACCAAGATTTATTGATAGAATCGCCCGTTGGGGCGTTTTTTGTACCCGTCTATATTCTTTTGTTTCTGGACTTGGGGAGAGTTTTGTGATAGAATAGTCACACGGTTCCGTCGTCTAGTGGTCTAGGACGTCTGGTTCTCATCCAGAAAATCGCGGGTTCGACTCCCGCCGGAATCACCAATTGACAGACGCGCAGAAATGTGGCGTTATTTTTTTATTTGTATTCTACACCGGCGCCGTAATAAGAAGCGGGGATGGCGGAAATCCAGGTTTGGCTTGGTTAGCTTGAAGCATTTCGTAAACGCCAAAGCCAATGCTAGCGACGGCGAAGACGGCGCAAGCAATCATGTCGTATTTCATGCTGTTTCCTTTTTTGGTCGCGTTCTGCACGTCTACGTTCGTGTCGACGCTTTGATTCGTCTCTTGTTCCATGATTTTATCCTGTTTACGGTTATAACTTATCAGTATTATATTATAATAAGAGGCGTATACTGCGCTTTATGGTATAATTACCCTAACAAACTTAAACGGATAATAATATGAAACAAGCAAGAAATATTATATGGGGCCTTGCGATTCTGGCACTCGGCGTCATTCTCGGCGGAAAGGCTCTTGGGTTTTTTGAGTTCGATATATTCTTTAAAGGATGGTGGACGCTCTTTATCATTATTCCAAGCATTGTCGGCTTAATGACAGAAAAACACAAAGCTGGTAGTCTGTTTATGATTTCTTTGGGTGTAATTTTGCTTCTTAACCAACAGGGCGTTTTTGATTGGGGAGTTGCGTGGAAAGTGCTTGTTGCGGTTGCGCTAGTTCTTGTTGGCGGTTCGTTAGTTTTTAGGAGTGTTTTCCAGAGTAAAGACGCAAAGAAGATTGAAGAAGAAGTAAAAAAAAATAGGAAAAACGGAAAACTAGATTCACTAACGGCGGTTTTCTCTGGTTCTGACAGAGTTTACAACAAAGAAGAATTTGAGGGAGCCGATGTTGTTGCAGTTTTTGGCGGAGCAAAGCTTGACCTTCGTAACGCCACTATTGAAAAAGATGTAGTAATAAAGGCGTTCTGCGCGTTTGGCGGTGCGGATATTATTGTTCCGAGCGATGTTTGCGTCAAGAGCAATTCCGCGTTTGTGTTCGGCGGAGTTTCTGATGACAGAAAGTCAATTGCTGATAAAGGCAAACACATGATTTATGTCGATGCGGCTGGTGCTTTCGGTGGGGTCAGTATTAAAGACGGCAAAACAAAAGAATAAACCTTTGAATTTTCTTGATTCGTAGCGTATTATTGTACGTATATTTTGCACCTTGAAAGGAGACGATGTTTAGTGACTACGGCGAATGCGAAAAATTTGACTAGCGTGAGAGAGCGTTGGCAAAATGACCCGACGATTCCCCGTTGGAAAAAAGACGCGATGATTGACTTGGTGCTTAGACTGGAAGAAAAGATTAAGGCTGGCGAAGATGCGTACGAAAAAAGGAATGTAAAATTATATTTTCCACAGGACTGTTGTAATTATGACGTTTTCCAGACCGTAGGATGTGCGCTTGAGGCGCGTATATCTGTGACGCCCGATGGGCTCGTGATGAATAATTTTGGAAAATGTCGTGGGCTCCGCGGTATTGAATAAAAATATTAAACAAATCTCCTTGCCGCCCTGTGGGGCGGTTTTTCATGAAAAAGGCCCTCGCGCTGAGGGCCGGAATTATTGGTCTGTCTCGTCCATCATTTTGGCGGTATTAACGAAAATCTGCTCGAGCTGAGCATCGATGCGGAAACGCTTGGCGTTTGTTGCGATGGAGACGAGAAGGTTCCCGTTCTTGTTGCGAGCGGTTGAGGCTCGCCAGTCGCAGAACATTTCTACGATGTCGAGAAGCGTCATCTCGTTGATGCCTTCGGCGAAATGTTCGGGGTGATGGCGATTCTTCGCGTAATGATTGTCAAGTGCGGGTTTTAGCTCGGCGAGGCTCTGCTCGTATTCAGGCGTGCCGTATTCGAGGTTTTTGAGTTTGTAGTTGACCTTTGCAAACAGCTCAACTTCAGGACTCTCGAGCTTCGTGCGGTCATGTTTGACGCCACGCAAAGTCAATCGTTCGGAGAACCACCGTAGGTTTTTACGGACTTCGTCGATGTGCTCAATCGTATCGAGCTTACACTCGGCGATTCTCAGACGTTCGTCTTCGGGAGCAAATGCGTCCTGAGACAACGACTTTTCCTGTATATCTGCCATAATAATACCCCCTTCAGACCAACGATAATAATTTGCGAGAGTCTAAACTCTCTGATTATTTATAACACAAAAACTATGATTTTTCAAGGGGAGAAAAATCCCCCGCGTGCGGGGGATAGGGTGGGGGAGGTTAAAGATAGATTTCGTCGGCGGATTCTCCTTTGAGTATTGGGGAGAAAGAAACGAGCGCTTTGTCTTTGGGCCGTTCCAGCTTTTGGATGGGCCTCATTTTACGACCGCTAGATGCGGGAAATTGCGGAACAACGATGTTGTCGGGACTAATCCCAAAGGCCAATCCTTCGGATAGATTATTGACGATAACCATCAGGTCTTCGTGAAGTTTGACTATGCATTCAGCGAATTTCTTTGGAGCGATATGAACTATATCTCCGTAGGTATCATACATTATAACTTCATTTTCGGTCAGATTGAGAGCTTCGGTGTATTCGACGAAAAAGACGTTGCCGCGCTTTCTGGTTTTGGGCATCAATACTTGCACCTCCTAAAATGTAAAGGACTTAATCGTCTGCTACCTCCCACCCGAGAGCAAAACGACATTTGTATATTATACTACTTATTTTTAAAAAAGTCAATAACTTCTTCTCATGAAAAAGCCACGGTAAAAGGTCCGTGGCTTCGAGTGGTGGACGGATGAATCGCGTTGGAGCTTGAGACTTTTTTAAGCTAAACATCTCGTCCCTCCATCTTTGTAGTTTTGGCTTCCATGAGATTCGAATGCTTTCCGTTCGTAGAATTTCAGACCCGAATCGTTCAGGGCGATATGTCCGTGTCCGAGACCGTCTGCGCGTCCAATTCCGCCAAAGTAAATCTGAACCGAACCATCGGTTTTCTTGACGATTTTGGCGTCTTTTTGCTCTTCTACAGTAACTCCGGCAGTTTCCAGCATCTTTTCGCGTTCAACTTGGGCTTCAGCCTTGAGGACATCCAGCCTTTCTTGAAATGCGTTTTTTACTTCCAGATACTGAGCCTGGATTGCGTCGAATTTTGCCTTGGCTTCGTCGCGAAGTGTTTTTAAGCGCTTAAATTCGGCCTGGGCTTCTTCGTGTGCGGACTTTGCTGACTCGAAAGCAGCTTTTGCTGCTTGGAACGGAACATTGTCGGGCTTTACAGCTGTGTCTTTCGCATTCTGTTTGGCGTTTTTGATTTCCTGAATGAGTTCACCGATTTGAGCATTGAGCTCATTGCGTCGTTCTTGGTGTTTACGACCTTTTTCCGCGAGGAGAGGAGAATCGGCTTTATTGCCGGTTTCATACTCGACGCTTGCTTGATTGAAACATGCGACCATTTGTCGGTGTTCAGATTCCGCTTCGGCGCGGAGCGCTTCGATACGTGTGTTTCTTTCGTCGCGAATCTGGCCATATTTATCCCAGACTAAGCGGCAATGTTCAATAGACTCTTGTAAAACGGTATACTCTTCATTCATCTTTTCCCTTGTCGTAGTTCTTTTGCCCCAAGCGCTAATCATTTTGTCATGGGCTTCTGCTACCCTCTCGCGAGTGGCGGCGTAAGCATCCCATGCCTCCTGTTTGCGCCGGAACAGTTCCTGCGATACGTTCTTGAGTTCTGTGAGAATCGCATCTCTAACCATTTCCATTCGCCATCCTTTCAAATAAATGTACTAGCTCCAAAGGGGCTAATCAATCCTATTATAACAGATTTCGCTTAAAAAATCAATAGGCAAGTGGTTATTTTATAGGGGTGGGTCGAAAAATAACAGGGGTAGTAAAGAGGTAAAGATTATTCGTATGAAACGGAGCCACCATAGCTTTCTGGGACAGCGGAAATCCAGGTTTTGCCAGGGGCGAGTTTAACTTCGTTGTTTTTGTTGTCGCGGAAGATTATCTGGGAATCTTTACTGGACTTTTCCCATGTACCGACGATGACGGCGCCGTTTTGGAAGATGTAGGCATCGCCAGCACCGTTTGTTGAGATGTCTTCATGGTAGTTGTCGTAAGAAGCCTTCTTTTCTTGGACCATCATTGCGATGACAACAGAGGCGGTAATAGGAACTTCTTCGCAGACGAGTTCGGGGGTGATTTCACCAGATTTCCCAGAACAGTCGTAACTTGTATGAGGAGCGCCGGTTTCGTAGGAACGTTTGTAGGTGTTGGTTGCGATGTCGTAATCGTAGACTGGGTTGAAGTTTGGAATGGAACCGATTTTGATGTCAATATGAGTGACACGGGCGGAGAGAGTTTCAGTGTCGTTCTTGGTGGCGTGGTCGATTTTGAGTTTGTTTGTGATTTGAACATCGATTTTGTTGCGTCCGGATTCTGGAGGGGTCATGCGGGCGAATGAGTTGATGTCGGAAGTTAGATAGCCATTGACGTTGTTGAAGCCGTTAAGGTAGTCGCCGGATGTAAAGAGGTTGTTCCAGAAGCGACTGACGGTGTAGTTGGCGGAGGAGCGCCACATGTAAGAATAGTTTTCGGAGAGGTCGCGGACGCCGTAACTCGAGACGGCATTGATGGCTTCTTCGGAACCACCAGCATGGACGACTGTACAGTCGAATGGAATATCCCAGTTTAGATAGTAAAGGCGGAGTGAGCGAATTGGGCCGATGACGGCTGGGGGATTTTGGTAGATGGCGGAGAAGCGAGTAATGCCGGCTTCAGCGATGGCCTCGAAAACAACTTTAGCGTCATGAAGTCCGACTTGCGGGCGAGCACCGTCAACACCGTTCGGAATTTGGACGCAAAATGTTGGGTCGGATTTTGCTTCTTCGGAAGCGATTTCTTCGCCGGAAAGAAGCGAATAATAATGTGGAACGTCAGGCTCCTCTTTTGTTTCTGGGATGATTGGAGTGACAATTTCTTCGACAGGTGCTTCGGCAACTTCTTCTTTAGGTTTGCTGAGGACAAGGAAGTAGAATGCGATTAGGCCGCCGATAATAATAACGGAAGAAATGACTGTTATGAGGATAATCATTGTCTTCTTGGACTGTTTCTCCTCAGCTTGAGGGGCTGATTGGACGTTCAGCTTTTTTACGCGTTCGCGGGCAAATTTTTTAGCCAGAGCTTCCTCTTCGGTATCGGGAATTTCGTCCTTTTTTCCTTCTTTTTCCTTCTTTTTCTCGTCAGTTTCGGGAGATTTTTCGTGGATTTCGTCCGCGGTTCCTTCAGCACTAGAATCAGGGGCGGGAGCGTTATCTTGTGCATCAATTGTTGAGTCAGTTAGCGTGTCGGTTTTCGCCTCGTCAAAAGCTGGGACTACGAGAGCTTGCGAAGAGGTGGCGTTTAATAATTCTGGGTTAAAAGTTGGGGGTGTGAAGGTTGGCTCTGGAGCGATTGGCTCGGGAGAAATTGGGACGCCCGGGTTTATAGGAATTGGAATGTCGGAAAAACTCGGGTTAGGCCCCGGAAATGGGAAATCCTCATTAGGATTATTTTGCATAAGCTTATTATAGCTTATTGTTGGTCTAGAGACAAGGCAGTTTTAACCTTGTTCAAGCGAGCAAGGGTGGTTTCGCGTCCGAGGACGTTGAGGGTTAGGTCGAGGGCTGGTGAAAATGGGGCGAAGGAAACGGAAATGCGAATGAGGGAGAAAAGTTCGGCAGGTTTTCGGCCGGTTGAAGCGAGAAGTTCATTCAAGGCATCCTTGAGGCTTGGTTCGTCCCAGGTTTTGAGAGATTCGAGTTTCGAGATGGATTCGACGAGGAGTGCGGTAAGTTCGGATTCGGAGAACTTTTTAACAAATTTATTAGTCAAAAGTTGTTCAATATCGAACTTTGGGTCTTCAAAGAAATACGAAGTCATTTCGCGAAGGTCAGAAAGGGTTTTCAGACGGTCGTAAATAATTGCAAGAACTCGTTTTTTATATTCATCTTCATAATTTTTTGCGGATTCTGGCCAGAAACCTTCGGTTCTTGGATAAAGTGCGTCGATTCCCTGTTCGTCAACAATTTTGCGAATCCATTGGCCATTCATCCAGAGAAGTTTGACTTCGTCGTAGCGTGCGCCAGAGTTTTGGATGCGGTCGAGGGAGAATTTTTCGATTAGTTCCTCTTTTGTGTAGATTTCTTGTTCCGTGCCATCATTCCAGCCGAGGCAGGCGAGATAGTTTAGCATGGCTTCAGGAAGGACGCCGTCTTCGCGGTAGGCGGTGACGGACTTGGCGCCATCGCGTTTGCCGAGTTTTTTGTTGCCGGTTGGGGCGAGGATATGTGGAAGTGAGACTAGGAGAGGTTGGTCGATGCCGAAGGCTTCATAGAGAGCGAGGTAGTTTGGCGTGCTCGATAGGTATTCGACGCCGCGGGCAACCATGTTGACGTGCATAAGAAAATCGTCGACAATGTGAGCGAAGTTGTAGGTTGGGAGCCCATCTTTCTTAATGAGGACGATGTCATCTTGAACTTCGGGACCGGCTTTTAGGTCGCCCATGACTTCGTCGTGCCATTCGCGTGGTTTTGGGTCGGCTTTGAAACGGATTGGCATACCTTCTTCCCATTCTGGGAAGGTTTCAGGGCGGTGATTACGGTAGAGGTAAGGAACCTTTTTCGCGTTGTCTTCGTCGCGGTATTTTTGGATGGTTTCTGAATCGGTTGGGTCAGCGTAAGCGCGTCCTTTTTCGATGAGCTTTTTGGCCCATTCGAGGTAGATTTCACGACGCTCGGTTTGGAAATATGGTGCATTATCGCCACCAACTTCTGGGCCTTCGTCCCATTCGAGCCCGAGCCATTTTAAAGTGTCTATGATGAGGTCAGTTGCGCCCTCAACGTAGCGAGCTTGGTCGGTATCCTCGATACGGAGAATAAAATGACCGTTAGTTTGGCGCGCGGCGAGATAAGGGTAGATTGCGGAACGGACGTTGCCAATATGAATGTAGCCCGTAGGAGATGGGGCAAAGCGTGTGATAATCTTCTGCATATATAGATATTATGATGGTTTTTCTCTTAAAGTCAAGACTAAGAAAAAGGTTCCTTAATAAGTCAAATAAAACATAACTTGTTTTTTTAATTTCAAGACTTGTAATAGGATAAGCAAAAGGGGTATAATCTAAACTGTAGCAGTATAGTAGCTATGTGTGAGAGTTATGATTAAATTGGCAAGAGGTTTTTTTGGGAAAGACACCTGTTGTGAACGAGCAATTTTGCTAATTGCAATTATCTGTTTTTCACTATTCTTTGCTTACCCCGAGTTTTTGCCGGAGAGTTCTTCGGCGACGACTGGGGTTGTTTCTGTGCCGTCACTAGAGATTTCTCCTGCTAGCCCGTTGATTATTAGCACTATTCCTGGGTTGTTCTCTACCGGTTCGCAGACACTTTCTGTTACGACTACGAACTATACGGGTTATACGTTGGCTATGGAGACTTCAGGTCCTAGCACGAGCCTTACGCATGAAACACTAGAAGTGACAATTCCGACGATTACGCTTCCGCAAGGAGTAGATAGCATTACCCAATCTGGCTTTACTGAGGCGTCTTATGGATACAGCACTGACGGCATAAACTATAAACCTGTGCCGGCAATTAATAGTAGTGCGATTTTGGCAACAACCAACAATAGCAATAATGGACAAGCAAGCACTAGTAACTTGACGTTTGGTGTTTTAGTTGCTCAAAATACTCCTGCTGGTACTTATCAAAATGTCTTTACTCTTACTGCAACGGCAAATGCTTCCAACTTTGCCGTTCATTACGCTGAAAATGCCGGAACGGACACAGTCAGTAACTTCCCATCTGATTCTGAAGCCTATCTTTCTGGAGCAACTGTTACTCTCTCTTCGAAAACCCCAACTCGCGAAGGATACATATTCAGTGGTTGGAATACCTCGGCTGATGGAACTGGTACTGCCTATGGAGTCGAGGGTACTGTTGAAATTGATCCTGAGGCTCCAAATACGATTATTCTCTATGCTCAGTGGACAGTAGAAGAAACCTATGCCTGTTATGCGGCCGGAACACTTCACACGGAGGTATGTGCTAGAACCGATAATGGCGGGTGTTCTGCTGCGGGATATGCAGGGCAAACGATTACCTATGGTTCTCTTGTAGATCAAAATTCTGGAGTCGCTCCAGGAAATGCCTTTGTGTGCGACGTCAACAGTGATGGTACCTATAGCGAAGCGGATGAGATGTTCTATTATGTCGCAGCTAATGGTAATAATGGAGTATTAATATATCACAAGAATATTTCTAATGCCAACGAAAACTATGCTATGGCCCTGACTAGATTGCCGACGACTTCAACATGGAGTAATACGGACTTGGTTCAATTTGACGGATTGCCATCTCGCTTTTTAACTTATAATGAAGCTCGAACGGCTTGTGACAATAGTCTAACTAACCTCGGAACTAACGGGAAATGTATTTATCTTCTTGAGCGGTCGAACTTTGCTACCACTGATTATGTCGATGGTTGGTGGCTTGGTAGTACCAATAATGCGCGCGTACAGACGGCCGGACGCTCAATTACTACATCTTCGAAATTGAATGGTGCACGTCCCGCTATTGAGGTGCCTTTGTCGTCTATCTCTCTCGAACATCACCAAAGCGTAGCTCAATATACTATTACTTTTAATGCACATGGCGGCAGTGCGGTGCAGTCGGTGCTACTTGATGCAGGAGATACAATTGACTCTTCTCCAACTACGACGTATGCGCATCATTTGTTCCAGGGCTGGTTTACCGCGGCGACCGGCGGCACCCAAATTACTTTCCCGGTCCAGCCGGCTCATTCGACAACTTATCATGCACAATGGTTGAGTGATGTGACATTAGCGGATATTTCTAACGTCGGAACTCTCCTTGTGGTTGGTAATAATATGACTGTTCAGGTTACGAATTCTGCAGAACTTGAACCATATACGTTTGCATCGAGCAACACTGGCATTGCTACGATTGATTCAACAACTGGAGTTTTGACTGGTGTATCAGAAGGTACGGTGACTATTACTATGACCGGCACAACTTCTCATGAAACTAAAACTTTTACGGTTGAGGTTGTTGAAGAGCTTCCGAAGCGCACAGTGACTTATAATGCTCAAGGCGGTACTCCTTCACGCAATAGTGATGAAATAGTAGATAATACGGCAATTGGCTCGCTTCCGACGGCTACGAAAACGGACAATATATTCTTTGGTTGGTATACTGATACTACATATAATACCGAGGTTACTCCGGAGACTGTGATTGATGAGGACGTGACGTTCTATGCTAGGTGGGTTGAAAGTACGACAAGTTATCCTGTTGTTTGGTACGAACCAAACGCTTGCACTTTCAACGGTGGCAGCAGTATGACTGGTACTTATTGTAGCTCTAAGACCGTTAATAATGTTGCGGTTAATTATATTGACACGAATATCCAACTCTTTATAGAAGAGAATTATGATAAAGATTTTGAAATCGGGTTCAGTGTTATTGAGTATGATCCGACTGCACAGGTTTCTAGTGGTGGTCAAGCAACATTCGTTAATTCGAAGCAAGAAAACAGCGCAAACAACTATCCTGGCTTCGTCTTCCGCCGTTACAGTAATAGCAACACGAATGTTGAAATTACTCAAAAATGGAAAGGAAACAATGGCGCTACCAAGAACGATATCCCTGCTGACACTCTGAAACATGTTCGAATTATTCGCCGTACAGTCGAAGAAAACGGGGTTGACAAGGTTAAGATTTATTATGCTATAAACGGATCTGAACCTGTTGTATTCCAAGATATCACTTCGATTACTCGATTCTTCTTCGATACGGAGGTTTGGTTCGGCGCTTCTGCAACTATTAGTGGTACAGCTTGGCGTCCTTTGGTCGGTACGCTTACCGATATGTACATTAAACTTGGTACGTACGTGGGGGATTAATGAATAAGGACAAAATACTATAGCGAGCTACCAAAACATACTCACACACAAAAAATAACTGTTACGGTAGCGGCAGTGTGGAGGGAGAGGGATTACAAATCCCTCTCTTTTACTTTCTGCTATTTGACGCTAGATAAATAAGAGAAGTAGTTGTTCCCTTCGAGAATTAAGAAGAGGGTTTAGTGAAGCTGGAGAGGCAAGAAATAGGTAAGGAACGGCTAGTTGTTCCCTACTTATATTAGTTCTGTATACTCGCCCGAGAGATTTTTAATGCGATAAAAAATCCGCCTTTTGTTTGGCGGATTGATTTCTATTTACTGGCGTTAGCGGCGATGTTTTTTATCTGCTTCTTTGTCAGGTTGAATCCAGAGGCTTTAATCTTGTAGAGGATGTTGCCGTTGAGCCAAGCAGCGTCGGAATTCGAGATGAAAATTGTGAGGCCGTTTTCTCGGATGGAGGTGTAGTTGTTGCCCCAAGTCTCTTTGACGTAGGTTTGCTCTAGGGTTTCGTTATCCCAAGTCGTGGCTTCTTCGGATAAAGTGAAAGAATTGTTTTCAGAATCCTTGAAGGTGATTGAAACGGTTTTGTCACCGGAGATAATGTCGGATAGAGAGTATCCGCGAGGGACGTATTTAGGGTAGGTCGCTTCAATGCCACTAGACATAGCGGCGACGTGGAAATCGAAACCTTGTGTGTTGTTTGAAATGAAATAGCCAAGAACACCAACGGCAAGGGCGGCGCAACCGAAAGCTAAGAGTAGTTTCTTTACGCCTAGGGAGCGGGCTGGAGAGAGCTTTGGGAGCTTTATGCGGGCGGATTTCTTTTCCATAGTAGCAACGGATTTCAGGGCAGATTCAACAGCGGTTTCTTTTGCTTTTTTCGCAGTATTGGTGGTGGCTGGGGAGAACGAGGTTTTTTCCAGAACGGTTGCAAGTGGGCGAGGAGCTGTAGCGCCAGTGATGGCGGCTTTGGCGGCGGGAGTAACGGTAGCTTTGCCTATGGCTGTGGCTACGGCTGCACTCGCAGCTGAGGTCGCGGTTGTAGCTGCAGTGTTTCTGCGAAGAGATTTGCCGGCTTTAAGGGCAGCAATGCGTTCGCTATTGATTTTTTCGGCGAGGGCCTGACGGCGTCTTAAATCGTCAGCGCGGGCTTTGGCAGCAGATTCAGAAACACTAACCTTTGTAGGCTTCTTCACGTATTTTCTGTTAAGAGTAGTCGATCGTTGAACACGGCGATGGGACGCTGAGCTGGAAAGGCTCGTGTGGTCGACTGTTGCTGCATTTACCATGATTAAAATTATACCTCGCTTTTGATAATACTTATATCTATAATAATTTAAGCGGAATAGAAAAGCAATAGCTATTTTTCGAAATTATTTATGGTATAATCTTACCTAGAAACTGCTTTATTATGGACGAACAAGAAAAGATAGAAAGACGCGCACACGTTCGGTTGATTGTTACTGAGGCGTTAATGTTTTTGTCGGTTATTCTTCTGGTTGGATTTTTGACGCTCGTCGTGATGGGGTATAGTTTTAATCTTAGGGGGATTGGAGGCGCAGGAGATGTGGTTGAGAGGTCTGGTTTGGTGCAAATGTCATCGATTCCGACTGGTGCCACGATTTTTATTGATGGAGAAGCGCCGCTGCTTTTAAGTACTAATGCGAGCCGGACAATGATTGCCGGACAGCACGAGATTATATTTAAAAAGGAAGGCTTTGACGAGTGGACAAAGGTTGTGGATGTGACGGAGGGATTAATGTATCGTTTGAACTATGCGCGGTTATTTAAGACGGAGCGAGAAAAGGAGACGATTTTGAGTGGCGAGAAACTTGTCAGGTTCGTAAATGTTTCCCCGAATCATGAGAAGATGGTGATTGTTGAAGGCGGAAAGATGTATGTTCTGAATTTGAATGAAAATAAGCCAGAGAAGAAATTGTTGGACGTTAGGAACGTGAATGGTGCGTCGATTGAGTTTAAGACGATAAATGACGCCGAATGGAGCGGAAATAGTGAGAGGTTGCTTGCGAAAGTCAATGGCGCTTGGGTGGCGATTAATTTGAGGGACGAAAAAGAGACAGTTTGGATAAGTGAGGTTTTGGAAAATTGCGCCACTAAACAGGGGGTAGACGACGAAGGAAGCGCGGAGCGAAAATGCGACAAAATTGTTGTTTCTGATATAAAATTTGAGAGCGAGGCTGGGGACAAACTTCTCGTTCTCGATACGGACGGAGAGTTCTTTGAGGCGAATATCCGAGAGAAAAAACTCAGCGATGTGCTGCTTGAAAAAGTGATAAGGTTTGATAATGATGGGGATAAGGTGGTGTACTTGATTGATTCGGAAAACGCAAAGAAAAAAGAAGAATCAATGCTTGATGATGGATTAGCAATTAAAGATAATTCGAAGTGGCAAGTTCGGGCTTATCGCGTTGGTGAAGAGGAAAGCTTTCTGATTGCGGGAACGAATTCTGATACGTTAATTGCGACGATGCAATATTTTCAGGATAGTTATGTAGGTGTCGTTGAAGAGGAGGGGTTTGTGATTTACAGTAAAAACGGGTGGTTTACGAGCAACGATGATGCGGAAATAGTGTTTGAGGAGAAACTTGAGACTAGGACGGCTAGTATAAAGAAACGTGGCAAAGGGATGGTGTTTGAATTTAAGGACGAGGAAGGTGGAACGAAAGTCTTTGACCTTGAAGCGATGAAGACGACGGCCGTGAACGCCGAGAAAACTGGCTGGATTGATGAGTATTTGAGGTATCGTCTCAATTTCGAGACGGGAGAGCTTTCGGTGCTTGACTATGATGGACTCAACGAGAGAAAACTTGTTAACTCTGGCGTGATGGGCGGTAGGGCGGTGACTATTTCTGGAAATAATAGGTGGCTGTATTATTTTACCTCGGATGAAAGCGGCGAAAAGTTAATAAGAGAAAAGGTGAATTAAAAAAGGCCCCGCGTGATTGCGGGGCTTTTGTTCAGGAGGAGGTTAGGCTTTAGTATCGGTACCGACAGGTTCGAACTCAGATTCGTTAAACTGATAGGAGCCATTCTCCCAGGACGGAACAGGCAGGCTTGCTACTTCTTCTGGAGCAAGTTTCGTGATGAAGATGTCGTACTCGAGTATGCTTTCAAAATTAAGAATGAGGTCTCTTTGCAGGTCGAGCACGATTACATCTGGATTAGTCTGGGATTTTCTGAGGATGATATAGTTATTATCCTTTTCCAGACAGAGGTCAACAACTCCAAAGGTATCGTTGTCGGTCGCCATGAAACAATAATGCGCCTTCTTCATAATCAAATAGTCGTGCGGGATAATGTATTCCCTTGCAGGGTCCTCTCCGTTAGCTGCTTTCTTGAAGAACAAACGACCTGAGCGTCCAAAAGCATGGACGGTATCTTCTGGGGTTTGGTCCGCGTCCCTTTCGAGAAGCTTGCCAAGAGTTGCAACCTCTCCATCCTTGATTTCGAGTTGCAGGCTTTGAACAGGGGCGAGGTCGATAACGAGTTTGCCAATGATGGTACGCATTTTTAGCGCCCTCCTTATAAAAATTCTTCTCTAGCTTTCTCCCTCCCAGGATTCGCCAAAGATACTTTTATTATAGCATAAGCTTGATAAAAAGTCAATAGAATTGTATGGCCTTGATACAAAAATCACCCCTGTTTAGCAGGGGTGATTTAGGAGGTAAGATTACCAAACGCGAACGAGGATTTCTCCACCGAGGCGGTTCTTGACGGCTTCACGGCCAGTCATGACACCTTTAGAGGTGGAAATAAGGACAGCCCCACGGCCGGATTTGACCTTTGGAATTTCGTTTGCAGAGACGTAAACACGGCGTCCTGGTTTAGAAACTTTCTCGATTTCGTGAATAGCAGGAACTTTGCCTTCCTCTGCAATGTTGATGTGAAGAACGTTGCGAGGAGCTTGCTCGACGATGTCGAAGTCGGCAATGTAGCCAGCTTTCTTGAGAGCCTCTACGACGGCAACTTTGAGTTTGGAGGTTGGGAGAACAACTTCGTTTTTCCCTACCATCAAACAGTTACGGATGCGGGTCAAGAGGTCAGCGATTTGATCAGTTGATTGTATAGACATATTTCCTTTCTCCTACCAGCTACTCTTTGTTACGCCTGGGATTTCACCCTTAGAAGCTTTTTCGCGGAAGGTGATACGGCTCATGCCGAATCGGCGCATATAACCACGTGGACGACCATCTAGCATATCGCGGTTTTTGAGACGAGTGATACTAGCGTTGCGTGGAAGCTTTTGGAGACCTTCGAGGTCGCCAGCAGCTTTTAGCTCATCATGTTTAGCTTTATATTTCTTGTACATTTCTGCACGTTTTTGGTCACGGAGAACAGCAGACTTTTTAGCCATATTACTTCTCTCCTTTCTCAAACGGCATGCCAAAGAGTTCTAACAACTTTTTGCTTCCTTCCTTTGAACCATTTTTGATAATGAATGTGATTTCGAGACCGTGAAGAACGGCGGAATCTTCAAATGTGATTTCTGGGAAAACTGTTTGTTCGCGGAGGCCAAGAGAGTAGTTCCCTTGCTTGTCGAACGAAGTAGTTGGGACACCGTGGAAATCGCGGACGTGTGGAAGTGCGACGTTGATAAGGCGGTCAACGAATTCGTACATCTTGTCGTTTCTGAGAGTTACGAGGTAGCCAACAGGTGCGCCCATTCCTTTACGAATTTTGAAGGTTGCAATAGATTTCTTGGCAAGGCGGGAAGTTGGAGCTTGACCGGTGATTTTCTCAAGGGTAAGTTCAACGGTTTCGGTGAAGCGCTTGTCTTCACGTTTCTTACCGACGCCTGCAGAGATGACGACTTTGTCGAGTTTTGGAACTTGGTTGATATTATCAAGTTTTAATTCTTTCTGGAGTTTTTTCTCAATGTCGTTGAGATAAAGCTCTTTCAAGCGTGGGGTATATTTAGCAGTTTTCGTAGCCATATTAGAGTACCTCCGGTGCTAAGCTGATAATCTTGGAGAAGCCAAGGTCGCGAAGTTCGCGAGGAACTGGGCCGAAAACACGAGTACCACGTGGGGTTTTGTCGTCGTTAACAAGCACTGCAGCATTGTCGTCGAAGCGGATGGTAGAACCATCTGGGCGACGAATTTGTTGACGAGTGCGGACGATAACGGCGCGGACAACGGCTTTTTTCTTGACGCCACCAGTTGGGGAGGCATCTTTGACGGAACAGGTGACAATGTCGCCTACGCGTGCGTATCTAGCACGAGTACCGCCGAGAACGCGGATGACTCCGAGTTCTTTTGCGCCACTGTTGTCAGCAACCTTTAATCTTGTTTCTTGTTGAATCATTATTTCTCTCCTTCTTCAGAAGATTCCTCAACTTTGTTCGTTCCGAGAACATCGTTGACATCTTCCTTGAGCTCGACAGAGCCATGGGAACGTTCGATGACCTTGACCAACTTGAAAGATTTGGTCTTGGAGAGCGGACGGCAGGCGACGATTTCGACCTTATCGCCCAAGTGAGCTTCGTTTTTCTCATCGTGAGCAGTGTATTTACGGGTTTTCGTATATTGCTTGCGATAGAGTGGGTGGGTTTCGCGATTTTCGATGGAGACGGTAATGGTCTTGTCACGTTTATCGGAGGAAACAATCCCGACTAATGTGTGTGCCATAATTAGAACTCCTCTTTCTTAATAATTTTTGTACGAACCGGAAGTTTGTGACCGGCGAGGCGAAGAGCTTCTTTAGCTTGCTCATCGGTGACGTCGCCGATTTCGAACATGACGGTACCAGCTTTGACTTTTGCTACAAAGAACTGTGGTTCACCTTTACCGCTACCCATTTTAACGTCTAGCGGTTTTTTGGTGACTGGGGTGTGTGGGAAAATGCGAATCCAGATTTTACCACCGCGTTTGATATAACGGGTGATAGCTTGACGAGCGGCCTCGATTTGACGAGAGTTAACACGCTCGTTATCAAGGGACATAAGTCCATAGTCGCCGAAGGCTACGGTGTTGCAACGAGTTGCTACGCCTTCGTTTTTGCCCTTGCGGACTTTGCGGTGTGCGGTTTTCTTAGGTAGAAGTAGTGCCATAATTATTTCTCCCCTTTGTAAATCCAAACTTTAACACCGACGACGCCAGCGATTGTTTGGGCGTGATGGCAGTAGAAATCGATATCAGCACGAAGAGTGTGTAGAGGGACTGAGCCTTCGATGAACTTTTCGCGGCGGGACATTTCTGCGCCATTTAGACGGCCAGAGACTTCGATACGAACACCTTGTGCGCCAGCGGACATGGTTGATTGGCATGCCATTTTGACTGCACGGCGGAAGTTCATACGTTTGCCAAGTTGGAAGCCGATATTTTCGGCAACGAGTTTGGCATTGAGTTCTGGTTTTTTAACTTCTTCGACGTTGATGCGAATTGGACCAGAGACGATTTTTTCGAGCTCTTTTTTCATCTCATTGATACCTGCACCTTGTTTGCCGATGACCGCACCTGCTTTAGCGGTGAGGATTGTGATGGTAGTAAGGTTCGCAGAGCGCTCAATGTTAACTTTTGCGATGGTCGGGCGGCTCTTGAAGCGGTCCTCGACGTATTCGCGGATTTTAATGTCTTCAATCAGCCAATTTTTGAAGTCTGTCTTTTTGGTATACCATTTGGACGACCAATCTTTGCTGACTTGGAGACGATAGGAAATAGGATTAACTTTCTGTCCCATTACTTTTTCTCCTTATCTTCTTTTTTATCAGCTTTTTTGTCTGATTTCTTTTCGACTTTTTTCTCTTTCTCTTCACCAGCAACTTCGACAAAGATGTTAGAAGAGACTTTTTCGAATGGAAGTGCGCGACCGCGGGAAGCTGGAACATAGCGACGAATGCGGGTTCCGGCTGTGACAGAGATACGAGCAATGCGAATAGTCTTTGGGTCAACGGATGGGTTGACGTTTAAGAGGTTAGCATTGGCGGATTCAACTGCCTTAAGAACTGCGCGAGCAGCGCGACGTGGTGTGTGCTCAAGAATAACAACTGCATCAGAGACGTAGCGGTCGCGAACTAGAGCGGCGACGACGCTGGTCTTGCGAGGCATAGAATCTACACCTTTAATATATGCATGAGAGAATACGGTAGACATTATGCGTCTCCTTTCCCTGCAGCGGCAGCAGCTTCAGCTGCTTTTTTACCACCGTGGCGTTTGAACTTGCGGGTGGGAGCGAACTCTCCGAGCTTATGACCGACCATGTTCTCGCTAACGAGGACTGGGACATGGGTTTTACCATTGTGCACAGCGATTGTGCGACCGACCATCTCGGGAGAGATAGTAGATTGGCGGGCCCAAGTCTTGATTACGGTGCGGTCCTCAAGAGAGAGGGCTTTAATCTTCTTTTCTAGCTTGTAGTCCACGAAAGGACCTTTTTTCAAACTACGAGACATTATTTCCTCTTTCCTTCGTGACGACTACGCACGATCATTTTATTAGTTTTCTTATT
>CAMVRN010000003.1 GCA_947169915.1 uncultured Candidatus Saccharibacteria bacterium | reverse complement strand
GGTAATTTATGGCTAGTCAAAAGGAAGTGATTAAACTCACAGGCAAAGTCGTTGAGGCGCTGCCTAATGCCCAATTTCGGGTAGAACTTGAGAATGGTCATATTATCATTGCGCACATGAGCGGAAAAATGCGCAAAAACTTTATCCGTCTTGTGCCTGGTGATACGGTCGATGTTGAGTTAACCCCTTACGATCTTACAAAGGGTAGAATCAGCTTCCGCCGCTAGACTTAGCTTTTCACGAGGCTAGGTAATTACATATATAAACCTTAAACAAGGAATTTTTTACACTATGAAAGTACGCGCAAGTGTTAAAAAAATCTCCCCTGATGACATCTTCGTTCGCCGTAAAGGTGTTCTACGTGTTATCAATAAGAAAAAACCTAAGAATAAACAAAGGCAGGGTTAAGCATGGCACGAATTGCTAGCGTTGTCATCCCTTCCGAGAAGCAAGTCGAAACCGCTCTCACTTACATCTACGGAATTGGGCCGACAACAAGTAAAGCCATCCTTGCGGAGGCCAAGATTGAGCCTACCACTCGGGTGAAAGATCTCACCGAGGCTGAAGAACAAAAACTCAACGATATTATTTCTTCGAAATATTCCGTTGAAGGTGATTTGAAACGCCTCGTGACCAACAATATCAAACGTCTTAAAGACATTAATTCCTACAAAGGACTACGCCACAAAGCTGGACTTCCAGTAAACGGTCAACGTACCCGCACGAACGCGCGTACTCGCAAGGGTAAAGCGATTGCCGTTGGCGGCGCGCAACCTAAAGCAGCGAGCAAAACCTAGGAGTAAATTATGTCTGAAGAAGTTATTACTACACAAGCTCCTGTGGCAGAAGCTAAAGCCACTAAAACTAAAGGTAAAAAGACCAAAAGAGTTGTTCAATCCGGACAAGTCCACATTAAAGCTACCTTTAACAACACAATTATCAGCGTCAGTGACAATAAAGGCGAAATCATTTCTAGCTCTTCCGCTGGAGCCAACGGCTTCCGTGGTTCTAAGAAAGGTACCGCCTACGCCGCACAAATTGCAGCAGAGAAAGCCCTTGATATCGCTAAACGCGACCACGGTCTAAGCTCCGCCGACGTATTCGTCAAAGGCATTGGTCTTGGACGTGACAGCGCCATCCGCGCCGTCTCATCTCTCGGCATCAAAATCAACAGTATCACTGATATAACCCCAATCGCACACGGTGGTGTACGACCTAAGGGAGAAAGGAAACCGTAATGGCCCGCGATAATTCTCCAATTGTCAAACAAAGCCGTCGTGAAGGTTATGCCTTGGCTCCAAAAGCCGCCAAGGTTATGGCTCGTAAGAACGGCATCCCAGGCGAGCACGCTGGTCAACGTTCTCGTTCGCAAAGCCTCTACCTAGTACAGCTTCGCGAAAAACAAAAAGTACGCCGCATGTACGGTCTACTTGAGAAACAGTTTTCTAAGCTAATGAAAGAAGCAACTCGCGCTGAAGGTCTAACCGGCGAGAACCTTCTTCAATTCTTGGAACGCCGTGCAGATAACGCAGTTTACCGCGCAGGCTTCGCAACAACACGTCGCCAAGCACGCCAACTCGTATCTCATGGGCACTTCCTGTTGAACGGCAAACGCATCAACATCCCATCAATTCGCTTGAACCCAGGTGATGTTCTCGAAGTCCGTCAAAAATCTCAAAAATCTGATTACTTCAAAACTGTTGAAGGTATGACTACTCCACTTTCATGGATGAAAGCCGATACCAAGAAACTAAAAATCGAAGTTACTGGTTTACCAAAGCGCGAAGAAGCTGAGGTGGGCATTAACGAACAACTAATCGTCGAGTTCTACTCACGCTAAGGATAAGGAGAGAAAAATATATGACAACTAAAGCTATCAATGACGCAATGCTTGCCGAAGTTCATGAACTAGGCGAGAACAGTTCCGAATTTGTCATCCGCCCACTTTACTACGGATACGGCAACACTCTCGGCAACTCTCTCCGCCGTGTTCTCCTCTCCAGCATCAAAGGTGCCGCCATCACATCGTTCTCGATTGAAGGCACCAACCACGAATTCTCCACCGTTCCAGGTATTCGTGAAGATGTAGTCGATATCATGTTGAACCTCAAGACCATTCGCTTGAAGTCCCACATTGACACACCAGTTGAAGCATCTCTCGAAATCAAAGGTTCCGAGCAACACGCTGACAAAGATGGTAATAAGCGTGTCACCGCTTCCGACATCAAGCTCCCAGCTGATGTCGAACTTGGCAATCCAAACCAAGTCATCTGCCACATCGATGACCCAAACTTCGTCCTAAAGATGCACTTCGTCATCGAGACCGGCCGTGGCTATCTCACTATTGATGAATCCGGCAAAGACCGCGTTCATAGTGACATGATTGCCCTTGACGCAGTATTTACTCCAGTCCTACGCGTTCGTTACAAAGTCGAAAACACTCGTGTTGGACGTGATACTAATCTCCAACAGCTTATCCTCACTATCGACACCGATGGAACTATCACTCCAAAGGATGCCTTTGAAGAAGCTGCTGCGATTCTCGTCAATCAATATCAAGCACTCGCAGGCTCCACGAAAGTTGAAAGCGCTCCAGTTCCAGGTGCGGAAACAGAAGAAGACAATTCTGGTCTTCTCCTCCCAATCGAAGAACTTGGCCTTTCCGCTCGCACCGCCAACGCCCTCATCAACAACAACATTAAGAATTTGAGCCAACTCATCGGTCTCACCGACGCACAGCTCAAAGACCTTAAAGGTTTCGGCGCAAAAGCCCTCGAGGAAGTACAAGAAAAAATAACGGAGTTTAGAAAATAATGCACCGCCACGGATACAAAGGCCGCAAGTTTGGCCGTGAAACCGATCAGACGCATGCACTACTTCGTGGGCTCATGTGCTCGCTGATCAAATATCAATCTATTACAACAACCCTTGCCCGCGCAAAAGAAATGCGCCGTGGCACCGAAAAGCTTATCACCTTAGCAAAGAAAGGTGACCTCGCTTCTCGCCGTCTAATCATTGCTCGTCTTGACGACATTGAGACCGCTGACCTCCTCGTTGATGTCATCGCTCCACAAGTCAAACGCAATTCCGGCTACCTCAAAATCGAGCGCGCTGGCTTCCGCAAAGGCGACCACTCTGAAATGGCTACCATTTCTTTCGTCGATGACATTGACCTCGAGTTGAAGAAAGGGAAGAAATAACTATGAAAACCTATTCTCAGAAATCGTCCGAGATTTCCCGCGAATGGTGGTTGGTTGATGCTTCTACTATGCCTCTAGGTAAGCTCGCCGTCGTTATCGCCGACAAGCTCATGGGTAAAAGCAAAGTCACCTTCACCCCGCATATCGATAACGGCGATTACGTCGTTGTCATCAACGCCAAAGACCTCAAAGTCACCGGCGCAAAAATGACCGATAAGAAATACTATCGTCACTCTGGCTTCCCAGGTGGCCTCACCGAATTGAAACTTGAAGAGGTCCTAGAAAAGGACCCAAGCCTAGCAATCCGCGAAGCCGTCAAAGGAATGCTCCCGAAGAACAAACTAGCAGCTGACCGTCTTGCTCGCCTTCGCGTTTTCGCAGGCGCAGAACACGCTCACACCGCTCAAAATCCAAAGGAGATTAAGTAATGGCTGACAAGAAATATATCTACGGTCTTGGTCGTCGTAAAGCAGCATCTGCTCGCGCTCGCCTCTACAAAGGTAAAGGAGAAATCACTATCAATGGCAAACCAGCTCTCGATTACTTCTCCGGCAACAAAACGATGCTTGCGGAAATCACCGACCCACTTGCACTAGCTCAAAAGCAAAAGGATTACGATATCTCAATTCGTGTCACTGGTGGCGGTCTCGCCGGCCAAGTCGATGCAATTAAACTCGCAATCTCCAAAGCTCTTCAAACCGAAGCTCCAGACCTACGTCCTGTCCTCAAAAAAGCTGGTTTCGTCAAACGCGACCCACGCGAAAAAGAGAGGAAGAAATACGGTCTTCGCTCCGCTCGCAAGAAAGAGCAATTCAGCAAGCGTTAATCAAAAAAACGTCAAAGAGAAATACCCCCAGAAAAGGGGTATTTTTCTTGACATATATATAATATATATGGTATAATTATAAGGTAATTAACATTACAGAAGGAGGCAGAAATGCCTCATTTTTTATTTAGACCTAAGAAAAAATTCTCTATTAACTTCGAGGAAATCGGAGACGAATCAGTTCCCGAGATTCCTTTTTGGGAAGTTCAACGCAACGAAGCCGTTGATATTTTGATAACATTCTTCTCCTCTTGGCAAGCAGATTGGGAAAGAATCAAGCTGTCCTTAGGCGTTCTTAATCTCCCAGAGGACGACGCCGAACGTCTTGATTATTACGAAAAAGAGCAGAAAAAGACTGCTCTCCACTATACCGCCGAAGCCCTCGTCGCCTGGGAAAAAGACGATTCTCCTGCCTTTTCTAGAGCAATTTATAACCTAGCGAAAGAACTTCGCCCATCTCTCTATCATTTTGAGGATGGAGAAGCCTACGCAAATGCCTTGAACGAGAACCAACGCCAGATGTTAAAAAACTTTACTCTCTATGAGGCCCAATCCCTCAAAGCCACCGTTGCTAATCTCCAAAAACTTGCTTGGCATAAGTTCGAGTTCGGCGACAAAGTTATCACCGTTCACGCCGCAGAATCTCTCCTCGAGGAAAAACTTGGTCTTACCTATTTCGAATTCCTCGATTTCAAAGAAGAGCCAGAATTCAATGCTCACGGCTTCTATCCAGCCCTCCTCCAAGAAGCAACCGACTTTAACTTATAAAAATCCCGCGGAAGTAAACCGCGGGTTTTTGTTTCCTGATGTTTATTCATAATAACAACGCCTTCCGGCAGCCCTCCTGGGTAACTTTTCATCATCACTTTCCAGAGTTACCGGCATTTCGGCCTCTTTCAGTTTCTCTCTCTTTGCTTCGCTTATTGCGACTTTCTGGAACTGATTGTAGTCCACACCCTCGCCGATATAAAGGCTCCTGTACCCTTCAAGAAACTCAATAAAATCTTTTATCTGCGAACCGATATGATTCCCAGACGACTTAATCGCAGGGCTCGCTTGTTTACGCAAACTCGGATAATCATCCTGAATGTCCTCGGCGATAACTTTGAGACTTTCAGTCGCTTTGTTGAGTGCCGCAACAACTTGAGAGTACCGATTAAGGTCAACCTGTTCGTGATTCAGAATATCCATGTTCTAGCCCCCTTCATAATATTCACATCAGGTTATAAAGATACGATTAAGCTTAACGCCAAATCGCTAATATTATATCATATACATCTATTTCTGTCAATGCGCAAAAATGCACCAGAAATCGATGCGATTTACTCGGTAAAAAAAATAAATCGACGCTTAGTCGATTCGAAAGACCTCCGAAAAGAATTGAAAGCCTCTGTTATACATGGGTTTTCAAGCGCATAATAACGTATCGTTATTAAACATGTTTCTGGTGGGCGAAGTGGGAATCGAACCCACACTCCATTGCTGGAACTAGATTTTGAGTCTGGCGCGTCTACCAATTCCGCCATTCGCCCTAGCTAGACTATTATATCACATTACTGACCAGTTATCCACTTTACGAATCGCTCAAACAGCGTATCTTCGTTCTTTGGAAGTTCATTGTCGTCAGTCTTTTCTTCAACCACCTCTTCTTGCTTCGTCGCTTCGGTTGTCGATGGACTAATTTGCTCGGCGTGAATCACGAGCCTCTTTTGGCTTGTTCCAAGTGGCCAGCAAGTGACCATGAGAAGTGTCGGCACTTCTTTTGGCTCAGTCAGTTTTTCCACTTCCGTAGGAAGAATAATCTCTCTTCCTACCATTTTGTATGTATACCTCATGGAATTATAGTGGACATAAATAATATCGCCTTCTTCAAGCCTTTCCAATCCAGAAAAGATAAACTTATACTGGTTCGCCGAATAAACATCGCCAGCCGAGTGACCGAGCACAACAAAGTTTCCAATCTCACCAGGGTAGGCACTTGCACCATTAATGCGATAATGGACGACACCATGATTCATTGCAGACATTGCTTCGCTCGCATCATAACCAAAATTAAGCGGAACATCAACGTTAAGCTTCGGAATAATGAGCTTATTCTCGCTAGAAACCTTTGTCAGTGTCACGGTCGGGTCAACTGCCGTAATTTCTCCCGCTGGCGATTCGCCTGGGCTAACATACGCCGCAATCGGCGCAAAAATCAAACGGTTGTACTGAAGGAAGAGAATCGTAAAAACTACTGCAAGTCCCGCAAAAATCGGCGTCAGCTTTCTTCGTCTCGAAGCTTTTTCCTTTTCTAACGCCTTTGCTCGAATATGCGCCTTTAGGCCAACCGGCGCTTGTTTTTCGCCCGACTCTTCGCTCGCCCCGTTCTCAGTAATTGCTTCGCCATATTTTTTCTTCGCAGCTTCTTCTTCCGCTTGTTTACGGATTTGTTTAACTTGTGTCTTCGCTACGTATTCCTTCGCGGCGTTCATATAGTATTCGCTATAATATTTCTGATAATAATCCTGCCATGCTGTATGATACTTCTTCCAATCCTCATTAGAGACGCTTCGAAGCACGGGAGTTGCCGAAGCGCCAAGAACATTTTTAGAAGCTTGCTGTTGATTCGAAGTAGCAACGTTCGCGTTTTGCGTCGCGTCAAAAGAGTAAATCGCTTTATCTTGTTTCTTGATAAAATCCACAGCGGTCTGGACTTCTTTATCCTCATAGGCCATCAAAACTTTACGGCGAGCAATTTCTGCCGCCGCTTGCCTCTGTTTTTGTTCAGAAGAAAGCCCACCGTTTTGCGAATCCATATGTAGTATTATAACACGATTCCGTGTTATAATGAAATCAATAAATAAGGAGTTTTTTATGTTTGACACCAGCAGTTATCAAAAGGAAATGCAAGCTTCCGTCGAAAAGTTCAAAGAAGAACTGAAGAAAGTTCGCACTGGCCGTGCTCACCCAGACATGCTTGCAGGCGTCAAAGTTGAGGCTTATGGCCAATGGATGCCTCTCGTCCAAGTCGCCAACGTTACCGTCTCTGGTGGGACCATGCTCCTTGTCACTCCATACGACCCTTCAACTATCCCAGCCATCACCAGTGCCATCCGCTCCGACTCCACTCTCGGCCTCAACCCAGCTGACGACGGCCGTGTTATCCGCGTTCCAATCCCACCGCTAACCGAGGAGCGCCGTAAAGAAATCGTCAAAACTGCCAGCAAATCAGTCGAAGACGCCAAGGTTCGCATTCGCGGCATCCGCGAGGACGCAAGAAAAGACCTCAAAGGTCTTGAACTTCCAGAAGACGCCAAAAAACGCGCCGAAAAATCCATTGACGATTTAACCAAAGATTTCACCGACCAAATTGACTCCGCGTTCAAGACCAAAGAACAAGAAATCATGCAAATTTAGGCAAAATTTAAACTACCTATGGTAAAATAAAAACTATGAATATAGTTTTAGGTATTGTTGTTGGACTATTAGTCTTGACTTTTCTCATCACCGCACATGAACTCGGTCATTTTATGATGGCTCGCCATTCTGGCGTCCGCGTTAAAGAATTCGGTATCGGTTTTCCTCCGCGCGCAATCGCTTGGGTCCGCACAAAGCCCGAAAAAGGGAAGAAAAAAGGCAAATGGAAAAAGATTAAACGCTCCGATTGGGAAAAAGAACAAGATTCTCTAATCCTCAGTCTCAACTTCCTGCCAATTGGCGGCTTCTGCGCCATGGATGGCGAGTCTGACGACGAAACCCGCAAGGGAACTTTCGGCTCAGTTTCTTTCTGGAAAAAAACCAAGATTCTCTTCGGCGGCGTCATGATGAACTGGCTCGTTGCCTTTATTATTCTTACCATCCTGGCTTGGACCGGTCTCCCAGAAATCTTCTCAAATCAATTCTCAATTAAACCCGACGAAATACTTGCAACCGATTCTTCGGTCCAAGTCGGCAATGTCATGGAAAACTCCCCCGCCAAAGAAGCAGGTTTTAAGTCAGGCGACATTCTCGTTGGAGTTGGCCCAGCTTCGTACTCCGAAAATCTCCCAACAGAAAACACAATTGAGCTTGTTGGCGGGAAATATCAAAAAATTATCACCACCTCAGACGTTATCGACTTCAATAAAAATCACGCTGGAGAAACCGTCTACTACATCGTCAATCGTTTCGATTGCGTAGAAAAAGAATGTAGCGGCCTCGAAGAATCATCTGACGAAAAACGCAACTGCATCATTGATTGCCTAGAAGCAAGCGAGAGCACACTTAAGACTCTCGAAGTTACTTTGAATCCAGCCGACTCGGAATACTTACTCGGCATCACTATGTCTAGCCCGACTGTCACTCGTCGTTACACTTGGTCCGCTCCAATCGTCGGCCTCGGCCTAACCGTCCAGGCGACCGGAGAAACTTTTAAAGGCCTCGGTCAACTCGTCGTTAATCTCGTGACCGGCGTAGCGCGTCAAGTCTCTCCCGATGAATCCGTCCGCGAGGAAGGCAAACAGCAAATCGCTGACGCCGGAGAGAATGTCTCTGGTATTGTTGGTATCGTAGGGAATTACTTCCCAAATCTCCTCTCTGCCGGTCCGACTTTCATTTTCCTCTTCATGGCCATCATCTCCATCTCGCTTGCCTGTATGAACATCATCCCAATCCCAGCACTCGATGGTGGTCGCTGGTTTATGATTTTCCTCTGCCGTTTGCGCCACAAGAAACTCTCCAAAGAAAAAGAGCAATCAATCGTTGCTAAATCATTTATTGTTCTTCTTTTATTAATGGCAATAATAACTGTAATGGATATCATTAAACTGTTCTAATCATGGAAAAAACCACCCAAAAACCAGAAAAAAATATCGAAAAGAAAACCGGCGAGAAGAAGCCGTCGAAAAAACCTTCCGCCAGCAAACTCATCCTTTACATTATCGATATTCTAATTTGGGTAGGAGTTGTTATTGTAGCCTGTGAACTTGCAATCGCTTACGGTATGTATGCAATTCTCGGCGACAAAGTCCGCAATACCGTTTGGCTGACAGTTTGCAACGCACTCATTTACTCCATCGCAACTTTCTTAATTATCTGGGTCCCAAAGAAATACTTCAAACAAAAGAAAATCAGCCGCGAAGACTTAGGACTAAAAGACCTTCCAACTTGGACTGACATCCTCCTCGCTCCCGTCGGATTCTTCGTCTACCTAGTTCTCGCCGGACTCTTCAGTGCTGTCTTTGAACTCCTCCCATTCTTCAACTCGACAGAATGCCAAGAGCTCGGGTACTCTCTTAACACCGGTCTCGACCGCGTTATTGCTTTCTTGGCACTCTGTATCGTTGCGCCTATCGCAGAAGAACTAATCTTCCGTGGCTGGCTCTATACTAAACTCCGCAACAAGATTCCAGGCAAGGTCTTATCCGTAATCCTCTCCACCTTCTTCGTTTCTCTCATCTTTGGCATCCTCCATGGACAATGGAACGTCGGCGTTAACGTATTCGCTATGAGTCTTGTCCTCTGCGCTCTTCGAGAAATCACTGGGACCATCCATTCGGGGATTTTGCTCCACATCCTAAAAAACTCTGTCGCCTTCGCACTGGTCTATATACTCGGCCTAGGCGGTCGGTGCTAATTATGATATAATATTTTTATGACAACCTTAGCAGATTACCGAAACGAGCGCTTGCGCAAGCTCGAAGAAATCAAAAAACTTGGCATCGAACCATATCCGGCCAAGACCAACCGCGATACTAAAATCGCCAAAATCCTTAGCAACTTCAATGAGTTAGAAGAGAAAACGGTCACAATTGTCGGCCGCCTAATCGCTATTCGTAGTTTCGGTAAACTCGCATTTCTTAAACTTCGCGATGAATCTGGCGAAGTCCAAGTCTTCATGACTCAACAAGACCTTACTGACGATAGATTGTTCAACACCAAACGCCTAAAACTCCTCGATACTGGCGACTTTATAGAAGCAACCGGCAAAGTCGGGAAGTCTTCCACTGGCGAGATTTCTGTTTTCTGTAATGAGGTTCGCTTACTCGGCAAGGCTCTTCGCCCGCTTCCGGGAAGGGATGGCTTTACTAACAAAGAAGAGCGCTACCGCCGTCGCTATGTTGACATGAACGTCAACCCAGAAGTCCGCGAACGTCTCATTCGTCGCTCAAAGTTTTGGCAAGCCACTCGCAAATTCATGCTCGACCATGGCTTCGTAGAAATCAACATTCCTGTCCTCGAACACACAACTGGTGGCGCTGACGCCACTCCGTTCACAACCCATATGGACTGCCTCGACGAAGATTTCTATCTTCGTATCTCTCACGAACTTCCATTAAAACGTCTTCTTGGCGGCGGCTTCGAAAAAGTCTTCGACATCGGTCCTCGCTTCCGCAACGAAGGAATTGACGACGAGCATCTTCCCGAGCATATTGCTTTCGAGTCCTACTCTGCTTACGACGATTACGAAGATGGCATGAATCTCTACGAAGAGATGATAAAGTACGTCGCTCAAGAAACTTGGGGGACGCTCGAGTTTCATGTTGGTGGTTTTGACATCGACTTAGGGAACGGTGGCAAACCATGGCCACGCATCAAATACGCCGACCTTCTCAAACAAGAATATGGCGTCGACGTTTTTAATCCAGACCGCGACCAACTCGTAAAGATTCTTAAGGATGAGTTCGTAAAGGGCGAAGACAAAAACGATTCCGTCGCAAGAAAATCGCTCGAGCATACTTGCGAAACCGCCACCACAGCCCACCTCATCGACCACGTCTGGAAACTTATTCGCAAACGCTCTGCTGGTCCATTTTGGCTTATTGAAGAGCCACTCGAACTCTCTCCTCTTGCCAAGAAAAATCCAGAAAATCCAAAAGTCACCGAACGTTTTCATCCAATTATCGCTGGGACTGAAATGGGTAATGGGTTCTCTGAATTAAACGACCCGCTTGACCAATTAGAACGTTTCAAAGAACAACAAGCTGCTCGCGATGCTGGCGACACCGAAGCGCAAATGCTCGACATGGATTTCGTCGAGATGCTCGAATATGGTATGCCTCCTGCTTGTGGATGGGGAAATAGCGAACGCAACTTCTGGCTTCTAGAGGGCGTCTCCGGCCGCGAAGCTGTTCCGTTCCCAATCATTAGAAAAAATAGTTAATCACGATTCGCTATTTTTCGATTTCTTTTTCGTGCTGTCTTATTCCGCTTATGCTATAATATATGTATGTCCAATAAAGTCATGATTATCGGCACGGGTAATGTTGGTGCGTCCGTAGCCTATTCATTAATCAACCAACGAACCGCAGTTAACGAATTAGTTCTTACCGACATCAATACCGCTGATGCCGAGGGCGAAGCAATGGACCTCCGCGATGCGCTCGCTGTCGCTCCAAGCTACATGAAAATTAAAGCCGGAGACTATGCAGACGCAAGAGGATGCGATATTATCGTCATTACCGCTGGCGCGAACCAAAAACCTGGCGAAACTCGTCTCGACTTACTCAAGAAAAATGCAGGTATTTTCCGCCCAATGATAAAGGAAATTATGCGTAACGGCTTCCGCGGAATCTTCCTCGTCGTTACTAACCCAATGGACGTCATGACTTATCTAACATGGAAATACTCTGGACTTCCTTCCGAGCATGTCATCGGTAGCGGTACCGTTCTGGACTCCGCTCGTCTTCGCTTCCGTTTGAGCGAAAAACTCAACATCAACCCGAAGTCTATCAACGCCTGGCAAATCGCCGAACATGGCGACAGCGAATTCGCACTTTGGTCTTCCGCCAACATTTCCGGACAGTCTGTTTCTTCATTCCTCTCCAAAGCCTCACTTGATGAAATTGAAGATTACGCAAGAAACGAAGCGTACGAAATCATCGCCAAAAAAGGCGCTACACATTACGGCATCGGCGTCTGCACAACCCACATTATCAACTGCATCTTGAACGACGAACGTCGCGTCCTACCAGTTTCTTCCTACGACGACAACAATAACGTCTTTATCGGATTTCCAACCATCGTCGGCCGACGTGGTGCAATTAGGCGTCTTGACCTAAGTCTTTCCGAAGACGAAGGAATAAAATATCAAAAATCCGTCAACACTATTAAAGAAGCTATCAAAGAACTTCACGTTCGTTCTTAAATTAATGTATAATTAAACCATGAAGAAAATAATTCTAGGTTTATTTACAATATTATCATTATCATTTGGTTTACAGGCGAACGTCTTTGCTTCAACAAATGATTTTTATTTCACGGACACGACTTTCGACTACTATCTATCAAAAACCACCGACGGTTCATCAACCATGGCCGTCAAGGAAGTTTTGACTGCGGTCTTTCCGACAACTAACCAAAATCACGGCATCGAACGTTGTATCCCCGTCCGTTATCGTGGCGTTGATTCTCTCGACAAGAACAGTTTCGAAGTCACACGCAACGGCATCACCGAACCATTTTCAACTTACAAGAACGAAGGCGAGCTTTGTTATCGAATCGGTTCAGCTTCATCTTACGTCCATGGCGAACAAACCTACGAACTCTCCTACACGCTCAATAATGTCATTCTAAATCCAGATAATTCTTCTCTTCAAGAGCTTTATTGGGACACCAACGGAACCGGATGGGCACAACCTTTCGCATCGCTCACTGCAACCGTCCACCTAACTAGCGAACTCGCGTCTGCTTTTACAGGCGACACTTCATGTTATGTTGGTAAATATGGCACCAAAGGCACCGACGCCACTTCACGCTGCTATACCCTCGTAAGCGAAGATAAATCTACTATCACCTTCACGACCTACGACCTTTCCGCTCGCGAAAACCTTACACTTGACCTTGAATTCAAATCCGACTCGTTTGTAGTTCCAGCCAAACAGCCAAACTACGCTCCACTCATTCTTCTGGCGGTCTTAGTTATCATGTTCCTATTCTCTATCTACGCTTGGATTTCTTGTTATAACTCAGTGAAGGAAAAACGCGAGTTATCAAAAATACAAAAACCTGTTCAATATACCCCAATGAAAGGACTAACCGTCGCTCACGCAGGACAAATCTGGCTAAAAAACACCCCAGCTCTCGAAGTCGCCTCACTCATGGAACTTGCCGTTAATCACAAAATCGAGCTCGAACGCGGGGAAAAGAAAGTTTTTGGCGGATACAAATGGAAAATTCATATCAAAAACCTCGACGATGTAACCGAGGAACAGAGAATCGTTCTAGAAATCTTAAACGGTGGCAATTCCGTAGAGGTCGACGATATAATCGAAGTTAAAAGCCATACCGCCACATCTCATCTCCAATCTCTCGGCAGGCAATTCCACTCAAAACCAGAAAGTTTTCTCCGTACAAATGGATACCTCGAACCTAAGGAGCATAAAAACAAAGCTTCTTCTCGTGTCGGATTATTACTCTTCATTTATTTCATGGTTGCGTTTGGTACATTGGTCTTCACCTTCAATCTAGTAGATGGCGATGACACAACCTACGGACAAATTGGCATGGTGAGCGGAGCTGCTATCCTAAGCATGTTCATCCATATCATCATCTCCACTACAGTTCTAGCTAACACCAGCAAGTTCAATAAACGCACAAAGAAAGGTATCGAGCTCTCGAATTATTATGACGGGCTCGAAGAATATATGAGTCTCGCCGAAGAAGACCGCATCAAATTCCTTCACAGCGTCAAAACCGCCGACGTCTCGCACGAAGGCATCGTAAAGCTTTACGAAAAACTTCTTCCGTATGCCATCATGTTCAACATCGAAGAATCTTGGATTGCCGAACTTAACAAGTACTACAAGATGGATGACGTTACGGAGCCAGACTGGGTCAGAGGTGCCGCATATCTCTCTACTCGTGACTTCCATAGCTTCTCAACCTACACAAGAAGTTCCGTGTCCTCAAGCACAGCTATCGAATCGTCTTCAAGCTCCGGGTCGTCTGGTGGTGGAGGCGGCGGATTCTCCGGCGGCGGAGGTGGCGGAGGCGGCGGAGGCGGCTGGTAATCCCTTTTTGGCCCGCGAAGCAAAATATTCCGGTTCACTCTCTATAATAACTAATACGTGGTATAATGTACGTATATGTTAGACATTAATTACATACGCGCAAATCGCGAACTTGTAGAAAATTCCGCTCGCGAAAAAGGTTATAAAAACCTCAATCTTGACGAACTTCTCAAACTTGATGACTCGCGTCGCAAAACCCTTCAACAAGTTGAAGAACTTCGCAAACAAAAGAACGAAAACGCCGCCAAGCTTAAAGGCGTAAAAGGAAAACCAGATGCTTCACTTATCGAAGCCGGAAAGAAGATTAAAACCGAATTGTCTTCTCTCGAAAAAAAGCTAGCTGACAAAGAAACCGAACTTAAATCCGAAATCAAGTCTATCCCGAATATCATCTTTGATGATGTTCCTCTCGGAGGCGAAGAATGCTCCGTTGAAGTCAAGAAATGGGGCAAGAATAAAGAAAAAGGTGTCGACCATCTCGACTTTGCGACTTCTCGCGATTGGGTGGATTTTGAACGCGGAGCAAAGGTAGCAGGTGCAAAGTTTTACTACCTAAAAGACGGCCTTGCACTTCTCGAAAACGCACTCCTTCAATTCGGCCTTTCTAAAGTTCTCGAGCATGGTTTTACTTTCATGACCGTTCCAGACTTAGTTTCTTCTAAGGTCCTCGAAGGATGCGGCTTTAATCCTCGCACTTCCGACCAATCCGACGAATATTATGTCGAAGGCGAAGACCTCGCGCTCATTGCCACCGCAGAGATGCCGCTCACTGGCTATCACATGGATGAGATTATCGATGAAGACAAACTTCCATTGTTCTACGCTGGCTATTCTGCCTGTTTCCGCAAAGAAGCTGGAGCTTACGGAAAATATACCCGTGGACTTTTCCGCGTCCACCAGTTCAATAAACTTGAAATGTATTCTTTCTGTCTTCCAGAACAATCCAAGGAAATTCACGAAAAAATCCTCGCTATCGAAGAAGATATCTGGCAAAGCCTAGAGATTCCGTATCACATCATCAATATCGCCGCTGGCGACCTTGGTGCTCCGGCTGCCAAGAAATACGACCTCGAATACTGGTCCCCAGTAAATCAGAAATATCAAGAGCTCACTAGCTGTTCTAACTGTACCGATTTCCAAGCTCGCTCCGTCAACTGTCGCGTTCGTCGTAAAGACGGTACCATTGAATACGTCCACACTTTGAACGGAACCGCAATCTCCCTTGCTCGCGCAATCGTTGCGGTCCTAGAAAACTATGCTACCGAAGATGGTAAGCTAAAAGTACCTACTGTTCTCAAACCTTATTTAAATAACAAGGAGGAATTATAAAAAATGATTAACAAAGTTGATATTTCCGGTAGCAACTACAAAATCGAGGAAAATTTTAGAAAATATGTTCTAAAGAAGATTGGAAAACTCGACCGTTATCTTCCTCGCGGAAACAAGAAAGATGTCGTAGCAAAAGTCGTCGTCACAGAAGTCAATCGTGACCACGGTAACAAATATGAAATCTCGGTCGCTATGGAAATCCCAGGCGGAAAAGTTATCTCTGCTAAAGATGAATGCTCAAATCTTTATGCTGGCATCGATATTGTCGAAGCAAAACTAACTGGCCAAATTCGTCGTTTCAAACTAGAACAAAACCCTCATCTCAAAAAAGAGAAAAAAAGGGGTCACGGTTTGTTCAAACGAGGATAACGTGCTAAAATAATACCCGATATTAATTCCGTGGAGTAAGTAATGCCTAAAGATAAGAAAGGGGCACCAAAAAGTCCTAAAGCCCTAAAGACTGAAAAGCCCAAAAAAATCAAAGAGAAAAAACCAACCGATAAACTCGCTGACAAAACCAAACTTGATAAATTCCTTCAGGGCGTTTTTGGTGATGCGCAAAAGAAAATCCTCAAACGTCTTTATAAAAAAGCTCAAGAAATCAACAAACTTGAGCCGAAATACGAGAAGATGTCCGACAAAGAGCTAGCGGCGCAGACCGAAGAACTCAAGGCTAAACTGAAGAAGAAAACCCTCGATGACATCCTTCCAGATACATTTGCACTTTGTCGCGAAGCATCGAAGCGTATCCTTGGTCTTAGGCCGTACGATGTTCAGCTCATCGGTGGCATCGCACTCCACGAAGGAAACGTTGCCGAAATGAAAACCGGCGAAGGTAAAACTCTCGTCGCCTTACTCCCAGCTGTTTTGAACGCCCTCGAAGGCAAAGGCGTTCATGTTGTCACGGTTAACGATTATCTTGCTCAGCGTGATGCCGGATGGAACGGTCCTGTCTATGATTTCCTAGGCCTATCCGTTGGCGTCATCATCAACAACGCATCTTTCGTCTACGACAAGAACTACGAAAACACGGAACACACTGATACTCGTTTTCGTCATCTCAAACCAGCAACGCGTAAAGACGCTTACAACGCCGATATTACTTACGGAACAAACAACGAGTTCGGTTTCGATTACCTCCGCGATAACATGACTAGCGAAGCTAAATTCCTTCGCCAACGCGAACTAAACTTCGCAATCGTAGATGAGGTTGACTCTATTCTTATCGATGAAGCTCGTACCCCGCTCATTATCTCCGCGCCAGCAGGCGACAACCCAGATGCCTACTATGCTTTTGCTCGCATCGCCTCTCAACTTAACGAGAAAGATTACGTCGTTGACGAAAAACATCGCTCCGTCGCACTTACTGACGAAGGTGTTGAAAAGGTTCAAAACCTCCTCGGAATTGACGAACTCTACTCCACGAAACACACCAACTTTGTCTATCACATGGAACAAGCTCTCCGTGCCGAAACTCTGTTTAAACGCGATAAAGACTATGTCGTAACCAACTCTGGCGAAGTTATCATCGTCGACGAGCACACTGGCCGTCTCATGCAAGGACGCCGTTACAACGAAGGTCTTCATCAGGCAATCGAGGCAAAAGAAGGTGTCGCCGTAAAACAAGAGTCTATGACTCTCGCGACTATTTCTTTCCAGAACTTCTTCCGTCTATATAAAAAGCTCTCCGGCATGACTGGCACTGCATTTACCGAAGCCGAAGAGTTTCAACAAATCTACGCTCTCGACGTTATCCAAATTCCACCTAACAAACCAATCGCTCGTATTGATAAGGACGACTTAATCTTCCGTACTAAGGCCGGTAAGATTCGCGCAATTGCTAACGAAATTGAAAAATATCACAAAAAAGGTCAGCCGGTCCTAGTCGGTTCCGACTCTATTGCGAATAACGAGGAAATCGCGAGATACCTCGACGAACGTGGTATTGAATATGAAATTCTCAACGCAAAAAACAACGAACGTGAAGCCGCCATCATTGAAAAGGCTGGAGAAAAAGGCGCTATCACTCTCGCGACCAACATGGCAGGTCGTGGTACCGATATTAAACTCGGTAAAGGCGTCCGCGAACTCGGCGGCTTAGTCGTCATTGGTTCCGCTCGTCATGATTCTCGTCGCGTCGACAACCAGCTTCGTGGTCGTGGTGGCCGTCAAGGAGACCCAGGCACAACTCAATTCTTCGTTTCTTGTGAAGATGATTTGATGCGTATCTTCCAAGGCGAACGCGTCGCTATGCTCATGAATAAACTTGGCGTTGACGAAGACACGCCAATTCAAACTAAATCCATCTCAAAAACACTCGAGAATGCCCAGAAAAAAATTGAAGGATTCAACTTCGATGCACGTAAAAACGTCGTTCAATATGATAACGTTATAAACCGTCATCGTAAAGTCGTCTATGCTATGCGTCGTCAAATTCTTGAAGGTGCCGACATCCGTCCGGAAATCATGCGCCTTATCAAGAACGAAACCGAATTCCTAACCCGCGATTCTTCAAGAGTTAATAAAAACTTCACTAAAGAATTCCTGACCGTCTTCAATACTTTAGATGAAGACCTAGTCGAAGAGATTGGTAGACTGCGCAAGGAAAAAGAACGCACTCACCTCGCCCGCATTGCCGTAGAAGAAGCATATAGCTTGAAAGAATCTGAAATCGGCGACGAAGTTATGCGAAAAGTCGAGCGCGAAGTTTATTTGAAAGTCCTCGATGCACTCTGGATGCAGCACCTCGAGAATATGCAACATCTTCGTGAAGGTATTCATTGGCGCTCTATCGGACAACGCGACCCACTAGTCGAATATCGTTCCGAATCTCAAAAGCTGTTCGATAACCTAGAACGCAACCTTCGCGAGGAAGTCCTGCACATTCTTCTCTCTCTTACTAAGCAAGAAGCTAACTTGCCAGAGAATAACGATGAAGAATACGATTCTGAACTCACTAAGATGGCAGAAACTGCAACCGAAAAAGGCGTCAACGAAATCTCCGCCGGCGATAAGAATCTCGATAAAGAATTCAAAGAAGAAACTGGCGGCAAACGAAGGCCTTCTGGTAGTAATACAAACTCCAACACTAATCGCAATAAGAACAAAAAGAAACGCAAACAACAACGTCAAAACAAAAAACGTCGTCGTTAGGATTCTCTCATGCGTCATAGTATAGAGGAGGTTCGACTAAAAAATGGCGCGATTGGGTTATTAATCAACGTCCCAGGCGCCAGCGTTATGGCTACCCGTGTTCATTTCCGGGGTGGTCTTCGCTATTGTCGAAAACCCGAACTATACGAGATTGCACATATTGTCGAACATCTAAGTTTCGGTGCAAACAGCGCCTATAAGTCTGAATTCGCTTACGAATCCGAATTTACTAAAAATGGAGCTTATCACAACGCTTGGACGAGTGATCTTTCGATTTGCTACGAAACCGAATGCGCTGATTTCGAATGGGACAGAATCCTCGACTTAAAACGTCTCGCTATCACCAGCCCAAGATTCAATGAAGCTGAACTAGCCGCAGAAAAAGGAAACGTCAAGAGCGAGCTAACTGGATATATGAATGATTACAATCGCCTGCTTTGGCCACGCCTACAGCAAGCAATTGGCGAGAACGTCCAAAACCTTAGTGAACGAGTCCGCACCATTCCAAACATCGAATTAAAAGACATCCGCGAGCATTACAGACGCACCCATACCGCACAAAACATGCGATTCGTAATTGCTGGAAACCTTGGCATCCGCCGTCGCCATAAGATTAAGAAGATGCTCGAGGCTTGGGACCTAAAAGATGGGGAACGACTCGATATTCCTCTTGATGAATTACACGGTTCAGAAGCGGTCCTTATTCGCCGAAAAGATGCATCGAACATCACGTTTGGTTTTTCATTTGTTACGCCTCGTAGATTTGATTCTGCCTGCACTATCGCTATGTCTTGTCTGAATCATATTTTAACCGGCACCATGTCCTCCCGCATCTTCGGAGAAGCGCGCCGTCGCGGACTAGTTTATGGAATGGGCTCAAGCTTGAATCTTGATGAGTCTAAAAGCTCATGGGATTTTGATGGCGAGGTCGACGAAGAGAACGCTATTGAACTGTTTGATTTAATTCGTGCTGAACTTTCCAAAGTTCTAAATGGCGAAATTGATGACAACGACCTAGAAACCGCAAAGAGCTATTGTCTCGGGCGCTTCCAAATGGCTGCCCAAACCGTCGGTCAAATTGCTGATTTTTACGCTGAAGAATTTTTCAAGGCTGACGAGGTTGAAAACTACGGTAAGATTCCTGACATCGTTCGCACTGTTGATAAAGAAGAAATCATCGAACTGGCCCGCGAGCTCGTCTCTTCCGGTATCTTCTCGTTAGTTGCTGTCGGTTCCTGCGAGAAAACCCTTATAAACGACCTCGCCGCCCGCCTTCATTTGTAATTATGGTAGAATAGTCTTATGAATATACTAATACTTGGATATGGAGTCGAGGGCCAATCAGTAGAACGTTATTTCAAACAAGACCCAAAGCTTTCTGAACACACAAATATTGAAATTTTAGACAGCTTCGAAAAAGAAGAACTTGTCTTTAAAGATTTTTCGAACTACGACCTTATTTTCCGCACGCCAAGTATCCCACCTAAATTCATTGATGCACCGAAAGAAAAGGTTACGAGCGTTACAAAATACTTCTTTCATAATTGCCCCTGTCCAATTGTCGGCATCACGGGTACAAAAGGCAAAGGAACCACCTGTACCATGACGCGTCTTCTCATCCAAGCAATCTTCGATGCAAAAAGCGAAAATCAAGTGTTCGAAAACGAAAGGTCAAAGGCGCACGTCGTCGGCAATATTGGCATCCCAGCACTTGACGAACTTTCAGATATTAAACCAAACGATGCAGTTGTCTACGAGCTATCCAGTTTTCAGCTTTGGGATATGGACAAATCTCCTAACGTTTCCGTAGTTCTTCGCATTGAGCCAGACCATCTTGACGTTCATACCGACTTTGAGGAATATGTTTCCGCAAAACAAAATATTGTTAATCATCAAACCGAAAAAGATTATTGCGTTTACTTCACCGAGAATGATGACACTAAGAGACTCATTTCCGCCACCAAGGCAAATAAGCTAACTTACCCTTACGAAGAACCTAAGATTCTCGACGAACTACAAGTTCCAGGAGCGCACAACCGCGAGGACGCTGAGGCGGCCTTACTTGCTGCATTTGCATTCTTCAAACTCGCTGACGAATCTCTCACCTTCGATTCGTTCCTTAAAGATAATGAATCTATACTTGGCGCCGCCCTCCATAGTTTCAAGGCTCTGCCTCATCACATTGAGTTTGTCCGCGAAGTAAATAGTATTAAATATTACGACGATTCGTTCTCGACCGTTTCCCCTGCGCTCCGCGCATGTCTTTCTGCATTCCCAGAAACTCCTTTCGTATTGATAGCCGGCGGAAAAGATAAGGGTTTCGACATCACAGACGCAAAGCGCGCAATCTTCGATAACAAAAATCTTATCAAGGCCGTCTTGATTGGAGAAACTGCCAAAAAACTTAGCGAAAACGAAGACCCAGAAAAATTTATCGATTGCGGAACCGACTTTGAACTCGCCATAAAAACCGCACGCGAGCTCGCAGAAGAAAGGTTGAACAACGAAGAAATGAATAGCGATACTTGTCTTGTTGATAAAAAACCGGAAGTAAAAGCACCGGTCGTGTTGTTTAGTCCGTGCGCAAGTTCATTTGATATGTTCAAAAACTATAAAGATCGAGGCGATAGGTTCAAGACCCTTGTAAACGAAATGTAATCGTTATGGAAGAATTAAAAAAACGGCTTGCTGAATTAAAACAAAGCGTAGATGAATCATGGTCTAAATTAGACCTTGACAATAAATTTGACGAATTGTCAAAACTCGAAGCTGAAATCTCCGAACCAGAATTATGGAATAATCCCGAACGTGCCAAAGAGAAGAACGAAAACTTCACTCATTTATCTCAAGAAATCACTCCGTGGCAGCTCCTCAGAACCCAGATTAATGACCTTTCCGATTTAATAAATTTAGGTGGAGAAGATTTGCGAGAAGAAATTTCCGACCAGCTCGACGCCATGCAAGAATCATACTTAAGTCTCAAAAAAGCATTACGCTTTACCGGAGAATTCGACCACGCAAACGCAATCCTTCGCCTTACAGCTGGCGTCGGCGGAACAGAAGCGATGGATTGGACCTCCATGCTTGAGCGCATGTATCTTCGCTTCTTTGAAAGAAACGATTTCAAAGCCACATTAATCGAACGTATCGCTGGAGAAGAAGCCGGCATCAAAACCGCCGTTTATGAAATCTCCGGCATAAATGCCTACGGTACTCTCAAATCCGAACATGGCGTTCACCGCCTAGTGCGCCTAAGTCCGTTCAACGCCGATAATTTGCGCCAGACTTCCTTCTCGCTCGTCGAAGTCCTGCCCGTCATTAAATCCGACACAGAAATCAAAATCGACGAAAAGGACTTGCGCATCGACGTCTACCATTCAGGAGGCCACGGTGGACAATCCGTAAATACCACCAATTCAGCCGTCCGTATCACCCATCTCCCAACGAACACCGTTGTTGCAATTCAAAACGAGCGCTCTCAACTCCAGAACAAGGAAAAAGCCATGGAGATTCTACGAGGCAAACTTGCACAAATGAAGATTGAGCAACAAGCAGAATCTATCGACAAACTCCGTGCTGGCGAATCAGCAAAATGGGGCCAACAAATTAGAAATTACGTCCTTCAACCGTACAAACTAGTAAAGGATACTCGTACTAAGCACGAAGAAACTGACACTGACGCCGTCCTAGATGGCGACATCATGCCGTTCATCGACAGTTTTCTTGAACAATGATTCTAGTTATGGTAATATATAGTGTATGATATTGCTCGATCATATCACTAAAATCTACCCAGGAGACAAACATCCCGCACTGGATGACGTCTCTCTCCATATCGAGCCTAACGAATTCGTCTTTCTTGTTGGCAAATCTGGTGCCGGTAAGTCAACTTTGATGAAAATGATTACCAAGGAAGAAGACCCCGATTCCGGAAAAATAATCATTGGTGGCATCGACCTCGACTATATCCGTCGTCGTCATATTCCTCATTATCGCCGCCGCCTTGGCGTCGTCTTTCAAGACTTCAAGCTTCTCCCACGCCGTACCGTTTATGAGAACGTAGCTTTCGCTCTCGAAATCGCCGGAATGTCCACTCGCGAAATCAAACACACCGTCCCTAAAGTCCTCGAACTCGTCGGTCTTATAGACCAAGCAAACAAATTTCCAAACCAACTCTCTGGCGGTCAACAACAACGCGTTTCCATAGCTCGTTCTGTTGCTAGACAGCCAAAAATCCTCATTGCAGACGAGCCAACGGCAAACCTCGATAGTGTCACTTCTGCCGAGATAATCACTTTACTTCAAAAAATTAACGACTTTGGAACTACCGTCCTCGTTACCACCCACAACCAAAACATAGTTAACATGCTTGATAAACGAGTTATCACCTTAAAGAACGGTCGCATCGTCGCCGACCAAAAGACCGGTGGTATCTACAAACTCGACGGCGAGCCAGAAATCATCATCGATAATTCGCCAAAAGCCCCTGGCTTTGCACTCAAAGAAGAACCGCCTCGTACGACTATTTCCTCAGCTCCTAAACAAAAGCCAAAAGCTGCGCCTAAAAAACCTCGTATTAGGAGAAAGGTCATCTAATTATGGCTAAACAACCATCTAAGAAACAGGCAACAAAAAAGAATCTGAAGGCACTCACAAAGAACGGACGTACAAAAAGAATTCGCTCCGCTCGTCGCGTGGTCAAATATGGCGCTATCAATTTCGGCCGTAATATCTGGCTTTCAACCGCGGCTACGCTCGTGATGACTATCACGTTGATCATCCTTTCAATAACTCTCGTCGCCACCGTAGTTTTGTCCGAAACTGCCAACACTATGCGCGACAAAATTGATATTACTCTCTTTTTTAAGCCAGGAACAGGAAAAGAAACCCTCGAGGTTTTAAAGCAGGTTATGGAGAACGATTCCAATGTTAAGTCTGTCGAAGTTCGCACTAGCGAAGAAGAATATGAAAACTTTTTGAAAGAGAACGCCAACAACACGCTCCTCATTGAAACTCTTGAAGACCCAGACATGGATATGCGCGCAACTATGATTTCAACCATGCAATCGACTATGCGCCTCAAGGTGCACGATACTGAAAACCTCGATTCTATCAAAGAAATCGTCGCGTCCGATATCAATTTCGTTAAAAATCTCGACGAGACCGAAGAGCCGACCTACGATGTAAATAAAGCCGAAATTGCAACAATTACACGTTGGGCGAACATTGCAACGACAGGCGGCATTATACTTTCTGCCGTATTTATCGTTATTTCCGTTCTCGTTATCTTTAACACGATTCGTATGGCCATCTTCTCTCGCAGAGAAGAGATTTACATGATGAAACTCGTCGGTGCTGATAGCTACTTCATCCGAGGCCCATTCATAGTCGAAGCGCAACTATCTGGCGTAGTTTCTGGCATTCTTGCTTCCGGCCTGAGCTATCTTGGCTTTCACTTCCTTGAACCGCGTCTAGCAAAATATGGTATAAACGTCGACACGGTTTCCAATATTGTCAACTCTAATAAAATCGTTCTTGTCATTCTTGCAATGATTCTCGCTGGAAGCTTCATCGGTATTATTTCCGCTCGACTCGCAATTCAAAAATACCTCCGTAACCCATCTAAATAATAGAAATTATTGCACTTTTAAGCATAAAGTGTTATATTTTAATCATGGTAATGCTTAGAAGATTCAAAATCATTGTCGTCGCTCTCGTCGTGATGCTTATTTCAAGCACCCTAGTCATCACCGCAAACTATGGTGTCTACGCTGTCTGTAATACGGATGAATGCCAAGCCGCCGCCGCCCGTGAAGCCGAAGCTCGCCAAAAAGCCGCCGAAGCAGTCAGAGCCGCAGAATCTCTCGAAGAAGTCATTCAAGGTATCGAACTAGAAATCTATGCCATCGAAGCAAAAATTGCTTCAAACGAAGCTGTTGCTGCAGAATTAGCGACAAAGATTAAGGTCAACGAGGAAAAACTCGAAGCACAAAAAAATGCTTTAGCATCCCTCCTAGTTGATAACTATTTTGACTCCGAGCCAGAAACCATCATGATTCTCGCGAGCAGCAGCACTATTTCCGATTTGACCGAGCGACAGGCACGCGCCGAGACCATCAAACAGCAAATTAATCTTTCCGCCAAGAACGTAAAATCCATTAAGGATGAGCTCGAAAGCGACAAAGCCGAAGTCGATAAACTCATTGAAGACCAGAAAAACCAAAAAGCCGTCATTAAACAACGTCGCGAAGAACAACAGCGTCTCATGCAACAATACCGCAACAACGCCGAAGCTTATAGCGAAGAAGCAGAAGAAGCGCGCCAAGAAAAGATTCAACGCATCGCCGAAGAAATCGCTTCCCGTAACGGCACTGGCGTCGCAGGCTTTGGCGTCAACACATACCCATATCAAAACGATTGTCCTGAAAGCAATTTAGCTTGGTGGGACGGTTGGGGATACGTCTGTCAGTGTGTCCACTACGCCGCCTACAAAGCAACTGAACACTGGGGTGTCGATATCTATTATTGGGGCAATGCGAACATGTGGGACGAATCAGCAGTAAATCGCGGATACACCGTAGACCGCAACCCAGAGCCATTCACTGTCGCCGTCGATAATGGTGGTGAAGTCGGGCACGTCATGTGGGTTGAAGGCGTTAATAGCGATGGAACAATCAACGTCTCAGAATACAACAACTATGGCTCTTCATTCTCTCACTTGCCAGGCGATTACGGTTACCGCTACGAAGTCCCAACCTATGGTCTAGTTTTCATCCATTTTGACTAGCACGTTGCTTGTCGTTTATGCTACAATAATTATATGTCTAGAATCAATTGGAAGGCTAAGCAAGTCAAACTTGGTAGTGCAATCGTCGCTGCAGCCGTAACTCTTATTATTGGTATTTTTCTAGGTATCAATTTCAATAATTTCGCACCGTATCTTGGCGGTAAGTTATCTTCAACAAATAAAATCTCCTGGAATGAACTCGACGAGGTTTATTCGACTCTGGCTCAAAATTACGACGGAGATTTAGACAAAGACAAAATCATTGATGGCGCCAAACACGGCTTGGTGGAAGCCGTTGGCGACGTCTATACCGAATACTTAAGCCGGGAAGAGACAACCGAATTCAACAAAGCCCTCCATGGTGACGTCGGGGCTGGCGTTGGCATTGAAATGGGCCTACGTGACGGATACGTACACGTCCTAAGAACTCTCCCGAATAATCCGGCTCGCGAAGCAGGGATTCTCGCAGGAGATATCCTCTATAAGGTAAACGGCGAAGAAGTTTATAATTGGGCGTCCGAAGAGATTGCGGAAGTTGTCCGCGGGGCTGAGGGAACCACCGTCGAACTCACCATTGTTCGTGACGGGGAAGAAAAAACATTCACTCTCACTCGCGAAACCATCAATAATGTTTCTGCTTACGTAACCTACAAAGAAAACGATACTGCCGTTATAACCGTCACTCGTTTCGACACCGACACTGGTACCATGGTACAAGGTTTTGCGAAAGAAATACTCGAGAAAGGAACAAAGAAAATCATTCTTGACCTCCGCAGTAACGGGGGAGGATACGTTAGCGCCGCCCGCGATTTACTTTCGCTCTGGCTTGATAATGAAAAAATCCTCATTCAAAAATCAAAAACCACTTTAGTCGACGATATCACCTACTCCGCAAGAGGGAAAGCCTCGTTCGAGAACATAAAGACCATAGTGCTTACCAACAGTACGACCGCTTCCGCTTCCGAAATCGTCGCAGGTGCTCTTAAAGACTACGAGAAAGCAACCATTGTGGGCGAGAAAACCTATGGCAAAGGCGTCGTCCAGACCATGTTAAACCTTTCCTACGGCACCACACTTAAAGTCACAAGCGCTCACTGGTACACTCCTCTCGGAAACACCATCAACCTCTCAGGCATCGAACCAGACGTTGAAGTCACAAACACCTATGATGACATCAACCATTTCCGCGACCCACAGATGGACAAAGCTTTAGAAATTTAGTATAATATAAAACATGAGGACTAAGTCCGACATACCTATTTATGTCTTAGGCTTTTTGTTAATGGCCACTTTTTTCGTTCTTGGTCTCAAAATTGCGCCAACTGCTTCCTTTGCGGAAGGCAACGATGGCGAAGTTGAATATTCTATTTCTGGTAACGAACATTTTGTCACCGTTTTTGATAATGGAAACAAAACAACCGTAAAAACCGATGCATCAACCGTCGGCGAAGTTCTAGAGCGTCTTGAAATCAAATTAGATGCCTCCGATTCAGTCTATCCAAATATAGAAACGGTTCTCGATTCTGACCTATTCTTTATCAATATCTATCGCTCACGCCCTGTCGTTATTATCGAAAACACCGTCCAAAAAATCGCAAACGTTACCAGCTACGACCCAAAAACCGCTGTTCGCTCCGCCGGATTCGAAGTCTATGACGACGATAAAATCGAAATGGTCACGACGACTAACTTTCTAGAAACTGGAGTCTCGCTCGCCTACAAAATCATTCGTGGCGAAGGCTCTATAGTCACAATTGAAGAAGATGTGGAATTCGACACCGAAACTGTGCGCGATTACGATATTCCTGTTGGTTCTGAAGAAGTACGCCAACTCGGCGAGTTAGGAAAAGTAAAAAAAATTTACAAAGTAAAAAGTGTCAACGGCGTAGAAATTGAAAGGGAACTAGTTTCAAGCGAAATAATTCGTGAACCAGTTACCCGTATCGTCGCAGTCGGTACAGCAATCAAAGATGCTAAACCACTAACCGCATCTATGGGTCGAAATCATTACACCGCAAAAAATCTAAACGGCGATTATGTCGAACGTGAAGAAACTTATTACGACCTTAATATGTCTGGCGTGATGGGCTTCTGTGGCAAAACGAGTTATAGTGTCCGCGATGATGGTGCAAAAATTGACGACGACGGATACGTCATCGTTGCCGCTGCGCTTGATAGATATCCTCGCTGCAGCATCGTCGAGACATCACTCGGGCTCGGAAAGGTCTATGATACAGGAAGCTTTGTCAGTACAAGGCCCGAAAACTTCGACTTAGCAACTGACTGGACAACACCAAACGGGATTTAGAATGAAAAATAAAAAATCTCTAGGACAAAACTGGCTGAAAGACCGCCAAACCCTCGACCTAATTTCCGAAATAGCATGCGACCTGCCAGAAAAGTCTTTATCAAAAAACGTTAGAATTTGTATCGAAATCGGTCCAGGACTCGGTACACTTACGTCAAGTCTTTTAAAACGGTTCGAAAAAGTTATCGCAGTCGAATTTGACGAACAACTCGCGAACAACCTTCCAAAGTCTTTCCCGGGCAAAAACCTCGAAGTAATCAATCAGGATTTTCTAAGGTTTGACCTTGGGCAAATATCTGAGCCGTTCGTAGTTGCCGGAAATATTCCGTATTATATCACCTCCCCAATCATTGAAAAACTACTTACTAGTAAAACAAAACCTGAAAAAATTGTCCTACTTGTTCAAAAAGAAGTCGCCGAAAAAGCTTGTCCGGACGAGTCGAACCAGCACAACTCATCTCTAAGCCTTTTTATTGATAATTTTGCGATCGCGCATCTTGGTCCAATTGTCACGAAAGAATTCTTCACTCCACCACCAAAAGTTGACTCAAGAGTTTTGATACTTGAGCCTCACGAGAAACCAAAGGCGTCAAACGACATACTTGATTTCGTTCATAAATCATTTGCGAACCCGCGCAAAAAACTTTCTGCAAACCTTGCATCATTTACCGGTCTTTCAAAAGACGAAACCGAAACCATCCTCGAAACACTTGGATTTAGCACGAACATTCGTCCAGCAGACCTCACATTAGATGATTACGCTATGCTTGCAAAAACACTAAAAAAATAATACAATTAAAATAAGATTTTTATAATTCTAAGGGAGAGAAAAATGAATCAAGATCCAATGAATCCAGGAATGCAGAATCCGGTCCAGCCACAAATGCCAGTTGAGCCGATGATGAACCCTACTCAGTCTTTTAACCCTGCAGCAGCTGCTACTCCAGATTTGGGTATGCCTGCTTCTCCCGAAATGGCAGCACCGCAAGCTCCGATAACAGGAAACCCAGCCCCAGCAATACCAGAAGCACCAGCAGGAATACCGGAAATGCCAACAATTGACCCAGCTCTCCTTCAAGAGGCAATTGCCGATGTTCCAGATGGCGCAACACCAGCTCCAGAACAACCTGCTGCTGTTTCGGTTGAAGGACCAGCTCCAGACGAATCACCTTTTGCGACCGCAGCTCCTACAATGGATACCAATCCAACTCCAGAACAACCCACTACACCGGCTGAAGGCGAACCGCAAAAAACCACTCCATCCGTTGCTTTCAACGACCCTGCATCACAACCAGATGGGGCCACGGCTCACAGAATCAAAAAACCGTCATTCCTTGATGGCAAAAAAATCAATCCAGTTGTTGCGATTGTCGCTGGCTCCGCAATCATCATCGTTGCTCTCATCCTCGTTATCGCCTTTGTAATCTAAAAATAATTCACTATGAAAAATCAATATATTACCACTGCCATTCCGTATGTTAATGGCAAACCTCATGTTGGTCACGCATTAGACTATCTATTAGCGGATGTCTACTCACGCTATAAAAAAGAACAGGGGATAAGTGTTCGATTTCAAGCTGGAACCGATGAACACGGTAATAAAATATTCAACAAGGCCACCGCACAAGGCATTCCCGTCGAACAATACGTAGAAGAGAACGCCAATATCTTCCGTGAATTCATCGCAAAACTTGGCGTTGAGCCGACAGATTTCATTCGCACCTCCGACCCAGAACACGAACGCCTCGTACAACTAATATGGGATAAAATTAAAGACCATATCTATCCATCCGACTACGAAGGATGGTATTGCTCTGGATGCGAAGGCTTCATTACTGATAAAGAATATGAAGAAAACAATGGCATCTGCCCAGACCATCAAACGAAATACGAACGCCTCTCTGAAAAGAATTACTATTTACGCATCTCCAATTTCAAGCCTCAAATCAAGGAAGCAATCGAAAATGACCGCCTAAAAATCCTTCCGGACTTCCGAAAAAAAGAAGTTCTTAGACTTTTGGAGGACTCTCCAGACGTATCCATTTCTCGCCCGCGCAAAAACCTCTCGTGGGGCATTTCGGTTCCACACGACGAAGACCAAGTTATGTATGTCTGGATTGATGCACTTGCAAACTATATCACAGTCCTCGGATACCCAGAAAAAGATATTTCCGATTACTGGCCAGCAGACGTACAATTTGTTGGAAAAGACATCTTGAGATTCCATGCAATTATTTGGCCTTCAATTTTACTCGCGCTAGGGCTCGAACTACCAAAAGTTATCCTTTCACACGGACACGTTCTAGCTAATGGTCAAAAAATGAGTAAATCTATTGGCAACGTGATAGACCCAATTGACATCCTTGGAAAATATGGTCTCGACCCATTCCGTTACTTCTTCTTGCGCCATATTGATACCTTCGCAGATTCAGACTTCACGTGGGAGAAATTCGATGCAGCCTATTCTGGCGAACTCGCAAATGACCTTGGCAATCTAGTTCAGCGTCTAGCAGTCTTAAGCCAAAAGGACAATGTTGAACTCTCAGTCGAATCTATAGAGAGAGCAAAAGAAAACGCCCACAAAGATGCTGAATATAACCAACTTATGGACGAATTTAAATTCTCGAAAGCATTCGATTATGTCTGGACTAAAATTCAACAAATCAACAAAGACATCAACGACTTGCAACCATGGTCCGTTGCTAAGACCGACCTAGAGAAAGCAAAAGAAATCCTTCTGGATTTGGATTTAAGACTCATCGCTATCGCAGAACTATTATCGCCATTCCTACCAACAACTAGCAAGAATATATTAGATACTTTCGGAACGGAGATTGTCGTACCAAAACCACTATTCCCCAAGAAAGCCTAAAAAGACAACCAAAAAGACCGCACCTTAGGTGCAGTCTTTTTTAGTCTCTATGGCCTAGTCTTCTGTGAGCGTCTGAGAGGCATCAGACAAGAGCGAACCAATCGCACCACCAATCATCGGGAAGATGACGTAAGTGACAAGCGCAAGTCCAACACCGCCAAGAAGCTGCCCAACATTATCGGCACTCTTTGGCAAAATTTGGTACATCAAAGCAACCGCCGGATTAAGCATTGAAGTTCCATCAAGTGAGAAGAAGTTTGCGGAAATGACGTAGACGAGTAGTAGGGAAATAATTGTGCCACCAGTTGCGATAACAGCGAATGTCAAAGAACTGTGTTTGAATTGTTGTGCACGGGCAAAGAAGAAACCGAGCATTGTAGCACCAAAAAATTCAATCAGAGTAACAGACCAGAATTTTCCTTCAGGAATAGCAGTCATAGCTGGGAGTTCAACCCCAGAACCGCCAGCATTGAGGAAAGCAGTAATGATTGAAAGGCCAATCCATGCACCGACTACCTGAGCAAGAAGATAAAGCACGCCACGAATTGGAGAAATTCTGCGCGTGACCATCATGCCGACCGTTGCGATTGGGTTAAGGTTTGCACCGGAGATTTTGTGTACTGCAACAAAGACAGCAATAAATAGTAAGAATAAATAGATAAAGTTGTATGCACCGATAGTGAGAATAAGCATCGCGATAAACATCGTTCCGAAAAGCTCACCGAGGAGAGCACCATAAATCTTTTTGCTCTTGAAAATGGTCAAGATGTTTTCATTGCCTTCATATTTCTTAGCAAACATCTTTTTGAAGAAGCCCGTCTTTGCAGTTTTAGCTACGGTTTCTTCTGCTGGTTTTTCAGCAACTTCTTCAGCCTTTATTGCGACTGTTGCTGTTTTAGTCTTTGAAGGCTTAACAGTCTTCTTAGCGGTATTAGTTTTTTTCACCACCTTTTTTGTTTCGTTTTTAAGAAGTTTCTCTTCTTTCGCGGGTTGGGTAGTCTTGGTTCTTTTACCAGACTTTTTCGATTTAGCCATAAACCTCCTTAAATGATATTTATCCGCATTATATCATACAATTACTCGATGTGGTATAATAGATTAACAAATTTCAAAAAATTGAAGAAGAAAAAGGAGCCAATTCATGGGCGTAATGGTCACCAAAGACGAAGACGACAACAAGGCCTTATCAAGGCGCATTAACGCCGACCTTAAAGAAAAAATCGAACGTACCCAAATCGCAGACGGTGAAGACCCTGATTTTATTGCGGACTCGGAATACTTTGAGCAGTACGAAAAGACCGGGCGCTTTGGCTGGGTATGGTTTGTGTTAATCGTTCTAGCACTCGCATCACTCGTTTTCATTATTCTTCTCTAATCTGTTAAGCGGTGGTATAATATATCATATATGTCCAAGCTAGAAGAATTAAAGCTCGAGTTAAAAAACCTCGGGCAAGAATATGCAAAAATCAAAACCTTACGCGAGAGTGAGCGTAAAGCCTTTGGTGAGCAAGTCAATCGCCGAAAGCAAGAGCTGCTCGCTCGCATAAAAGCCCTTGAGGAAGAAGCATCTTCGGCCAAGGTTAGCCCAATCGATATCACCGCCCCATTTGCAGAGAACGCAAAACCTTTTACAGAAGCAACGGGAACAAAACACCCTCTTACCGTTGAGCTAGACCACGTTGCAGAAATCTATCGTCAAATGGGTTTCAATGTCATCGAAGCGCGCCAGCTTGATGATGAGTTTCACATGTTCGACTCCCTCAACTTCCCGGCGGGACACCCTGCTCGCGACGGATATGACACCTTCCGCACGACCGAAGGCTTTATCCCACCTGCACACACCTCCACAATGCAATACCGCGCGCTCACTCGTTTCCGTGACCATCTCGAAAAATACGGGCAAATTGCAGTTGTTGTTCCAGGACGCGTTTTTAGAAACGAAGACGTCGACGCAACACACGAGCATACATTTTACCAATGCGAAGGCGTGTTCGTATCAAAGACCGCTACTCTCGGTCAACTTCTCGCTACATGGAAAAACTTCTTCGAAACTTATTACGGACAAACTCTCAACATTAAAACTCAACCAGGGTTTTTCCCATTCACCGAACCATCGTTAGAGTTCCAAATCGAAAAACCCGCTTCTCTCGGCGGAAAAGGAGACGGTTGGCTCGAAATGGGTGGTTGTGGCATGATTCATCCAAACGTCCTAAAAACAGCCGGCATCGACCCAGAAGTCTACAAAGGCTTTGCTTGGGGAGGAGGTATTGACCGCCTAGTCATGCTTAAGTACGGAATTAATGATGTGCGCTACTTCGAATCTGGCAAACTTGAATTTTTGAAGGAGTTTTAATTATGTTAATATCTCTAAACGAACTCAAACAACTCGTAAATATTAAAATCTCCGACGAAGAATTATTCAAGCTCATCGGCTCAAGACTTGTCGAGATTGAAGGTGTTGAAGACCTTACTCCAAAATACAAAAAAATTTACGTAGTGAAAGTTACCTCAGCCGAACCTATTGAAGGAACTCATCTCCATCTTTGCAAAATCGACGCCGGCAAAACGCTAAACACTGAAGTCGACCCAGAACACGATGGCTTTATTCAAGTTGTCTGTGGCGCCCCGAACGTCAAAAAAGGAATGCTAGCCGCATGGATTGCACCAGGCGCAATCGTTCCTTCAACCTACGGCACTGCAGAACCTTTCGAAATTTCCGCCCGCCCACTTCGAGGATTTACAAGCTTTGGCATGCTTGCCGCCGCGGACGAACTCGCACTTGGAGAAGACCACGAAGGCATTATTTCTCTCGACCCAGAAACCGCCAAACCTGGCGACCTTCTTGCGGACGTTCTCGACCTTAATGACAAAATCATCGAAGTCGAAAACAAATCTTTAACTCACCGCCCAGATTGCTTCGGTATCTTCGGTTTCGCTCGCGAAGTTGCTGGTATTCTAGGTCAGTCATTCCGCGCTCCAGGTCTTCCACAAGCAGATGCTTGGCTAAAAGATGAAGATATTTATATCGAATCTCCAGAGATCTGTCCTTGTTACACATATGCAATTATTAATCTAAAAAACCCACTTGCAAAACAACCATATTTTGATAGACATGTAGCCTTCCTTGCAAAATCCGGTATGCATTCAATCTCCAACATCGTTGATTTGACTAACGAATATATGCTCCTAACCGGTCAACCACTCCACGCTTTTGATTATGACAAGTTTCTTGCAGTCGGGAATACAAGCGAACCGAAAATCGGCGTCCGTCTTGCTCGTGCCGATGAAAAACTTGTACTTCTTGATGGTAAAGAAATTTCCCTCGTGCCTACAGACATCGTAATCTGTTCTAACGACAAACCAGTGGCCTTGGCTGGTGCAATGGGCGGGGAATCAACGAAGATTGACGAATCCACAAAACGCGTATTGCTCGAGTCCGCTACCTTCTCGCTTTACAATCTTCGTAAGACCCAAATGGCTCACGGTATTTTCTCGGAAGCCATCACAAGATTTACGAAAGGCCAACCTGCCGTAAACTGCGAACGAGTTTTACTTGCCGTTGCGCAAGAAATTGCCAACGTTTCTGAAGACGGAAAGGTTGAATCATTCGGTCGAAAGTACACCACTCCACTAAAGAAGGAAGTCGTCACCCTTACCGTTAAAGACATTAACGACCTTCTTGGTTCAGATTATTCCAAAGAGCTAATCGCGGCTACGCTAGAAAATACGGGCTTCAAAGTCGAAATCGAGGATAGCACTCTTACTGTTTCCGCACCGCTCTGGCGTACTGATATCCACATCAAAGAAGATATCATTGAAGAAGTCGGACGCCTTCTAGGCTTCGATAATCTTCCGCTCGAATATCCTATGCGACCATTTGTCTGTCCTGAAGTCGATTCTATGCTTCTAGTCAAAACTCGTTTCAGAGAAATACTTTCCGACCAACTCGGCGCAAACGAAGTCCTAACTTATTCATTCGTATCAAAAGCGCTTCAAGAAAAGGTTAATGAGAGTCCAGAGGATTCGTACCAAATTGCCAATTCTATTTCTCCAGAGTTAGAATGCTTCCGACAAAGCCTAGTCCCATCATTACTCGACAAGATTCGGGAGAATAAAAAAGCCAGTTTCTCCGATTTTACTTTGTACGAACTAAACCAAATCACAAAAAAATCTCTCGGCCTAAGTGATGAAAAAGTCCCTGAACTGCAGACACATCTCGGTCTTACGGCGTTTGGTGATTTCTATAAAGTCAAACGAATTCTTTCAGAAATCTCAAAGCAATTCGGCGTATCACTTCAATTAAAACCAATTGAGGAATCGAGCTATTTCGAACCATTCCATTCTGCAGCAGTTGTTGCAAATGGAAGGCAAATCGGCATCATTGGCGAAATTAAATCTACCGTCTTGAAACGCTTCAAACTAGAAGAGACTATATCCGCAATCGAGCTCGATATTTCTGGTGAAACATTCGAAAAACATACTAGCATTAATCGCGACAAACGCTCCGGAATCAAATTGTCCAAATTCCCATCCGTTTCTCGCGACATAACACTCCGCGTTAATGAGACCGTTCCGTATGTCGATGTTGAGACGAGAATTCAAGGCACGTTCAAAGAAATTAAAAATACAATCTGCGTCTTAAAGCCAACTTCAATTTATCAAAAACCAATGTCTAAAACAAAGAACCTTTCGTTCCACCTAGACATCACTAACGAAGAAAAAACACTAACCTCAGAAGAAATATCTGGTATAATAGAAAAAATCACTAATAATCTCAAGACGCTCGGTGCGGAAGTTGTCTAGTAATCCCAAGGAGGTATCATGGAAGAGAAAGATTTAAGGCCTAATCGAAAACAGCGCTTGCTTTTTGCGCTAATCGCCGCATTATTCATTCTTATACCTATCGGTACCTACATATTAATCATCATGGGTAAAGGCGATATTAACTACTCAAAGATGACTATCGAGCAGCTACAGAACGCCTACAACGAAAAAGTCACAGCACTCGATGCTGAAGCGGCTGAATTATCCAACAAATATTTTGAGGATTTAAAATCTTATCGTTCGGAAGTCAAAGGCTATAACAAAAATACCGCAAATTCGAACGGTGTAACCTCAAGAGACCTCAAAGAAGGTACTGGTGACACGGTTTCTGACTCTAACTACTCAGCCTATTACATCGGTTGGTGTTCTGACGAGTCTATCTTCGACTCTTCGTTTGATAATTACGATGAGCCAACCGCGCTCAAAACCCCAATCATCGTCCAACCAAATACCCTTATTGAAGGTTGGTATATGGGCGCAGAGGGCATGAAAATTGGTGGCGTTCGCGAAATCACAATCCCTGGAAGTCTTGCATATGGTGATTATATGGAAGTCTGCGGCGGTAAAAACTCTCCGCTCAAATTCATCATTATGGCAATCGAAAAAAGCGAAAAACTTCAAACACTCAACAATGAGCTGAACGAGATTTATAGCGCTCTATCAAGCGTTTACACGCAAAACCAAACAACTGACGCCACAACCACCGACGAAACCGGCGAAGTAGTCACTGGAGAATAAAGTGGCAGAGCCAACATTCTTCTTCTATGACCTAGAAACATCTGGGTTATCTGGTTCAGACGACCGCATTATGCAGTTCGCCGGACAACGCACGAACTTAAATCTCGAGCCGATTGAAAACCCCGTCAATATCCTTGTTCGATTAGAAGACGACACACTCCCGTCGCCATCCGCTATTTTAACGACCAAAATTACTCCGCAAAAAACCCGGGAGGATGGCATCTCCGAACGCGAATTGGCTAGAATTCTTCACGAAGAAATCTTTACGCCAGATACGATAATTCTTGGCTTCAACTCGAACCGATTCGACGACAAATTTATTCAACACCTTTTCTGGAGAAACTTTTACGACCCGTATGAATGGCAATGGAAAGACGGACGTTCGCGTTGGGATATGCTAGACGTTGTTCGCATGACAAGGGCTCTCCGTCCAGAAGGAATTAACTGGCCAGTCACAGATGAGGGAAAACCAACCAATCGACTCGAGCTAATCACGAAAGAGAACGGAATATCTCACGAGTCTGCACATGATGCATTGTCAGATGTCAATGCCCTAATTGACGTCACTCGTCTTATCCGGGATAAGCAACCACATCTTTATAAATATCTTCTTAAGATGCGCGACAAAAGAGAAGTAAAAAGACTTATCAATCCAGACTCCCCTGAGCCATTTGTCTACTCGTCTGGACGTTATGGCTCAAACCATAGTTTCACAACCGTTGCAGTTCCAGTTTTTTCAACCAAAAACGACCAAATCGTCGTCTTTGACCTCCGCGTCAATCTCGACGAAAAACTTACAGATATTAAGAAAAACAAACCAGAGGCTCTGAAAGATAAGGATACAAGATACAGCAGTCTCTTTTATCCAGCTTTTAAAGATTTTGCCTTCAACCGTTGTCCAGCTGTTGCGCCACTTGGTGTACTCGACAAAGAATCGGGGTGGAAAAAAGTTGAACTTTCTAAAGATACTATCAAAAAGAATCTCGAATCGCTAAACAACCACCCAGAAATCATCACACGCATTAAAAAAGAATTCGACGAAAAAACATACAACAAACCAGCTCCCGATGCGGAAGGGTCACTTTATGACGGATTTGTCCCCGACAATGACAAACGTCATTTTTCAACAATCAGAAAAAAGGATGAGAACTCAATGGCTGATTATCATCCAATCTTTACTGATGAAAGACTCGGAGAACTGCTTTTGCATTATAAGGCTAAAAATTTCCCTACTTCACTCACCGAAGCCGAACAAGCAAAATGGAATAAATATCGCACCGACCGCTTAACTCGTCAATCAGCGCCATTTCTCGCCGAGCTTCAAAAGAAGAAAGAAGAAGGCGCAGACGATTTCATCCTCGACGAGCTATATCTTTGGTATCAATCACTTAGCGAAACAGATTATTAGTTTTATCACATATACTATATATGTTATAATATGTGAGCGCATTTTTGTAGTTCTTTTGAAAGGAGTGATTATTTTGGCAAAGTTCACCAGGCATTTTACTTTCTGGACCAGAATTTTAATCATTGTCATGAGTTGCGTCATGGTAGGCATCAACGCGTCAGCGGCTAATACTTCAAACTGTCTCATCTTCGGACTAATTGCCTTACTTACTATCATGAATTCATATCTTCATTACATCAATGACCTCTCATTCGACAATGGCTCCAATTAACTCAAAGCCCCCGCATGGGGCTTCTTTTCTTTTTAAAAAATATGATAGAATGAAGATAATGGTTAATTTTAATAATTTACAGTATGCGAGCGGGAGGGAACAACTAGGACAAGTCGAACGCGTTCCTTTTCCACGTAACGAAGCACAAATCACAGGTCAAAAAACCTTGGACCATCTTCGCGAAATGCAAGCTCAGCTCGACCGCGCCAACGCAAATGCAGACTCGGCTTTAAATACCCTCAATAGTACCGTAGCAAACAAAGTTGCGCAACTAAACGGCACTCAACCAGAGCCACGTCGTCGCAGCCTTTTCCGCCGTTAACGCCAACGCACTAGCGGTATAGAAAAAAACGCTAAAAAGTGCTATAATATACCAGTTTATGGAAGAGAACTATATTAAAATACGTGGCGCACGCCAACATAATCTTAAAAACATCAACGTCGATATCCCAAGAGATAAGCTCGTTGTTATTACAGGTTTATCCGGCTCCGGAAAATCTAGTCTAGCTTTTGATACGATTTATGCCGAAGGTCAACGTCGCTATGTAGAATCCCTCTCTTCCTATGCTCGTATGTTCCTAGGCGTTATGGATAAGCCAGATTGCGATTCAATCACTGGTCTTTCTCCTGCCATCTCTATCGACCAAAAATCGACTAGCCGGAACCCTCGCTCAACCGTTGCAACCGTAACGGAAGTTTATGATTATCTCCGTCTTCTTTTCGCTCGCGTTGGCGTTCCTCACTGCCCAATCTGTCATCGTGAAGTCTCTCGCCGTAGTGTCGAAGACATCGTGAATGAAGTTATGAAACTACCGCTTGGGAGCAAACTCATGCTCCTCGCCCCACTTGTCTCGCAAAAGAAAGGCGAGTTTCAACACATTCCAGACCAATACATTTCAAAAGGTTTCTCGCGCGTCCGCGTAGACGGAATCGTCTATGCACTAGACGAGTTCCCGGAACTAGAAAAACAAGAACGCCATGACATCGAACTAGTCGTTGACCGTTTTATTCTTTCGCCAGACATTCAATCTCGCATTTCTGGCTCAATCGAACAAGCACTCGACCTCGGTCAAGGAATTATTAAACTCCTAAAAATTACTGACAATTCTGCCTCAATTTCCGATAAAGGCATAAAAGGCAACGCCGACTCAAACGTTATTACGTTCTCTCAACGTTATGCCTGTCCGCTCCATCCAGATGAACTTATTCCAGAGCTTGAACCGCGTCTTTTCTCGTTCAACGCCCCAGAAGGAGCCTGTCCAATCTGTACCGGTCTTGGTATCCGTATGGAAATTGACCCAAAACTAGTTCTAAACCCAAATCTCACAATTGCCGAAGGTGGTATTCGTCCATTTAATCGTATTTCTTATGATTCATACTGGCTAAAACGCCTCGCAAGCGTTGGCGAACGTCATGGCTTCTCGATTCACGTACCAATTCGCGAGCTTCCAGAAGAAGCTATCCAAAAGATTCTCTATGGTACAGGCGCCGACAAATATAAAGTTACTGTCAGCGGTCGGGGAAAATTTGCAGCTGGAACCGCATACGAAACGACTTACGAAGGCGTTATTCCTAACCTCGAGCGACGCTACAATAACCCAGATGTCTCAGAATTCATCAAGCACGATATCGAAAGATTCATGCGTGTTCACGAGTGCCAGGCCTGCCATGGCGCAAGGTTAAAGCCTGCCGTTCTTGCCGTAACAATTCACGACTTAAATATCGTCGATATGTGCAGCCTTGATGTCGACTCCACCTTAAAGATTCTCAACTCTGACCTACAATTCACCGAAGCAGAACATCTAATCGCCGACCCAATTTTGAAAGAAATCCGTGAACGCATCCAATTCATGCAAGATGTCGGTCTTGGCTATATGGAGCTCGGACGCGCTGCTAACACCCTCTCTGGTGGTGAAGCGCAACGTATTCGTCTAGCCACACAAATCGGCTCTGGTCTGCAAGGCGTCCTCTATGTTCTTGACGAACCGTCTATCGGCTTGCACCAATGTGACAACGACAAGCTTATCGCAACCTTGAAACATCTTCGCGACCTAAAAAACACCGTTCTGGTCGTCGAGCACGACGAAGACACCATGCTCTCTAGCGATTATATTATCGATATCGGTCCAGCTGCCGGAGCAAAAGGTGGACGCTTGGTCGCCTGCGGAACTCCAGAGGAAATCATGAAAAACAAAGACTCTCTAACCGGTAAATACCTCAGTGGAGAGCTAAAAATCGACACTCCAAAAACCCGTAGAAAACCGAAAAAAGATAAATATCTCACCGTTGTTGGTGCACGCGAAAACAATCTCAAAAACATCGATGTAAAATTCCCGTTAGGCGTGATGACCGTCGTTTCTGGCGTTTCTGGCTCTGGTAAATCAACCCTTGTAAATGAGATTCTAGCAAAAGAGCTCCAGGCTCGTCTCAATCGCGCTCAAACCGTCGCCGGCCTTCACGACCGCATCGACGGCATCGAAAACCTCGACAAAGTAGTAATCGTCGACCAATCACCAATTGGTCGCACCCCTCGCTCTAACCCAGCCACCTATACTGGCGTTTTTACCGCTATTCGCGACCTCTTCGCCGCACAACCAGAATCCGAAATCAGAGGCTATAAATCTGGACGCTTTTCATTTAATGTCAAAGGCGGACGCTGCGAAGCTTGCCAAGGTGACGGCGTGAATAAAATCGAAATGCACTTCCTACCAGATGTCTACGTAACCTGTCCAGCTTGTCACGGTCGTCGCTATAATCACGAAGCTCTCGAAATTAAGTATAAAGGGAAGGACATTTCCCAAGTTCTTGACATGACTATAGACGAAGCTGTCGAATTCTTCAAAAACATCCCCGCCATTCACAACAAGCTACTTACTCTCCAAGAAGTAGGCTTAGGCTATATCCGTCTCGGACAACCAGCCACAACATTCTCTGGTGGTGAAGCACAACGCATCAAACTTGCAACGGAACTCTCAAGACGAAGTACAGGAAAAACTCTCTATATTCTTGATGAACCAACCACGGGTCTTCATACCGACGACGTCAAACGCCTTCTAGCAATCCTCGGTAAACTTGTTGCTGGCGGAAATTCAATGATTATCATCGAACATAATCTCCATGTCATTAAATCAGCCGATTGGATTATCGACATGGGCCCAGAAGGCGGGCAAGGCGGAGGCACAGTTATCGCCGAAGGAACCCCAGAGGACCTCGCAAAATCCAAAGCCACGCCAACTGGAAAGTACCTCGCTAAATATCTCTAATCCTCATCTATACCCATGTATCTATTGTCAAAATAGGATTTTTATGCTATAATAATAAGATATAGTTCAATCGCGGTCCTCCGCAAATTTTATTGAACTAGGATGGGGGTTAACATGAGGAGTTTAGATGAGCGGTATGGTATCAGAACCATGACCTACGAAAGCGGCATTCGCACGATTGTCGCTGGGGAAGGCCACAAACAGCTCGGTGTCTGTCTGGACAACGGCGGACTCATCAATCTGGTTCCGATTTTCTCGCCGACTGGCCGGATGTTCTTCAATAGCGCATCCAAAACCAAACAGGCGCCAAATCGGTTCTATTTTGTCCCTGCGGACATCCAGATTGCGAGTCGAATCACGAACTACTACATACACGAGACCGATTGCCCTGAATATCTGGTTCTCGACCTGTCGGAAGTAAAAGATGCCGAAGTAATGCTTCGCCTCCCCGACACAGTATTCGACAAGAACGGCAAGCTCTATGCAATCGACCTCGTTAAGGACGAAGTAATCGAATTCAATGACACAATCGAATACGACCTTCACCTTTGCACAATCGCCGATTCCTTAGAAAATCAACCCGTTCCTGGGTACGAAAGTCGGCTCTACACTTTTGCCCAGTGTGACTGGGTAGGCCTCGTCATCCCGCCATTCTCCGCTTTCCCGGACATTTTCTCAGAAGAAGGTTCTCAAGCAGAAGAAAGCGAAGATATTGAGTCGGGAAACGACTTCACCGCCGAAGATTTAAACCCTTAATGCCCAAACACCCCGCCACCCAGGCGGGGCTTTTTATAGAGCATAACCCCCTTGCGTTATCTTGCATTTTCGGGTATAATAAGAGCAATACTTTTAAGGAGAAAAATATGTCTGATTACAATTTAAGTTTGAGCGTCCGCACGGAAACTGGTAAAAAAGCCCTCGCCCTGCGCGAAGAGGGCCTTGTCCCATCCGTTATCTACGGTGGAAAGACTGATATTCTAGCTAAATCACCTTACAACGACACCGAAAAAGTCTTGAAATTAGCTGGTTATCACTCACCAATCGACCTAGTCGTTGACGATAAGAAAACTATGGCTATCGTCAAATCCGTCCAAATCGATCCAGTTTCTCGTCGCATTATCGCTGTCTCATTCCAAGCCGTCTCTGCAAACAAAGCAGTTGAAGCAACCACCCCAATCATCATCAAAAACTTCGAAGAGTCCGATGCTTCTAAAGCACATCTCACTCTCGACCAAATTCTTGAAGAGATTGACGTCAAAGCTAAACCAGCCGACCTTCCAAAAGAAGTCGTTATTGATGCTTCTAAACTCGCAACTGTCGAAGACAAACTCTTTATCAGGGATATCGTCTTGCCAGAGAAAGTTGAGTTTGCAGATAAAGAACTCGACCAAGATGCTGTCGTTGCGAACGTCTATGACGCTGTCGCTGAAGCCGCTGCTCGTGAAGAAGCCGAAAAGGCAGCTGCTGAAGCTCAAGTTGACGCCGCCGACGTCCCAAGCGATGCTGGTAGCAAACCCGAAGAGGAAGCTACCGGAGGCGAAGAGAAAGCTGCAGAGTAATCGCTACTCACTTATTCACCTAGAAATTCAAAAGACCCCTATTAAGGGGTCTTTTTGTAAGCCTAGTTTAACTGTGTTTTATTGACTTTTTAAGGTGTTTATGCTATAATAAAAATTATAGTTGAATTGGGGGGTTCAACTCGGCACATAACAATTTGGGAGAAGTTAGTATACGAAAAAGGAGAGATAACAATGAAAAAGGATAGTCTATTTTTCGCCACTATTTATGCCGTGATTCTTATCCCGATTATCTTCATGTTGGTCATGACCGGAATTGCCATAGCTGAAGAAATTCCGCCAGAATCCGACCTAGATACTCCGCAGGAAACTTCGACACCTATAACCCACGAAAAAGAGATACAACCCCTTGTGGTTCCTTCAACTTTCGATGTTCCTGTTTCAGAATCAACGCCAACTCCAGAATTCGATAATGCATTAACCGACGAGATTCATACATTGGAAATCTACATCCCTATGAAGGCCGGCGAAGAACGAGACGTAACCGTTAGAATTCGCTCCGCGAAAAACATCACTTTCGAGCTCACCCCGTCCTTAATTGTATCGGATGCTTCCGACGACAACGAACCCCATGATGATTGGGCTTGGTGCTTTGATGAATACAAAGAAATCACGCTCGAACCGAACGTCTCATACGAAATCAAATTCGAACTGTTACCACAGGAAGATGTCCCAGCAGGGAATTATGAATTCTATTATGAACTCCGCGATGGAAAAGAAACCGTCAAACGTATTGAAATCCATGTAAAAATCTACAACTAACCCCTCCCTCCCCACCCCGCTCCTTGAGCGGGGTATTTTCTATGGAAAAACTCCTGTCTATGCTATAATTTAACCATGAACAAAATTCTTATCGTGGGCAACATCTTAAAAGATATCTATCTCCGCCTTAATGAAAGACAAGAAGCCCTCGAAATTGACCAAAACGGAACAAAATGGCTTAATCTCGGTTTTAATGGTTCCTCTCATCAATTCTATAGTCGCAGTAGTTTCTACTCCGGCGCTATTGTTACCCTTGAAGTTCTAAAAAATCTCGGTTTCGAAGCCGAAATCTACGGCTCAAATATCGCTCCAGAATCGGAAGATTTTGCTTCTTCCTTTATTAACGCCGCGAACTATCGTTACATCCTCTGCGCTGGCAACCAAATTTCCTATCTAACACCAAGCGAAAGACGCTCTACTGTATTCCAAGCGTCATCCATTTCCGACGATTATGATTGGCTTTTCGTTGACCGCTCGGCCATCCTTTCCAAGACCACCGTCGAGGAGCTCATAGCCTTCCTAGATGGTCAAAAATCTCTAAGATTCGCTTTCTACGCGCCAAAGCGCATTTCAAAAACCGTTGAGCCTCTCCTGAAACGTGCGAACATCATCTTTACCGACCATAAAATCTCTGAGAAGAATACTAAGGCCAAAACTTACCTCATCTCCGAATCAAGCATCGTGTCAGATAAATGTGAAATAAAATTCCGTAAGCTCGAAAAGACAGAGATGTTCACGCATCTAACGATTTACTCTATTATTTCCGCTACCATTTTAGGTTCAATACTAAATAATAAATCCGAGGAGGATTCACTACTTATGGCCAAAATCAACGTTGAAAATTCCAAGCTCGATTCGTCGCTATCTATGGATGGACTTGAAGACCTTGCTTCTGAGGCGCGCTCGAACATCATCAATCTTCGCCAAATGGCAAAGCAACTAGTCGGGAACGGAAAGGGTATTCTTGCCGCCGACGAATCTGGCGGTTCAATTCACAAAAAGTTCGAATCAATGAATATCCCAGACGACTATGACCACCGACGCGATTATCGTAATCTCTTCTTTACGACTGAGGGGCTCGAAAATTACGTCAACGGCGTTATCTTGTTTGATGAAACCGCACGTCAATTCGCCGACGACGGTCGCGATTTTGTAAAATATCTCACATCGAAAGGTATCATTCCTGGCATCAAAGTCGACAAGGGTCTCGCAAATATGCCTAGCTCCACCGAAAAATACACCCTAGGTCTTTCTGGACTTCCAGAACGACTCGAAGAATACTTCGACATGGGCCTCCGCTTCGCAAAATGGCGCGCCGCTTTTGAGATTACCCATAAAACCCCAACCAAAAACGCCGTCTATAAAAACGTAGAAATCCTTGCCGATTACGCCCTTGCTTGTCAAAATGCGAACATCGTTCCAATCGTCGAACCAGAAGTAGTTTTCGATGGCGATTACCCAATTGAGCATTGCGCAGGCGTCACTGGAATTATCCTTCGCGAACTATTCGCCGAACTCGAACGCAAGAAAGTCGATTTAAAAGCAACAATTCTTAAAGTCAACATGATTATTGCCGGAAAACAGTACGAATCCAAGTCAACACCACAAGAAGTTGGTAAATGGACCGCAAGAACATTGCTTAAATTCGTACCCAAAGACCTCGCAGGCGTCGTCTTCCTTTCTGGCGGACAGACCCCAGAGCAGGCAACCGAAAACCTCCAGGAAGTTACCAACAATGGTCCTTTCCCGTGGCCAGTCACTTTCTCATTTGCGCGCGCGCTCCAAGGCCCAGCATTAGAAGCCTGGAAAGGAAATAACGACAACTATCCAGAAGCCAAAGAGGCCTTCGCAGAACGTCTTGAGGCAAACTGCAAAGCACTCAGAAAATCAGTTTAGTTGCAGACTGACCATTTTTATGCTATAATCATAAAGATACTGTTTTACAAAAAAATAGGGGGTGTTTTTATGGCTAAAAGGAACAGTATAGCACGATTAATTTCTTGTATCCTACTTTTCGTATTTGTTTTTGCCATTGGAGCTGTCCATGCCGAAGAAGAACCGTATGATGACAAATTCGTGTCTCTCATGAACCCGAGTCGCGACTATCTTCAGATAGTAAACGATGAAAATCCGTACGATTTTGACGCCGACTATGCCACCGCTCTTCAAGCGGACCTGATTGCAATACCCGATATTAACGGAGACCCGACCTTAGTCGAAAGAGCCGCCGCGTACGCCTTTGCTGAACTTCAATATGATTTAATGAAAAATGGCGTCTGTATTGGCCTCTACAGCGCATATCGCACACGTGCAGACCAACAATGGGTCTACGACTATTACTCCAATCTAGAGGGATGGAGCGAAACAAACAATGTCGCCCTCCCTGGCCTCTCGGAGCATCACACAGGACTATTGATTAACTTCATGGTTCTCCTGCCAGATTCTGATGGTGTTCCCATCTGGTATACCATCACTCCTGAGCGTCGCGAGGAATTCCCGATTGTCGAGATTATCTACGAAACCTTACCCGATTACGGCTTTATCGAGCGCTATCCTGCCGGCAAAGAATCTATCACCGGTTATCCAAGCGAACCCTACGAAATCCGTTTCGTCGGTTTCGCCAAGGACGCTCACGACATTACGGACAATAACATGACTCTTGAACAATACGTCCGCGGATACTAACCAAGAATCCCGCTCTAGCGGGATTTTTCATTCCAAGTTTCTTGCAAATATAGTGATTTTATTGTATAATAAACATGTCGTTTATGACGCTCTTTCACATGGATTATGCTCTACATTTTGAGGGGAGGGAAATTACAATGTCCGACATTTCCACAAACAACTCAAATAGCGAACAATCGCAAAGCAAAACTATCCCAATGCTTGAAGAGGAACTGAAGGCCATACAAGATAAGGTTGCAATTATCGGAAACATTGCTTCGTGTGCACGTCCTTACACTTCATTCGACCACTTCTACTTCAATACAACTCTCTCATCGCTCGAAGAAATGATTGCTGATTTTACAAACGGAACGCAGCTCGTCATAAATCGAGTCAAAGAATCGCGCTCAGAATTTTCGAGAATAACCAACAAAGGGCAATTTTTACTTAGTTATATGGAAGTTCTCTCACGGCTTTCCGCTCTTACCGAAGAACTTGAAAAAATCGGTGTTCTCATCTCAGCCTACACTTCTCAGTATCAAAACCATGCATAATCTCCACCAAAAAGCCCCCTTCCGGGGGCTTATTTTTATCTAACTTCAACGCGAACGCGTGGAACAGATTTTCCGCTAAAGTGGGATTTCTTCGTCTTAACGAATGTGACGACTCCGTCTTTTTTAGCGTGGATAGTGAAGTTGCGGGACATATATGTTCCTTCACCAGCTAACTTAGTTGAACCAGTTTGGCGAACGATGACTTCACCAGCCTTAACTTTTTGTCCGCCAAAGCGCTTGACACCAAGACGTTGGCCGGCATTGTTGTGGACGTTCTTAGCGGTACCACCCGCTTTGACATGTGACATTTTATTTCTTCCTTAATACTATTATTTCTCGAGCCACGATTTGCCCCTCCCTAAAATACAAGAGGTCGTTTTGGCCCAAGTTAATAAACTTCTTCACATTATACCCCAGATTCTCTACCTCGTCAAGGAGATTTAACCTAGAATATTCGCCTGTTTCTCGAAGCCATGCTGGCACTGCTAAAACGACTGGCGTTCCTGACCCGATTTGACCACTAAGATTTTTTAAGAACCCAAGTGTAATTTCCCCACAACGCATTTTTTCTTGTTTTAACTTAATATCAACAGGGGACTTAGACATCGGTTGTCCTAAGAAAAGTTCACTCGCAACCGCGTCAATCTTGCCAGTCCATTTATGTGCCGTTGCATCACCTACTTCAACTTCGAAATCTTCGCACTTTATCCATTCGAGATTTTTCTTGCTATACTCAATCATCCTCTCGGAAATATCGGTTCCGTATGGAGTTTTCCCGCCCAAAAAGGCTTCCTGTAGAACCACTCCTGTGCCACAAAACGGGTCAAGAACCCTCGCATTCTCTTTTAATTCTCCGCACAAATTAATCAAAATCTGTGCAAGTTTCGGCGGAAGCATTCCGACCTTTGCATCGCGTGCTGGGCGCGCCTGGTCGCGTTTGGCATATTCAGAAATGTTTTGGACACCAACTAAATTAAAATTACCGATTTCGGTCATCAATATTTCAACATGATTCTTCTTTTCTGCAAGTTGATTATGGTGCGATGTCGCCGTTGACAAAGTAGCGCTCCTATTCTCCAACACTCTAACCGAACGCCCATGTCGCTGAAGAATTTTCTTGAGCTTAAGTGCCTCGCCCTGCGCACGTCTTGCCGAAGCCCCTTTTCTAAAATCAGACACACCAAGAGTGATTTTCCCCTCTGGTAAATCCGCCAAAAATTCAATCAGGGAATTAAAGCCACTTTTCATTTCGACTCCAATTTTCTGCTCCCCCCCCAGTTTCGAAATATCTGGCTCCTTATCGCTTTCAAACGTCGCAAGCTCAAAAACATCCGACTTTTGTCGCAAATTCACTCCGCGCTTTAAAAGCGGTTTCACATCTGTAAACTGACTTTCCAGCTCTGCAATCGAAAGCATTGGAAGTCGACCAAGGACCGCAATATACTTCATATCAACATTATACCATATGTGTTATTATAATCATATGAATGACGGTTTATTCGCCTCTGAGTCAACTACCCCCCGCTTCACAGTCTCTCAGTTTCTCGATATTATAAATCAAACTCTCGAATACGCTTTTCCGTTAGTAGAAATCGAGGGTGAAGTTGCAAACTTTAAGGTTTCAAAAGACCGTTGGGTGTTCTTCGACTTAAAAGACGACGAAGGAGGAATCGTCCCTTGTTTTATGACTGTTTTTCAGCTACGCATTCCGTTAGAAGATGGCATGAAAGTCATCATTTCCGGTCATCCAAAAATCGCCAAATTCGGCCGTTTTTCTGTCACTATTACCCAAATTAAGCCTATAGGCGAAGGCAGCATCAAAAAAGCTTTCGAACTCCTGAAAGCCAAACTCGAAAAAGAAGGTCTCTTCGACCCAGCCAAAAAACGCCCGATGCCCGAGAATATCAAGAAAATCGGCGTTATTGCCTCCACAAACTCAGCTGGCTATGCTGATTTCTGTAAAATCCTAGGCGAACGCTGGGGAGGTCTGACTTTAGAAGTCGCAAATACTGGCGTCCAGGGGCTCGACGCTTCTGACGAAATCATCCGAGCGCTCGATTATTTCAACGAATCAAGTGATGTCGATATTATTGCTATTGTTCGTGGCGGTGGTTCAAAAGATGACCTCGCCGTTTTTAACGATGAGCCATTAACCCGTCGCATTGCCAGCTCTCGTATTCCGACAATCACCGGCATCGGACACGAAATCGACGAAAGTCTAGCAGATTTAGCTGCAGACCTACGCGCCTCAACCCCAACCAACGCCGCAGAAATGCTCTCTCGTGACAAGCGAAGCGAGAAGGTGCGCATTCGCGACAATATATCGTCACTCTCAAAATACTTAACCCATTATTTTGACACGCTAAAAGAGACCAATTCTTCCGCTCTCGCCTCCGTTAATCACATCATTGAAGCGCGCATTGATTCTGCGAAAAAGGAGCTCGAAGGAAAGCTCGCAATTCTTGAATCTCTAAACCCCGAAAACGTCCTAAAACAAGGTTATTCCATCATCACCGGCAAGATATCGCCAGGCTCATCCATCGAAATCACGACTCACAAAAAACAAATTAAAGCAAAGGTAGAAGAAATCCATGACAGAAGCTAAATCAATCAACGACAAGATTACCGACCTAAATACCAAGGTAAAGTGGTTCTATTCCGACGATTTTTCTCTTGAGCATGCCTCGAAAAACTACAAGGAAGCCGTCGCGCTCGCCAAGGAAATAGAAACCGACCTTGATAATCTAAAAAACGAGATAAAAATCATTGACAAAGATTTTACAAAATAATGTGCTTATGGTAATATAAAGATATGTTTAACCAACCCCCAATCTCATCTATGCCACCGGTTTCTCCCGCCCCGTCCATCGCACCTTCTGGAGCCTCCAAAGCTGTCGGAAAAAGTGGCAACTCATCCATTATCAAAACCGTCGCTATTGTGCTTTTAACTCTCCTTGTTATTGGAGCGGCTCTTCTTGCCGTCTATTTCTATAACGAATACAGGGAAGCGAAAACCGAAGTCGACCGCAAAATTGACGAAGCTGTCTTGTCGCATGAAAAGGAACTTACCGATGAACTCGAAGCAGAGTTCGCCGAGCGTGAAAAATCTCCATTCCGCACCTTTACTGGTCCAGCAGATTATGGCTCAGTTTCCTTTAAATACCCTAAAACCTGGAGCGCATACATCGACAAAGACGCATCAAAAGGCGGTAACTTCGAAGCCTATCTCCACCCCGCTGAAGTTGCACCAGTCGACAACAGCGATTCGTTGAATGCCCTCCGCGTCTACATCGAGACTAGCACTTTCGAAAATGTTACTGACCGCTTCAAGAATAACGTCGAAAGGAACGAGACTACTTCTTCCGTTGTTTCCGTTAATGGCACCGATGCAACCCGTTTCGACGGAAAGCTCGAACGCGATATCGTTGGCTCGGCCGTTATTTTCAAACTACGCGATAAGACCGTTGTTTTCCAAACAGATGCAGAAATCTACGTTGAAGATTTTAATAAAATCATAGAAACAATTACATTTAATCAATAAAAGGAGAGCTTAAATGGCACACATTAAACGTAAATACATCGATAGTCACTGGTCAGTCTTTGTCGTTCGCGGAATCATCGCGATTCTGTTTGGTTGGGTTGCGCTTTTCTCCATGAAACAATCCTTCGCATCTCTCGTGTCGATTGTCGGAGTTTTCTTACTCTGTCTCTCTATTGTTGAATTTTTAAACGCCCTTCATCGCGCACATCAAAAAACCGGTTGGGGTATTTCTGTATCCATAGCCATCGTTGATGCAATCGTCGCCCTTGCACTTCTTCTCACAATCCACGAAGACACCGCTTGGCACCTTTATATAATTGCGGGCTACACGTTTGTCCGCGGTATCTGCGAAATCATCACTGGCTTCCGCACTGACGAGGATGACACCGACCGCTTTATCTGGATACTTTGTGGTGTCTGTGGCGCTATCATGGGTATTGTCGTCTTCAACTCTGGCGAATACTTCGTCCGCTTCTTCGGCGCTTATCTCTTCGCTCTTGGTATCTGCAGCCTTATCTACGGTGTTCATAACCGTGCTCAAAAGATGGAAGACAGAGCCGCCCGTAAAGAAACTGCCGCACTTGCAGCAAAAACCCGCAAACGTAACGCCAAGAAGACGAAAACCTCTTCTAGAGTTGCTTCCCGCAAAAAATAATGTTATACTAGGGACTCAAGGAGTTATTAATGAATTACAAAAAACCTACTAAGGCTATCATTACTGATGCTGGGTTTGCAAGTCGCTTTCTACCCATCACTAAGACCATCCCTAAAGGAATGCTTCCAATCGGCAATCGTCCCGTCATGCAACTTGTCGTCGAAGAATGTTTCGACGCAGGTCTAACTGACCTCATCATTGTTACGACTGAAAGTAGCAAGTCTATTTACAAAGATTATTTCAACAATACCGTTGATAAAATTCGCGACCAACTTCACTCTCAGGGCAAAGATGAACGTTTTGAGCCGGTTCAAAAAGTCCTCGATTTTCCAAAGGTTACCATTATCACCCAAGACCCATCCCTTCCATACGGAAACGGCTCTCCTATTGCGAGCGCTAAATCCTTCATTAACGATGATGAAGCATTCATCGCTATCTATTCCGACGATGTAGTTTACGGCAAGTCCGCCGTCAAAGACCTTGTCGACGCTTTCGAAAAACATCCTGATGCGCGTGCCATCATCGGCTGCCAACTCGTTCCACACGAAGAAATCCAGAAATACGCATCAGTTGATTACAACCCAGAAACCGAAATCCTTAATGGCCTTGTTGAGAAACCAAAACCAGAAGAAGCTGCTTCCGACCTCGCTTCATACGGTCGCTATCTCCTAACCCCAGAAGTGTTCCAATACCTCACCCCAGCCCACACTGGCAAAGATGACGAACTCTGGCTTCCCGAAGCAATCGCTCGTCTAATCCCAACTGGCAAGGTATATGCAAAACCAACCAACGGCCTCTGGATGACTACTGGCGACCCAAAAAACTATAGCTTCGCCCTCTTAAAATACATCTTAGACAACGAAGACTTCGCCGACGAAATTCGCTCATTCATTCAAAACAATTAAACAATTTAAAGGAGGTAACAACAAATGGACGTCGCTGAATGGATTATTGTAGCAATCCTATCCTTAACACTTTTCGTGTTCCTAATCTTAGGAATCATGCTTTTAGCAAAACTCCTCGACCTCTCTCGCGATGCTAAGCATATCCTAAAACAAATTGAACGCATGACCAAAAAAGGAAACACTATCGTTTCTAAAGCCTCCGAAACTGTCGACGACCTATCCAAAACCGCTACAAAAACCGCCAAAAGCGTCAAGAAAGACGTCACGGACACCACTGGTGTCGTTAAAGGCGCAGTTGTTTCCGCAATTAGTAAAAAATTCGGCCTAGAAGATGAAAAAGCTTAAAACATTCTTCGGTAAACTCTTTGGTTCAATACTCGGTTTCTTTGCGGGCGTTTTTCGCGCTCCAAGATAGCCCAGATTGACATTTTAATCTGTTTGTGCTATAATTATGGCATGGTTTGACGATTTTGTCGACCTTGCTCCTTAACTTTTGTTAGGGATACAACATTATATTCGGGAGGGAAATATCATGTCCAGGTTGTCCATTTTTGTCAGTTTACTCCTCGTTATCGCACTAGCCTTCGGTTGTTTTGTCACCGCAAACGCCGACGAAATCGGATTTCCATCATACTGGAAACACGATTCTTCTCTGGTTAAGCTAGTCCAGCAATACCTTGTCAGATTTGGCGCAGATATCGCCATCGACGGAGATTACGGACCCGCTACCGCGCAAGCAGTCAAAGTTTTCCAGAGATGGAAAGGACTTCCAGTTACCGGTGTTGCCGACGACGCTCTCGCAAAAGAACTCAGAATCAATGAATGGCCATACGAAAAAGGGTATACGCTGTATTACATGGCTGACCTCCAGAGGATTTACGATAAGTCACCCTATGAAGACTTAATTTATATCGCTCTTGGCGGCGATGGCTACAACAGCAATATCCCAGAGACTGGCTCGAGATTCTGTCTCTTCCGCGACGGCGTACTTATCGCCGAAACTCTCTGTATTACCGGTAATCAAGAAGAGGGATACTTTACGCCCCTAGGCGCGTTCACTATCCGCTCGAAAACCAAAGTTTACGAAGAAGCAAACGGAACCTTCTACGACCACATCCAATTCAAAGGCGATTTTGCCATTCAGAGCCTTCTCTATGTCAAAGGAAGCAAAACAGAAGTGGTAGGAGGCCAAACTCTTGGGCTTCATCTGACCGACGGAAGCATCCGCATTCCCAAGGAATTCTCTACCTGGCTCAGGAAGAACGAGAGCAAAGGTGTAACCATCGTCATCGATGACCGCAACTATCAGCCCTCATCTATCGGCTACCAAGAACTCATTAACGACGAAGATTATGCTGACTGGGACTAAACCCTAACCAAGCACCCCAACAGGGGTGCTTTTCTATTTTATATTGACTTTTTGTTCTGGTTATGCTATAATATGAATTATCGTTTGACGATCTCGTCAAGCGAAGCTATTTAAGGACCGTTAAGGAAATACATTTTATTTGGGAGGGAAATGAAATGACTAAACGCACAAGCAACAGCAACTACTCTGTTCCTAGGTTTTTTGAAGGAGATAGTAATATCGACTTCATCATCAACCCGGAAAAAACTGTCGGTCGGAAGCGTCACTGGTTCGTCAGTGGAAACGCCGTCGAGCTGGCCAAGCGCGAACGCGCCCGCAAATGCGCTCGTGTGTTCGCCGAAATCCTTGGTACACTCCTGCTCGTCGTCGCAATCATAGGCTTGGTTCTCCTTATTGGAACCATCAAAACCCCTGCGCACGCTGAAGGAGCATACATGAGCTACTCAGCACTCACCGATGATTATCAGGATTGGTCATCGGAACTCATTCGTGAAATTCAGACTGCCCTGAACGACAAAATGGCAAGAGTCAGTGGTTACAAAAAGATTCCAGTAGATGGAATCCTTGGACCAGGCACTGATAAGGCAATTAAGCTTTTTCAGCGCAAAAACGACCTCGTTGTTGATGGTATATGTGGCAAAAATACACTGAAGGCTCTCGGAATTGAAGATACTGGCGAGCATCCTCGCTACGCTCCGAATCTCTATGAGTCCTTCGAACAGTCCACCAACGGCGTAGCTGCACACCTGAACCTGAATTCCCACTTACTTGAAGTCTATGAAAAGATTGACGGTGAATGGTATCTCGTTCGCGTGATGAGCTGTGCAACAGGAAGTATCAAAAACAACACGATGACTGCCGTTAGAAACAAAGTTCTGAATGGCTCCGGTCATTCTGCCATCTACGGCAAAAACGGAAACCGCGAATGGGCTGGCGACAACGCCGTTGCTATTGGCGGAGGAGATTTCTTCCACTCTGTACTTCGCTGGAGAAAAGCCGGTGGCAAATGGAAGAGAGACGACAATTCGGCTCTTGGAACCTTCTGCTCACATGGTTGCGTCCGTCTGGACCTCGAAGACAGCAAGTGGGTGAAACAGCATTTCACAAAAGGAACCGCGCTCGTCATCGACAATCGCTCCTGGGACCTCTCTACTTACGCCAACGGCGGAACAATTGTAAACAAGTAACTTTCCAAAACGGCAATCACCCCTGCAAAGGGGTGATTTTTATTTTACTTTTATATTAGCTTCGCCAACCACTTTTTGAATACCCGCTAAAAAGTCGTCATTTGGCTCAACTCTAAATGGCATCTTAAGCGCTTTTTTCTTTTCTCCCTCAGACAGCACCAAAATAACATCATTGAATCCAGCATTTTTGTCGCAAATTCGTTTCACGCTCGAAAGAACATTTACGTCGTCCGGTTTTTCAATCAAGATATAAACCTTCTCATGCCTAGTATCTTTTGGTGGCTCTACAACCTTAACACTCTCAAAGGAGACATCCTGGCCCTTCTTTGTTCCAGGTTCAAAACTTGCTCCGCCGGACTTGTACCCACCATGCCTACCCGACACACCAGAAGCACTTGTCGAAGAATTTCTCCTACGCCCAAATCCGTTAGCTACTTCTTTCGGAGCCTCAAGTTGGGTTCCAGTTTCTTTGTAATTTGCGAGCACCTCGTCAGAAATTACTTCACAACTATCCATCAAAACCTTCGCATCTGGTACTACATTTCCGTTCTTATCCTTCGCGTTTACTCTCCCGGTAACCTTAATCACATTATCCTGAATCAGTTTTCCGCCATACTCCTCGTATACGCTCGGGAAAACAATTATTTCTTGCTCGCCCGTTTTGCTTTCAATCTTAACAAATGCCATCTTTGTATTGCTCTTCGTTAAAATTGTTCTAACCGTCGTAATAATGCCGCCAATCACGACTACTTTTCCGTCATTTTCCTTCGTCACGACACTATACGGATGTGTTTGTTCTTCGAAATATTTGTCATATTTATCAAGCGGATGCGCAGAGATATAAAGCCCCATCAAGTCTCTCTCCCAGAGAAGGAGCTCTTTATCAGAATACTGAGTTGGCGCCGGTTTAATCTCAACTTCCGGGATTTCCGCTACTGAGCCAAACGCTCCAAATAAATCCGTCTGTCCTGAAGCGGCATCTTTTTGCATCTTCGCACCATACGCCTGAATGTTTTCGAGGTTGTACAACAAATCGCTTCTAGTTCCAAATCTATCAAATCCGCCAGTTTTTATTGTCGACTCCCACGCTTTCTTGTTAAACTTCGTAGAATCGACTCGTTTAGCGAAATCGCAAACACTCTTAAATGGACCGTTTAGCTTTCTCTCGGGAATCACTTTTTCTTCAACCAACGCCTTTCCGACGCCCTTAATACCAGAGAGCCCGAAGCGGATTGTTTTTTCGCCCTTCACGATACCAAAATCGCCGAAACTTTCATTAATATCTGGACCAAGAACTTTGAGCCCCATTCTCTTACATTCTGCAATCTCAATTGCAAGCCTATCTGTCCATCTCATATCCGAAGTCATAAGTGCGGCCATATACGCATCTGGATAATGAGCCTTGAGGTAAGCAGTCCAATATGCTACTAAACCATAACACGCGGCGTGGCTCTTATTGAAACAATAGTTAGCAAAATCTAGTAGCTCTGACCAGAATTCTTCAGCTATTTCTTTTGTCGCTCCGCCAACTCTAATAGCGCCTTCAATAAACTGCGGTTTGACTTTTTCCATGAGGTCAATTTTCTTCTTACCGACCGCCTTACGCAGGGTATCAGCTTGACCTCCAGTAAAACCGCACCATTCTCGGCTTATCTGCATGAACTGCTCCTGATAAATCAAGATTCCATAAGTACTCTTAAGTGCGTTCTCAAGACCTGGGTGAAGATAAGTTATTTCCTCTTGACCATGTTTACGGCGAATGAATGAATCGATAAACTGCATCGGTCCAGGACGGTAAAGTGCCACCATAGCGATAATGTCTTCAAAATGGTCGGCTTTCAAATCTTTCAAATAGCGCTTCATGCCAGCAGACTCAAGCTGAAAAACTCCTGTCGTCTCCGCATTCTGGAGCAATTTATAAGTCAACGAATCATCGAGCGGCACAGAATACATATCGATATCGTCATCATAAACTTTCCGAATCATACGAAGTGCATTATTAATCACCGAAAGGTTTGATAATCCAAGAAAGTCCATTTTAAGAAGCCCAAGTTCCTCAATCGTCCCCATAGGGAATTGTGCCGCAATTGGACCCTTCGCCGACACTTCAAGCGGAACAAATTTCACAAGGTCATCCGGGGCAATCACTACGCCACAAGCATGCACACCATGTCCACGAATCGTTCCTTCGAGCCGGCTCGCAAAATCAAGTACTTCTCTTGAAGTCGGATTCGTTTCATACTCATTCTTTAGGTCACCTGGCTTTTCAATCTCGTCAACTAAGTGGCAATGGTGCCCCATCACTGGGTCTGGCACCATCTTCGCGAGTCTATCTGCTTCCGCGTATGGAACCTCAAGCACGCGCGCAACATCACGCACAGCGTTTTTGGCCATCATCTTGCCAAACGTCGCAATGTTCGAAACTCTGCCCGCCCCGTATTTCTCCGTACAGTACTCAATCACTTCGTCACGTCTAGTATCCTGAATGTCCGTATCGATATCTGGCATGGAAATACGGTCTGGGTTAAGGAAGCGCTCGAAGAGCAAATCATACTTCATCGGGTCAAGCTCCGTAATGCGGAGAGCATAAGCAAGCAAGGCACCAGCAGCTGAACCACGTCCCGGCCCGTAAATAATACCTTTTTTCTTACCCCAGTTAATGAAGTCCCAGACAATCAAGAAGTAACCGTTATAGCCCATCTTATCAACGACCGATAACTCATAATCGATACGCGGAAGTAACTTATGCAAATCGTCACGTTCTTTATCGACTTTCTCCAAAATTTTCCGACATTCCGAAATGCTCAACTTGCTTGCTTCTTCTTCAGTTTTTCCGCCATACCGAAAGGCGAGACCACGAAAAACTAACTTGTCAAGATAGGTTTTATCAGTCTCTCCATCGGGAACAGGAAACTTCGGAATCAAAATTCTACCAAGTTGAAGTTCAACGTTACACCTATCTGCAATTTTTTTCGTGTTGAGCACCGCTTCGGGGCATGTTTTGCCCCATCTTTTAATGATTTCTTCTGGCGGGATAACATGAAGCTGGAATTCTTTCAAGCTCATTCTGTTTGTGTCGGAAAGATTAGAGCCCGTGCCCACGCAAAGCAACACTTCATGAGCATCTTGGTCTTCGTGTTTGAGATAGTGAGCATCACAAGTTACAACCAGCGGTACACCTAGCTCCTTGGCATGTGCCATGTGCCAGTTGTTAATCATCTCTTGTTCTTTCCAATGTGTCGGAGAATCAGGGTGACCATGGTCCTGCATTTCAAGATAGAATCTATCCCCGTAAACTTTCTTGTGCCATTCAATCAGCTCAATAGCGCGTTTCTCGTCACCTGCGCGCAACGCTTCAGAAATCTCAGACCCAGCACAACCAGAAAGACAAATAATCCCCTCACTATATTTTTCCATGTCTTTATGGTCAGTACGCGGTTTGTAATACTTACCATTAATCTCAGCATTGCTCATCAAACGGCAAAGATTCTCAAATCCCTTGTCGTTCATAGCGAGCAAGGTTATATGGAATCTTTGTTTATCGTGTGCGGGGTCGCGGTCCTCAAGATTTCTAGCGGCCACATACGCCTCAAGACCCAAAATAGGCTTTATGCCGTTATCTTTACAAGTTTTATAAAGTTCAACCAAACCCGACATCGTTCCGTGGTCCGTAACGGCAACAGCCTCCATGCCATGTTCTTTAACAAAAGTTACAAGTTCGGGTATTTTCGTAAGACCATCAAGCAAAGAATAATGAGTATGGTTATGAAGATGCACAAAGTCGCTAGGCTTCAAAACAATCTCTTTTTCCTCCTCCACACGTTTCATAAAAATCATTATACCACTTCCAAAGTTTTTATGCTAAAATATTAATAACCATGGAAGAAAAATTACGTAATTTATCTCAAAACATCGCGAACAATACCGGCCCTCGCGAAGCCGAAAATCACGAAGCTCCAGAAGAGCCTCAAGACACTGATATAAATGAAGAGAATCGTCCTGCCGAAGAGAATCATGAGGAACATCATGATGAAGGCGAGCATAACGAAGAGCATCATGAGGATTCTCCAGTAGAAGAGCTTCAAGAGAATCTTGACGAACAAAACGAAGATGAAGAGCGCGAAGAAAGCGAATCGGAAGTCTCCGATTACACTCCAGAGCCCGAAGAAAATGACAAACAAATTGAAGAAAGACACGAATCAGAAGAGTCTCACGAAGAAGGGAATCACGAAGAAAAACATGAGGAAGAAAAACTAGAAGAGCAGGATGTGCCCGTAGAAAAAGCTGACGACTCTAAAGCTGAACCCATCGAAATCAATCACGAAGAGCCAATGATTCTTTCAATGGATGAGGAAACAGAGCAACCAGTTTCGAATACCCCTAAGTATTCACCAGAAGTCGAAGCAGCTCTTAGTCGTTTAAATGCCGAGGAAGAATCAGGCGATTATACTGAGCCTCTTTCAACCGAACCAGCAAAGAAACGTCATCATGGCTTCCGCAACTTCCTTATCATCTTGTTCATCCTCGCAGTTGCTGCTGTCCTAGTTTGCGTTCTTGTTGAGCAGAACATCATCGATAATCCATTCCCAAATCTGTTCAAGAAATCCCCAGAGACTTCTGAACAAACCCCTACTGAAAAGAAAGCGGAGCCTAGCGCCGAGATTCCTTTGACTGACGAAAAGCTCCTTGCAGAAGTTGATAAACTATTCGTCGAACTTCACAAAGATATTCCAACCTTCTATGTCGTTTCCAAAACCTACCAGAAGATTGGAGAAGATGAATACATTTATTACAATTCAGCGGAACCGAGCACGGACGTCACGAACTGCATTAACTCGATCACCGACGGAGAAGACACAACAAACTGCAAAACCGCAGTTTCCTCTGACGTAACCATTACCGCAGAGAACTTTCAAAATTACTCACAATATCGCTATGTCTTCAAAAAGACCGAATTTGGCCTCTACGAATTCCAAGAGAAGCACCCCGTTGTCGAATCAAAAGAGACAAACGATTTAGTTGATAACACTAATACGGAGAAGAAATAATGGAGCCAACTCAACCAACCCCACCAACCCCCGCGCCAGAGCCAACACCAGCTCCAGCTCCAGCACCAACGCCAGCACCGGCACCAGCCGCAGAACCCACTCCAGCTCCTGAACCTGCACCTGCACCAGAACCCGCGCCTGCTCCAGCGGCAGAGCCTATTCCTGAGCCGGCGCCAATCGCTCCCGAACCAACCCCCGCGCCAGAGCCAGCTCCAGCTCCAGCACCAACGCCAGCACCGGCACCAGCCGCAGAACCCACTCCAGCTCCTGAACCTGCACCTGCACCAGAACCCGCGCCTGCTCCAGCGGCAGAGCCTATTCCTGAGCCGGCGCCAATCGCTCCCGAACCAACCACGGAGCCAACTCCGGCGTCAGAATCGGTTATCCCAACTTCTGAACCAACCCCAGAAGCTCAAGTAGCTGGACCTGCCCCAGAAGTTCCAGCTGCTGATAATTCCGGCATTGAGCAAACTCCGGCTGAGCCGGCTCCAGAAATGAATCCAAACATTGTTACGCCAATTGCATCGGGTATTCCTGAACCAACACCAGACATCCTGGCTGTCGCCGCAACCGAATCGCCAGTCGCGATGCCAAAAAGTGCCTTCGCAGAGGCAAAGCCGCAGAAGAAAAAAATGAGCAAAACAACCATTATTCTTCTTGCAATCGTACTTCTTCTTGTCGTTGGTGGCGTAGTCGTTTATTTCGTTCTATTCAACTCGCCATCCTCAAATCCTCCAGCGCAAAACCCGAATGATTCTTCAACAGTAGTTCCAGTTGACGATACCCCGCAAACTACCCCTGAGGGCGTAGTTGTTAATCCAGACGACGTAACGCCAGTAACTGACCTCCCGACAGACAACACTTCAACAGACCAAACTACTCCAAACACAAATACTGACGATACACAAAATCAGGCCAACACCAACACAGAACCTGAGGCTAGCGTTGTACCGGTCCCAAGCGATTCGCCAACTACAGAGTAGTTAAATAAAACCCAGCTATTCCAGTCGCAACCGAAACATTAAATGATTCTTTTTGACCTCTCATAGGTATCTCTAGGAACAAATCAATCATATCATAGAGGGCACAATCAATCCCTTCAACTTCTTCGCCAAGAATCAGAACAACCCGCGAATGAAGCGCGGAGCGATTTTGCGACAAATTTTCAAAATTCGTCTGTAGAACCGGTTTTTCTGTACTTAAATTATTATCCAGTCCAACAATCGTAAAACCGTCTTTTTTATACTTCACAAGCTCGCTCTTAATATCATCGCATGCATAATTTTCAACAAACTTATCTGCACCAAGAGCTGTCTTTTCGATTTGCTTATTCAATTTCTCCCTAAGATGCGGTAAAACACGCTTATCATTTATCCTCGGAGTGTACCCAGAAAAGATTACCTTCTTTGCGCCAATGCCATCCGCAGTACGAAGAATCGAGCCAACATTATGCGTCGAGCGAATATTATGTAAAACCAAAATCAAATCCATGAAAAATATGATACAATAGTTTTAACTATGATTCAAACTTCTGCAGAACACACTTCCGAAATCATTAAAAGTCTGAAATCTGGACAAGTCGTCGCACTCCCAACCGAAACCGTCTATGGCTTAGCAATCGCCTTCAACTCCGCCTCCGCTCTCGAGAAACTCATTTATTTGAAGCGTCGCGACTTGAATTCCGGCAAAATCTTCACGCTCGTCCCTGAGTCGAAAACCGACATCCAAAAATACGCAACCGTAGATAAACTTGCGCGCGAATACATCGCTAAGTACATACCTGGAGAAATCACCCTCATCCTTAATAAAAACCCCGAATTCTCCCACCCATACTTTGACCATTTTACGACCGTAGGAATCCGCATTCCAGCATCCCCGCTTTTCTCCGCTATCCTACTCGAAACTGGCCCATTACTGCTCACCTCAGCTAACCCTCGCGGTAACCAACCAGCTATTTCTTCAGACGAAGTCGCAAATACCCTTCCAAAGGTCGACTTAATCGTCAAAGGCCGCACCCTAGAAGGCAAACTTCCTTCCACAGTCGTCGACCTCACTGGTAAAACCCCAGTTATCATCCGCCAGGGCGACCTAAATGTGTTATAATATACCACATGAATCGTTATAACCCCTTAGCAATTGAAGCCAAATGGCAAAAAATTTGGGAAGATTCTCGTGCTTTCGAAGTAGACGAATCATCCCCTAAACCCAAAAAGTTCCTCGCTGAAATGTTCCCGTACCCATCCGGAGCCGGATTGCATGTCGGTCATGTCCGCAACTTTACTATTGTTGATGTTCTTGCCAGATATTATTCTCAAAAAGGTTATAACGTTCTTCGCCCATTTGGATATGATACCTTTGGTCTTCCTGCTGAGAACTACGCCATCAAGACCGGTGTTTCTCCTAAGGTCGCCACCGACACCAACGTCTCTAATTTCCGCAATCAGTTAAAAAAACTCGGCTTTGCTATTGATTGGAGCAGAGAAATCAATACTTCATCGCCTGAATACTACAAGTGGACCCAGTGGTGCTTCCTTCAACTCTACAAAAAAGGCCTTGCCTATCAAAAAGAATCCTACCAATGGTGGTGCCCGGTCGACCAGACCGTGCTCGCAAATGAGCAGGTTGAAAATGGCCACTGCTGGCGATGCGGCTCAGAAGTAGAAAAGAAGAAAATGAAACAATGGTTCTTCAAAATCACCGAATATGCCGACGAACTACTCGACGATGTCGATTCTCTCGACTGGCCAGACAAAATTAAAACCATGCAGAAAAACTGGATTGGCCGTTCCGAAGGCGCAGAAATCGATTTCGGAATTGTCGATTCTAAAGAAGAAATAACTGTATTTACGACTCGCCCAGACACCATCTTTGGTGCAACTTTCCTAGTTCTTGCTCCAGAACACCCTCTAATAAAAAACATCGTTACCGACAAAACGAAATCCGCCGTCGAAGAATACTGCAAGAACGCCCTCAAGAAAAGCGAAATCGAACGCCAAGAAAATAAAGAAAAGACAGGTGTCTTTACTGGTTCTTACGCAATAAATCCTGCGACAAAAGAAAAGATTCCAATTTGGGTTGCCGACTACGTTCTCATCGGCTACGGGACCGGAGCCATCATGGCGGTTCCAGCTGGCGATGAACGCGACCGTGAATTTGCCGAAAAATTCGACCTCCCTATCGTCGAAATATCAAAAGTTCCAGAAAAACCTTTCGGAACACCAAAAACCACCTATCGTATGCGCGACTGGCTCATCTCTCGCCAACGCTATTGGGGATGCCCAATTCCAATCGCCTACGACAAAGATGGCAATACTCACCCTATTCCAGAAGAGCAACTTCCTGTTATAATTCCAGAAATCGAAGACTACAAACCAGACAATTCTGGTCGCTCGGCGCTCGCAAAAGCAACCGACTGGCTTAAAGTTACAATCGATGGGGAAGAAATGAGTCGCGAAACCGACACACTTGATGGATACGCTTGTTCCTCTTGGTATCTTTGGCGCTATGCTTCTCCACACGATTCAGCGCATGCCTGGGACCCAAAGAAAATCGCTTATTGGTCCCCACTCGATATTTACTGTGGCGGCGACCACGCCGTGGCTCATCTCCTATACATCCGTTTTTGGTGTAAATTCTTCGCCGACGAAGGAAAACTCCCATTCCGCGAGCCAATCACAAAACTTCTTTACAACGGCTATATTAATGCTCCAGACGGAAAGAAGATGAGCAAATCAAAAGGCAATGTTGTCGACCCTCTCGACGTAATCAACGATGGTTATGGTGCCGATACGCTCCGCACATATGAAATGTTTATCGGTCCATATGACCAAGACGCAACTTGGAACCCGCGCTCAGTCGGCGGTGTTTACCGCTTCCTCAATAGATGCTGGACCCTGTGTTTCGAAACCGAATTAACCGACACAAAGAACGACAATCTCCGCCACAGAACCATCAAAAAAGTCACCGAGGATATCGACCGCGCTTCATTCAATACTGCCATCTCTGCATTAATGGAATACGTCAACGAACTCTACAAAGTCGGAGCCTCCAAAGAAGACCTCGTCGTACTCTCAAAACTCCTAAAGCCGTTCGCACCTCATCTCGCCAGCGAAATGCTAGAACAACTCAGTGCCAACGACGATTGGCCAGTCTTCGAAGAAAAACATCTAACGTCTGAAACCGTCCAAATTATCGTCCAAGTCAACGGAAAGCTTCGTGCTAAACTTGACCTCCCAGCCGAAGAACTCGATAACGAAGAAAAAATCACTGCACTTGCGCTCAAAAACGAAAACGTCAAAAAGTTCGTCACTACACCAAAGAAAACCATCTTTGTCAAAAAAGCAAAACTCTTAAACATTGTAGCCTAATTCCATAACCATATTGCTCAAAACCCCTGTTTTTGAAAAGAGTTTTTTGAACTCAAAGACTCCTTGCTATTATCACAGAATCGTGCTATTATTAACCAAAGTATCTATTATTAAAGGAGCATCATGCCTGAACCTAAAAAACAGAGTAGCCCACGCAAGACTGGTCTTCGCAGGAGTCACATCCGCCTCGACCTAGCTAGGGCTGTTAATAAGATTTCCCCAGTAAAAGCTTTCGAAACCAAAAAGCAGACTCCTCGCGTCAAAGTTAAAACTGTCAAACCAGCAAAAACGACTTCCGTGAAAGCTGCAAAGAAAGCTGCAACAAAAGCAAAGCTTGCTAAGAAATCTAAAGCAAAGAAGGACTAATGGCTTCAAATCGGCATTTAGGCAGAATCATATCGCTTCAGAGCTTGTATGAATATGAGTTCCGAAGCAAGGCGGGCGACGCCAGCGCCGACATTGACCATATTGTCGCAAAAAACATCATCCCATATGAAAAAGCTATCGGTGACACCGAGTTTGTTTATGAACTTTCCCGCAATGTAGTCAAAAAAACCGAAAGCTTGGATGCGGATTTAACTCCGCTTGCGCCAGAATGGCCAATCAGTAGCATCGCCGCCATCGATAGAAATATTCTTCGTATCGGCCTCTACGAACTAAAATATACTAACGACAAAGTCCCACCAAAAGTCGCTATCAACGAAGCAGTTGAATTAGCCAAGGCCTTTGGGTCGGAAAACTCATCAAAATTCATCAATGGTGTCCTAGGAACAGTATACAAACAACTCGGCCTAGAACCTGATGAGCCGAAAGAAAACAATGGAAACGCAAAAACGTCCGACAAGGCGTCCGCAGACGAATCCGAAACCGGTGCGCCAACCAGTGAAGAGGAAGGGAACTAACCTCAAAATTCCGGAAGCACTTCCGAAGCAATATAAACCTTCCCCAATTGACAAATTTAAAGAAACTGTTTTTCGTAGAAAACCAGTCATTCAAGAAATCGTTCGCGAACCGACCGCAGGCGGTATAGTTTTTCGTTTATCGAGAGACAGAAAAGATATTGAAATCCTTCTAATCCAGGATAGCAAAAATCGCTGGACCATTCCAAAAGGACACATCGAACCAGGAGAAACCGCAAAACAAACCGCGATTCGCGAAATCGGCGAGGAAGCCGGACTTTTCCATATCAATACCTTGTGTTGGCTTGGAAAAATTCACTTTAAATATCGCCGTCTCGACAAGCTTGTCTTGATGACAACTCAAATATATCTCGTCCACTCACTTGACCCACGCGAAACACCAACCAAGGAAAAATGGATGAACGGCATTAAATGGTTCCGTTTCGCCGACGCACTTGACGCGATAGAATACGAAGACATTGAAAAGCTCATGCTCATCGCAAAGAAAAAAATCCGTTCAGGAGACTACTAAAACAAATGAATCCACAGGATTATCAAAACTTTGCCAAGGAAAAACTTGGCTTTGAATTCAATGATATCAATCTTTTAATTACCGCCTTAACTCATAGAAGCTATGTTAACGAGCATCGTCAGAGCGCCGTCGAACATAATGAACGTCTCGAGTATTTAGGCGATGCTGTTCTCGAACTTGTCAGTTCAGACTTCCTTTTCCGCAATTACAACGAACCTGAAGGCATCATGACAGCATGGCGAGCTGCTCTTGTTCGCACCGAGTCAATCGGCGAAGCTGGCATTAAGCTCGGATACGCTCCGCTAGTCAGACTCTCCCACGGAGAAAAAATGGGCACAGAGCGCGCTCATGCAGTCATCATGGCAGATTGTTTTGAAGCCGTAATCGGAGCTATTTATCTAGACCAAGGTTACGAAGAGGCAAAGAAGTTCATCGAAAAGCATATCCTCTCGAAAACCGAAGAGATTATTGAAAGTGATTCCTGGCGCGATGCCAAATCTTACTTCCAAGAGCTCGCTCAAAAACAGTCTGGTGAAACCCCAACTTACCGCACAATTAAAGACGAAGGTCCCGACCACGATAAGACCTTCACGGTTGCTGTCTATATCGGTAAAAACATTTACGGCGTTGGCGTAGGCCATTCAAAGCAAGACGCTCAAACCGAAGCCGCTAGAGAAGGCATCAAGAAAATCAAAGCAAATTTAAATAAAAGTTCAAAAAAATCTTGACACGGGCTGTCATTTCGCTTATACTAAAAGTAGTTCTTTTGAACAAGCTAACTGCGAGTCAGCTTACACATAAAAGTTGAGAGCTTATATGTTCAAAAATCCACACCAATCGGGGTGGTTTTTTGGTTTTACCCTCTATTTTTCACCAATGGCGCTATTGTAAAAATGAGAGTTTTATGATATAATTAAGATATCTTTTCGACGATAAGGGAGGGAGTTAATATGTCGAAAATGAGCGAACTTTACACCCAGTATCAAGATAGCCGACACGTCATTCTCGCTAGCTCCAAAAAGACAGCTACGAAAAAGCAGGAAGCACCAGTCGTAGAAAAATCTGAGGCAAAAACAGTTTTGCCTACTCAGGTTCGGACCTATTATCAAGCAGTCAAGAAATTGACAAATGAGGTTGGAAACTTCTTCATGCATTACAAGTTGAGCTTAGACCTCGACGAAACCGCTCCGAGTCCAGATTCCATCAGAGTATTCATGGAAAAGCATAACGGAAGCAGAGATGTGCTCTCCAGCAAAATCTCCGATGCGCGCACTCAGTGCAAATTCGCATTCGAAAACGTTCGCTTCTGGACTAAGGAGCTTGGAAAACCTCTCACAAAAGAGGATTCCGACGGCAGAAACTTGCTTAATATGCTCTGCGTAGTAGGGAAGAACGGCACATGGGATATGGAAACGGCCAAGCTACGCAGAGAGCGCTTTCGCACAATCGCCAGGCGCCAGCTGAAAAAGTCCGATGCCGACATCGAATTCCTCTCCCCCTATGATTTAGAGGAAGAATTCAGCAATTATCTTGATGCAAGAAAGAAACGGCTCTTAAGAGCCAAGGCCCGGGAATAAACCCCCGGGTTTTTCTTGCCAAAAACTAAAAAATGGTGTAAAATAAAAAAACTAATAAATTAAGGAGAAAATCCAATGCTAGCGATTCGCATGCAACGTAATGGCCGTACACACAACCCCGTGTACAGGATAGTCGTCCAAGAATCCCAGCGTCACCCTCTTTCTGGGCGCGTTGTGGCCGAGGTCGGCAATTATAACCCAGAAACCAAAAACCTTGTCCTCGACAAGGAAAAAATTGAGTTCTATCTCAAGAACGGCGCACAACCTTCGAGCCGCGTCGCTTACATTCTTGAAAAGAACAAGGTTAAACTTCCATCTTGGTATAAGAAAGCTCCAGCAAAACAGTCTAAGGCTAAACATGCTGACAAGCTTCGCAAAAACCAATCTAAAGACGCTCCTGCCGAAGAAGCCCCAGCAGGTGAAACGCCTACTGAGGAAACTCCTGCAGAGTAAAACCATAAAAGCCTCGTTCAACCGAGGCTTTTTTGTTGCAAAAAAATCAACTATATTATATAATGCGAAACAGGTTATTCGAACTGACGAAGGGAGGGTTATCCATGTCTAAGAATCCAATTCAGCCCGACGTGTCCCCCAGACCCCGCAAACAATTCGACAAACAGCAGGTTATCATCTCGGTTGTTCTCTTAGTCCTCATTATCGGAGGATGTCTCATCCTCTTCGGGTTCCTCGACACTAGCCGCCAGAGCACTCTCGATGCCGCAATCGCACGCGCCACCGAACGCGAGGAAACCGCGAAACAAAAGGAGCTTGATTTTATTAATGCAGCTGAAGCGGTTAGAAAACATGAGGAAGAAGTCGCAACAAGAGAGCGGAAGCTCGAGAAACGTGCTACCGATCTCGCGACCCGTGAAGCAGAGCTCGAAACAAATATCGAGGCTCTCAAAAATGAAAAAATTGAGTTCTACGCCAGCCAATCCCGCGTTTATACTCTTACATCCGCCTTAGCGGAAGAACTTGCTCCGGGAATGGGCTTTCTACCCCTAGAAGAGGACGAAACAAACACTGAAGAAACTGAAGAACCTGAAGAATCCGTCAGATACACGGATTCAGGCGACTCCGACATAATCATCGAAGAAGTAACTGTCGAATAACCTATCGCCCCGCGAGAATCGCGGGGTTTTCCATTTTTGCTTATTTTGTGATAATATATACTTATAACCTTAATATGGAGAAAACAATGGCTACCATTGACCAACAATTTGTCGAATATATCGTCAAAACCCTCGTGAACAATCCTGAAAAAGTTGCCGTCGAACGCAAAATCGACGAAAAAGGCGTCCTTCTATCCCTTTCTGTAGACCCAGAAGATGTTGGTCGCGTCATCGGCAAACGCGGTGCAACCGCACAATCGATTCGCACCTTGCTCCGTGCTCTTGGCACCAAAAACGACGCTCGTTACAACCTCAAAATCGTCAACACAGACAGTGATGAAGGCGGAGAAAAAGCCTCCAGTAAACCTGCCGAGGTCACTAAAGACGAAGCAGAAGAAGCAGAGTCCGAAGAATCAGAGGATACTTCTGAACTCGCCGATAAAACTCGCCGTGAACTCGAAGACCTCGACGACCTAGATATCTAATATACCAACCAGCTCCCACAAGGGAGCTGTTTTTTGTTTAGAACGGTCAAAATACGCCAAATACCCCCTTGCCATTTCACTAAAAATGCGTTAATATGATAAATTAAGAAGCAGTTTGCCAAATTTTTTTGTAACTAGCTCACAGTTGGCGACTCACGAGCTAGAAAAATTGGCAGTAATCTTCGGCGCTAAAGATTACATCAATCCGCATAACTGGGCTAAATCATGCATGCTCGATTTATCCCGAAAAAACGGGTTTATGTCCCTGTAAGGGTATATAAAACTTAATGTAGAGAAAAGGAATTTCGTGAAATCTACAACCGATTCTGGTCGCAAGTTCTTCACTGAAGGCGACCAAGCTCTCCCTATCCCAGATCTTATTGCCCACCAAAAAGATTCTTGGGAAGATTTCGTCAAATCGGGTCTTCGCGAAGTTTTTACAGAGCTCAATCCTATCGAGGATTATACTCGACAAAAACTCGCGCTTCGCTTTAAAGACTACGAATTTAAAGCTCCATCCGAGACAGTTGACGAAGCCAAATACAACCTCACAACTTATGAAGCACCGCTTCATGTAAAGGTCGAACTAGAAAACAAAGTCACCGGTGAGAAGAAAGAACAAGATATCTTCTTTGGTAACTACCCATGGATGACTGACCGCGCAACGTTCATTATCAACGGAACCGAACGCGTTATCGTCTCTCAACTCATCCGCTCAGCAGGTGTTTTCTTCACCGCTGACCAAATTGGCGAGCGAAACTACTACGGCGCTAAGGTTATCCCAGGTCGTGGCGCATGGCTCGAATTCGAAACCGCTCAGAACGGTGCCATCTATGTCAAAATCGACCGCCGTCGTAAAATCCCAGTTACTACCCTTCTCCGCGCTCTTGGTATTTCCAAGAACAGCGACATCGAAGCGAAGTTCGCTCACCTAGATGAGGAAGGAATGCAATATATTATTTCAACAATCGATAAAGATACCTCTCGCGGTCAATCTGAAGCCCTTATTGAAGTTTATCGTCGTCTACGCCCAGGAGACCTGGCAACCGTCGAAAATGCGAAAGACATGATTGAGCGCACTTTCCACGATTATAAACGCTACGACTACTCTCGTGTTGGCCGTTTCAAAATCAATCAAAGACTTGGTTTCGATACGCCAAACGACAGCGAACACCGCACCCTTCAAATGGAAGACCTCATCGCTATCATCAGCGAAATCATCCGTCTGAATATTACCCAAGAGCCAGCCGACGATATCGACTCTCTAGCAAACCGCCGCATCAAACTTGTCGGTGAACTCGTTCAACGTCAATTCCGCCTTGGCATGCTCCGTTTACAAAGGAACATTCTTGACCGCATGTCCATGGCTAACCCAGAAGAAGTCACTCCTTCACAACTTCTCAACTCTCGCCCAGTCGTTGCCGCTGTTAAAGAATTCTTCGCTTCATCTCAGCTCTCTCAGCTCATGGATGAAACCAACCCATTCTCCGAGCTTTCACACAAACGCCGTCTAAGCTCTATGGGTCCTGGTGGTCTCACCCGTGAACGCGCAGGCTTCGATGTCCGCGATGCGCACCCAACTCATTACGGCCGTATTTGTACGGTCGAGACCCCAGAAGGTGGCAACGTCGGTCTCGTGCTTAACCTTGCAACTTACGCCCGTATCAACGAATACGGCTTCATCGAAGCACCGTATCGCGTCGTGAAAGACGGCAAAGTCACCAACAAAGTCGTTTACGTCGACGCTTCCGCCGAAGACTCGATGATTATTGCTGACGCATCTGTTAAACTAGACAAGTCTGGTAAATTCGTTGACACTTACGTTTCTGCTCGTGTCCACGGTACCCCAGCTCAAGTCGAATCTAGCCGCGTTACTCACGTTGATGCCGCGCACAAGGAAATTCTTGGTGTGTCCGCATCCCTCATTCCATTCGTAGAAAAGAACCGCGTCGACCGCTCTCTCATGGCCTGCGCCATGCAGAAACAAGCAGTCCCTCTACTTCATACTGATGCTCCAGTCGTCGGTACCGGTATCGAGAAAGAAGTCGCCAAAAATCTTTCTCAAGTCATCTTTGCTGAAGGTGACGGTGAAGTAAAGAAAGCTGATGGCGTCTCTGTCATCGTTAAATACGCCGACAAATCCGAAAAAGAATACAAACTTACCCACTTCGAAAAAAACAACGACGACCGCTGTTACAATATGCGCGTCAAAGTTGTCCGTGGCCAAAAAGTCAAACAAGGCGATGTCTTAGCCGAAGGCGCCTCTGTTACTGACGGCGAGCTTGCTCTTGGTAAAGACCTCCTCGTTGCCTTCATGCCATGGCGTGGCTACAACATGGATGACGCTATCGTCATCTCTTCTCGCCTCGTACAAGACGATGAGCTCACCTCGATTAACATCAAAGATTACGATGTCGAAGTTCGTGAAACCAAACTTGGTCCAGAACAAATCACTCGTGATATTCCAAACGTTAGCGAACATTCTCTCCGTCACCTTGGCGAAGATGGCATCGTAACCGTCGGTAGCGAAGTTTCTTCTGGCGACATCCTCGTCGGTAAAATTACTCCAAAAGGCGAACAAGAGCTCAGCTCCGAAGAAAGACTTCTCCGCGCCATCTTCGGCGAAAAAGCCAAAGACGTCCGCGATACATCTGTCCGCATGAACGGTGGAACTGGTAAAGTTATCGGTGTGCGCATCTACACCCGCGAACAAGGTCACGACCTCAAAGCCGGTGTTATCATGCAAATCAAGATTTATGTCGCCGAAATGCGCAAAATCGACGTCGGCGATAAGCTCGCTGGCCGTCACGGTAACAAAGGCGTGGTCTCCCGCATCCTTCCAGTCGAAGATATGCCATTCATGGCCGATGGTACTCCTATCGATATTCTTCTAAGCCCAATGGGCGTTCCAAGCCGTATGAACCTCGGTCAGCTCTTCGAGACTCACCTTGGCATGGCTGCTCGCGCACTTGGATACAAAGTCGCAACCCCATCTTTCAACGGCGTACCAAGCGACACTATCTCTAAAGAGCTTAAGAAAGCTGGATTCGACGAAGATGGCCGTGTCCAACTCTACGACGGTCTAACCGGCGAACCATTCAACGAACGCACATCTGTTGGCGTCATGCACATGATTAAACTCCACCACATGGTTGAAGACAAAATCCACGCTCGCTCGACAGGTCCATACACAATGGTCACTCAACAGCCACTCGGCGGTAAAGCACAAAACGGTGGTCAGCGCTTCGGAGAAATGGAGGTGTGGGCACTTGAAGCCTACGGTGCAGCTACCACGCTTCAAGAGATGCTTACTATCAAATCCGATGATGTTTATGGCCGTGCGAAAGCTTACGAAGCAATCATCAAACACGAACCAATTGAAGGGCCAAAACTTCCAGAAGGCTTCAACGTTCTCGTTAAAGAACTTCAAGGTCTAGGCCTTAAAGTCGACCTTCTCGACCACGGTGAAATGTCTGATGCTTCCGACGTCATTGAAGAAACCTCACGCGAAATTGAAAAAGAAAAAGACGATCAACAAATATACGCTCAACATAGAGAAGAAACCGAACCTTCTATCACTGACCTCGATTCCGAGGAAGGGAAAGCTTCTCTCGATGAGGAGGGTATCCAAATAACAGAGGGCGACGACGATGGAACCGTTGACCTCGGAGAGGAGTTCTAATATGGCTTGGGCAGATAACTACATTAGTGCAAGCGATTTCGACTCAATTCGTTTGAGTGTCGCCTCAAGCGCCGACATCCTTAACTGGAGCTACGGCGAAGTCACCAAACCAGAAACCATTAACTACCGCACCCAAAAACCAGAACGCGATGGCTTGTTCTGCGAAAGAATTTTCGGACCGGTAAAAGATATTAATCCACACGATGCAAAGCTCAAAGGCGTTCGTTCTCGCGAAGCAGCAGTCGATAAGGAAGGTAACCTTGTTACGAAGAGCATTACTCGCCGTGAACGCATGGGACACATTACCCTTGCTGCTCCAGTTACACATATCTGGTTCATGCGTGGTACCCCATCCGCACTTTCAATCCTTCTCGACCTTACCGTTAAGAACATTGAAAAAGTCATCTACTTTGCAACTTATCTCATCACAGATGCGAAAGATGAAGAAATCGAAAAAACCCTTGCTGACCTCGAAGCTCAAACAGAAGCCGCTCGCGAAGCTATTAAAATTCGCTACGACAAGGAGAGTGAAGCCGAAGGTGCCGACGTTAAAGCTCTCGCTGAAGCTCGCACCAAAGAGCTCGAAGACCTCGATATCGACTACATCAAACGCAAAAACTTCCTTGAAGGCTTCCACAAAGGAGCAGTCATTGCCGAGAACGATTATCGTAACCTTCCAGAAGGCTACGAAGACCTCATTGAAGTCGACATGGGTGCAACCGCTATCAAGAAACTTCTTGACGAAATCGACCTCGACCTTCTAATTAACACATTGAAAGAAGAATCTGAAACTGCCAAAGGCCAAAAGGCTAAGAAAATCATCAAACGCCTTAAGACCCTCGAGGGTATGCAATCCGCCGGCATCAAGCCAAACGATTTGGTTCTAACTGTTATCCCAGTTATTCCTCCAGATTTACGCCCAATGATTGCACTTCCTGGTGGACGTTTCGCGACATCCGACCTAAACGACCTTTATCGTCGCGTTATCAACCGTAACAACCGCTTGAAAAAGCTTCTCGACCTCAATGCTCCAGAAGTCATCTGCCGCAACGAGAAGCGCATGCTCCAAGAGGCTGTCGACGCTCTCATTGACAACTCGGCCGCCCATGGAAACCGCACTGCAGCCACTCAAAACGGTCGCAGAAAGCTCAAATCGCTTTCTGACCTTCTCAAGGGTAAGCAAGGTCGCTTCCGTCAAAACCTCCTCGGTAAACGCGTCGACTACTCTGGTCGTTCCGTTATAGTCGTTGGTCCTGAATTGAAGCTCAACGAATGTGGTCTTCCGAAGCAAATGGCCCTCGAGCTCTTCAAGCCGTTCGTTATCAGCTGGCTCATCGGACATGACAATGCTAACAACATCCGCTCCGCTCAACGCATGATTGAAGCCGGCGAAGCAGTTGTTTGGGACGCTCTCGACGAAGTGATTCAAGGACGCTACGTTCTTTTGAACCGCGCTCCATCCCTTCACAGATTGTCCGTCCAAGCTTTCCAACCAAAGCTTATTGATGGTAAAGCTATCCAACTCCACCCGCTCGTCGCATCTGGCTTTAACGCCGACTACGACGGTGACCAAATGGCCGTCCATCTACCGCTATCAGACGCCGCTCAGACCGAAGCTCGCGAACTTATGTCTGCCACTAAGAACCTCTTAAAGCCAGCAGATGGCGCACCAGTCCTCGCTATTTATCAGGACGTCGTCCTTGGTATCTATTACTTGACTTACAACAAGCCAGGCACCGAGACTGAAAAAGCCCACGCTTTCTCCTCTGTTTATGAAGCTGAAATGGCTTACGACAAAGGTCTCATCGCTCTCCAAACTCCAATCCGCGTCTTCTCTAAGCGCGAAATTCGCGATACAACCCTAGGTCGTGTTATCTTCAACGAAATCCTTCCAAAGGATTATCCGTTCGACAATAACGTTCAGACGTCGAAGCAACTCAAGAAAGTTATGGCCGACATCTTCGATATTTACGGTCCGGAAGTCACCGTTAAAACCGCTGACGCTGTCAAAAATCTTGCGTTCGAATACGAGACTATTGCCTCCGTTTCTACCGCAAAAGACGACTATCCAACTTACCCAGAAATCGACGACTTCATCGCCGAAGGTGATGCAACTACCGCTCAAATTCAAGACCAATTCAACCAAGGTCTCCTTACTGAAGAAGAGCGTAAGAAACTTACCGTCAAAACTTGGAGAGACATCGACGACCGCATTTCTTCCTTCCTTAAGGAGAAATTGGCCGACCTCGACACCGATATCGCTGTTATGGTTAACTCCGGTGCTCGTGGTTCCGTTTCTAACATCAAACTTGCTTCTGCCGAAATTGGCATCATGGTCGATATCAACAACAACGAAATTGAGCTCCCAGTAAAGAGCTCCTACAAACAAGGCTTGAACACACTTGAGTCCTTCATTGCGACCCGAGGCGCTCGTCAAGGTCAGGTCTCTACGGCTCTCCGTACCGCTGACTCCGGTTATCTAACTCGCCGTCTTGTCGACGTCGCTCAGGACGTCTTCACTACTGACGAAGAAGCATACGACCCAGGATTCGCTGTTTACAAGTACGAAACCGAACAAACTGGCATCGACTTCAAGTTCCGCATCTCCGGCCGCTACACCGCCGAAGCTGTCCCAGGCTACATCGAAGCTGACGCGTTCATCACTCCAGAAATTGCAGAGCAAATCGCAAACGATGACAAAATCGAATTCGTCAAGATTCAATCCGTCCTCACAACAACTGCAGTCAATGGCGTTCCTTGCAAAGCTTACGGTGTCGACATGGCAACCCGTGAACTCGTCAAGCCAAATCAGCCAGTTGGCGTCATTGCGGCTCAATCTCTTGGTGAGCCAGGTACCCAGCTTACCCTCGATACCAAACACGGTTCTGGTGTTGCAGGTTCCGGTGCTATTGCTCGAGGTCTTCCTCGTGTCGAAGAGCTTCTCGAAGCCCGCAATCCAAAAGGTCAAGCTTGGGTTTCCCCAATCGATGGTATCGTCGAAGTCCACGAAGATGGTAATCACTTCATCGCTACAATCACTCCAAAGAGCGGAGACACTGAACGTATCGAGCTCGATGGTCGCAAGGCGAAAGTTAAAGACGGAGCCTCAGTCAAGGCTGGTGATATTATTGCCTCCAAACCTAAAGGTGCCGAACCAATCATTGCTCCATTCGATGCTAACGCACAACTCGTCGACGGCGCTATTATACTTGTTGGCGATGCGGGTGCTCCTGTCCGAATCGAAATTCCAAACACGGCAGAGCTCGTCGTCAAAACCGATGACGAAGTTACCGCTGGTGACCGCCTCACTGCTGGCTCTCTCAACCTTCAAGACCTCTTGAAATACAAGGGAACCGAAGCAACACAACGCTACATCATGAACGACGTTATGTCTGTCTATGCAGCCCAAGGCCACGAAATCTCTTCGAAACACTTCGAAGTTATCATCCGCCAAATGTTCAACCGCGTTATGATTACAGAATCTGGCGACTCTATGTTTGTCGCTGGTGACATTGTTGGTCGCTCTGCCGTAGAGAACGAGAACAAACAACTCGAAGCTGAAGGTAAAACCCCTGCTACCGTCGAGCACCTACTCCTCGGTATCACCAAAGTTTCCATTTGGTCAGATTCCTTCCTCTCTGCAGCATCCTTCCAAGATACCACGCGTGTGCTTATCAATGCGGCTATCAACGGTCGTGTCGACCACTTGCATGGCCTCAAAGAGAACGTCATCATCGGTCGCAAAATCCCAGTTGGTACAGGTGTCAATCCTCTCACCAACGTCGATGAAGGCCCAACCGAAGCTGACCTCGAAGGAATGTAGAAACCTTCCACAAAATAAAGAGTCGCGCCCGCGACTCTTTATTTTTTGCCCAAATCTACGTCAAACGATTTTTTTGTTATAATACCAAAAGAGACGCGCCTCGTGTTCTAGAACATTATAGAAAGGAAGAGATGTTGTGAACAATTTCTTTAGAGAATGCGATTCGTTCATCCTCGAGGCAGCGTCAATCACCACAAGAGATGATTCACGTGTCTGCCTCCTTGATTCGATTCCGCAAAGGGCCGTAAAACGCCCTGAAGACTTCACTATTACGGATAAAGACCTAGTGGAACGCCCTAGCCACTCCAAAATGGTATCAATTTACCACTCAAAGAAGGCTCCACTCGACCACAAAGGTGTACCCATAATTGGATTCCCAGAAGCCGCAAAAAAGTTCTTCAGAGAAAAATATCTGGGTGAGTTTCCCGCTGAACTCCAAAGCCCCGAAATCTACACTGGTATTCTTACTTCTAATGAACCTCTTTACGGGACCGCACATACCCTGTGTACCGCTTTGCCAATGAGCAGTGATTGCATCATGCTAATCTACGAACACATGGCAAAGCCAATCGCGACGAACAGTAGCTGGGTAAAAGTGGTCCACGAACACTTTTTAAACTTCGTCATTTTCCCGATTCATCTTATTCCGCGCGTCTCAATCAACAACTCAGGTTATTGTTTTACGAAAGGTGAATTCAACCACGACCTTGCCTGCGAACTCAACGAAGTTTACAAAGACGCAATCATGATGGAAAACTATCTCTACCTTAAGGAGATAGAAGACCAAAACGAAATCACTCGAACCAAAATCGAAGAAGCCATCAAAAAAAGGCAACTCTAGTCTTCTACTTCCGCACTGAACCATGGCCTTAGCCATGCACTTTACAGACCCCGCAGTCGCGGGGTTTTTCTTGCTGTAAAACTATTTTTATGTTATTATATTTTTTAATCGCCTCAAGCGACGTTCTTTGAAAGGAGTGATAAAAATGATTTCTGTCTTACAAGGCAACAGTAACCCGAAAACCGAAGAAATCCAAAATTCTAGTTGGAAAAATCACAAGATTTACCACTACATCTACCTTGAACAACTTGCTAAAGTGAAACTCAACTTACATGAAGAACAAGATGGCGACCTGACAAAAATTGAGGACCAAATCAAACGCCTCGAAGACGAATCTGAGCTACCAATCCTTCTATTCTCCGCGAGTCGAAGAAGAGAAAAAGAGGCATCCGATTACGAACATCAACTTATTTACTACCTACCAGACCTGGAAATCGTAAAAGACGATAGGGTACACGGAGGCCGAGAATGCGAATCTTTTTTCCGAAAAGATACCCTTGATTTACGTCCGGCCTTTATAAACTTTGGTTTTCCGAAAGATTCAACTGACCCGCTCAACGTTAAAGAAGGTTTATTTAATTATTCAGTTTCAGAAAACACACGCTTGAATTTGCGTGAAGTTTTGAACAAGCAGTACATTGTTGGTGAAACTACCTCAAGCCTAAGAGCCGTAATTAGCCACCTGTTTGCGCACGAACGCGCAATAACCTCATGGAATTTCCTAAGAGAACGTTTGTCGGCCTATTATCTCCCATTTTCTACTCCTTGACGACCATGCCCCGCCAAAAGCGGGGCTTTTTCCTTGAAAAAGGTATATGCTATACTAGAAAAAAAGGAGTTTTATGACCGAATTAAAAAAGAACAGCAAAACTTGGAAAAACCTTGAGGCCGCCTTTGCCGGCGAGTCCCAAGCTCACATGAAATATCAATACTATGCCTCTCGTGCCAAAAAAGATGGCTATGAACAAATTGCCGATATCTTTACCGAAACTGCAGGGAACGAAAAAGAACATGCGAAGATCTGGTATAAACTCCTAAACAACGGAACAGTTGCCGACACTAAAACCAACCTCGCATCTGCCGCAAGCGGCGAAAACTTTGAATGGACTGATATGTACAAAAAATTTGCCGAAGAAGCTCGCGAAGAAGGCTATGACGAAATCGCAGAAAAATTCGAGCAAGTCGCCGCTATCGAAAAAGAGCACGAAGCGCGTTATCTTAAGCTCAGAGAGAATATAGAAAACGACGTAGTATTCAAGAGTGACAAGGTTACCGTTTGGAAGTGTCGCAACTGCGGACACATCTATGTTGGCGAAAACGCTCCCGAGATTTGTCCAGTCTGTGCGCACCCTCAATCATTCTTTGAAATCCGCGCAACTAACTACTAAAAAAGGCCCCGCTCCTAGAAGCGGGGTTTCTGATTAGAGGCGGGGATTACTTTTTGCTCGTCTTAAGAGCTTGTCTGCGTTGCGCCTTGTAGAATGCGACCTCGTCCTTACCGACATGCTGCTCGACTTTATCATCCAAATAATAAAGCATATCTCTGTCTTTCGATAAAATGTCAATGATGACACCGAGCGACTGGCATTTACTGTCCTTTCTCACCACCTGATTAAGGGCGATTCTTGAGAGCATTTCCGGTGTAAGGTGTTCATAGGTTTTGCGCAGGGAAGAACCGATGGTTGCTACTTCGGACATTAATCTCACCTCTTTTTAATAAAATACGCTAGCTACTCAGCTAGACAATTCCATCGATTATAACACATATTTTGATATTTTACAAATAACCCTTGCCGTGTTATAATGAAGCCAACTGAATAAATATCAATTAACAGAGGAAAAATCATGTCTGGACATTCCAAATGGGCCACCACCAAGCGCCAAAAAGCTGTCGTCGATGCGAAACGAGGCGCTCTTTTTACAAAAATCGGCAATCAAATCGCCATTGCTGCACGCGCTGGAACTGACCCAAACATGAACCCATCCCTTGCGATGGTCCTTGAAAAAGCCCGCCTTGCCAACATGCCAAAGGCAAACATCGAACGCGCAATTGCGCGCGTCGCCGACAAATCTGCCGCCACACTTATTGAAGAGGTGTATGAAGCCTATGGCCCAGGCGGAACAGGTATCATTATCGAGGTAGCCACGGACAATAAAAACCGCACTCTCCCAGAGGTTCGTCACACAGTCGAAAAGAACGGTGGTCGCTTCGCCGACTCTGGCTCAGTTATGTTCCAATTCTCCCGCAAAGGCGAAATTGTCATCTCCGAGAAAACCGAAGATGCCCTCATGATGGCCCTTGATGCTGGCGCAGAGGATGCCGAAGAAGTTGAAGATGGTATCGAAATTATCACCTCCGACAAAGACCTCATGAAAGTTCGTCAAAATCTTATAGACGCTGGACTCACCGTCACTTCTGCCGAACTAGCCTATATAGCTGCTAATAAAGTCTCGATTTCCGAAGAAGATTCCGAAAAGCTAAGCAAACTACTAGAGAACATAGACGATTTAGACGACGTAGTTAATACTTATACAAACGCAGAGTAAATAATCCAAAATCAGGCCCGAGTTCACTCCAGACCGATTTTTTGACTTTTTAACATGTTTATGCTATAATTAAAGTATTGGTCTAGTCCAATGAATCTTTACATGGGGGAGGGAAAATATGAATGCTCTGAAGACCGTCCTAAAGAAAATCTTCGACATCATCGGCTTAATACTAATCGTATTACTTTCGCCACTTCTGCTCGTCATTTTCTTCATCAAGGACAACATCATTCCACTCATCTAACTGATTTTATATTCAAGGGAGGGAAAACAATGAGCGAAAACCAGTCTTTCAGCAGTTTCTTCTGGACAATCTGTGATGACGACAGATACGCCATCCATGTCGACAGAGAAACCAGAGTAATGTATCTCGAGACCAAATCCGGAGATATGCTCCACAAGCTAGACGGAGGCAGTTCAATGACCGTGATGGTCAACGCCGACGGCAGCCCGCGCACCTATACTTCCCCGAAGACAAAAGAATACTGTATACTAGACTAATCCCACCGCCCCGCACTCCGCGGGGTATTTTTTTGCTCAAAACCCCTGTTATTATTGACATTAGCGTTTTATTGTGCTATAATTAGAACATCTCTGGGGGGAGAAAAGTACATTAAGGAGGGGTATTTATGAGCAAGTTCACCAACTTCTGTTTTGACGCAATAGCATTTTTGGCTTGGGGCGGATTTGCCCTTATTTTGCTCGTAGTCTGCGTCGTCTTAGCACCAATCTTTTTCCTTACCGAGATTGGCACCATCTTTGACCCTGAATCGCCTGAAAACTACTATCACAGATATTAACCCCCCTCCCCACCCCGCTTCATAGCGGGGTTTTCTATATCTAGTTTTTATGTTATAATTGAAAATCTGTCGTTTGGGGAACGACAAGTATTTTATCATCGATGTTAGGAGGGGTACAATGTCAATCGACACAATTATCAAGCTCGACAACGTCTCTTATGGCTCCTTTCCAGAAGCCAGCTACCTGGGAAATTTATCATCGAACCTAATCCGCTCGTTTATAAGTTTCCTCCGAAGTATCGGCATTCATGGCGTGGATGGCATAACCAAGGCTCTTCCTGGTTCATCCAGGAACGAGGTCGAATACTTATTCCGAAAATGTCATATTGATGCCGAGCTAAGCTCGCAAAACGCAGAAAACGCCATCATCCAACGGAGAATCTGGCAAAGAAAAACTCTAAAAACTGACCGATATTCGTATTATATTGACCTCAAAGCCGTAGTTGAAAAAGCTGAAAAACGAACCAAGTTCTATCAGCTCGATGCCATCGAGAAAGAGGTTCATAACTTCCTCATGAAGAAACGTCGAGAACAGAGAGAAGAACTGAGCATAGAAAATCCTGTAAACGTCGTGACTATTAACGATAAGCGCGTCAGAACGATTCTCTCTACCTGCAAAATTAAACCCATTCACTCTTGGACAGAAGCGAGCGAGAATCCAGATTACATCAATTACCTACTAAACGAAGCTTTTCCGCATGTTCCAGTCAGCCTCGTTGCAAAGTTTCTCTTTAAAGACAACGTATCTCCTGCCGGTATAATCGGTTACTGCAATTCTCATCACTTCATTCGCATCCAATACGAACGTTGTTGTATCTATGACGACGAAATCGTTGCTTTCGTCAAGTGGACGGGGAGCAACCCCAGCGACCTCCCGACTGAGGAACTCCTAAAAAGACACCGTTAGTCAAAACATCGATACACCCCGCCACTAGAGGCGGGGTTTTTCATGAAAAAGCCCCGTCGAAACGGGGCAAGTCTTGGCGTTATTATTCTACATCTTCAAAACCAACTCGATTTAAATCATAGTAGTTAGGCAAAGAATCAACGTCGGCTTCTTCGAAGTCTTCCTCCGCATAAGCTCTTAACGAGGTTCCATACCAAGCAAGAATCGTCCTTTCGGCCTCATCTGTCCTGTAGATAAGATATCCATTCTCGCCGACATAACAGCTCTCGAAGAGCTCAATCAAAGCATTCATTACGCCCTCGTCGTTAACGTCTTTCTCAGCCTTTCCGGAAACGTACAAATAATCCACAACTTTTTCGCCATCAGCAAATCTCAGCGTAAAATACGGGAACAAAACATAGTAAAGCTCAGTTGTTCCGCGTTTTTGTACCGCTTTGAAATACTCGACAGTACGCTCCCAATCCATCTGATACGTTTCGACAGTTTCAAATTGAACATCTCTAATAGAACCACCGCCATTTAAGATGTATTTCTTGCTCAATGTCGTTGCACGCCATTCTGCGTCAAATTCATATCCAGGATATAACTCCTCGTAGCAATCACGCATCTCCTCATGTTCGATTCTCTCGAAGTTTTGTCTAAGCCAGCCCCAACTATCGACCGAAATACCATACTCTTGCATTATTGGGTCATTCTCCAAAAAGTCCTGCATTCTGTCTCTAATGTTGTCCTTCATCTGCATCCAACGTTCCTGATTATCGACAATTGACGGCTCCTCAGATTCTGCAACAGAATTCAGAGCACCACAAATCCCAAAAATAAGAAAAATCGTAAGTGCAAAAGAAACAATAATTAGGGCACTTCGACGCACGCTAACCATTTTTAACACCTCAACTTTGTAAAAAACTTTACCCGCCCCTCACAGGTATGTATTTCTATTATAACATAAACACTACTTTTTTCAAGTTTATCTCGATCCCTCCAAACATGCTAAAATAATCTTATGGAACGATTTCTAGATTTTTTTACCCCCAAATCCTACAAACTAAAACTTTTCATCAATAAACACACCAAGGAACTAACAGGTATCGTTACTATCAGTGGTAAGACTAAAGTCTCTGATATAGTAAAACTGCATTCCGTAGGTCTCGATATTCGTTATGTCAAAATCGACGGCAAAATGGTTGAATTTACCCTAGAAAACGATGCTCTCGGTTTCCATTACGCTCCCAAGTCTCCTCTAACGGTAGAAATTAGTTACACCGGTAAAATAAAAGAGGATATGCAAGGAGCATACCTCTCAACCTACGAATACGAAGGAAAAGAGGAGCGCATCGTTTCCACTCAATTCGAATCCCACTACGCAAGGGAATGCTTCCCATGTGTTGATGAACCCGCCGCAAAAGCCACCTTTGACCTCGAAATCACCGTTCCAGACCAAGACGATATCGTCCTCGCCAACACTGAACCCGTTATAAGCGGAGAGATGATTTCATTCCCATCAGAATCAGATTCGACGGACAAAACCGCTAATCTCGACAAATGCTACACCTGGCACTTCCAAACTACTCCAAAGATGTCTACCTATCTCCTGGCCTTCGCTATTGGTAGGTTTAACTATGTGGAAGGGGGAACCAAAACCGGCGTTACTGTCCGCACCTACGCTCCCCTAAATCAATGCGAGGACCTTCTGGAGCTTCCCAACAGAATTGCCATCGAATCCCTCGAATACTACGATAACCTCTTTAAAATTCCATATCCACTAACCAAACTCGACCAAGTAGCTATCCCTGATTTTGAGGCTGGAGCGATGGAAAACTGGGGCCTCGTCACTTACCGCGAGTCTCAATTCCTCTGTAATGAAGCATCCTCAATCGCCGTAAAGAAAGCTGCCACCCTAACTATCACTCACGAGCTTTCGCATCAATGGTTCGGCAACCTCGTCACTATGAAATGGTGGAACGACCTCTGGCTAAATGAATCTTTCGCCACAATCATGCAATACTACGCAACCGACCATCTTTTCCCAGAATTCCGCGCTTGGTTTGATTTCTTTACTTCTGATTGCCTTTCTGCACTCTATCGCGATGCGATTCAAGGCGTCCAAGCTGTCCGCGAAGAAGTTAACGACCCAGCAGAAATCGCCACTTTATTCGACCCATGCATTGTATACGCAAAAGGCGCACATCTCATGTTCATGCTTATTCGAGAAATGGGCGAACCAGCATTTTATAAGGGCATTCACGAATACTTCGAGAAAAATCAGTACAAAAACGCCGAAGCGGGTGACCTCTGGGCTTCTCTAGAACCATACGCCAAAGGCTTCTCCGTCCGTGATTTTATGACCGCCTGGATTACAAAGCCTGGCTACCCAGTCGTAACCGACGAAGCACAGCAACGTTTTTTGCTCGACGGAAGCTCCGACGATACTATCTATCCAATTCCAGAAGTCAAAGACGACATGTCCGGCCATTATCTCATCAATCTGTCCGGTCCAGAGTTCGCCGAAGCCCTTGAAAACTTCAAGTCCCTAATGCCAGAGCAGCGCATCCGTCTTCTTATTGACCGCCTACTTCTCTCTGAAACTCCAATTGTTTCTACCGCTTCTCTAATTCCACTCATCTCAAAGTTCAAATCTGAAATTTCTGCACCTATCTGGGAAATCATCGGCGGCATCGTTTCAAAGATGACTATCTTCATCGACTACGACTCTCCAGAGGAGAAAAAATACAAGTCCTATATCTACTCCACTATAAAACCAGCTCTAGATAAACTCGAATTAGTCCCGAAAGAAAAGGAAGAGCTCAATGATTCTGAGCTTCGAATCACTCTTCTTGTCTGCGCAATCTACTCTAAGGACCCAGAAATAATCGACGAATTATGCGCACTCTATTCTTCCGACTACGACAAAATACCTCACGATATTCGCCCATTCGTTTTCTCTGCTAAAATGTGGCGCGACGAAGAAACCTTCTATCCTGAGGTAAAAAAGGCATACAGAACAACAGACGACCCAGAACTAAAGGCAGATTTGAGGAGCGCACTTGCAAAACCTCGTCTAGAAAAGAATATCGATTTCGCTTTCTCACTCTTAAAAGAGCAGACTCTCTTAAAACCGCAAGACCACCTATCATTCCTCCTCAGGCTCCGTCGCTGGCGCTACACTCGTGACCGCGCTCTCGACTGGATGCTCAAAAACTGGGATTATATCTATCAAATCAACGGGGAAAAATCCATCGAAGACTACCCACGCTATTTCGCCTCGACCATCGACAGAGCAGAAGATGCCGATAAATTCTTTGATTTCTTCACTCCTCTCTCATCCAATCCAGTGCTAGCCCGCGCTCTAAAAGTCGCCAAAAACGACATCGAATCGACTTTAAGCCTTATCGCCTCCGATAAATCTTCAGTTCTATCTAGCATTAATAATCTAAAATAAAAACATAAACAAACGCCCCTGTCAAACCTGCTAAAAATCTAAAAAATTTCAAAAAAAGTGTTGACATAAATCGCAAAGTGCGGTATACTCGACAACAGTTAAACAAGTCAGTTTTGCTGACCTCTGTACAAAAAGCGATAAATCCGAACTGCGAGAAAGGCTCGAATGAATCATTCGAGAATAGTTTCTCTCGCACTCTCGAGATTTAGTTAACAATTTGAACGATGAATAACAAAGATTTTGTAATTGACGGCTCTAACAATCGAACTTCGATTGCTAGATTAAGTCAATGCATAAAAAGGTAAATAAGGGCACTAATAGTGGATGCCTTGACAATCAATACCGATGAAGGCCGTAGGACTCTGCGATAAGCCTCGGGGATCTGAGTACGAGAATTGATCCGGGGATTTCCGAATGGGGAAACCCAATATAAGTAATATTATATTGCACTTATCTGAACACATAAGATAAGGAGCGGGAACCAGCCGAACTGAATCATCTTAGTAGGTTGAGGAAAAGAGAGTAAACAACGATTCCGAAAGTAGTGGCGAGCGAAATTGGAATAGCCCAAACCTTTTAAGTTCTCCCTCACGGGAGTATGGATTAACGTCTAATGCTTGAAAGGGGTTGCGAAATGAGATGTTTTTTGGATTGAGTGGTCGGTTTACGAACATTCAGTCTAAAAATGAACAGCGTTAACTGAGTCAGGTAAGAAACAATCCTTTTGATCCTAGCAGAACGACCTGGAATGGTCCGCGAAACAGCGTGAAAGCCGCGTACGCGAAAGGGTCATAGGCTTACTATATCTTTTTTCAAGTAGAACGGGGCACGAGAAACCCTGTTTGAAGCTGGCAGGACCACCTGCCAAGGCTAAATATATTGATTGATCGATAGCGAACTAGTACAGTGATGGAAAGGTGAAAAGAACCCCGGGAGGGGAGTGAAATAGATCCTGAAACTTAGTGCCTACAACGTGTCGGAGCCCGCAAGGGTGACGGCGTGCTTTTTGTAGAACGATCCAGCGAGTTAATGTTGTCGGCAAGGCTAAGTCAGTTGACGGAGCCACAGTGAAAGCGAGCCTGAATAGGGCGACAAGTCGGCAGTATTAGACCCGAAACCGGGTGACCTAACCATGAGCAGGTTGAAGCTGCGGTAACAC
>CAMVRN010000002.1 GCA_947169915.1 uncultured Candidatus Saccharibacteria bacterium | reverse complement strand
ACCCACAACTTCGTGGCAAACTCACAGCTGCTGAACAAGGACGATATATCTAGTTTTATCCTCTCATTGCGCTTGAGATTTGACATAACTTAATATATAATTAAGCTTATGGATAATTTATATAAATTAAGCCACGAAACTCCTTCTAAAAAGGACTACATTGACACAACGGATTTTGACCAAGACGAAATCCTGGACATCATCAAAACCGCTGTTGTCGTGCGTGACTACATCAAGTCGGGTGGGACCCTCGACACAATGTATCATAAAAATCTTGCGATGCTTTTCGAGCAAAAGTCCACGCGTACTCGCGTCTCGTTCGAAGTTGCCATGATGCAACTTGGTGGGCACGCATTAAATCTTGCTCCGGGCGCAATCCAACTTGGCGCACATGAAACCATCGAGGACACTGCGCAAGTTCTTGGCCGTATGTGCGACATGATTATGTCTCGCGTCGACCGACATGAATCGATTGAAGCGCTAGCTAAGTACGCCAATGTCCCAGTCATTAACGGCATGTCCGACTACAATCACCCGACTCAGGAGATGGGCGATATAATTACCATTCTTGATAATCTTCCGCCAGAAAGAAAGTGGAATGATGTGAAAGTCGTCTTCGTTGGCGACTGCACACAAGTTTGTGCAAGTTTAATGATGATTACAACTAAACTTGGTATGAACTTCGTTCATTACGGTCCAGACCATAAACTTCTCGACGAAAAATTCCGCGAAATCGGACGCAAAAATGTCGAAAAATATGGTGGTTCCGTCGAATTCACTTCAAACCGCGAATGTTTGAAAGGTGCTGATTTTGTTTATACGGACGTTTGGTACGGTCTTTACGATAAAGAGACCCCAAAAGAAGTCTACATGCAAGATTTCTTCCCAACTTTCCAAGTTAATGATGACTTAATGATGGCTACAGAAAATCCAAATTGCAAATTTATGCATTGTCTGCCAGCTAACCGTAACGAAGAAGTGACCGACTCAGTCATGGACGGTCCAAATTCAATTTGCTTCGATCAAGCGGAAAACCGTTTGACCGCTCAGCGTGGCCTTGTGCTTTATTTTGGCAAGAAGGCACAAGAAACGCTCGACTATATTAAACAACAAAAGGAGGGCAACTAATGCCAGCTAAAAAGCCAAAGTTCAGGCTGTTCAGCGCCGTACTCGCTACAGTCTGTATTGTTCTCGTGATTGACGCTGTCGCACCGACCGCATCAATTGGGAACTCTCAGTACGCGTGGTGGATAATTATGATTCTCGGCTTCTTTATCCCCTACGCATTAATATCCGCCGAGCTCGGTACACAATACCCATCTGAAGGTGGTATGTATACCTGGGTAAAGAAAGCCCTCGGAAAGAAATGGGCTGGCCGTGTTGCGTGGTTCTATTGGGTGAACTTCCCACTTTGGATTGCTTCGCTCGCCGACCTTGCTACGACCCTCATTATGACCGCATTTGGCGTTGAGGTTACTCTCGTCACCGCGCTCTTAATCCAACTCGGATACATCGTTCTTATTACGATTTTGGGTAATCTCCGTATCTCTCAATCCGCATGGGTTGCTAACCTCGGTGCGATTGTCAAATTCATCGTCCTTGCAGGTATTGGCGCTGTGGGTATCTATGTATTCATCACCCAAGGTTCTGCGAACCCAATCGAGAGCTGGCACGATTTCGTACCACTTCTCGCTCAAGGCGGTGGTGTCGATTGGTCCGGTATTTCCTTCGTCTCCCTCATCATCTTTAACATGCTCGGTTTCGAAGTTGTCGGTACCTTCATCGACGATATGGATAAGCCAAAGAAACAAATCCCACAAGCGATTATCCTCGGTGCTATATTAATCGCTTTGTTCTACATCTTGCCAAGCTTCGGTATCGGCGTCGCCGTTCCGTTCGAAGAACTTGCAACCAACTCTGGCTTGCTTGATTCTTATCGAGTATTACTTGAAGCTGTCGGTCTATCAGCCGGCGCAATTAGCGCAATCATTACGACTGTCGCTTGTTTCTTCTTATACACCCTTATTGCAAACATTTCCTCATGGCAATTCGGCGTCTACTCTGTCACTGCCTATGCTGCTAAAGATGGCGTTTTTCCTAAGTCATGGGCAAAAACCAACAAAGATGGTGCACCTTATGTAGTTTCTATCTGGACTAGCGTCGTCGCTGCTATCCTAGCGGTCGCCGGTATCGTCCTCGCATACTGCTTCCCAGAAGCCGAAGAACTCACGAATATGTTCTGGGCATTCTTCGACCTATCGCTAGTATGTCTCCTCGTTGGTTACATCCCAATGTTCTTTGCTTATATGAAACTTCACAAAAACGGTATCCAAGACAAAAAAGGTTACTGGATTTCTGGCGGCAACGTCAAGCGCGTAATCTTCGGCGTTGTTCCAGTAGTCATGCTTATCATCTCTCTTATCTTCACCTTCATCTATGTCGTTCCTGAATACGACGGTGAATCTGAATACGCAGCTGGTGACACTGTAATGTACGAAGGTAAATACTATGCAAACATTACAGAAGAACCAGAAGAAGAGGAAGCAGCTGAAGACGCAGAAACCGAAGAAGCTCCTTTGCTTGGTGCTGGCGAATTAATCGCTCCACTAGTCAAGGAACCAGTAGAGTTTAGCGAAACTGATTGGGAAGAGATTAGCGCATTCGATGCACTCGTCAACAAACCAATCGTAATTAGCTCGCTCGTTTGTATCATCATCGGTGAAGTTCTAGTCTGGAACGCTGCAAGAAAAGATAACGCAAGAAAGGCTACTCGCCGTGCGAATAAACGATAGGACTCCAAAGGAAGATGGCTTCTACATGCCATCTGAACTTAGCGAACACGTTGCTACCTATCTACTTTGGCCTGAACGCCCCGACAACTGGCGGGGCGGGGCCAAGCCCGCGCAGCACGCGTTCGTTGAAGTTATCAAAGCAATAGCTAAACACGAACCGGTCGTTCTTGGTGTTAATGAATCGCAATATCCGCACGTTCTTGGAATGAATCTTGAGAATGTTCATATTGTCGAAATATCCAACAACGATTCCTGGATTCGTGATACGGGGCCAACCTTCCTCATTAATAACGAAGGTGACCTCCGAGCTGTTGATTGGAAGTTCAACGGTTATGGTGGACTTTACAACGGCATCTATTTCCCATGGGATTTCGATGACCAAATCGCAGCTAAAGTCTGCGCAATCGAAGGTGTCGACCGTTATCGCACTGACGATTTCGTACTAGAAGGTGGCTCTGTCCATTCTGATGGCGAAGGCACTCTTCTCGTAACAGAAGAAACTTGTCTCGACAAAGGACGAAATCCCGACCTCAGTAAGGAAGAAATTGAAAAATATCTTCTCGACTACTGTGGCGCAGAAAAAGTTCTCTGGATTCCATATGGAATTTACAAAGACGAAGACACTAATGGACATGTTGACAACGTTTGTCAATTTGTTGCTCCAGGAAAAGTTGTTTTGGCCTGGGAAGACAACGAGGAAGACCCGCAGCATGAACGTAGCGTAAAAGATTTGGAATATCTTGAATCTGTCACAGACGCAAAAGGAAGGAAACTAGAAGTCATAAAGATTCATGTTCCAAACCCAATTACCATTACAAAAGAAGAATCTGAAGGTGTTGACGTAGTCGATGGTACGTTCCCACGCAACGAGGGCGACCGCTTGCCAGCAAGCTATATCAACTACTACAACTGTAATGGCGCAGTCATCTTGCCGGTTTTTAACGACGAACATGACCAAGCTGCCATCAACATCCTTCAAGATTGTTTCCCGGATAAAACCATAGAAACCGTCTATGCCCGAGAAATCCTTCTTGGCGGTGGGAACATCCACTGTATCACACAGCAAGTTCCAAAAGCCTAACCGCTTAACTAAAAACAAGTCAGTGAAAACTGACTTGTTTTTTTATATATGCTATAATAAACATATGCTTAATCGAGCCAAAAACCGTACTCGACGAGGCGACACCCTTATTGAGGTGATGTTCGCTGTCGGGATTTTTGGTCTCGCCGCCGTTGGTACAATTTCCCTTATGAACCGTGGCTTGGCAACCGCGCAAAGCACCCTCGAGTCCACTATGGCCCGCCAAGAAGTCGACGCTCAAGCTGAGGCGCTTCGTTTTATCCATGATGCATACTTAAGCGAGCCATACACAAAAACTGACGAAGAGGAAGAGATTAACTGTAGCAACATCACCTCATATCGTGAACTATGGAAATGTATCACTCTTCAAGCCTACTCCGCAAGAGGGAATAATGCCGTCATAAATGAGGACCCAAGCTTCTATAGCCGAACGGCTGAGTTCGGTAGCTCATGCGATTCGCTGTTCAGAGCAAACAATAAAGACGAATTTAGCATCCCGAATAAATCGTTTATCATTAATCCACGCGCACTCGGCTCAAAAGACACTCTTAAAAAAGTAATCGTGCCAGCTACGACGATTGACTTCTTCCGCACTACTGCGACCTACCCACGCCTACTCTACGGTACAGCAAGTGATATTCTTTCCGATAGAACTGTCGATAACAACTTAATGAAAGCCAAGGATTATTCGAGACTCGACAACTCTGAAGGAATTTGGGTCACCGCCATTGCCTCCGAAAAAGGTGTTAAATGTATCAATGATACCGAAGCTCGTCCAGATTATTACGATTTTCGCATTCAAACTTGTTGGGATTCAATCGCTGGAGATTCAGCTTCCGTCGTTTCTTCAACTATTCGTTTGTTTAACCCCGACCAAATTAACCTAGTTAAAAACGCAGGCTACATTACATTCGATAACGTAAATTTTGAAGACTACGACGACGTCGCCCCGAACGACCACGCCCCTGAAACAGCTAAAGGTTCATATTGTGACTCCGACTGCAAGGTCTGCACGAACAATATTGCGAACTACAGCGAAATTCATACAATTCACAGTGGCCAAGATATTACATTCTCCGGATATACGAACAGTAAAATGAACGAGGGTACGCGCTACAACATCTCCAATCTAGATGGCTTCTTGCTAAACGTCGACGTCGACACATCAGAAATCAGTGCCCATCCTGGTGGCTCGCTAACAGTCGCTATCGGTCCACTCGGCGCCCCAATCATTGAAGCTACATTATCCGAAGACGGCGGCTCTCTAACAACGGCCAGTGGCGAATCATTCTCAGTTGGTTCAAGATTTCATCTTTGTATGAAAAAAGATGGCGAATACTACGAAATCGCAAGTAACGAATTTGGCGCCTCATCTTCTTCAAACGATTGCTCGGCTAGCGACGAAGGCCACCGAAAATCTGTCACTAGCGCCTCTCAGAATGTTTATATAGACTTCAACTTCCAACACGAGTCTCACGCTTGTGGGTGTATTTCAAAGGCAACGCTTTCTGGCGTCGAAATGGTTTCTCTCGATACTAGTCAAAGCGCCACCAGCGGCTGCTTCCAGACAGAATAATATGCTATAATAAGCTTATGTTTAAGCTTAATTACAAAGGACCAATTGTTTTGGTCGTCATGGATGGAGTTGGCATTGGTGAAAAAACCAAGGCGAACGCCTTTTACCAAGCACGAACGGATTTTCTAGACCGTGCAATGGAAAACTACTTAACTATTCCTCTTCATGCCTCTGGCGAAGCAGTTGGCATCCTTAAAGGAGATATGGGGAACTCCGAAGTTGGGCATAATGCTCTGGGAGCAGGGCAGATTGTCAAACAGGGCATTGCTCAGGTAGAAGATTATTTCACGACGGGAAAAATTTGGAAATCCGACACCTGGAAGAAGCTCATTGAAAACGTTGTAAAAAACATGACAACGCTACATTTTTCTGGAATTTTTTCTGACGGCAATGTTCACTCGTCGATTGCTCATCTTGAAAAAATGATAGAACGCGCCAATAGAGAAGGCGTAACTAGGATTCGTGTTCACTTAGTCATAGACGGTCGTGATGTACCACCTCAATCAGAACCCAAATATATTCGACGTCTAGAGACATTTATGAAGTCATTTAACGATAAAGGCTCCGACTACAAAATCGCATCTGGAGCCGGCCGAATGGTCGCAGTCGCAGACCGCTATGAATCGGATTGGAGCATGGTCGATAAGGGCTGGAAGATGATTGTCCACGGTATAGCCGACCATAAATTCCGCTCCGCCGAAGAAGCAATTAATTCCTTCCGCGCTGCAGACCCGTCAGTCCAAGACCAATATCTTCCACCTTTTGTTATTGTTGATGAAAACAATGAACCGGTTGGGCGCGTCGAAGAGAACGATAGCTTTATTTATTATGATTTCCGCGCTGACCGTGCCATCGAGATTGCACAGGCCTTTACATATAATGACTTTCCTTATTTCAACCGCAGCATAGAAGGTCGTAGTATCTCGAGCAACAATTCCTGTCCAAACGTATGTTTCGCCGGTATGACCGAATACAATTCAGACACTCATGTACCAGCGCTCACGCTTGTTCCGCCTATTCATATCGAAAATCCACTTAATGTCATTCTTGGCAAAAACGGCATTTCTCAATTAGCGGTTTCCGAGACGGTAAAATTCGGACACATCACATATTATTTCAATGGTAATTCATACGAGAAAGCTGAAGGCGAAGAACATATAAAAATCGAATCTGACACTCTTCCATTTGATACGCGTCCATGGATGAAATCTGCAGAAATCACTGATGCCGTCCTAGAAAACCTCGACAAATTCAAATTCATCCGTTTGAATTTCCCAGGAGGCGATATGGTTGGGCACTTCGCTGAAATGGAACCAACCATTGCTGCTATGGAAGCTATCGACATCCAGCTTGCCCGTATTGCAAAAAAAGTTGATGAGCTAGGTGGGATGATGATTATAACTGCAGACCATGGCAATGCTGAGGAGCTTATGGACGCAGATGGAAATCCTAAAACATCCCACACGACAAACTCTGTTCCATGTATCTTCTACGATAATACTGAAAACCGTGATAAATACTCGGCCAATAAAATCTCCGACCCAGGTCTATCAAATGTTGCCGCAACTGTTGCGACACTGTTTGATATAGAAGATACGCCAGATACTTGGCGAGATTCACTAGTTGTTGTAAAATAATCGATATAAAATTAATCGGAGACTATTTTCATGCCAATTACCAAAGCTATAATTCCTGTTGCAGGATGGGGTACTCGTCGTCTTCCGATTACTAAGATTATAGAAAAGTCCATGCTCCCAGTTGGCAATCGCCCGCTCGTAGATTATTCAGTACAAGAACTTATTAAAGCTGGTGTGACAGATATATACATGGTGATTTCTAACGTTGAACCGTGCCAAGTTCGCGAATTCTATAAAGACAACCTCGCCTTAAACAACTATCTAGAAGCAAGAGGGAAGATGGACCGCCTCGCACTCGCTAAAACTCTTCCAGACCACGTAAAAATCCATTATGTCTCCCAAGACCCATCTGCAAAATATGGTACGGCGGTTCCTGTCGCTATGGTGGCCGAAGAATACAATATCAACGAACCAGTTTTTGTTTTCTTTGGTGATGATTTTATCTGGAACCCAAATGGCGAATCCGCAGCCGAATCACTCCTAAAATCAGTCAAAAGCGATGAAGAATCCGCTATTCTTGGCGTCGAAGTAAAGAGAGAAGAAGTTGTTAAATACGGCATGATAAACGTCGAGGATGGCAAACTAACGCAAATCACCGAAAAACCAGAGTTAAAAGACGTCACCTCAAACCTTGTTCACGTTTCGAAATATATCATGTCTCCAAAGCTCATCCAAGAAATGGTTGAGTATGTGAATACGCATGACTTCGGTCCGAAAGACCAAGAATACTTAGCAACTGACCCACTAGCAACATTTGTTAAAAAAGGTGGTATCGTTCGTGTCGCTCCAACAACTGGCGAATATCTAGACGGTGGTTCGCTCGAAGGTTGGGTACACGCAAATGATGTCGTCTGCGGAAGCAAATAATACAGATTAACGGAGGCAATTATGGCGAAGAATCGCGCACAATACACATGTTCTGAGTGCGGGATGACTTTTTCGAAATGGACCGGACAATGCCCAAACTGTAGCAATTGGAATACTCTTGTCGAAACGCTCCCTGTAGAAGCTGAAGGGAAAAACGCGCTCTCTTCTGCAAAAGTGTCAGGCAAAAAACTTGATGTTGTTAATATAAAAAATGTTACACCCTCTGACGCGAAAGAACGTTTAAAAACCCCATTTCTTGATTTGGATGAGGTCCTAGGAGGCGGCTTCCTAAAGGGCTCCGTGACTCTTTTGACGGGTCAACCAGGCATTGGTAAATCGACTTTGCTCATGCAAATCTGCGCATACATAGCAAAAGAGCATCAAGTTCTATATATCTCAGGTGAGGAATCTGCAGGACAAGTTAAACTTCGCGCCGTCCGGCTTGGTGCAGAATCCGAAAAACTATCTTTTGCATCCAGTACATCTGGAAACGATATAGCAAAAACAATCGAATCCGGTGACTTTGATTTTGTCGTTGTCGATTCAATTCAGACTCTTTCACTGGCAGAAATCGCATCTGCTCCGGGAGGAGTTTCTCAAGTTACGAACTGCGGTAACCTCATTATCCGTTCCGCAAAAAGCACCGACACTGCAGTCGTAATTGTTGGTCACGTTACAAAAGAAGGAACTCTCGCCGGTCCGAAAGTACTTGAACACTTAGTTGATGTAGTTGTGAATTTTGAAGGTGACCGTTATGGAGGGTTTAAAACCGTCCGTGCAATCAAAAACCGTTTCGGCTCCACATCCGAAGTTGCCATTTTCGAAATGGCAAACACTGGCCTAAAAGAGGTCAAAAATCCTTCCGAAGCGCTTCTTGCTGAACGACAGAATACAGACGGTTCAATCATTCTTGCAACTGTAGAAGGAACCCGACCGATTCTTGTTGAAATACAAGCCCTCGCAACAAAAACTAATTTTGGTTATCCAAACAGAACCGCATCAGGATTTGATTTAAACCGCCTTAAGCTGCTCATCGCCGTTCTTGAACGACGTACTAAACTGAAGTTATCTGAGCAGGACATCTTTCTAAATGTTGTAGGCGGAATCAAATTAAATGATTCCGGTGCGGATTTAGCGGTTTGCCTTGCTATTGCCTCTGCGGTCGCTGGAAGAAAACTTAATGAAGATTACGTAGTATTTGGCGAAGTTGGCCTTGGCGGTGAAGTTCGTTCGGTCTTCCGCCCTGACCAACGCATTGCAGAAGCGAAAAAACTAGGCTTTACGCATGCTATTGCGCCAGCATCAATCAAGGATAAGTTTGTCATCCCAGTAAAAGACCTTCGTCAGACCCTGATAGAACACGTGAAGTGATATAATAATATATATGGAATTAGTTAAGCTTTCTAAAGAAGAATTTGATTCTTTCGTAAAGAAGCAAGCTTGTGATAATTTTCTTCAATCCAAAGAAATGTTTTCTCGGTACGAAGCGAAAAATCGTGAAGCATATCTTCTTGGTTTGAAGGATAACAACGAGCTAAAAGCTGTTACGCTTGCAGTTAAAACGTCCGAAATAAAAGGCCAAAAGATTTTTTCTCTTCCTGGTGGGCCGATTCTAGACTATAGCGCAAAGGACTCACAGACTGTTTTGGACGCATTTTTAAAAGAAATAAAAACCTTTCTTAAAAAGCAACATGGATTCGTCCTTCAATTCTCACCAAATGTTGCCGTAAAAAACGGCGAGTCGTCACCAAGAATTACAGGTGCAAAATACTTAGGCGAATACGTCCAAGTAAAATGGATTTCTATTCTTGACTTATCACCGTTCAAAACAACAGAAGAGCTTTTTAAAACCTTCCGCAAAGGACACCGTTATTCAATAAAATATACCGATTCTCGTTTTCATCTTGACGTTCGTGAACTTGGGCGTGACGAACTAAAAATACTCAAATCGCTCGAAGACAAAGCTGCAAAAAAGCATTCCTTCAGAGCTCAACCATTGAGCTATTACGAAGAGCTTTACGATGCGTTCAAAGATAAGATAAAGGTACTTGCTGCTTTTTACGAAAATCAACCAGTCGCAGCCGCTATGTTCATTTACTATGGGCATGAAGTAGTTTATCTTTACTCGGGCGCCGACCCGACATTCGACCGCGTAGCAGGCTCATACGCGATTCAGTGGAAAATGCTAACCTTCGCCCATGACAACGGATTCAAACGGTACAACTTTTATGGAGTTCGTCCCGAAGCAGGTAACGGAGTCTACGAATTCAAAGCGGGCTTTCGCGCAGAGGTTGAAGAACTATGGGGGACTTACATGCTCCCATTATCTCCGCTCGGAAAACTATATGTAGCGCGCAAAAAATATCACAAATTCGGGGAACTTGCGTAATGCGGATTCTCGGCGTCGACCCAGGCACCGGCATATGTGGGTTTGGGGTTCTCGAAACGAGGAAAAAAGGCTCGCCAATCCTCATTGACTCTGGCGCTATCACGACCCCTCCTCATACCCCGCTTCGTGACCGTCTTCTGGACATTTATAACTCGCTTAACGAAATAATCAGCGAGGACAAACCAGATTGTATGGCAATAGAAAAATTGTTCTTCATGCAAAACATCACGACGGGCATTTCCGTAGCAGAAGCGCGCGGCGTCGTCTTATTGGTTGGCGCGCAAGCTAACTTGCCGATATTCGAATACTCTCCGAACGAAATCAAAAAAGCAATGACCGGCTACGGCCATGCGGACAAAAAACAGATGCAAGAGATGGTAAGAGTTTTTCTAAAAATGGACAAAATAATTAAGCCAGACGATGCGGCGGACGCAGTCGCTGTCGCAATCGTTCATTCTATGATGAGCAAGGTGCTATAATAACGATATGATTTCTCACATTAAAGGCGTCCTAGAGGAAAAGTTCAATAATAGTGTCATTGTCGACGTATCTGGGGTTGGTTACGAAATCAATATCTCCACCCTTGATTACGAGTCGGTTAATTTGGGTGACACTGTAAAATTTTACACATATCAAAAGGTTTCAGAAAACGATATTTCTTTGTATGGTTTTTCTACTCTCGTCGCTAAGAAACTTTTTGAAATGCTCATTTCTGTGAATGGCATTGGCCCCAAAGCAGGCATGTCAATCTTGTCCCTCGCCACCCCCGAAGAAGTTCGCAACGCTATCGCAAACTCCGACGCCGCATTTATCTCAAAAGCGCAAGGCGTTGGCAAAAAATCTGCAGAACGCGTAATTGTCGACTTGAGCGATAAAGTTGGGCTCCCAACTCACTATGGGGCTACAGAAGTTAAGGCCAAACCTGAGGCTCAGAGAAACGACGAGGCTCTCGATGCACTCATTGCGCTTGGCTTCCCGCTAAGAGAAGCAACGGCTGCACTCGAATCTGTTGACCCAAGTCTACCCGTAGATGAGCGAATCAGACTCGCTCTCAAATCGAACTAATCTTACCTCTTCCATTTTTCCCAATAATATGATAAAATACTCGTAATTGTTTAATAAAGGTTAATATAAAATGAGTTTTTCTATTTTACAACAGATTGGTGACGCCCAGAAAAAGGCATCCGTTGTCGATGTCCGTTCTGGTGACACCGTTAAAGTTACGCAAAAAATTAAAGAAGGCGAAAAGTTCCGCTCCCAAGTTTTCGAAGGCGTTGTTGTTCGTGTCGACCGTAAAGAGTCTCATACCGCTCGTATCGTTGTCCGTAAGATTGCTTCCGGTGTTGGTGTTGAAAAATCCTTCTTAATCCATTCTCCGCTTGTTGAAAAAATCGAAGTTGTTCGCCGTGCAAAAGTTCGCCGCAACAACCTTTCATATCTCCGCGAACGCAGTGGTAAGTCTGCTCGTCTTTCTGGAAAAGATTTCGACCGCGCTGCAGTTAATACGCTTAAAGTCGAAGAAAAAGAGCCAGAAGCTGATAAGGAAGAACCGGCAACTGAAGCTCCTGTTGAAGAAACAAAAGAATAAACCAAGCAAGAAAAACTCAAGAAAGACCGCTCTCTGGAGCGGTTTTTTGTATAATAGATATCGTATGGCGATTATTCTAGGAATCGATGAAGTTGGCAGAGGCCCGTGGGCGGGTCCGCTTGTTGTTGGTGCGACAATTCTTCCTAAAGACGAAGAAGGAAATTATCCGGAATGGGTTTCGCCACTGACTGATTCGAAAAAACTCTCCAAGAAAAAACGCATCGAATATGCGGATATCATTCTAGAAAATGCCATGGCGACGGGTCTCGGATGGGTGTCGTCAAAAGAAATTGACCAGCTCGGGCTCTCGGAAGCATTGAAACTTGCTACTCGTCGTGCGGTTGAAGAAATTAAGTTTCGACGAGTACCGTTTACGGAAATAATAATAGATGGAACTGTTAATTTTCTCCGGGGAACTAAGCTAGAAGACCATGTTACGAATCTAAAGAAAGCGGATTTTCTCATTAAGGAGGTTTCCGCAGCATCAATAATTGCAAAAGTTGCCCGTGACAAATATATGGAGAACTTAGCAGAAATCTATCCAGAATATGGTTTTGAAAAGCACGTTGGCTACGGCACTGCATTCCACAAACAGGCCATAAATAAAAATGGCCCCTGTCCAGAACACAGAAACTCCTTTAAACCAGTTGCGGATCTGTCTAAAGTAACAACGAAGCAAATCGGCGACCATGCAGAAGACATTGTTGCAGGCTATCTGCTATCGAAAGGTCACCGAATTGTAGCCAGGAATCATAAAACAAAATTTTACGAAATTGATATTATATCAGTTTATGAAGACAGAGTTTATTTTACGGAAGTGAAATATCGAAAAAGGCAAGATTACGGTACATCGCTTGATATGATAACAAACAAAAAGTACAAGCAGATGGAATTTGCGGCTGAATCCTTTTTGAAGTATTCGCCTGAACTAAAAGAATGCTATTCACCGCTTCTCTCCGCCGGACTCGTTTCAGGACCAGATTTTCACTTGGACGATTGGATTATTCTTAAATAAAGCACGAAAAATCCCCGCCTGAGCGGGGAAATCGGTTAGGAAAGTTACAGGTATTGAGCCGCAATTCTTGCAGCAAGGGAGCGCGTGACCTCGTCAGGTACGACGTAAGAAACCACGACTACGTTGGGGTGGTTAGCAAGCTTTGCAGCGGCGTGGACCAGCCCATTATTATCGGGTGTCAAATGTCGATTTGTTACCTGAGTCGGGTCACCGGCTACTACGACCTTAGAATAGTCGCCAGTACGACCTACCAGCTGTTTAATCTGGAACCGTTCGGTGTCTTGCGCTTCGTCAATCAGGTAGAACGTATTCGGCAGAGTTCGTCCGCCCATTCTTACTATTGAGTCATACGCAATTAAACCATCACTTACTTTGTCTTCGAACTCCTTTTTGGCTCTCGAATAAGAGCCGAGTTTGCCTCCGTCACTATAATGATGCTGGATGATTTCAATCATGTTGTCTTCAAAAGACATAGCGTTTGCGCGTGCCTTTTCGGTCGGGCCTCCAGGCAAGAAACCAGTGTCAGCACCAAGCGCCGGGTCATGCGGAACGATGAATGTTCTTTCAAACGGCGAATCGGGAGTCAAGAATCCCACATAGTAGCTGAAACCTGCAGACAAGAAAGTCTTACCAGTTCCTAGTGCGCCCATCGTGATTACGATTGGCGCTTCGTCAGTGGGAAGCATCATGGCCTCAATCATCATCGCCTGTCCAGCAGTACGCGGAGTAATCCGCTTTGCAGAATTTTCTCCTGTAATTTCGCGGTACTTCAACGGGATCAACATTCCAGATACTGGGTCCATACGACCAATTCGTCTGAATCTCGGGTCATGGTTAATCGGGTGATAATCACCATAGAACTCCACAAATTCCTGTGGTCTAAGCGGAGCTTCTCCAGGGAAGATATCCACGAATTCCTGCGGAGAGATTTTGTTGTTCGAAAACCACATGGTAGACGCTTCTATCGGCAAGTAAAGTTTTCTCCGTCCGAGATAGAGCTCGTTCGAAATAAACGCCACGTCGATTTTCTTCATACGTGTCTTACCAGACAGATACCCATCGCCAGTCAACACCGCAAGGTTTTTCCAGTTAAGCGGTTTATACCCACGCGGCAGTTTGACTTCTTCTACGTTTCCACTAAGTAAATACTCAGCCGTCTTGATTGTCTGCTGGGCGCAGCTCGAAGGATTAAACATCGGGTCGGTCGGGTCGTAACGGTAGGGAATCACCTGGGCTTCCATGCCATTGTAGAAACAAGCAAAGCCATCTTCGTTCGAGTGAGCCAAGATTCTGTTAATATTCGTAATCAGAATCGTCGAGTTCTTTCCGCGCGCAGTATAGTCTTGCTCTCTGTTGAAAAGCCTCAACTGGTCCAAATAGAATTCAGGAATGAACATCCGCTTGCACTTAGCCTTGATTTCACTACCTTTTTCCGGTTCGAACTCAATCAAACTAGGTTCACTAATGAGTGCGTCCAAACCCGGTATCAGGTAATCATGCTCTTCTTTAAGCAAATTACTAGACATGGTCTACCCCTCCTTTCCTAATTGGAAAATTGCAAGGCAAGTATGCGACAAAACCAACATCCTAACCTATGCTCACATTTTATCAAAATACTAGTTTTTTCAAAGCAAAAGCGTTATAATAATATACATATGAAATTGGAGGTAGAATCATCTAACCGATTCAAGCGTCTATTATCTGGTCGCGGAAAGAAATTCTGGATTCCGTTTTTTGCGCTTATCGCGATAGCCGCCGGGTTCGGGGCTTACGCAGTTGTTCGTGCTATTACTCCAAGTGGCGCTTCAACGAGCGTCACCGTAGCAAACAACTACCGCGGATACGGTTATGATAACAATGCTATTTATTACGGTGTAAGTGATATCGCCTGGAAGCCATGGTCTACTCGCTGGTACAACGTCAACGGCAACGACGCTATGTGTCTTGAAGCATCCAAAAACACTCCAACCGGCTCCGGCACAGCTAGCCTTGCTTCATCCTCGATTGTTCGCGTCATGCTTGCCACTGTCCCAAGCTATTCTGCTGCTTCCGCAGCTGCTGGAGGGCCAAACTACTACAATCTCTTCAAGGCTCAGTATGATTGGGGTTCTAAGACCGCAGCAATTACAAACCTTATGACTCGCGACACTAATATTGTTTACGGCGGTGGCGACCCACGTGCGGATTTTAACGCCAATGACGAGGAAATCGTCAAATATACAGATTACTATTACGGTTGCTCAAATTTCTACTCAACCTCCTGCGACAAAAGTCTATCATCCTCTGAAGTTGATTCACGTGATGCTATTTTTGCAGTCGGCCACATGGCAGCTAGCGGTATATACAGTGGTGACTGGAATGCGCTTAGTGGCTCCGATATCGGCGTAGTTCAAGGCGTCATAAACGATATTAATGCATGGTTCGATAATAACTATAGAGATGCTGCTGATGAATTCCAGGCCTACACAACAAAAGTTGACTCCGACCATCAGACGGTCGGATGGCTCGAATATAGCGGCCCACCAGACGCTAAGCTCAAAATTGTTAAAGTCGACAATAATTCAAACAGGATTACCGCTACCGCTGCCTTTAGGGTTTGCGAAGTCGTGAATGGTGCTGACAAGAATTGTCAAGGTCCATTTCAGACTTCAAACGGCGAGACAACAACGATTACTGTTGGTACGGAAACCGTTCATATTTACGAGACAACAGTTCCTTCAGGGTACAAATGTACCGACAGTAATAACGATGGGGCTTGCGATGTAATAACAAAGACTCTCACGCTCGGCAAAACAACGACCGTCAATGTTTCGAATACTCCAGTCAATTCAGTCTATGTCAAAATCTACAAAGTTGATGGAGAAAAATATTCCGCAAGCGCCAGAGGCACAGCAAGCGTCCAGGGTGCAGTCTATGGCGTATATAACAGTGCAGGTACTCGCATTACCACCATCACTATCGGCTCAAACGGTGTTGGTACATCTAGCGGACGTATTAGCGAAGGAAACGGCTACTATATCATCGAAGATACGGCGTCGCCAAGCTATAACAAGAACACTAGCCAGAAGATTACATTCAACGTTACCGCGTCAACATCCTCTCCGCTAGACCTTGGCGCTACTTCATCTGTTTGTTCATCGAATTCTACATCTGCCTGTTTCTTTACGGACACGATTATCAAGGGAAAAGTAAAAGTCACCAAACAACGTAGTTCGTATGGTGCATCCAACACGGCATACGCAGGGATTACGTTCGATATCGTAAACAAAAACGACCCGAGTGAAACTGCTACTATAACGACAGACCAAAACGGCATTGCGATTTCCGGCGACCTCATTTATGGCGACTATACAGCAACAGAACGTCGCACCAATTCGAACCAAGCATATTCATTGATTTCATTCGATTTTTCAATCAAATCACAAGGAACGACAGTTGACGCCGGAACAAAAGTCAATACTACTCCGGACAAACCGGTAATCCAAACTGTGGCACGCAATTCAAACAGTAGCGCATCTTCTCCAGACAAAGAATTGGAAATTTCCGCAAATGCAAAAACCACCGACCGTATCACATGTAGCGGACTCGAAGGTGGCAAGCAATATCGTTTTGATGGTGAAATATGGTACATAGAAGGAAACTCTAGGACCAGTTCAACTGGCACTACGACCTTCACATCCGATTCAAGCGGCAATTGTGGCACTCTCGACATGGCGTTCTCGGGCTTAGACACAAGTGACTACATTGGCAAGAAACTCGGCATCAAACAATACCTTTATAAATACAACGGCCCGAATGACTGGGTTCTTATCGCTGTTCATAATGACGACCTATCAAACCAAGACGAGCAAGTCACGGTCAAAACTATTCAAATCGAAACCTCTGCAAACAGTGAGCGCACAAACGACAAGCAGCTTGCAGCCGGTAAAGTAAAAATCAAAGACACCTATCAAATTATTGGTATGACAAACGGTCAAAGCTACACAATGAATGGCGTAGTCAAAGACTCAAACGGGAACACGGTAGCGACCACAAGCCATAACATCACAATGACTCTAGCAACTGGGGCTCAATATTCTGATATTATGGAGTTCGAATTCGACTCGACTCCATACGTCGGCAAGAGTCTTCATGTTGAACAAACTTTGAAAGACTCTTCTGGGAAAACTCTCGCTGTCCACACAGCCCCTGCGGACAATTCGCAAACAGTTTCTGTTCTCACGCCAACTCTCCATACAAACGCAGTTAACGGGCGTGACACTTCGATAAAAGAACTTGAAGTAGGCTCTACTACAATTCAAGATACCGTTACGTATGAAGGCCTAGTCGCTGGCGATGCCTACACGATTAAGGGAGAAGTTTGGAAGCTTAAAGCCGACGGCACAAAAGATACAAAAGTATCAACGAGTACACATAGCTTCACTGCAAGTGGCGAAAACGACACGACAACGGGAGAAACTCTAACGTTCAATATAGATACGATTGCTAATTGTTCCGTGAATAATAGGCTTACTCTCCCATGCAAATTTGTTGTCTTTGAATATATATACTATGGTAATAACGCGAACCCATTCTCTAAACACGAAGACGTTGCGGACAACAAACAAATCGTTTCCGTCAAACAGCCAACTCTCATAACAGACGTTTCTGACGCTCAAAATGACACAGAGACCCTTCCGGTTGGTACTACGACCGTACTAGACAGAGTCACATACGACGGTCTTGTTCCGAATCAAAACTACATTATTCGAGGCAAGCTCGTCAACACGTCCGACGGTTCTGTTGTAAAGGACTCATCTGGAACGGAGATTACGGGAATAGAATCCTTCCCAGCAGCTGGTGTTACCGGCACAGTAACAATGGATAGCTTTAATAAGTTTGATACGGTTCTAGATTACGACTATAATCTAGGTGAGAACCAAAAGAAATATACAGTCTATCAAACGCTTTACTTTGGAGACATTGAACTCGCTACCCACCAAGACCGCACCGATACAAGTCAAACTATTCAAATTGGAGTTCCGAAAATTACAACTTCCGCTACATATAAACTCGACGGTACTCGCCGTCTTGGAGTTGGCGAAGTTACCATGAAAGATATCGTTACTTACGAAGGATTAGTAGAAGGTGAATGGTACATGATTGAAGGAACAATGATTGACCCAACAACTGGCAATATTCTCGAAATCGATGACGAGTTCATTAGAAACACTACAACTTTCAAAGCTGGCAAAGATGGCAAAGGGGAAGTTTCTCTCGAAATCAACCTCAATACAATCAGTATCCAAGGAAAAACCTACGTTGTGTATGAACGTCTTTATCGTAGCAAAGACAAACACGGAGACGGAAGGGTGTTGGTTACTCACGAAGACTTGACCGACCAAGACCAGACCGTGACCGTGAAGGTCGCAAGGATTGAAACCTTGGCTACCGACAAAGCAGATGGTGACAATATTCTAGAATACGAAGATAACCAAATGATTACCGATACCGTGTCTTACGACGGATTACTCATGGATGAAGAATATACTCTCTATGGATATCTATTCAATAAGACTACTGGCGCGAAACTGCTTGACGAGAATGGACAGGAAATATCTGCTCAAACGACATTTACTACCCCGAGAAAGAAGGACAGTGGCGAAATAATCATGGAATTCCCAGTTAATGCTACTGACCTCCCGGGTGTCGAAATAGTCGTGTATGAATACTTGTATCAAGGCAACTCTGTCGATGATGGCATGCTTGTCACAAAGCATGAGGACCCAAATGACGCAAACCAAACCGTACGTGTTAATATGCGTGTTGGAACCACCGCTTCGGATAAGTTTGATGGTGACCAAATTATTGGCGTTGGCAAGGCTACAGTAATCGATAACCTTCAATACGAAGGCGCAGCAATGGGCAAAACTTATAAAGCGGTCGGACGACTCGTATTCCAAGACACGGGTGAACAAGTCCAAGGCGTAATAGTGACACCAGTCGATGAAAACCCGACAGATGATGAAGGAGAAGAGCCTGGAGAAGGTGAAAGCGAAGGAAGCGAATCAGAAACTGAAACCGAAACAGAAACAGAGCCGACCCCAAAGAATCGCACATATCAAGACATTGTCGAAGAAAAAACGTTTGTTATCGGTAGCGAAGAAGCGTACGGAGCAAATGGCACCGTCACTATCGAATTTGAACTTGACACTCGTGAATTGATGGGAAGAAAGCTCGTTGTGTTTGAAGAGTTGTATCTCATTAAAGATAACGGCGAGGAAGAATTAGTCGCTGAACACAAAGACTTAAACGATGAGTCTCAGACCGTGACCGTCACCACTCCGAGTATCCATACCGTCGCCGTAGACAAACTCGATGACGACAAAGAGCTCTCAAATGACGGAAAGGTTACCATTCTCGATAAAGTCGATTACAAAGGACTCGTAGCTGGGACAACATACACCCTTCATGGAACTCTCGTCAATAAAGAGACCGGTGAATTGCTCGATATCGAAGGGAATACGGAATCAACATGGGAATTCATCCCAACGAGGTCTGACGGTACGGAAATTCTCGAATTCGAGATTAACACAGAAGGCCTCGACGGTACGGAAATTGTTGTATTCGAAGTCCTCTACATTGACTCAAACCCAGAAGAAAAAGACAAGATTGCGGAACATATGGACTTGAACGACGGCAACCAAACAGTTTGGGTGAAGACAAACGTTCCGAACACAGGTTTGTTCACCAGAACAATTGACGGAGCAAGAAGAACTGGCGCTCTTTACGCCATGATAGGAATTGCATTTATTTCAGTTGCTTCATTAACAGTCATTCGCATCACTAGACGCAAACGAATTAGGCTCATGGCCAAACGGTAAATACTTTTTAGGATTATTCCAAACTCTAAGTCTTGCAGTTTTTCGCACTCGATATCTTTTTACGTAGTAAATAATCACAACTATCGCAACTGGAAGATATGCTAGAAAAACCAATGGGTTTTCTTTTGGAAAGTCCATAATCAAACTTGATTGTTTCGAGAAAAAACTCATTACATAGATATGATAATCAAGTACGAATTGCGTAATGGTTTTTGCCACGTACACCAGCCAACCAAAAAAGAAAAAGTTCGGCATAAAACCCAATAATCCCGAGATGAAGGTAAGTCCCATAGCAACGGGAATCGTAGGAAGTATCAAAATATTGGCAATAATAGAAGCTAAAGAAATCGTACCAAAACGATACACTAAAATTGGTGCGCACATTATCATCGCAGAGACGGATGCAAACAAAATCTCGGTTACCTTTCTAGGCGCCCTTTTCTTCCATGATTTCTGTTTCTCGCCATGCTTTCTTCTTCCATAAAAGAATTCTAAAACGATAGGATGAATAATCATAATTCCAATAAACGAAGCAAAAGAAAGCTGCCATCCTAAATCGACCACATCAGTCGGTTCAACCAAAAGAGTAAATAAAATAGCAAAAAGAATTATTCTCCAAGCATCGATACGCCTACCAAAGTACCAGCCTAATATAGAAATTAAAGAAACAACCGCGGCCCTGGTAATACTAGGCGTCCAACCGATAATCTGCCCGAAACCAAAAACAAAAACGATGCTAAACAATAGCCCCGCAAAACGTGATATTTTTCCAAATTGTTTTTTGAAAAACTCAACAATTATCCCAAGATGCGTACCGCTTGCGACAACGAGATGCGTGAGTCCAACTAGACTCAGCACATCAATCATCTCCTCGCTTAGCCCGTTTCTCATTCCGAAAAGATAGGCGAGCCCAAGCTCAGATTCTTCTTTGTCTAGTACACTCGAAACACTATCGGCAAAACGATTTCTGAGCCTTAGTACTATACTTCCTGGCTCGGGTTTACTAATCTTTTTGATTTCCGGTCTAAAAACCGTGCCAGCAAAACCACCAAATCCTTCAGATAGTTTCCCGTGAAGAAAAACTCTGTCGCCTCTTTCTAAATCCTTGTTTATTTTTCCAAAAACATAGAATGCGCCACCGACTTCTTCGCCGCTAAGCGTTACATTAACAATTTTTGCCGAACCAGACTCATCTGCAATATCCGGGTCGCCCTTGATAGTTCCGATTACGTCTATCGTTTGACCAAACAGAGATTCTGTATATTGGCTATTATTGGGTGGTTGCAAAGCTCGAAAAATGCAAAAACAAATGCCAAATATAATTAGACTCATTAAGACAAACCTCAGGGCTAGTTTTTTACTCATAGATATTGATATATTATGCTACAATAGAGATATGCCAAAATCAAATGTTTCTCCCAAATCAGCAAAAAAATCTCCAGGCGCAAAAGCTTCGAATTTTATTCGCTCTTTTCTATTATTCGTCTTCATGGTTCTCCTCTGTTCCACTCTAATCAACTTCTTTACAGGGAACACAAAGAAACTCGACAGTGTTCCTCTGTCCGAAGTGATTTCCAGAGCAAATGACCCAAACGGCAACATCCAAAAAATAACCGTTGAAGGAAACGACCTGAAAATTACCCTAAAAGGGGAAGACGCCCCGTCAGAAAAATCTAGAAAAGACGGCTCGGGAACGCTATATGAACAAGGGCTAGTTGATTATTGCAAAGATATAGAAAACGAAGAAGAAAAGAAAACGTGCCAATCTAGTTATCCAAAGATTGAGTATAAAGAAGCTACAGATGTATGGGGTACCGTTATGGACATCGCACTTATTGTCTTGCCAATTCTCGCCGTCATCTTATTCTTTAGTTATATGATGCGCCAAGCTCAATCAATGAATAATCAAAATATTGGCTTCGGCAAGGCTAAAGCACGCCTTTATGGCCCAGATAAAAAACGCGTTACATTTAAAGATGTCGCTGGCAATGAGTCTGCTAAACAAGATTTGGAAGAAATAGTTGATTTCTTAAAACACCCAAAAAAATACGAAACGCTTGGAGCAAAAATACCTCGAGGTGTACTTCTGGCTGGAGACCCAGGTACTGGTAAAACTCTCATGGCCCGAGCGGTGGCAGGGGAGGCAAATGTTCCGTTCTTCTCAATCTCAGGCTCTGAATTTGCAGAAATGTTTGTAGGTGTTGGCGCATCCCGCGTACGTGACCTTTTCCAGAAAGCAAAGAAGAATGCTCCGTCTATCATCTTTATCGACGAAATTGATGCTGTTGCTCATAAGCGTGATGCGCGTGGTGGAGCTGGCCGTGAAGACGAGCAGACTTTAAACCAAATTCTTGTCGAGATGGATGGATTCGACAACGAATCCGGCGTTATCGTAATCGCCGCTACAAACCGCGTCGATATGCTCGATAAAGCACTTCTTCGCCCAGGACGTTTCGATAGACATGTCAACGTAGTCCTCCCGGAGCGAAAAGACCGCCTCGATATTCTAAAAGTTCATTTTAAGAATAAGCCAGTATCAAATGACCTCGACCTAGATGCTCTAGCCGCCAAAACTGCCGGTTCGGCAGGTGCTGATTTGGCTAACATCGCAAACGAGGCAGCAATCACCGCTGCACGTTTAGGCCATAAGGAAATCACAAATGCAGACCTTACCGAAGCTTTCGAACGCGTCGCGATAGGTCCAGAACGCAAAAGCAAGGTTATGAACGATAAAGAAAAACGTATCACCGCTTATCACGAAGCGGGACACGCAATTGTAGGCCACGTTCTTCCAGATTCTGACCCAGTCCACAAAGTCACGATTATTCCTCGTGGTCGTACTGGTGGTGTCACTTGGTTCATCCCGCCAGAAGACAGAAGCTACAAAAATATCTACGAGCTCAAAGACATCCTTGCACGCGCCATGGGCGGCCGTATTGCGGAAAAACTAATCTTCGGCTCCGAAGCAATCACTACTGGTGCAAGCTCCGACCTAAAAAATGTCGCTTCGCTCGCTAAAGAAATGATTATCGAAGAAGGTATGGGCTCGAAGACCAGAAATCTCGTCTTCCCAGACGGCGAGACTGGATACTATACAATTCAAACCGGTAAACCATATAGCGAAAAAACCGCCGAACTCATCGACGAAGAGATTAAAAAACTTTCCGATGAAGCGTCCGCTCGTGCCGAAGCAGTCATAAAAGCTAATAAAACCGTCCTTGATAACCTTGCTAAAGCTCTTCTTGAAAACGAAACCCTTGAAGAAAAAGACCTTGAGCCAATCCTGAAGCCCGCAACATTGCCGGCATCTGCTAAGCTTCACGACTAACTCACCAATTTCCATTTCCAGGGAAAATATGATATAATTCTCCCTATGAATTATACAAAGTCGCTAGATTTAAAAAACTTCCTACAAAAAACAGTTACGGTTGCCGGATGGGTCAATTCTCGTCGTGACCATGGTGGATTGATTTTTATTGACTTGCGCGACTTTGCTGGGTTAATCCAACTTGTAGTCACCCCAGACACTGCAGACGCGTTCAAACTAGCCGAAAGCATTCGCGATGAGTTTGTCATTAGGGCGACCGGCAAAATTCGTAATCGTGCACCAGAACTTAAAAACCCAAACATTCCAACTGGTGATATTGAGCTTGTTGTCGACACACTTGAACTCCTCAACCGTTCCGAAACTCCATCCGTAAACACGCACGACGAGGGAACCGAATCTAATGAGGACCTTCGCCTTAAGTATCGTTACCTTGACCTTCGCAGGCCCAGTATGCAACATATTCTAAGCGAACGCTCTCGCTATTATCGCTTTCTTAGAAACTACATGTATGATGCGGGGTTCGAAGAAATCACAACTCCAATTCTCGCCAACTCGTCCCCAGAAGGTGCACGCGACTTTCTGATTCCGTCTCGTCTTCATCCGGGAAAATTTTATGCTCTTCCTCAAGCCCCACAACAATTCAAGCAGCTTCTCATGGTTGGCGGCGTTGAAAAGTACTTCCAAATTGCACCATGCTTCCGAGACGAAGACCCACGTGCTGACCGCCTATATGGCGACTTCTATCAGCTAGACTGCGAAATGTCCTTTGTCGAAGATGGTGAAGTAGTAAGAAAAACAACCGAGCCCCTGATTGAAAAACTTTCAACTGAATTTGCGGGTAAGAAACTTGTCCTACGTTCCGAGCCGGCAAAACAATTCATCGAAAAAGGAAACACTATCCCGCGCATTCCGTATACTTTCTCTATGGACACTTACGGCGTTGATAAACCCGACCTCCGCTACGGAATGGAACTTATCGATTTAACTGAAGTATTCAAAGACACCGAGTTTAAAGTATTTAAGAGTCCATGCGTCAAAGCCCTTTGTGTCAAAGGTGGCGCCTCGCTCACGCGTTCGCAAATCGACACTTTCACAGAAGAAGCAAGAAAACTTGGTGCTGGCGGCCTTGCATATATATTATATGTAGACGGCGAAGCAAAATCGCCAATCCTGAAGTTTATGACCGAACAGGAAATTGCTAGAGTAAAGAAACTCACAGGAGCAGAAGAAGGCGATGCAGTATTCTTCGGCTCTGATACTCGTGAAAAAGTTAACAAAGTTCTAGGACAATTACGCATTTCCTTTGCAGATTACTTTAGCTTAAAGAAAGATGATGAAATTGCACTCACATGGATAGTCGATTTTCCGTTCTATGAATGGGATGAAAAGAACAAGAAACTCGATTTCGGACACAACCCGTTCTCAATGCCCAAAGGCGGAATTTCGGCTCTAGAAAACGCCAAGACCGACGAAGAAAAACTAGCTATTGTTGCAGACCAATACGACATGGTAATGAACGGCTTCGAAATCTGTTCAGGAGCTGTCCGCAATTACAATCCAGAAATCATGTATAAAGTCTTCAATATCCTCGGATTTAACAACGCCTACGTTGAGGCTCGCTTTGGCGGAATGCTTAACGCATTCAAATTCGGTGCCCCTCCTCACGCAGGTTGTGCCTTTGGTATCGACCGTATCTTCATGGTTCTTGAAAACGCCAAAAACATACGTGATATTATTGCCTTCCCAAAGAACGGTTCTGGACTTGACCTCATGATGGACTCCCCATCCACAGTTGACCAGTCTCAATTAGACGAGGCACACCTCGCCATCATTCAAGAAGACGAATAATCGCAAATCCCCTAGTTTTTACTGTGCTATAATATTTTTATGGCAAAGTTTAAGTTCAAATCGGTCGTTGCACTAGCCAATGCAAGACTAAGTGTTAAGTCTGCCGCTATTTTGCTCGCGGGCTCAACTCTTGTTTCGTCTCTTCTTGGTATTTTTCGTGACCGCCTTCTGAACTCTTACTACTTAAAAACCTATCCAACCGGCATCGATGCATATACCGCTGCATTCACGATTCCAGATTTCATGTTCTTCATTTTGACATCGGGTGCACTCGCAGTATCATTTATTCCCGTATTTAACGAACGTCTCATGAAGGGAAACAAAAAATCAGCATGGGAACTTTCAAGCTCGCTCCTCAATTTTCTTGCACTCATAACTCTCGTCGCTAGTATTCTAATCATGATTTTTGCCGACCCGCTCGTTCGCTATGTTGTAGGCCCAGGCCTAGACGAATCTGGCACTATCCTCGCTATTAATATGATGCGAGTTATCGCAATCAACCCGTTTTTGTTCAGTATTTCCACAGTTTTCGCTTCGATGCAACAAGCCGTTGGACGTTTTGTCTTTTACGCACTAGCTCCAGCAATGTATAACATAGGCATTTTATTAGGTATCACAGTCTTCACGGGAGGTATTAATCTCTTTGGTTGGCAAATCTTTGAAGGCGGAATTATGGGTGTCGCTATTGGCGTTGCCTTTGGTGCCGTTTTGCAGCTTCTAACAAGTTTGTTCGGTCTTTTCGGACTCGGTTTCGATTATAAGTTCCAAATCAAATGGAAGAACCAAGGCTTCCGTAGTGTATTACGGCTCCTTCCGGCCCGCTCTCTCGACCAGGGAATCGATTATGTAAACACAATCGTATCCACAAATCTCTCCTCGCGTATGGGCGCTGGTGTTCTACGTAGTTTTCAACAAGCTTCAACTCTCCACCAAATGCCAGTTTCTCTCATCGGAGTCGCAATTTCTACAGCTTTCTTCCCGCAATTAACAGAAGAACTTGGGCGTGGCGATAAAGATAAGTTCCTTGACACTTTCCGGACCGCACTTCGTGCTATCGTTTGGATTGCGCTCCCTATTTCTATCATCGCTTTCTTTGCTAGAGGTTACGTTGTTAGCTTTATTATGAACGGTGGCGACATGCTCATCGCAACGCTTCTCGGTACCTTCATCGTAGCAATCTTTGCACAGAGTATCTTCCATATAGCATCCCGTGGCTTCTACGCATATCAAGATACAAGAACTCCACTTATTGTAAGTGTTTTCGCCATCGGAGCTACGATTGGCCTTTCTGTTCTGTTTTATCATCTTGGTTATGGTCCAGAAGGGCTCGGTTGGGCGCAAAGTATTGGTGCCGTTCTTGAAATTCTGATTCTATTATTCATTCTTCATCGTCGCTCAAAAAACAAACTTATCAACAAGGAACTCTTCAAAGCAACCGAAAAGATGATGCTTGCCGGCTTTATTACAGCTTGCGTTGCATACTCTATGACAAAATTCCTACCACTTATGGCAACCGATAATTCATTCCTCGCAACATTTCCAAAATTCTGCGTCATTACTATTGTCAGTCTAATAGCATATCTTGTCTCGTGCTACTTCCTCAACATCGAAGAGGCGATGCCAATCTTTAAGAAAATCAAAAAGATTCTCTTCCGCAATACAGACTAGGGAGCTGACGCCTGTTTTCTGGCACTCTTGACTGTTAACTGCTAATTTTATATAATCGAACCATGGAATTAACGAAGCGCCAAAGGGAAATTCTCTTTGCTATAATCGAACAATATGCCGAAATCGCAACCCCAGTCGGGAGTGTTACGCTCGCGAAACTTTTTGATGTGTCTTCTGCAACTATTCGCTCCGAAATGGCAAAACTAGAAATTCTAGGATTAATTGCTCAGCCGCACACTTCGGCTGGACGCATCCCTACGGACGCAGGATACAGATACTATGTAAATTCTCTCGTTGAACAAGCCGAAACAACAGAAACTTCCAATAGACAGCAACAAGACGCTCCTCGCCTTGAGCCCTCTTATAACGACCGCTCGACGCATGTTCTTGAAGTTCGCGTTTCCTCACAGGTTTCTGCCGAAGCAGTTATCAAATCTGCTGTCGATTCCCTAGTCGAGCTCACCGGGAATCTTGGTCTTGGCACCATTGGCAATCAGCTTTATCTCTCTGGTATTTCTCGCCTTCTGACTCAACCTGAATTTGTCGATTTAAATCGCGTTCAAGCTGTCGCTAAACTTCTTGATAATCTCGAACCATGGCTAAGGGAAGCAGCCCCTGGAGAACCACTCAATATCTTCATCGGAAAAGAGAACCCAATTGGAAAAAGTTCTGGAGTTTCTCTCATCATCTCCAAGTTCCGTTCTCCATTTTCTGATAATAGTTATATTGGTGTACTCGGCCCAACAAGACAGAATTATCAAAGAGTGATGACGCTCGTTCGTAAAGCTGGCGAAATGCTAGAGAAAGGATTCTAATGAAGAAGCAAGAAAAAGAACAAATCAAACCAGAAGAAGAAATCGTCCAAGGTCCCATCGTGGAAACACCGGCTACGAATCCCGAACAAGACAAAATCACAGAGCTTACAAACGACCTTCAGCGTACGCGTGCAGACTTTGAAAACTTTCGCAAAAACGTCGAAAAAGAACGCGAAAACGCTAAGAAATTGGCAAGACTTGCCACTGTCCAAAAGATGCTTGCTCTAATTGACGACCTTGGCCGTGCAATCGAAACATACCCTGAGCTTAAACCGCTTGAGAAAAACTTCGAAAAGACTCTGAAAGACCTAGGGCTCGAAAAGATGGATACCAAAAATGGTATTGAATTCAATCCTGAACTTCATGAAGCAGTCATGTCCGCAGGTGAAGGTAACAAAGAAGTTATCGACGAGACACTTCGTTCTGGCTACTTGTACGAAGGCGAAGTTCTTCGTCCAGCGATGGTCAAAATCAAACTACAATAATGATGCTTATGTAATTTTTTGGTTTTCTGTGTGGTATAATATATCATATGGTAAAAGACGATAAGAAAAAGTCTAAGAAATCCAATAAAACCACAAAACCAAAGACTAAATCTAAGTCTACTAAGCTTTCTCGAGCCGAGAAAAAAGCGCTTAAAACCGAGCGTAAAAAAGCGACCAAACGTGATGTGAAGAATATGGGTTTCTTTGAGAGAATCCATTATAAACGCAAACTCCGCCGCGACCGAGAAGCTCGTCGCCGCGCCGAGGATTTAGCCACTCTTCCGAAACAACCAATCAAACGCTTCTTTGCCCACCTCCATCCGAAACGAGTTTTCCATTATTGGTTCTCATGGCGTGGTCTTAAAAAGATTCTAAAATTTGGACTTGCCTGTATTCTTATCGGAATTATCGTCATCGGTGGTCTTTTCCTCTATTACAAGAAAGACATTGCCGATATTAAACTCGACGACATCGTCATCTCTGATACTGTAAACACATACCTCGACCGTAATGGGAAAGTTCTTTGGGAGGATACCGGAACAGAAAACTATCGTCTTGTCGTCTCCGAAGAAGAAATGTCTGACTATGTCCGTTGGGCAACTATTGCGCTTGAGGACAAAAACTTTTATACTCACCCTGGCGTCGATTTCTCTGGCCTTGTTCGTGCCGTTATCGCAACAGCATCCGGCAAACAGGTTCAAGGTGGCTCTACCCTTACTCAGCAGTTAATCAAACAAATCTACTTTGCCGACGAAGCGGCTTCAGAAAACCGTGGAGGCATCTCTCGTAAAATCAAGGAGCTCATCCTCGCCGTCGAACTCGAGAAGATGTACGATAAGGAACAAATCCTTACCATGTACCTCAACGAAAGCCCATACGGCGGTCGTCGTAACGGCGTAGAATCAGCAGCTCAGACTTACTTCGGTAAGACTTCCAAAGACCTTACCATTGCAGAAGCCGCACTCCTCGCCGCTATCCCGAATAACCCAGCCATTTATAATCCATACAATACCTATGGAAACGAAACGCTCATTCAGCGCCAACAATATGCAATCTCTGTCATGCAGGAGATGGGCTATATTACTGAAGAGCAAGCAGAAGAAGCTAAAAAAGTCGATATTCTTGCGACAATCAAACCTGAGTCAACCCAGTACTCGAACATCCTTGCGCCTCACTTCGTTCTTGAAGTACGCAAACAGCTCGAAAAGAAATATGGCATTTCTACTATGCGTGCTGGTGGCTTCACCATTAAAACCACTCTCGACTATCGTGCACAGGAAATCGCCGAAGACGCCGTCGAACTTGGCGAATCCTATACTTGGATGAATAATTCCGATGATATTGGTCTAGTTTCGCTTGATGTAGAAACCTCTCAAGTCATCGCCATGGTTGGCTCAATCGACTTTGAAAACGAAGCCTATGGCGAGCTGAACGCAACGGTCGACTCCCTCATCGAACCAGGTTCCACAATTAAACCTATTCTCGACTATTCTCCTCTCTTCATGCAACGCGAAGGTATGAACTATGGCCCAGGTACAATTCTTAAAGACGAAAATATCGACAAGATTTATTGTGCAAATACCGCTGGACCATGCTCGATGACGAACGCATCTGGCGACTTCTATGGTAATGTCTCAATCCGTACCTCCCTTGCCCGCTCGCTCAATATCGCTGCGGTCAAGGCTCTATATATCAACGGCATTGAAAACTCTCTCGACATCGCACATAAGCTCGGAGATGTGAGCTATTGTGCTGACAATCCATACCCAGGTCTTTCAATCGCTATCGGCTCTGGCTGTAACGTTCGCTTAGTTGAGCACGCCAACGCGTACACGTCAATCGCTCGTGGCGGTACGTATAAGGACCTCGTCTATATCCTCGAAGTAAAGAACAGCTCTGGTGACGTTCTTGAATCGTGGACCGATAACGCCGGTACGCGTGTTATCGACGAGCAAGTCGCTTACATGATTTCAGATATCCTTGGAGACGATAATGCACGCTGGTGGCACATCGAAGGTTACAACGTCCCTGGCGTCAACACCGCAACGAAGACGGGCACAACAACCACTGCCAACTCTGCAGTCACGAAGGATTCGCTAATGGTCTCGTACTCTCCATCTGTTGCTACCGTTGTTTGGAATGGCAACCACGACGGTTCTGGCCTAACGAGCAATACGCACGACATTTGTCGCTGGACAATTTGGGAATACATGCGACGTGTTCACCCAGAAGTCTACGAAGAAGATGGCAAATGGAGCTCAAGCGATTGGTTTGAGATGCCTTCCGGAATTCACCGCATGACCGTCAATGGCGTAACCGACATCTGGCCATCTTGGTATAACGAAAAAACATCCGGCGTTACAAAAGAGACCATGAGATTCAATAGGCTCAACGGCAAACTTGCAACTTCCTGTACGAATTCGAGCCTTGTCGAAACAGTTGAAGTCACCAAAATGGTTGACCCGATGACGAAAAAGGAAATCGTCAACGTTCCAGATGGATACGATGAAGATACAGAAGATGACTGTTCTTACGTTGCTCCTCATATAGGCGCATCGTATGATTCAAGCGGGAAGAAATTCTCAGTGACCGTAAGTGGTTCAAACGTCGAGGGTGGCATATGTACCGTCACCTTTGCTGACGGTACTTCACTCGCGGCAGTCAAGGTCGAGAAGAAATCCTTCACCATCAACTATCCGTCAACAGGAACCGAAGGCACCGCCACAATAACCATCAATGATGGTTACAACACCGACACGGTAACCGTTTCGATTCCAAAATCCTAGCTTCTAGAACTACCAGAAACTGTTTTATGAGTCTTGCGTTTTTCTTTTGATAGGTCTGCGAAAATCATTCGGCCTGCAGAAGTTTGGTGAAATTTAACAAAGATTGCTTCGACTTCTTCACCAACTTTATTTTCCGCGTCGTCAACAACAACCATCGTTCCATCGCCGAGATAGCCAATCCCTTGCCTTGGGTTTTGGCCTTTCTCGGTGATTTTTAAACGTATCTTGTCGCCAACTTGAAACTTATTGCTAAGTACGATTGCTAGGTCGTTAACATTCAAGACTTCAACGCCTTCAGTTTCTGCAACTTTCTTCAGATTATAGTCACAAGTAAGAATTATGCCTTTATTTTCCTTTGCAAGAACAATTAGTCGTTCATCGACTAGCATGCGACCAAGATGCGAATCATCAAAAATCGTTGCATCGATATAGATTACGCGCTCCAGTTCTCGAACAACATCAAGCCCAGCTCTCGCACGATTTCTTTTAATCAAATCTTTCCCATCCGCAAGGAGCTGTAACTCTCTTGTGACCGAACGGGGAATTAAGAAATCATCACTCAAAAAACCAGTTTTTGCGACTTCAAGAATTCTCCCGTCAATGAGCGCTGAGGTGTCGACGAATATTTTCCTATGACCACGTGCACGATTTGAATTTTTTACCTTGCGGACCGTTAAAAATGTTGTCTCGACCAAAATTGCGAGTACAACCAATAAAATATATAATTCCATACCCCGATTATAGCAAATCAACTTTCCTCGACAAAATTTTTATGTTAAAATATTATCATGGAAACAGGCGTGGGCATGTCTTTTCATGATATCGACAAAATCAATCGACGCGTCCGAGCGGCTGATTATTTAACAGTCGCACAACTCTTTTTAATCAATAATTTTCTCCTAGAAAAACCGTTATCGCCTGCCGACATTAAACCACGTTTACTTGGGCATTGGGGAACCTGTCACGGCATTAACGTAGCTTACTCAAATCTTCACTATTATTTCAAAAACTCAATTGATTTTCAGTTTATTCTAGGTCCAGGTCACGGTTTTCCTGCGCTTCAAGCCAATCTATTTTTAGACGGCGACCTCGAAAAAGTTGATAAAAAAGCGACGCGAACTTTGTCCGGTATAGAATATATCTGCAAAAACTTTTCTTTTCCAGACGGATACCCAAGCCACTCTAGCCCTATGACTCCGCGAGTCGTAACCGAGGGAGGCGAACTGGGATATGCTCTTGGTACAGCCTACGGTGTTGCTCTTGGCCACCCAGAAAAAACCATTGCAGTCATGCTTGGTGACGGCGAATTTGAAACAGGCACCTGCCTTGCATCTCTAAACTTCTCGAAACTCATCTCGGGCAAAAATAATGGACGCGTGCTTCCGATTCTTGCACTTAACGGCTACAAAATTTCCGGTCCAACAGTCTTCTTTCGCAAATCCGAACGAGAACAAATGGAGATGATACGCGGATTTGGCTTTACTCCAATCATGATAGAAGGAGACAATCCAGAAAAATTCCAGCATGCATTACATGAAGCATCAAAACTAGACGACCCATTTATTATTTTTAAAATTGAAAAAGGCCACACTGGTCCAGAAGAAGTTGATGGCCAGAAAGTAGCAGGAAACTACCTTGCCCATCAGATTCCACTCCCTCTTGCAAAAACCGACCCAACCCAACTTGCTCAACTCGAGGAGTGGCTAAAAGGTTACCACTTCAACGAAATCTATATCGAAGAGAAGGGATTTACAATATGATTGAACACGTAGAAAATCCTGGTTACGATAAAATCAACATCGCAAAAACGATTGGTGGTTTGCTCGCTAAGCGTTTTGAGAAAGACCCAAGATTCTATCTTTTCTCGCCAGACGAAACCACATCGAATCGTCTCTCTGAGGTTTACGATGCGGAAAAACGCGCTTGGAATCTCCCTATCGAAGATTATGATTTGCCAGAATCAGATTCAGGGCGCATTGTTGAACTCCTTTCAGAAAACGCCCTGTTCTCCGCCATGATTGGCCATCTTTCTAATGGCGAACAAGCAATGATGACGAGTTACGAAGCGTTCTTTTCGATTATCCTATCCCAACTTCTCCAGCAAATCAAATTTTTCAAACAAATGGATTCTGTTGAATGGAGAAAGAGTTGGCCCGCAGTAAACCTTCTTTCGACCTCGGTGTGTTGGCGCCAAGACCACAATGGCTATTCTCACCAGTCCCCAGCAATCATCTCAAATCTTCTAGATATTCCGAGTGAAAAAGTTAACTGTCTATTTCCAGTTGACGACACTTCGGCCGAAGCAACATTCGACTTCATGTTATCCTCTGAAAACGTTGTAAATATCACAACGTTCGACAAGAACGAAAATCCGCGCTGGATAGATTCTTACCACGCCGACTTCCAATTCAAAAATGGCGGTGCAAGTATCTACGGTTTCGCATCGGATGACAATCCTGAAGTAATTCTCACTGCGACCGGCGACATTCCAACCCGGGAAATGATACGCGCCAGGGAGATAGTAAAAAAAGACCTTCCGAACGCACGCCTACGCTTCGTTGGTATAAACGCGCTCACTTATGGTGCCATAGGTACGACAAACAACAAATTCACTCAGGAACAATTCGACGAATACTTTGGCTTCAATATTCCTATTATTGCGAGCTTCCACGGTTATGCATTAACATTCAAAAACATCTTATCAAATTATACCGATAAGAACCGTCTCTCGGTTCATGGCTTTGAAGAAAACGGCTCAACCACAACCCCTCTTGAAATGCTCGCGCTGAATCAAAACTCCAGATTCGATTTAGCTGCCGACATTGAAACAAAACTCGGACGCCCTGACCTTGCCAATAAATATCGAAAAATGATTGAAGAAAACCACGATTACGCTAGGTTGTTCGGCGCAGACAAAATCGCTCTTGACTAACTACCGCTTTCTTTTCAATATGCTATAATTCTAGTATGAAGCTATCTGAAGAACTTATCTGGCGCGGATTTGTCGCCAAAACCACAATCAAAAATCCTGAAGACCTTGACTCGAGAAAAACCAAGAAGTTTTATTGGGGTGCAGACCCATCCGCCGACTCTCTAACTATCGGCAACCTCGCCGCACTTATGATGTGTGCCTGCTTTGTCCGCCACGGCTACGAACCATATCTCCTCATCGGCGGCGCAACCGGACAAATTGGCGACCCAAAGGATAATGGTGAGCGTGAATTAAAATCTCTCGAAGAGATTGCCTATAACAAAAAATGTATTAAGTCTCAAGTTCAGCGCATTATAAAATCAGATAATGCAGTTATGCTCGATAATATCGACTGGTTCAAAAACATCAGTTATCTGGGATTCCTTCGCGAAGTAGGGAAATCTTTCTCAATGACCCAGCTTCTCGACCGTCAATTCGTTCAGAATCGTATCGGCGAAGGTGGCTCAGGCATTTCCTATGCCGAATTCTCCTACACATTAATCCAAGGTTACGATTTTCTCTACCTCTACAGGAAATATGGTGTCGACCTTCAGCTTTGTGGCGCCGATCAATATGGAAACTGTGCCTCTGGTATCCATCTAATCCGACGACTTGAAAACGGCGACGCGGATATCTGGTCTACCCCTCTCATTATCGACCCAGTGACCGGTCGCAAATTCGGAAAGAGCGAGGGAAACGCCATCTGGCTCGCATCTGCACCAACCTACAATCCAAACGATAAAGATACAGAAAACTACACGACCGTCTTTGACTTTTATCAATTCTGGCTCAATCAACCAGATTCTGCGGTCGAAAGCTTCCTCAAGATTTACACCACTTACGACAAGACTAAAATCGAGCAGATTATGCGTGACCACGTAGCAGCTCCTGAGCAACATATCGCTCAAAAAGCGCTTGCGCGTGGAGTTACGGCTGTTGTACATGGCGAATTAACTGCCAGTCGCATCGCCGATTTAACCGCCAAGCTCTTTGATAAGAGCCTAGTCTTCTCAGCAGACGATATCGAAAAATTTGCTGGACTTCTCCCAGATGTTCCGTTTGGTGTCTCGTTGGTAGACGACCTCGTTTCGACTGGGCTAGCTCCATCTAAAGCAGAAGCCCGCAAGCTCATCAAAGCCGGCGCAATTACCGTCAATGGCGCAAAAGTTACCGACGAAACGAGAGTAATTAGCGCCCCATCACTAATTAAAAAAGGGAAGAATAAGTTCGCTATTGTGCACTAATAACAGATACGCACACATTGACCAATTAACGTACTTATGATATAATATACAACATGACTCCGGAAGAAAATAACCTAAGTGTAATTGGAGCTACCGAATACGTCACTATTGACGATATTTCTGATGTCCCTGCAAAAATCGACACCGGCGCCGATAGTTCGGCAGTTTGGGCGTCTAAAATTGACATGAAGAAAGACGGTACACTAGTTTTCGTTTTGTTCGACGAAAAATCTCCATTCTACACCGGAAAACAAATCGAAACAAAGGAGTATCGAGCTAAGCTAGTTCGTTCTGCCCATGGCGACGTTCAATTCCGCTATCGCGTTATCCTTCCAGTTGTCATTAATGGAAAGTCCTTTGAAACGACCTTCACCCTTGCGAATCGCTCAAGGAATAATTTCCCGATTCTCATCGGTCGTCGTACGCTCGATGGAAATTTCCTTGTTGATGTCTCTCAGATGAAAATCAAAAAGGTTTCCAATCCGAACACCTCAAAGCTCAATACTGAGCTTCAAAAGGACCCCTATGCATTCCATCAAAAATATGTTAATATAGCAAAACCTAAGTCGTAAAAGGAGACATTATGAAAATTGCTATTTTGTCTAACGGCCCAAAGAACTATTCTACTTCTCGCCTAGTCGAAGAAGCTAAGAAACGTGGCCACGAGGTTGAGGTTATTAAATACAAGAATTGTTACCTTTCGCTCGACGACAAGCATCCTTACGTTTTCTATGAAGGAAAAAAGCTCGAAGGATTCGACGCTATTCTTCCTCGCATTGCTAACTACATGACACGCTATGGCTGCGCCATCGTACGCCAATTCGAAATGCAAGGTGTCTGGACAGCTTCTAGCTCCATCGCAATCACTCGTGCCCGCGACAAACTTCGCTCAGCGCAGATTCTCGCGAAATACGATGTTGATATGCCAAAGACCCTTGTCTCTCGCAACACTGCCGACATCGACGACTTGCTTGAACAAATTGGCCTCCCAGTCATTATCAAGCTCGCAACCGGTACTCACGGAAACGGCGTTGTTCTTGCCGATACTAAAAAAGCGGCAAAATCCGCCCTCCAGGCCTTCTATCTTTACAATGAAGATGGAACTAACATCCTTCTTCAAGAATATGTCAAAGAGTCTGCAGGTACAGACATTCGTGCTTTTGTCGTTGGCGGTCATGTTGTTGCGTCCATGCAACGACAATCCCTAGATGACGATTTCCGCTCTAACCTTCATAAAGGTGGTTCTGGTGTCCCAATCAAGCTTACTGACGAAGAGAAAAAAGTTGCCCTTAAAGCTGCTAAAGCTATGGGGCTTCACATCTGTGGTGTCGACCTAATGCGCTCTAGCCGCGGACCACTCGTCCTCGAAGTCAATGCATCTCCAGGATTTGGCATTGAAAGAGTTACTGGTCGCGACGTTGCTTCGAAGATTATCGAATACATCGAGCACAACGCACCAAGAAAGAACGGCAAAGACCGCGTTGGTGCTTAATTAGCCTCTAAAATAACCCTCGTATCGGGGGTTATTTTTTTAAAAACTTTTCTTGTCTAATATGTCGTACCTTATTATAATAAAAATAAGCAGAATAGGCTAAAACATGAAGTCAGAATCGAAATCTAAATCTAAGCCAGGGAAAACTAAACAGAAACGCAAAACCGGCAAGATAGAAATCGCTGTCCATATTTTCATCCTACTTGTCATTGGCGTCACAGCGTATCTCGGCTACGAAGCCTATAAGACTTCACACGTCGACCTTGTGCTTAATGGCGAAAGTGAATACAGCCTCACGGTCGACGAAGACTTTAAAGAACCAGGCTTTTCTGCTCGCCATTGCGTTTTTTATCGTTGCTATGACTTAACAGGGAGCGTAGTGGTCTTAAACCCAAACGCGAACGATATTTATGGTCACAAAATCGGCGAGTATTCAATTAACTATACATTAAGTTACCTAGGCGAAACATATTCGGACTTTAGAAGCATCAAAATAACAGACACAACTCCGCCAGAACTGACCCTCGAAGGAGACGAGATTATCGGACTGTACGTCGGCGAAGATTACGACGAGCCAGGTTTTTCCGCCAAAGATGAATATGAGGGTGACCTAACAGATAAGGTTGAGATTTCTGGCGAGGTCGATACCTCCACGATAGGCGTCTACACCTTAAAGTACCATGTCGAAGATTCGTCTAAAAATGCCGACGAAAAGACTCGCAAAATTTTCGTTTATAACTATTCAGCAAGAACTTCCGAACCAATCGCAACTTTTGAAGAGTTTGAAGAATATGTCGAGGATTTAGGACTCGACATCAGCTTTGGCTTCAGAAATCTCGAAAACGGCTTCGAATACACCCATAATCCAGACAAGGTATACTATGGAGCATCTCTCGTCAAAACTCTCGACGCGCTCTATATTTATGAACAATTCGGCGGACCAAGAGATTGGAACGAGTACTACCTTTTGCAGAATGCCATTTCCTTTAGCAATAACTCAGCCCACGTATCACTCGCCTATAATCTTGGCATCGCCAATCTCAGGAATTACGCCGAATCAATTGGCATGCTCCACCATCTCGAGTCGTCTGAAACGTATGCCGACACAGTCTTTTTCTCAGACACGACAGTATCAGACCAGCTCATCGAATGGTCGCATCTTTGGGAGCTAACTAGGGAACTCCCAAATGGTAACGACCTCAGACAATACTTCCTCGATGGCTACTATGCAACCATGAACTTTTATGGTTGTCCACCTATCATGTTCAAAGCTGGCTTCTATGCTGACACTCATCACGAATCGGCCATAGTTCTTGATGATGAGCCTTACGTCTTTACAGTTCTAACTTTAAACGGTTATCGTGCGGACCGCGAAATAATTATGCGCGACCTATCGGAGCGTGTCTACCTCTTAAATCAGACCATTTAATGTTATAATTACAACATGCACCCGTAGCTCAGTGGATAGAGCACTGGTTTCCGGTACCAGGTGTCGGAGGTTCGACTCCTCTCGGGTGTACCATAGGGGAGTCAGAGTCATTCTCGGACTCTTTTTTGTTGTTCATAACAGAGTAGAGGATGCTCAAATCTTCCGTTCCAAATTTTCGCTCTAAAATATCATAGTGAAGCCCGTTCGGAAAAAGGATGTTTTGGAATGCTTGGCGAGCTTCCAATGGTGAATCCCTCCACATTTTGGCTGGTGTAGTGATAAAGTTACAGACATACTCGATTGTATTCTCATTAAGCCTTTGGACACGCTCATATTTGTCTATAGCGGCCTCATATTCGCTTCTTTTGCTCCTTAAATCCTTCGAGAAGCGTTCTTTCTCCTCGTAGCTGATTTTCTCATCAAGAAAAGCATCTAGGGTCTTATTTAGCTTTGAATCTATTTCCGATATCTCTTTTCTGCATTTAGCTAGATCTTTATTTGTGTCGGCTAGTTTTCGTGAAGCAGTTCGCTTAATAATCTCTTTAAAAAGCTTTACCGTACTTTCTTTTGGAGTTATCTTGTCTAGGAATTCGATAAACGATTCATGAAGCTCGGATATAGAAATTGAACCATGTCCTTTTGTTGTGCAATGATATCTAGGCGATTTCTTGCCACTGCCATTAACTGGAGCGCTGGCTCTAATCGGCATACCGCACTTACTACAAATCAAAGTTCGTTTGAGTGGATACATGTTGTTGTCGCTTGGTATGAGAACTCGTTTTTCGCCATTTAGAATGCGCTGATTTTTATTGTAGATATCTAATGAAACAATTCCATCAAAATCATAGAGCTTAACTAATTCGCCATCGAGAGTCCTTTTGGATGAATTGTAGCCCGCATATGCCGTTTGAGTGAGTATTCTGTGTATAGTTTTGATATCGAACGATTTTCCGTTCTTATTAGTGATTTCTAGCTTTTCAGATAGGCGTACTAAATCAGCTTCGCCAATATCACCTTCCGAAAATCTTCGTATAAGGAAAGCTATTTTATCGCCGATTTCATTCGTATAGTCTTTTTCTAGCGTATTGTGATATCTGCGTCCACGACTCGTATCGCCAACATAGACACGCTTGAGTTTTAGTCCAATAGGAGCTTGCGACATCCACCAGCCCTCTTTAGACAAGAATCCCATATTGTCTTTGACGATTCGTCCTTTATTCTTATTCTCACGCTGCCACAAAGCTAGATTGATATACATCATCATCTCGCCTTCTGGAGAATCATCAATTGTTTCCTGAGTAGAGAGTAGAGTTACGCCACACTTTATCATTCTTCCAATAATGTCTGCCACGAAAGATGGAATGTCTCTCGAAATTCTGCTTAGGTTATAAACGATAACATGGTCAATCTTGCCACGATTCGCTTCGATATCGCTAAGCATTTTCTTTAACTGTGGTCTATTTGCTGTTTTGGCGGAGAAGCCACCATCCGTATACCATCCAACAATTTCTATGTTGTTTCTGTTGGCATAATCCTGGATGATTCTTTGCTGGTTCTCCAACGAAGCGCCATCGACTTGTTCTTCGGTCGAGACACGAGTGTATCCGTATGCGGTTCGTTTTATACCATCATTCATTACTTACTATTGTACCGCCATTATGTTATTTGGAACGAATTCTTCGGACAATAATACATCTGCAAGCTTACTCATTATACCAATTACTTCCATTAGGTCTGCATCAGAAAGACTATCGGAAACATCTTTGCCTAGTATTTTTCGTGCTTCCTTGACCGAAATAATTGCTTTGTCGGAACACAAAAAGCCATCGTATTTCTTGGCGGCCTTTCTATGTTTAATTCCCAACAAATCAATCTCCTATATATTGGCAATAAAAAAGCGCCCGATCTACTTTCGTAGATGAGCGCTATTGATATTACTTAAATTATACCGCTTATAGTATAAAAGAGAAGATTTCCGTAAGCATTTCTAAGCAATCAACCGATTTGCTTTTTCTGTAGTTTATTGCACTAAACCGAGTATCTTCCGAGTTCTTAAGGGGTAGAATGCTGTTATTTTTACAACACTTTTTCACCAGATTTCTTCCACATTTTAAGGAGGAAAAACGCTGTAATTTTTACAGCATAAAAACAAAAAATAGGCTAAATTTGTTAGATTGCCTCTGAACTAACTTAGCCTATTCAAATTATATTACAAGAATGCTTTTCCCTCAATGGATGAAGCGGACATCTAGATTCAAATTAAAGAATAATTCGTCACCTTGTCTATATAGTGTGCCAAATTTATGGCGGCTCGTAGATGCTGTTTCAAATTTCGTATTATTAATTAGATAATCTTTAAATTCATCCATGTCATATAATGTGAAGCAGACAAGATTTCCATCGTCTTTTACAAATATACAACCGCCACCTAGCTCTGAGCCATCCCATTCTCTCGTCGGAATCATTCCGAGCGTAATATTACTTAAGAAATCTTTTACCTTCTTCGAGACAAATTCTGGAGTTTTGTCATTGAAGAATTCAGTATAAGAATCGATAAGATCTTTGACAGTTCTTGTGCCTTTGCCTACAAAGAATACCATTAATAGGCCACTTATGATTTCTGGCAGATTCGAATCCGTCATTTCTAGGTTTTGTTGAAATGTCTGGTTTGTCATTCCGTGGAAAACGAATTCGCCATTATGCTCGAAAATATATTGCATGCGATCTTTGATTTTTGATCTTGTTGCTATGGCGTTTACTTCATCAATATCGCCAGTAAAACCTTCAACTTTATAAATAAAGTTTGTTGATTCACTTGCATTCAATAGGGTGGCTGGGCTTCCAATTTGGGATTTTACAGAAAACCCTACTTGGCGTGCAACTTCTTCATGAGGCATTATCGAATAAGTTTCGACATCGGACTTTTCATATGATGTAGCCTTAAAATCATCAAGCATCAATTCTTCCATTGCTGATTCGCCAGAAGGAACATTGAAGCTTGCTCCAGAGCCAGCAATGATTTCGTTGAGAATGCTAAGAATAAGTTCTTTGGATAGATTTGCAGATTTTACTAGTCGACCATTATAAAGAATCGCTACATCGCCATTATCTTTCCCATCGATATTATATTCGGAATCGCCAAGAATACTACGCATTAAGAGTTTGAGTATTCTTATTTTTTGATCCGTAGGTTTTAAGTCTTTATCGCATACATCAATCATTTGGTCGTAGAGCATTTTACAAATTGCGTATAACTCTGACCACTCGCCTTTATTGTAAGTCTTCATTTTGTAGAGCCTCGATTATGTTTTTTGCCGTAGCCTGAATGGCTGGAACAGCTACGGAGTTTCCGAGTTGCTTCATTGCTTGAGTCTCTGAGACTGGAAAGACAAATGAATCTGGAAAACCTTGCATCCTTAGACCTTCCTTTGGCCCCATACATTTCTCTACGCCATCAACAATATAACAATCCCAGTTTCGTCTATCGTTTACACCAGAATGTCTACCACCAACACGCAATGTAAAACCAATTTTTTTATCGACATGACCACCCCAGACATCGCTCATAGTCATTTTTAGTGGAACTGGTTCTGGGAACTCGTACGGGGTATTTTTGTTTTTAAAACCAACCATGTAGAGCCTCGGCCTATGCTGTGGAACACCGTAGTCGGAAGCCTTAATAATTTTGTAATGAAGACTATAGCCAAGATCTTCCGTAAGAACCTTTTTAATCGTTGCGAAGGTTTTACCATTATCATGCGTTAGAAGGCCTCGGACATTTTCTAAGAAGAATGCTCTTGGCTGCTTTTCCTTAATTATCCTAGCTACATCAAAGAATAGAGTGCCTCTCGTCTCATTAAATCCTTTTTTGAGGCCCGCCTGCGAAAATGGCTGACACGGGAAACCGCCCGTAAGAATATCGAAGTCTGGAATGTCTTTTGCATCTACTTTTGTAATATCGCCAACAAATAATCGTTTCTCGTCCTCGAAAATCTTGGGGGATATTTTCTGATAGTTGGCTTTATATGTTTTTCTAGCGGCATCATCCCATTCGGAAACAAAAACGCATTCTGCCCCTAAATTATGAAAAGCCGTGTGGAAACCGCCAATCCCAGCAAAAAGGTCAATAAAAGTATATTTCTTTTGTTTTTTAGCCATCGTGCCTCACTTTCAGAATTCGGAGACGCTGGCTGATAGAAAATCTGCTAATGCTGCACGGCATTTTAATACACTCCACTTAAATTACTACTTATATTATATCATGAAAAACATACTTATCGCAGAGCTTCAAGTGTCTTAACTGGAAGAATAGTGTCTTTCTTATAAATAGGGAGAAGAGAATTTATGTCTGCCGTTTCATTGTATTTAAAAGACAAAAACGGAGTGATATCCATTGCATTATTGTTTGTTTTAGATTCGTATATTTGAAAACCTAGTGGAGGAAAATCTATTTCGAATTTTGCATCGATGCGGCCATCGTCCATTAATAATGCTATTGGGCCAGTTGAGCCTGGAATTGAGTCAGGTGTTAATAAAAACATCAGTAATTGGAATGGGTAGTTATCACCCTGGATATTCGTATTCTTATCAAGTATGAGCTTTTGAATAATCGGATATTGCTCTTTAATCTTCGGATATGAGCAGCAAAACATTGATAATACTTGTTTCGCAAAGTTCAACGGCTCTATCCTTGCATTCAATTGCAATCCACTTGCCTTCATGTAATCATCGTAATTATCTGCAATAAGCTTCAAAATAGAATTATTGAAGTTTATATATGCGGGAGCATACAAATGGCCAGTCATATTATTGCATTTGACGCACAATAAGTAGTCGCCATATCCCTTTTGTCTATCGCTATAGTGAAGGCCTTCAAATGATTTTGGGATCTGTTTGCTATCATTTGTTTTCTCCAAAATATTTTCCATTGAATACATTCTAGACGGCTTATCATTAAAAGCGGCTCTTGGAGGTATATGCTCAAAAGTCAATTCGCACTCAAGCCCACAAATAGCACAAAAACCTTTCCTAGGCTTTTTCTTCATATTGTTAGTCCGATTCTGAAAAACTTACTTTATATAGAACTGGAGACGATAGTTCAGCTATTTTATTTCGTAGCTGTTCCATGTTGAGTTCTTTGATTTTTGGATTATTGCCATAGATACCAGTGATGTAATAAATGGAATAACAGCTATCATCCGCAAGGTGCTGAAGCTCGTTATCTGTAATATAAAAATCAACAAAACTATTTTTTGTACCGCTAGTAGTTTTAACTTCGATATGTTTTTCTTTTCCAGTAATTGGATCGAAGGAAAGTATATCATAACCGAGCGAGTCGTCGTATTCCGAAACACGAGTAACTTTGTCGGCTAAATCTTGTCTTCCGCTGGCTGCCAATGTTTCTTTCTCAAAATCTAAAACAGCTATCTCTCCTTCACGACCAGTTTTTTGCTTATATTCCGATGCTTTTTGATAGTCTGGCTTGTATGGTTTATGCTTTGTTTCATTCTTGTTGGGCGGAACCGATTGAGCTTGCTCTATGGCTCGATATTCGCCAGTAGACTTTTGAAAAGTGAGAGTCTTGCCGATAATTTCAGGAGTCTCCTCATTAATCTCCTCGGCGTCTTTTCGCTTCACTTCACTAAAGTAGGTATATAAGAAGTTACTGAACTTGAGATTATTCCAAGCTCGCATTACGCCATTTGAGTTTTTGATTTCAAGCAGTTTTTGCTTCGCTAGCTCTACAGGAGGATATTCGACGACACCTAATTGTTTTAGAAAATACTTAACATGCTCATAACTATAGATATTGAGATATCTATCAGGAAAATATACGGCTAAAATCTTTCCTTTAAACATCTTGGACAATCTATTCTTTTCAATTGCGTCAAAATCCATGTCGTTGCCAGCCATGATAAGATAATTAAGCTCATTTCTGACCTCATCGAAACTTTCGTTAGTCCAAGCAGTCCAACGCCATTTATTCTCCACATCATCGCCACGCTTACCGAAATAAACACCAAACTTAGCTGCGGTACTGCCATGTATATCGCCAAACATCTGCAGTTTGGTTTCGATCCAGTAACAAAAAGAATCTTTGTAAGTATCATCTAAACCTAGTGCGTATTGTTCAATAGTGATAGTTTCTAGAGATTTAATTGGGAATTTCTCAAGAAACTCATTACGAAGAGAAATATACTCCTCGGATTGACTAAAATCCAGGTATTCATTGTATTCATCAATAGCTTTCTGGAGTGTTTTCTGTTCGTTAGTCATACTTTAATTATATCAAGACAGTCAATAAGCGAGAGTTTACCACAGGGTGGCTTGCTTTGTGTGTTAGTCGCCACCTGATGGAAAACTCTCTTTCTTCTACATTGTAGCTATACTAGTTCCATTACTTCTAGGAATATAGTTTGTAGGATATAATACATTCAGTACGCCCTTGATTCGGTATATATCCGATACGAGGTCGTTCCAATGCGACACCACAAGGTGTACCATTTTTTTTGTGCAAGACAATCTAAAATATATGATTTAATTATTGACATCCCGCTCATGTTTATGTTATTATAGGGGTACAAAACAAAAAAGGTCATAAACATGTTCAAACAAAAAACCCAAAAGAGTGTGGGTTATGGACATAAAAACAAAAAGTTTATTGGCTTAGCTTCCACATTTTTCGGCGTCGCTGCGGCCGTTTTTTGTGTTTTAGAAGCTTTTGCTACCGCTACGATTGAGCGGATAAATTACGTCGGAAGCGTCAATAAGGCTTTCGATATCAAAGCGCAGATTGGCGAAGCTCTCGTCAACACAGCCCTCGGCAACGATGGCTATAGCCTCCTCTTCGCAGTTGGCGATGACGAAGTCGAAATCGAGGACCTCGCAAATGGTGGTTCAGTAGAAAATAATGGCGTTACGCTTACTGTAACCGGTGTAAATACGACCGACGGTGAGGGTCTCACTATTATCTACAATCTCGAAAACGCAAATGATGAAGCCAAAGCCTTCAAGCTTGGCGTTTTTGCGGACACCGAATTTGCCGGAAATACCAACAATGACCTATCTCGCACTAGCACTTCTAGTATCCAGATGCTTCAACAAGATAACGCTCTAGAAAACTACGGCGCAGAGATGACTCTCTCCTTCGTCCCAAATGCAAGCACTACTTGGATTGGCGACAAAGATAACGTCGCGGCTAACGTCTATGTCGCAGGTGCAGACGATACCTTCTCAGGAGACTCCGCCCTTGCTTACTCATGGACCGGTACGATTGACGCTGGCGCAATAGAAAACTATACAACAGTTGCAACTCCAAACGCAAACTTCACTGGCGACGTTGCTTTCTATCGTAAAGGCGAAAACGTCGCATTTGATACCGAATCCGAAGTACTCGGTACGGAAATCACCATTCCAGCAGTGTCTTCTTACACTGGTTACAATACTTGCGGATGGAACTCCGCAGTCGATGGTTCTGGTGATGAATATATCGCAGGTGAATCATTTATTCTCACAGATAAATCAATAGACATCTTTGAGGTTTGCGAAGCGACTCCTTACGCAATCGAATATAACCTTGACGGTGGTTCCGCAGAGAACCCAACTTCTTACACTATCGAATCCGACGCTATTGCACTCGACCGCGCAACTCGCACAGGATACAGTTTCCTAGGATGGACTGGCACCGACCTTCTTGATAACACTCTTGATGTCGTCATCCCCGCTAGCTCCACTGGCGATCGTGAATACACTGCTAACTGGCAAATCAACCAATACACTATTAGCTTCGACGCTAACGGCGGAAGCCTAATCGAAGACATTACGGCCGACTACAACTCGCAAGTAGTCCTTCCAGAAAATCCAACCAGAGATAATTACGATTTCGCTGGCTGGTATGCCGATGAAGAATTGACCGAGCCATATGACATCATGACTCTTCCAAATGAAGACGAAGGATACATCATTATGCCTGTCGATGGAGCTACCCTCTACGCAAAATGGACCCCAGTTGCCTACAATATCGAGTACGACCTCGACGGTGGAACTGCAGATAATCCAACAACCTACACCATTGAATCCGGCGACATTGTCCTCGAACGCCCAGAATACACTGGCTATCGCTTCCTAGGATGGACTGGCACTGACCTCGCTAGCTACACTCTTGATGTAACCATCCCAGCTGGTTCTTATGGTGACCGTGCTTACGTCGCAAACTGGGAACACGTCAACTACACAATCAACTTCATCGAAAACGGCGGCTCAACCGTCAGCAACATCATTAAATTCTATGGCGAAAATATCGAATCTCCAAATGACCCAGAAAGACTTGGCTACGACTTCGCCGGATGGTATTCTGACGAAGAACTCGAGAATGAATATGCATTCTCGACCATGCCAGCAGAAAACATCACCCTCTACGCAAAATGGACTCCTACTGTTTACGACATCTCTTATGACTTCAACGAGGGAAATGAAGTCGCAAACCCAGAAACTTACACAATAGAAACCGCAACCTTCGGTCTAAACAACCCAACTCGCACCGGTTACTCCTTCACGGGGTGGACAGGTACCGACCTCGATGAACCTTCCACGAACGTCACAATCGCTCAAGGCTCCTATGGTAATCGTGAATACACTGCTAACTGGCAAATCAATCAATACACTATTAGCTTCGATACCAACGGCGGTACAAGTATTTCGGATATCACTGGTGACTACAATTCTGAAGTTTCCGACCCAGCAGAAGGCCCAACTCGCACTGGCTACACCTTCACAGGATGGTTCATCGACCCAGAGTGTGAGACTCCATACGTCTTCTCGACCATGCCAGCAGAAAACATCACTCTCTATGCTGGTTGGGAAATTACAAACTACAACCTAACCGTAACTACTTCTGAACATGCAGTTGCTACTGTCTCAGAAAACGGCACACAAGTTGCCGACCTCCCTGCCGAAAGCACAGAAACCGTCATAACAACCTACTTCAAGACCAACACTATCGCAATCGCTCCAAACTACGGTTATTATGTCTCCGCTCTCACGGTAAACGGCGTTGATAAACTTGCAGAGCTTAACGACGGCGAATTCGTCCTTACGGAAGTTCTCGAAGACAAAACTGTCGAGATTGAAGATACTGAATATGCTCGCGCAGATTACAGCAACTTCGAAGCCGCTCTCGCATCAATCCCAGAAGACCTCTCGATTTATGCAACTAACTACGTCGACGCTCTTGAAACTCTCGTCGCAGAATACACCCAAGACCGCGCAGACTACAACGACCGCTACACCTTCGACCAAGACGTTGTAGATGGGCAAACTGCCGATATCGAAGACGCTATCGCCGCTCTTAAATTTATTGGTACAGTCACCGAGGATGAGGAAGATGCCAACGCTAACTATGGCGGTGCTATCATCACTAACACCTCAGAAGATTTAGTCCATAAAATCGGTCTCACGGATGGTGAAGAAGAGCAACGCGTTGCCGAAGGTATAAACGTTAAACTTAGCCTCTCGGTCACCCGCCTCGAAGAAGATGAGGAAGATGCAGACCAAATCCTCATTCGTGAACTAATCGCAGAAGCTCAAGACGACTACCCACCAGTAGAAATCGTTGATTATCTCGACGTAACGCTCACTAAACAGCTCGAAGGACAAGCTCCAATTATCGTAACAGAAATCCCAGCGCCAATCACAATTTCGGCTGAACTCCCAGAGCTCGCAGAAGCTGAAAACGCATCTCGCGAATTCCATGTCATCCGCACCCATGCTGGGAAAGTCTCGGTTGTCGACGGAACAGTTGAAGACAACAGAATCAGCTTTGAGTCTGACCTCTTCTCAACCTACGCAATCATCTATATCGACGTGCCAAACGTTCCAGATACTGGTCGCTTCACCGCAGTCGACTCAGCTGCTATCGCAACCTTCCTTCAATTCGCACTACCTATCTTCGCTTTCTCTATGCTTGGATACGGTGTCTATCTACACAAGCGACGTAGCTAATTAAGCGACGGCAAAACCACCCCGCAAAGGGGTGGTTTTTCTATCTATTGACATCTAGACATATATAATATATACTCAAGATATACAGTTATTGACCGACCCGAAAGGGCCGGCATATTTATTAAGAAAGGAAAATCATGGAAGGATTAGACCTCAAGCAAATGACTGCGATGGTAAAAGTCATCGCTGAAGAGAAAAATCTCCCAGAAGAAACCGTCCTAGACGTTATTCAACAAGCTATTGCAGCCGCATGGCGCAAAGACAACGGCGACAAAGACATGGATGTGCGCGCCGTTCTCAACATCAACACTGGCGAAGCAGACGTTTATGTCTCTCGCACTGTAGTAGAAGATGGCGTTGCGTATATCCCAGCAACAGAAATCCCACAAGCCGAAGCTAAAAAAGGTGCCAAAGTTGGCGACGTTGTCGAAGAGAAACATAAGGTAACCAGCCTTGGTTATGCAGCCTCACAAACTGCTAAACAAGTTGTTGTCCAACGCTTGCGCGAAGCAGAGAGAGAAGCAGTTCTCGCTATGTACGAAGATAAAATCGGTACCGTCGTGACCGGAACTGTTCTTCGTGTAGACAGAAATGTCGTTCGCATCGACCTCGGTCGCACTGTTGGTATCATGCCACGTTCCGAGCAAATTGACGGCGAATTCTACACCGTAGGCGCACGCATCAAAGTCTTAATCAAAGAAATTGAACGCAACGAACGCAGCACCAACCTTCTTCTTTCCCGTGGTTGCGAGAAGTTCATCGAATATCTCTTCCGCCAAGAAGTTCCAGAAATCGAAAATGGTACTGTAGAAATCCGTGGTATTGCTCGCGAAGCTGGTCGTCGCACTAAAATCGCAGTTATGTCCACCGTTCCGGGCGTCGACCCAGTCGGTACCTTCGTTGGTGGCCGCGGCGTCCGCGTCCAAGCTGTCATGAACGAGATTGGTGACCGCGAAAAAATCGATATTGTCACTTGGTCCGACAACCCATCCGAATTTATCCGCGAAGCTCTCTCTCCAGCAGAAATCTCCAAAGTTGAAATTAACGGTAAAAAGGCTAAAATTTACGTTACTGAAGACCAACAGTCTATTGCTATTGGTCGCCAAGGTCAAAACGTTCGTCTCGCTTCTAAACTTACTGGCTACGACCTAGATATTCAACTAGCAAAAGCCCCAGAAAAGAAGAAGAAACAAAACGTTGAAGACTCTCTTCTAAGCGCACTTGAAGAAACCGCAGATGAAGAATAAAAAAGCCGCCCCAGAAGGGGCGGTTTTTGTTGCAAGGTTGAATTATTCTTCTTCGGCCACAAAGAGCTTCGGTTCTCCGCCAAGCCTGAGGTTCATAGTGAGTGCTTCATCCACCATAACTTCGCAATCGTTACAGTGCATCAACACAACTTTCAAATGATTTGTTCGGCGAAGCAGTCGTTCGAGATTCTTTTTCTCTTTCTCCCAATAAAGATGTACACCAGTTTCTATGGTCTCCATATCGATATAGAGTTCCGTAGGAATAGGCTTCATATCAATATTTTCGGTGACAAATCGCTCTGCTTGTTCATAGAAATGTTCCGAAGCATTCGTGTCGCCAGTGTAAATCACTGCCTTCTCGTTCAGCCTAAAAACAAATCCGCACGAACCAAGCAAACGTGGACTATGCGTAGTCGGGACGGTTTTGACAAACCAATCCGGAATCACGAATCTGGAACGCTCATCCAGCAGATTCTGGTCAACCAAGAATTCTACCTGGTCGCTCCATCTCGAAAGGATGGCTTTATTTAGAGCCTGTCCATAGATTCTGATTACGTCGTCCAATTCACCATTACTGCCAACGAGTGGTCTCGCGCCCATGCCAAAACAGATTCGATATGCATCTTGGATGAGCAGAGTACTAGTCAGTACCTCAAGCTTCACGCCAGGAATTTTGTGGCGCACATGGAACGCAAGCCTTGGAACGCCAGAAATATGGTCATCATGCGTATGCGTCAAGAAAAGAATCACACGCTTGAGCCTGTCCGCATTCCGGTCGACCAGCCTTTTCGCCTTTTCGAAATTATAAAGTGACAAATCGAGAAATGCCAAAGTTTCCGAATCAGGAAAGAAGTATGCATTGGTATGCGACTGAGAAAAACCGTTCATTGTCCCGAGGAATTTTAATTCAAACCCTTGCTTTTGGTAAAGTTCACTCATTTTATCCCACCCTTCTAAATAAGATATATATATTATAACATAAAACCATAAAAAAGCTATGGCTGTTGACATGAAGACGCTTACGCGGTAAAATATAACTACATTATTTCACTTGTTTTTAACAATTATTAACTTTAAGGAACTTAATGAAACAGTCTGAACAAGAGCGTCGTGCACGCCTCATGAAGCAAGGAGCAGAGCGTCTTCCCGACATTAAACGTCGTTTTGAAGAGGCTCAGAAACGCAATTTTAACTCCAACTTTGCTCCAGGCGGTAAAGACGAAAAACTCGTAAAAAAATCCACAGCAAAAACTGGAACAAAAGCAAAAAAAGGAAAAACGGACAAAACAAAGGCTACGCCAGTTGCTAAAACCGAAGTCGAGAAGCGTAAAGTCAATCTAAGCGTCTCGACCCGTAAAGGCGAGATGGTTCATCATCAACGCATGTTGAGCCAAGACGTCAACGCCCAAGCAACTCAACATATCATCGGTATTCCAGTCAACAAATCCCGCTACAACGGCTATAAGGGCAAACAAGTCACGAACTCCATGCTAAAGGGCGCTCGTCCTGACCCAGATGCGGTCCGCATCATCCCAATCGGCGGTCTTGGAGAAATCGGTATCGGTAAAAACATGACAGTCATCGAATACAAAAAAGAGATGATTGTTGTTGATATGGGCGTTCTCTTCGCTGACAACGATTATCCTGGCGTTAATTATTTAATCCCAGATATTAAATATCTAGAAGACAACAAGAATAACGTCAGAGCTATCTGCTTCACTCATGCCCACCTTGACCACATTGGCGCTTGCCGACACTTGCTTCCAAAGTTCAATCCGACCACGCCAATCTATGGCACCGAATTTACAATCGGTATGATTAAGAAGCAAATGTCCGAGTTAACCGACGAACCCGACCTAAACTACATTACTGTCGACCCGTTCAAACACGAAAAAATTCAGGTAAGCGAACATTTTTCCGTCGAATTCATTCATACTCTCCACTCAATTCCAGGCAACACGGCTATTGTCGTTCGCACTCCAAACGGCGTTATCTACCTTTCCGGCGACTGGCGCCATGAAGAAAATCCTGTTGGCGTCCAAACCGACTACGAACGCATTGACGAAATCGCCAAGAATGAAGGAATTACGCTCCTCTTGAACGAATCTACGAACATCGACTCTCCCGGCAAACACCCTCACTCTGAATTTGATGTTGGGGAAAACCTCGGTAAAGTCATGGACAACTATGCAAACGGTCGCGTTATCGTTTCTTGCTTCTCATCCCAAATCGGCCGTATCGAACTCGTCCTTAAAGAAGCCCATGCTCGCGGTCGCAAAGTTGCCTTCTCGGGCTTTTCGATGATAAATAACGTCGAAGTTGCTCTTCGCGCTCACGCCATTAAGGTTCCAAAAGATACCATCATGAAGATGGAGGACATCATCAAACTTCCTGACGAAAAAGTTTGTATTATTTGTACCGGCTCGCAAGGTGAACTTAATGCGGTCTTGAATCGCATGATTACCGGCGCGCACAAATTCATCAAAATCAAGCCAACCGACACTATTGTTTTCTCCTCTAATCCAATTCCTGGTAACGAACCGCACGTTGTTTCTACGGTTGGCGGACTTTTGCGTGAAGGCGCGACCGTGATTCAAAATGGTAAGACCCATATCACAAACCTCGGCCCACTCCACTTATCCGGCCACGCCTATTACGAAGACCACGTTGAGTTCGTAACTCGCTTGAACCCGAAGAACTACATGCCATATCACGGCGAATTCTATATGCTCGAGCACAACGCTGAGATGGCAGAAAATGTCATTGGCATTCCGTGCGATAACATTATCATTGCAGACAATGGCGACATCGTCGAACTAAAACAGGACAAAACTATTCGCAAGAACGGACGTATTCCTGTTGGCAACAAACTTTACGATGATGCCGACCAACCAGTTCATGAAGCCGTTGTCAAAGACCGTATCCATATCTCTCGCGAAGGCATCTTTGTTATCGTTCTCGCGCTCAGCAAGAAAACTGGTCGCCTCGTAAAAACTCCAGACATTATCTCTCGCGCATTCATCTACCTTGATAATTCAGAAGAACTTATCGGCAAAATTCGCCACTATCTCCGCGCAAAAACCGACAAGTCAATCTCGACCGACCCAGAGTTGAAGGTCTTAAAAGAAGAAATCAAGGAAGACATCACGCACATTCTTTACGACGCAACAGGCCACACGCCGATTGTTATTCCGGTCATCAACAAAGTCTAAAAAGTTGCCCCAAAATTGGGGCAACTTTTTTGGAAAAAATAAGCATAATCGTGTATAATGACTTTAAGTAAAAAGGAGTTTTTTGCATGAATAACAACCCACCCTCTGGAAGTGCACCAGAAATCCCTCCAGATGCAGATGGCGCCCAAGTAACAGCAACATCTTCATCTCATTCTGGCGCGACGACTTTATCCGAGACGACCGTCCTCGGTTCAGAGAACTACGCATCCATCACCGGCGGAGAAAACGCTCTCCTCGTTTCTGGTGGAGAAGTCACAATCGATGCTATTGTTGCTACCAAATCTGGCGACGAAGCTTCAGAAGAATCTGACTTTTACGGCACTAACGCCGCAATTCTCGCCAAAAACGGCACTATCAACATCAATGGCGGTTCGGTTACTACAAACGGTGCCCATGCTAACGCAGTTTTCGCCTACACGTCCGGCACCATCAACATCAAAGACACGACGATAAAAACTTCCGGTGACAATTCCGGCGGTATCATGGTTACCGGCGGGGGCGTAATTACCGCGACGAACCTGACCGTAGAAACGTCTGGCAATTCCTCTGCAGCTATTCGTTCCGACCGAGGCGGAGGAGCTATCACGGTCAGTGGTGGTTATTACACTACTTCCGGCCAAGGCTCTCCAGCAGTCTATTCAACCGCAAACATTTCTGTTTCTAACGCCGAGCTTGCTTCGACCGCATCTGAAGGCGTGGTTATCGAGGGTAGCAATTCCGTTACTCTAAACAACACTACCTTAACCGACACAAACAATACCCTAAACGGCAATTCGGAAACCTACAAAAACATTTTTATTTATCAAAGTATGTCTGGCGACGCCGAAGTAGGGAAAGGCGCCCTCAGCGCAACTGACTCCCAAATCACCACCAATCAAGGTGACACATTCTTCGTAACAAACACTACAGCAGACATCCAACTCTCAAACAACAGAATCATCAATAACGACGCAACATCCGCCTTCCTCCGCGCGCAAGCCGGAAAATGGGGAACAGCTGGTAGCAATGGTGGCCATGTTAACCTAACTCTGAAAAACCAAGTCGCCGAAGGCGATATTGTTCTGGATAGCGTTTCTAGCATGAATCTCGTTCTAAACGAATCAAGCTTCTACATGGGTGCAGTAAATAGCTCAAATGCCGCTCAAGCTGTCAACATTTCTATCGATGCTACTTCCCAACTTATTCTTGCTGGCGACTCTTACGTCACGTCACTCACGAACGCAGACACGACAAACCAAAACATCTACGCGAACGGTCACAAACTCTACGTCGCAGGTCAAGAAGTCGCCATTAACGGTAGCGAGGCCCCAGCTGTTCCTGAGGTTAAAAAGAGCGATGAAGAATGGAAGAAGGCTACAGAGAATACCGACAGTGACAGCACGCTATGTTTAGACGAAGGTGGCTGTGGTAACACAAACTACACCCCATACATCGTCGGTGGTGTCGCTCTCCTTGTTATTGTCGGCGCTATCATTGCTATGGCTATTCACAATAAGAAAAAGAAAGGCCCATCCCTCCCACCATCTGATTCTGGTATGGGCATGAGCTCAGGTGTACCAATGAACGGCGGACGTCCAGATTTCTCCGCATTCGACGATACTCCAGCTCAACCATCCGCTCCAGCAGCGCCTTCAGCTCCAGGAACTCCAGCTGAACCGCCAGCTCAGCCAGCCAACCCAGCGGCTCCAGAAGCTTCCCAAAATCCGTTCCACGAGAACAACCCCTTCAGCTAGAAGGTTAAAGCGAGCCCCGAACAGGGGCTCGTTTTTTATGATATAATATACATACCCCCGGATGGCGGAATTGGCAGACGCGCTAGCTTCAGGTGCTAGTCCGAGCAATCGGGTGCAGGTTCAACCCCTGTTCCGGGGACCATGTTGATTCGATGCTTTTCTGTTTCCAGTCGCGCATCAGCAAAAGCACAGTTCACGTATCCATAATTGTTCAGGAAGAGCAAGAGCTCTCTGGCAATGCGGAAGTCATTATCGCGTTCAATACAGTTCGGCCAATTTGTAAGATCCAGTTCCCCGGCTCTATACTACTGTAAGAAATGGACATAATCTTCCGCCGCCGACTTTAACTCCTCCAACAACTCCGCAACCTCCGGTTACACTACACCCGCCATGCAATGTAATGCTATCTACGGCGGTCACTACAACTACGCTGCTACTACTGCTGGTACTATCACGGGCTCTAGTAATACCACCGAAGCCGTCAAAGACATCTGCCCGAGCGGTTGGCGTCTCTGCTTTCTCCCCAGTCTACAGCGGACAATACCGCAATGGCTCGCTCAGATACGCTGGCGGGCAGGGGAACTTCATAGAAATAGGAACTCCAGTATCTTACCCGTACTCCCGCACTGCATTCCTCCCCCAATTGCATAAACTTCACGCTTGCAACTCGTGGCGACCTTTGCTAAAATAAGTCCTATCGCTCATTTTTCCAAAGAGCCCGTAAAGATATAAGAAAGGGCGCGGTCGTACGAGCGAGTATTAAATAACAGGAGGCATTTCGCCAAATGCGTATCAGACTAAAACGCGTAAGTCGCAAGACTGACCGTAAGAAGTCTAAAATCGCTCCTGCCCCATGGCAAGAGTTTATCGAGATTTAGCCTAGGCTAAAATCAAGAATCTAAATTAGAGGTTTAGATGGTCCCGCAAGGGACCTTTTCTTGTACATTTATTTAGGTTTCTACTTATGCTATCATATATATATGAAGAAAAGGTCAAAATTTTTAATCATATTAATTCTTGTTCTGACCATCGGAGGCGTAGGCGCCTACTTCCTTCTCCGTCCGACGACAGAACTCTTATCAATCAGAAACGACAACGAACTCTATAGTTTCTATGAACAAAAGAACTATAGCAACTATTCCGACAATATTCTCCTACGCATCTTAACCTTCCCGTTTTCTACCAGATTAAATCGTTACAATTCCTGTCCAGAATGCGACTATGAAGTTTACAACAAGACCATCCCAGCCATAGAAGATGAAATGAGCGCCACGTCTCTAGACGACGCCACATCGGGTTCGTCTGGCGGCTCATCGAGAGAGTTCTCAACCACTAACATCCAGGTCGAGAACGTTGACGAAGCAGACATCATCAAAACCGATGGCGACTATACTTATTCGATTTCCGATTCTGATGTTATTATCTCCGACCTCAAAGACACTTCAAACCCAACCATCGCCTCTCGCATCGAATCAACCGACGAATCAGTCCCAGAAGATTTGATTCTCTCCGGCGACACTTTAACTATCATCGGCACCGAATATGTCGGAAGTGGCTACGGCCCGCTTTACAATCGCTACGACTACTACTCGAGATACTATAATGAGAAAAACACCACAGTCCGAATCTATGACATTTCTAACCACGAGAATCCTCGTCTAGAAAAGTCTTATAAACTTTACGAGCCTTACTATACCTCTCGCCGCATCGACGATAAACTATACGTCATCTCCTCCGGCCATCTTCGCAAAGGCGAAAAAGATAATACCGTCAATCGCGGTTATTACGAAGACCATGTCGAGAAAGAATTCGCGGCTAATTCTGTTCGTTATCTAAACGACGTTCGAACAAATTACCTCACGCTCGTCTCAGTTGTAGACCTTTCCAACCTCGACGGCAACATCACCGTCAACCCGTTCCTTATCGACATCTCCAACGCTTACGTTTCCGAGAATGCGTTCTATCTCGTCGACGAGCGTTCTAGCTACTACGCCTATGAGCGCAATTCCTTATCTGAAGAAATCCAAGATATCTTCGGCTTCGGCGGCTTAATCGGCTACTTTACTAGAAAAGCTGAGCGATACAATCATTATTACGATTGCAAGACCAACATTTTCAAATTCGACATTGCCAAATCTGGCGACATTTCCTATTCTTCGAAGGCCTCTGTCACTGGTAGGACAATCAATCAATACTCCCTCGATGAAAAAGATGGCCATCTCCGTATTGCGCTTTATACAGATGAGGGCTCGTACGTTTCAATCTTCGATGAAAAGATGAATCAAATCGGTGTCTCTGGCAAGCTGGCAAAAGGGGAGCGCATGTACGCCTCCCGCTTCCTCGGCGATAAGGCCTATCTCGTAACCTATAAAAACACCGACCCGCTCTTCGTTATTGACCTAGCAGATGAGAAAAATCCAAAAGTTCTCGGCGAACTTAAAATCCCAGGCTACTCCGTCTATCTCCATCCATACGACGAAAACCACCTCATCGGCATTGGCGTCGATACAACCGAAGAAACCAGCAAAGACATCAACGGTCGCGTTCTTTGGACGAGAGCCTACATCACCGGCATGAAACTCGCGCTCTTCGACGTCTCCGACTTCAAGAATCCAAAGGAAATCTCAAAGCTTCATATCGGCGATGCCTACACCTCATCTGCGATTCTCACGAATCCAAAAGCTCTCCTCTTCTCAAAAGAGAAAGAACTCCTCGCCATTCCAGTCAACAACTATGAATCCGAGTTTAGTATAGAGATTTCTGAATACGATGACCTCTCCGACCTCGTTTCTTACTTCTATGATTATGATGATTACTATGTCGACGAAGGATATCTCGTCTATAACATCAACCTCGAAGATGGCATCACTCAACGCGGAGAAATCATCCACGAAGATTCCTATCTCGTTCGTGGACTCTATATCGATGACGACCTCATCACGATTTCTGAAAACACATTAAAAGTTAACTTACTTCAAGATTTGAGCCAAAAAGCCGAACTTGATTTAACAAAGGAGTAAAATGGAAAAGGAAAAAACAATGGACTCAAAAGAAGTAGAAAAAGTAACCAAAAAAGAAACCTATATAGCAAAAGAAGACGAGCGCCGTCATTCTTCCGCGCACATCGTAGCCTTCATCTGCGGTTTGCTCGCACTACTAGGCCACCTCTTCTGGTATATCGCACTCCCAACCGGCATTATTGCAATTATCTTTGGCGCCAAATCTGCCAAGAAGACCGCCTCTAAACTCGGTAAAGCCGGCCTTATTCTCGGCATTATCGGTCTTGCCGCTATGGTCTTCGCCTATGTGACTATTCTTGCACTTCGTGTAGTCTATTGGTACTACTAGTGTGCTATAATAGTCTCATGAAAAATAATCGTGCTCTAATCATCACTTTGATTGTCGTAGTTTCTCTATTTATCTGCGCTTTCATTTTTATCCCTCCAATCCTAAAATCTAATGGTGGCTCTACCGGAGATGTCCCCAGGGCCGACTTGTCGCAAATTGACATCAACACACTTATTCCGGCCAACGAATATAACGGCGGTATTGCCGACCACGTAAAAGGCGACATCACCAAAGCCGAAGTCGTCATCTACGAATATGCCGACTACCAATGCTCCGCTTGCTCGCTGTTCGCAACTTGGATGAGTGAACTCATTGACGAGTACGACGGAAAGTTTGCTGTTGTCTTCCGCGTCTATCCAATAACAACTATTCACCCTAACGCCATTGCGGCTGCTTCCGCAGTCGAAGCTGCTGGTCTTCAAGGATATTGGGAAGAATACGGCGACCTACTTTTTGCCAACCAATCCGAATGGGCTAGCGCCAGTGGTACAAAACGTACGAACTACTTTGTCACTTACTTCAATACAATCTCTGGTGGCAATGGCGACCCAGTCAAGTTCAAAGAAGACATGGAAGGAAGCGCCGTCAAAGCCAAGATTACCTTCGACAAAGATATTTCCGAATACCTCGGATTTAACGCTACTCCAACCTTCTTGGATTCAGAAGGGAACGAGATTGACTTCTCAGAAAGAAACGGGGTCGAGCAGTCAAAGACCGGCATCATGAACTTCTTCCGCAACTATATTAATTCAAAGCTTCAAAAATAATGACAAAAGTTGACCCAAGCAATATCTATCCAGAAGCAAGCGAGGGAAGACTAAAAACAACCGACGACCGTTCTCGCTCATATTCGACCGACAAGAGTCGTATTATTAGCGAACACAAGTCTTTAAACAAGGCGGAGAAACACCGCGCTCACGAACGCATCTTGTTCTTTCTCGATGACCACGTTTTTGCGTACCTCGTTTTCGGCATATTAGCTTCTGCTGGGCTATGGTATTTTAGCTTAGGTCTTGCATTGGCAGGGGCAACCATACTCGCACAAATCTTTGGAATTGTCATGAAAGCCCTATCTATCTTTATCTCAGCAACCGTAGTCTATGCTCTCCTTCGCTGGATAATCAATGTCGCCCGCGGCCTCAGAAAGAAATAATAAAAATCATCAAAAATACCCCCTGCGGGGTATTTTAATGACTTCCTGTCTCGGCACAACAGAGGTGATAAGCCTCCTTTCCGGTTTTATGGTACCAGAAGGAGGCTTTCTTGGATATTGGAGAATAGTTGCTTAAAAGTTGCCGTCGCTAAAAGATATCGACTTCTTTTTTGTCCAAATCCTCAGCATTCTTGTTTCTCAAAATAAAGGAAGAATAAATCTTTGTTCAATGCCTTGTGATGGTTAGAGCAAGATGTCAGACGGCGTACCGAAGTATTGTCTGGTAATTCCTACCATTTTGGCGCATCTGGGTATTTAGTTAGAGAACGAGGGTCTTTAATTATATAATGCGAGTCGTAATAATCATTAAGTTTGCGCATTTTTTCGATGTATTGGATATCTCTGGTGCTAAAACGATTAAGCAGTTTGCGTTGATAACGTTTGTGAGTGAAGCTGTCAGCATTAAATGAGCGAGGATTGTAGTCACGAAGCGTTTCGAGCAGCTCGAGAGCATATGCGAGGAGATCTTTGGCTGGAGATTTGAGATGGTTTAAGTCGTAGGCCAGCGTTTTGCGTAGCTCGTTGAAGTATTTGCGCGCTTGCTTGCTTTTCTCGTTATCATACAAACTACCAACTGATTCTGTGTACTTGTGGGCGAATTCTGCATAAGCGTCCGATGTACTATTCCCTATTGCCCAAAGGCTGTTTTTGCTAACAGCGTTGTGTAATAGTTTTGCGTATTTAACTCGTTCATCTACGTTTAGATATGGTATATAAACGAATAAATCGTGTAGCTCCTTCGTTATAGCAAAGGATATTATTCTCATTGTATCGTGGCATCGGTAGCCATTTTTGATGATTGTTTCAATAGTTTCCTCAAATGATTCAAAAGCGTATTTAGAAGTTTTAAAACCGGTCCATAGGCAAGCGTCCATTTTTCCTTCTATGAATTTGAAGAAGAAGTCATATTTTGGATTGAATTTGTCTTCTTCGCTATAAAGATAAAGAGATTCTTTTAGTGCATTGTAGGCTATAGTATAAATCTTTATTTCTTGTTGTAGCTTTGTGCTCCTGTGTGTTGCCTTATCAGCTAAAGAAATGAGACTTGAAAAGACATGCTCGTGAAACTTTACGTATTCTTCTGGGTCGTAGGCTTTGAAGCATTTTTTTGCCCATTCTCCGAAGACTTCGATACACCTTATGTCTTTTTCTGAGAATGCACTTTTCGCGTTACCTTCGTATGCGATTAACCATTCATCGTCAGAACGTTTATCTTCAAGTATGCTTAAGTATTCTGAAGCAAGAACTCTGTAGGCGTTATCGAACGGTGAGCTACCGACTGGAGCGGTCTTGGAAATGTCTTCGAAGGCTGCTTGAAGCGCTTCTGGGTTTTCTTCGATTTGAGCTTTGCGGATGTAGGCCTTAATTTCGGCGACTATGAGAGAATCTTTGCCAAAGACATCTTCGTAGCGCGGACGAATATAGCGAAGAGTCGGAATTGCAAGGTTAGAGACAGAACAAAGGCGTGACATTGTGTTTAGTTTGACGTCGGTTCCGCCAAGGAATTCGCGGATGAGTGAATAATAGCCTTCAAGTAGCTCCTTGTCTGTGGTTTTATTAACGAAGTCCTTTTCTACAACGGTAAAAGCAAATATTTCTCGCTGAGCTGGGAAGCCAAGCTTTTCGCCGTTTGCATAGAATAAAAGTGTTAGGATTTTCTTTGAGAAGAGGTGTGGATTTTTAATTAATAATTCAAGCGAAGTTTTAACCTTTTTGTTAATTAGGTATTGTTCGCGCTTCTTTGCGTCTTGATAATCTTTATCGTCATACAATAAGTCTTCTTTAGTCTCTTCGAGTATGCCGTTAACATCGTCCCAGAGGGAGGCAAATGAACGCATTAGCGCACCCATACCCGAGAGCGGTTCTGGAATACCAATTGTGAGACTCGAGGTGTTTTTACCTAGCGATGTTAGTGCAGTTTCGATATAGAGAGATTTTTGTGGGCCGTCGTAGTTGACGAGGATATCATTCGCGCGTTTCTCGTACTTGTCGTAATATTTATAATCTTTTGGACAGTCAACGTAGAGTTTGGCTAGGAATAGTGAACCTTTCTCGAATACCTCCTCTGCAACAGAACATATTTCTTCGAAGTCTTCTACGGAGTAGCGATTTGTTTCGTCGTAGTTCGGAGCGTGGTTGCGGATGAAACGTTGGAGCAAAAGCTTTGCTTCGTGCGAATCCTTATTTCTGCGTACTAAATCTGCAATTTCTGTGGCAGTTGGATTCAGCGGATCGTCAAAAACCGGCGTGAACAAATTGTCTTTCTTGGTAGATATTTTTCTTAGCGTGTTTGTAGAAATCAACAAAACGCGCCTAGAAATCTTTTCCGATTCATAGGTTGAAAATTCTTTCGGGTCACTTGCGAGCTTTTCGATTTCTGATGAGATTTTATCCCTAAGATTTTTGACGTATTTGTTATGGATTCTTTCTGGGGTATTTTGAATGACAATAGGGCGAACGAGCTCATTAATTTTGTAGGAGTTGTTTTCTTTTGTTACGAACGAAACACGTTTGAAGCGGTCGTACAGGTTCTGAGAGAAGGTGCCTAGATTGCCACGAATGATTTCTTCGGCGTTGTTATCGTTCCAACAGTCTACGTGTGAGAGTAATTGAAGCAAGTCTCGTTCTGTATCGTCCATATAACTACAGAAACGGTTAACGAGTACGGTTGTATCTTTGCCAAAATCATCGATAGTGGGAGTTTTTCTCGAATCTTTCACAGAATAATATGTATCTACGCAGAGGTCGAGATACATTGGGTTTCCTTTTGTTAGCTCGTAGAGTTTCTTAATGAGTTCTTCATCTTCAATTCCTGCTTCATTCAAGAACCACTTAGAATCTTTGAAAGAAATTCTTTTGAGATAATAGGAATCTAGTGAACCTTCCCACGAGCTATCGAGCTCTTGCCATTTAAGGACTTCGCGTCCAGAAATGACCCATAATACTTTCTCTGCGTTTGTGATTAGTCCGTTCTCTCCACGGAGGAATAAGTCTTTTTCTAACGGAAGCCCAGCGGAAAATTCGTTTACGAGAATCTCGTATGTGTCTAAGAAGACGACGAGCGGCGTAGTCGCGTTTTTGAGGTTTTCGTTTAAATCTTGTGCGAAATAGTAGCCTAGTTCGTTTTTGAGGCTGAAGGCAGATTGCTGCTCGGCTTTAGTGAGTTGCTCTTTGAACTTTTTATTTGCTAAACGCTCTTTTATGAGATTTTTGCCCGTTTCTGCGAGTTCGGCGATTGTGATTATTTTAGAAATGACGCTCACCAGAGGTATTTCCTCGGTCGCTGCACGTAGAAAGCTTAATTCTCGATTACTTGCTATGATTGAATCTAATTCGGGGCGAGTGGAGTCGTGGCCAATTTTTTGTTCGTATGTATAGGCGACCAGGTCAAAGATTGGGAAAGAAAACTTGTATTTGGCTTTTAGAATGCGCTCCATCGAACGAAGAATTTCTAATGGGTCTGTTGAGCCATCGTCGCTTGCAAAATCGTAGTATACGTATTTTATATCTTTTTGCTCTTTGATAAGGTTTTTTTCTAGCGCGGAGAGTAGCTCGCTTTTCCCAATGCCACCAAATCCGTGAAAATTAAGGACATGAATCTTATTGTTGTCTTCTTCGGACATCTGTTTAAGATGTTTTTGAAATAATGCACGTGGTTCCTCACGGTCGGTAAATTTCTTGGTTGCTTGGGTACGTTGTTGTTTAGAATTTGCAAATTTCGCCATGAGCCAATTATAGCAAATTATGATAAACTCGAATCATGTACGATGTGTATTATGAAGATGTCCTAATTGGACGATACGAGAGAAACAAGAACTATGTTATTTTTGAGGAAGGGATTCGCGAATTGAAAGAGAAGGGATATGATGTTTTGCCGATTGTTGCGAAATTTGAAGAAAGAACGATCCCGTTTTTCGAGCGAAGAATCAAAAACTGTTCAAGGTTTCCCGGGCGTAAGATTGGTTACCACACGGACCCCATAGAACTCCGAGAAATTAAGGGCGAATAGTACTTTTGCCTCATAATATATTTTAAAAAAATAAAGCGTACTCACCTTATGAGTATACCTCAATTCTTTCATCAAGTACGCTTTTTTGCTAGACATCTGTTATTTCCTTCGATTTTAGCCGCAAAAGTTAAAAGTATAGATGATTATAAGGCATTAATTGGGTGGGGTGACGACGGCAAGAACACAATAAGTAGAATTACTGCTTCATCCAATTATGCCAAAGAGGTGATAGCCAGATGTAGCTCGCAAACGACAAAGTTTTCTGCAGGCAGCCTCTATAATATGCTACAAACTGGAGCTAGAAAAGCGTTTAGCCAAGACGAAGAAACGATAAGATCCACAGTCAAAGAAATGTGCTCACTGATAAACATTATTACCGAGACAAACAATTATGGTCCATCGCAATATTGATCCTTAGTCAAACAAGAAAGTGTTAAACGACATGATAGAATATAATTATTGATAAGGAGAAAAATGGAACAAATCTCTCAAGACAGAATTAAAGAACTAAGGAACGAAAGAAACTATTTCGTCCCAATCATCAATATGCTTCAGGAGAATGGCGGTGAGCTTGAAGGCATTTCGCAAATTGATAAGCTGATAACAACGTACACTTCCTTCACAGAAGAAGAGATTAACTACTCTAAAATAACCGAGAAAGGGAATAAGTACACTCCATATTGGTTTGGACGTAATTTTGCGTTGAAGAATCTCTCATTGGCTGGCTATATCACATACGGCAGAAACATGCCAATTAAACTCACAAATGAAGGGTTAAACCTTGACGTAAATTCATTCGATTTTGATCGAGATATTTATGCAAAGACTGAATCCTACTGGAAGAAGAAAGCAGAAGAAAGAAGACAGAAGATAGCAAATTCTACTTCTGCACAGGACCATGACGAATCCGATGCAGTCACAGCCATATCAAATGAAGTAGATCAGAGTTGGCGTGACGATATTCTTGAAAGTGTAAAGTCACTCGATCCGTTTAAGTTCGAACAATTTTCTCGTGGATTACTCAAAAAAATGGGATTCGATGTCGATACAATCAAGGGAATAAGGAAATCTGGCGATGGGGGTATTGATGGGTTCGCTTATTGCTTAGACGACCAGAGCCTTAAGACTACAAGAGTTGTCATTCAATGTAAGAAGTATAACGATGGAGCTGTTGGCGGACCAGATATAAACAACTTACGCGGAGCCGTCGATACGCATCGTGCTGATTACGGCATCTTCATCACTACGTCCTACTTCTCAAGAGACGCAATCGAAAGCTCTCGTGCCGGTGGTACTCCAATTACACTTATTGACGGGAATCAATTAGTCGATCTAATGATTCGCTACAAATACAAAGTCAATGAAGTGAAAATCTATACACCCGATCCAGAATATTTCGATAAGTAGTCTATTAATTAAAAATTGGTGCATCAATTACACGATTCTCGATTTGCCGTATAAATCACGAATCACCAATGCGCCAATTTTGTTTTGGTCGATAAAATCACCCGGATAACCATAAGCATAATAAAACACCATCCTTCGCAGCCCTCTGACTAAAAACGGTGCATAAAATGAAGAAAGTCCCCTGTTTTCAGGCGACTTCTTAAACGGTACCATGACTCATCTTTATAGTCCTGGGATGGCGGAAGGGACAGGATTCGAACCTGCGAGGCGTGAACCTGCTGGTTTTCAAGACCAGTGCCTTAAACCACTCGGCCACCCTTCCGCAACATATTTTACCACAAAACCGTTCTCTATGCTATAATTATTCTATGAAGTCAAACTCTTATAAAAAAGCATTCACGGTTCCTGAGCTTCTCGTAGTTTGCGCTTTCGCTGCTCTTCTCCTTATCTTGTTCTTCGTTCAAAAGTCAAACGTCGATGCAATGAACCGCGACGAAAAACGCAAAACCGCCATCAACGCTATGTACTATGCCATTGAGGAAGGTTTTTACGTCCAGAACAAATACTACCCAGAAACCATTTCCGAAGATGTCCTCACAGTTATTGACCCACAACTCTTTACCGACCCAGACGGACTCTATATAAACTCTGATTTTAGCTCCTATTCTTACGAAGGCACTAACTGTAAAGACTCGAAATGCAAGAGCTATACTCTTCGTGCCCAACTAGAAAAGGAAGATGATTACATTAAACGTAACAGAAATAACTAGTTAGTAGCTTTGCTGTCTACTAGGGAGGAAAACATGAAAAAAGTATTAAGTTTTGACGTCGACCAAACTTTGAACGTCGCTAAAACCCCTATCCCAGACGAAATTGCCGACTTACTTATCGCCTGCCTCCGAGCAGGCCTAAAAGTATGCCCAATTTCTGGCCAAAAATTCGACCAGTTTATGATTCAGATTGTCGACCGACTTGTCGAACGCGGTGCAAAACCTGAAGACCTAGAAAAACTCCACCTTTTCGTTGCCCAAGGCACACAATATTACCGCTATGACGTGAAAAAAGAAGATTGGGAGCAGGTCTATAGCTATCCATTAACAGACGAGCAAGTTGAGAAAATCACAAACGCCATTGAAACCGCTGCGAAAGAACTCGGCTTCTGGGAGGAAGACAAGCTCCAAGAGGGCGATGAAATTATCGAAAACCGTCTTTCCCAGGTCACCTTCTCTGCTCTCGGTCAAAAAGCCGGCACTGAAGCAAAATATGCTTGGGACCCAGATTGCAAGAAACGCGAACAAATCGTCAAACGCGCAAAAGAATTGGCTCCAGAATTTGATTACGAAATCGGTGGCACGACCAGCATCAATGCCATCACCCCAGGCATGAATAAGGTCTTCGGTATGACTCACCTCATGGAAGAACTTAAAGTAGAAAAAGAAGACATTCTTTACTTTGGTGATATGACTCAACCAGGCGGTAACGACTACCCAGTTGTCCAAATGGGCGTCGATACAATCACAGTCCGCAATCACGAAGACACAGGCTACGCGCTCAGAGGTGTTCTCGGAGTTATTAACGCTCTCTAATTGCTTGCACTTTTAAGGCATAAGGATTAAAATAAGTATTATGAAGACTTATATCATTGGCAACTGGAAAATGAATTTTACAGTGGGGGAATCATCCTTGTTCCTCAACAAACTCCTTCAAAAGGTCCACGCATACCGTGACATTGAAGTAGTTGTTTCTCCATCACTCATGGCGATTCAATCGCTTTCTCTTCAGACTGACCGTCGCAAGATTAAACTCTGCGCACAAAACTGCTATCACCGAGATTTCGGCGCCTATACCGGCGAAGTTTCCGTCACTCAACTCCGCGCTCTCGTCGACTATGTCATCGTTGGTCATTCTGAACGCCGATATATCTTCAATGAATCCGATAAAGACATCCGCTCAAAAGTCTCCGCTATTATTAGAAACGGTTTGACCCCAATTCTTTGTGTTGGCGAAACCGAGTCCGAACGTACCTTCGGCGAAACCGCCGATGTCCTTCGCGACCAAGTCCTCGGCGGACTTAGCGAGGTCTCCGCAGAGGATATTTCTAAAGTTATCATTGCCTATGAGCCAGTTTGGGCAATTTCTGGACACGACAAAGCTGCACGAGTTGCTTCTCCGCTTGATGTCCAAGATGCGTTCAAACTAATCCGTAGCGTTCTCAAAGAAACATACGGCAAAACCACGGCCGAAGAAACCGCTCTCCTCTTTGGTGGAAGCGTAAAATCTACAAACGCCGAGTCTTATCTCTTGCTCGACGACTGCAACGGCCTACTTATAGGTGGTGCAAGTTTGATTGCTCCAGAGTTTACTGATATAATAGAAATTGCTAAACGAGTAAAAGATGCCAACGCCTAACCAGAAGAAACCTGTTCGCTACATGGACTTCATCAGTCGGAAGCCTTCGGCTAACTCCGACCCTTTGGCGTCACGTCCAGTTCCTCGCAGGATAGAGAAACCGAAACCGGTAGTCAAGAAAATCTCTTCCGTATCTGACCAGATTCCTCAAAAAGGCACTCAAAAACCAGAACCTAGAGTTGAAAAAACGGAGCAAAAACCGCTTGTTTCTCGCAAGCCTGTCACCTCTCGTGATTTGTATCCAGAAAACCACAAACCAGAGGAAAAACCAAAGGTAATGCCGACTCCTGCCAAAGAGACCCCCCCTTCCGCTCCAGATGGCAACAAATACGCCCTCGGTGGCAAATCTCCATTTCTCGAAAACTATACTGTCGATAAGCGCCCACTTTCTAAATCCGTTCCAAAGAAGAAAACTGACAACTTCGAAAAGCTCAGCTTCCTAGGCGTAAATGAAGCTGGAGCAGACTCTGGACGCAAAAACGTCTATGAAAAAGGATCTGCCAAATCAGAAACCAAGAAAAAAGACAAAAAGAAAGATAAGACCGTAAAGATTATTGACGACTCCGACAAGAAGAAAGGCGCCCCAATTATTGTTGTCATTCTTATCACTCTTTTACTTGGCGCCGCCGTCGGTGCTGGCGTTTACTTCCTTCTTCCCAAATAGCCCATTTTATGCTACAATTTACTGGTATCTGGTGGGATTAGCTCAGATGGTTAGAGCGTCTGATTGTGGTCCAGAAGGTCGTCGGTTCGATCCCGATATCCCACCCCAGATTCAAAAACACCCCTCGCGGGTATTTTTTATGCTATAATAATGCTTATGGATATTGCTTTACAAATCGTTCTCTTAGTTGTCGGCTTTATTCTACTTATCAAAGGCGCAGACTTCTTCGTTGATGGCGCCGCCTCTGTCGCTAATAACTTCAAGGTATCGAAAACCCTCGTCGGCCTTACTATCATCGCCTTCGGCACTTCCGCTCCAGAACTTGCTGTCTCGATAAAAGCCCTTGCTTCTGGCTCGACAGATATGGTCCTCGGTAACGTTATCGGCTCAAACATCCTTAATATCCTTTTGATTTTAGGCCTCGCCGCCTTCATACGTCCTCTTGCTATCCGCAAGGAAACTATCCGTAAAGAGATTCCAATTTGTATCCTCATTTCCTCGCTCCTCGTTGTCCTCTTCCTCGATGTACAGCTTAACTCCGCGGGCATTAATGAAATCACTCGCTCAGACGGCATTGCAATCCTTCTTTTCTTTGCAATCTTCCTCTATTATCTAATCTCCCTCGCAATCCACTCGCGCGACAAAAACAAGCGCGAAAAACCAAAATGGAAGCTCGGCCTTTCCTTCCTCTTCACCGCACTCGGTCTCGCCGGCATCATCTTCGGCTCAAACTTCGTTGTCGACTCCGCTTCTGCAATCGCCACGCAAATAGGCATCTCTGAACGCATCATTGCTTTGACTGTCATTGCTCTAGGTACCTCGCTTCCAGAGCTCATCACGACTGTCGTCGCAGCAAAGAAAGGGGAAACAGAACTCGTTATCGGCAACATCCTTGGCTCAAATATCTTCAATATTTGTGTTGTTCTAGGCATCCCAGTTGCCATCTTTGGGGCCGTCACGACTAGCGGCTTCTCCGTTGTCGACCTCGTCGCTCTAGTTGGCTCTGCCACTCTTCTCTTCATCTTCTCCGTCACTAACCACAAAATCAATCGCATAGAAGGCGGACTTATGCTAGCGATGTTTGCGACCTATTATACCCTTGTCTTTGTCCTATAAGTTTTGTATAATAATAATCACCACGCGGGTATAGTACAGTGGTTAGTATACAAGTTTTCCAAACTTGGGATGAGAGTTCGATTCTCTCTACCCGCACCATAATTCGAGTTAAAAGGCGCCATTTCGGCGTTTTTTTATAATATATAATGATATAATATGCTTATACTAAACAAGGAAAAGAATGGGTAAAAACCAAAAATTAGAAGAACGAAAAAAGAGAATTACGCTAGAAACAGGCATGTTAAAGAAGAAAGGCTATGCCAAGCATGATGTCTCTATATCAGCTGCTAAAGCCAACCTGTTAGGCTTGTTTATCCCGATGCCACTTATGGCCGTGCTAATAGTCGTATTCGGCCAGTTATGTGGCTGGAACTCTTTTGTAGGAGGTTATGATGCATTTGTTGATTCGCCGTCGCAGTTAATAATATTCATCGCAGCTTTTATAATATCTACCGTAGTTCATGAATTAATCCATGGTTTGTTCTTTGGTCTGACTGCGCGCAGTCATTTCAAGACAGTCGAATTCGGTATTTTCTGGAAAAGTCTTACTCCGTATTGCTGCTGCACAGAAGCTGTTTCCAAACCAAGATATCTATTGGCGGTACTTGCGCCAGGCTTCATACTCGGACTCTGCACAAGCGTGGTTGGAATTGTAATTGGGAATATGTCGCTACTCATATTTGGCATCGCGAATCTTTCATTAGCGGGTGGAGATATGTGTATCGCCCTAGAAATCCTAAAATTCAGCAAAAAAGGCAGAAAAGAATTGTATCTAGACCATCCCGAAAAACCTGGTTCTATAGCCTTTATTAAGGGCCGCTAATTCATTTCTTATATAGTTATTTGATTAGGCTTTTCATGAAAAACCGCCCCTTTCGGGGCGGAGTTGCTTAAATTTGATGCTGAAATAGATTTACTTAATGTATTCTAACTCTGTCTTGATGTCTTCTGGGATGTTGTCTTTGAATACAAATGAATTTTTTAGCATATACTCATTGTATTGCGCTGCGGTGGTGTTTGCGCGGATTTTTGCCTGTTCAGCCCAGCTCTGCTGTTCTTCTCCGCTACTGTCCTTGTAAGTCTCGTACCGGAGTTTGTCGGCAGTATACGACGCAATCATTGCGCGCGCTGAATCTTCGACGGCCTTTCTCGTGTCATAATTCGACGCATCATCCGCTTTTCTGAGAGCTGTCTCGTAATTGTTGTGAGCCGTTACAGCTACAATCGAGCCTACGACCAGTACGAGTACGACAATAATCGCGAGTAGGGAACCCTTAGAGAATTCTCTCCAATCCATAGCTTACCCCTCCTTATAGGTCACGACGGGATTATCAACTTCGAACGGAATGTCGGAATAGAGGTAAATGCCGGTCCATTCGATGTATTTTCCGTCAGGCGTGAAGAAGAAAATGCCATCATCGTTTGTGCCATATGACCCATCAACGTCAGGGAGCCAAGTCCCTTCCAGACTTGTCGAATCAGGCGTCAGAAACGAATTTAAACAGGATACTTTGCCGTCAACGACAAACCTTCCGACCACGGAACCGCCTTCAGTAAAAAGGACAATGTAGCCAAGAGGCTTCTGAACCGGACAGATAACTGCTGCGGCCTTTTCTCTCTGGCCATTGACCCAGTAGGCACGCCGGATGAGATTATATCTTTCCAACGAATAGTCGATGTCGGTGGGCGTAGGCTGTCCATCGCTCAGTTTGTTACCAATCTCTTTGGTACTCTGCTGATCCTTATAGGAAGCAGAACAGCCAGCAAGGACGATACATAGCGCTATGCACATAAAAACCAAAAGAAACTTCTTCATGAAATATCCCCCCTTATTTTAGTAGAAGCATCAAATTTTAAGCAACGTGGATAACCACTCTTATCATTATAGCATAAAAACTATAAAATATCAAGTAAAATCAAAAACCCACCCCAAGAAAAGACCCGCCTTTAAATCGCTCTGCTATATTCTATATCGTCATCCGTCGGCACCATGTTTAGGAATTCAACCACCTTACTTGTCGCATCCGCCTCTGATTCTGTATTAAAGACCCCAGTTGTAGCAGTAAGCGCTGGGGCATTCTCTGGAACCTTACGAACTCCTGGCAGGGAATTAACTTTTCTCGCGTTACAAATTTTCGGGATGAAATAGTTTACATACATCTTTCCATCGCTATCTTTTTGAATGTCTACCGTCAGCGCGTGACCCCTGTCGCGCGCCATCATTAACGTCCTATCTTTGAGGAGCACAATGTCCGTACAAAAATCGTACGGCCCAGTCTCTTGCGCAGATAACTCCCTAAATATCCCCTCTGCAACATTGTTTTCAGCTTCTCCTGTTCCATACAAAACCACTGAACCCTGTTCGCTCTTATCCAGAACCGGCAAATCCTGCAAAATTTGTTCATTATTTACAATTGAAGAATGCATTAGATGAAGCATTTCGTTTACCGAGTGAACATCCTCATCTAGCGCATGAGGGTCAAAATCGGTATATCCGACAAGATTATTATGAACCTTATCAATAAATTCTTTAGATATTGGTGTAAATTCCTTGCTATAAAGCTTTGCAATTTTCTTCGCACTACCGCTATTTTCTATAACCTTTTGGCGCCAATCATTAAGTTTCTGCTCGAATACCTCTGAAGGATAATAATCTTTCATAATATCCCTCATCGAGCTATCTATATCTCTAAAATCATAATAGAAATCATCAAGATATGCCCCCTCTCCAGCACTAGAAAAGTCTTCGTTCGACGGCGCCATATCTATCAAACTCTCCTTAATTGACAGGTCATTTTTTAGAAAACGAACAAGGCGATTAAAGTTCTCAATCTTTTCTGGACTAGTTTCTCTGTTCTTCTCTCGATTCATCTGCTCCATATGCTCTTCAAAACTTGGCATATTTGCGAGGTCATCAATCGAGCTATTCCCGTTTGAACTTTCAGCTGTTTCGCCACCAAACATCTTAATCACTCCTTAAATACAAGTATATCCGCCGTCAACTGGCATAATCAGCCCAGTAACATAGGACGCTTCTTTAGAAGCTAGGAACACTGCTGCGGCGTTAAGCTCGCCTGGTTTTCCGTATCTCTCCATCGGTACGTGTGTTTTTGCGAATTCTTGGAACCTTGGGGTATCAAGCACCGGCTTAGTCAGCTCCGTTTCGAAGTAGCCTGGACAAATCGCATTGCAGGTTATCCCTTTTGTAGCGAGTTCTGCTGCTACGGCGCGGGTAAAGTTCACGACACCGCCCTTAGAAGAGTGGTAGGCGACCGTATGAATCTCGGTATTTCCAACTAGCCCATACATCGAAGCGATGTTGATAATTCGTCCGTATCCTTTCTTTGCCATGATATTTCCGAATGCTCGAGTCATCTTGAAAACAGAGGTTAAATCGGTCGCGATTGTAAAATCCCATTCGTCATCGGCCATTTCGAGCACGCCTTTGTCTTTTGAGCTTCCAGCGCAGTTTAGGAGAATATCGACTTTCCCGAATTCTTTCTCAACCGTTTTCGCAGCGTCATCAATTTCTTCGCTAGAGGTCACATCAACCTTAACAGGGAGAACTTTAACTTTGTACTTTTTCTCAAGTTCTTTTTTTAGCTCCTCAAGTCTCTCTATACGACGTGCGAGAATCGCGAGGTCCGCACCCTGCTTCGCAAAAGCTTCCGCCATTTGTTTTCCGAGTCCGCTACTAGCACCGGATACAACTGCGACTCGTCCCTTCAAATCAAACATTTTTACTCCTTTACTTATTTAGTTTATTCAAATATTCAATTGCCCCACTCGCCGCTACAGCCCCATCCGCCGTCGCCGTCACAATCTGATTAAGCTTCTTCGCTCTAGTATCGCCCGCGCAGAACACCCCCAGAGTTCTTGTCGTGCAAGTCTCATCAGATACAATGTGACCTGTTTCATCTAATTCTACCAGATTTTTGAACCTCTCATTATCTGGCTCTCGTCCAATCAAGACAAAAATACCGCTGACGGACATGCTCTCATCCGCCTCGCCGTGATAATCTACACGTTCAAGCTTATCCTGCCCCTCGAGATGAGTCACCACGGAGCTCTTCATAATCTCGACATTCTCTTTTTCTTCTATCGTTTCGACCAAGTGCTTTTCCGCTCTCGGCGCAGGCTTCCTAAACATCCAATATACCTTTCTACAGATTCCAGCAAGGTAAAGAACAGAATACGCGGCGGTATTTCCGCCCCCATAAACCAAAACATCTTTATCTTTAAATAGCGCCCCATCACAGGTCGCACAATACGAAACCCCGTGACCTATCAATCTCTCTTCATTCTCGAGTCCGAGTTTTCTCTCCTTCGAGCCGTTCGCGATAATAATACTCTTTGCTTCGATTGGCTCATCATCCGTTGCGACAACAAAAGAGCTGCCTTTAGAATCAGCGTCTTCTTTTTTCTCTATAGAAACAACTTCTGCACTGACAAAATGCCCGCCAAATTGTTTGACTTGCCCTCTTAGCTTTTCAGCAAGTTCAACTCCAGAAATCCCTGGAAGTCCAGGATAATTGTCAAGTTTCGTGGTCTGAAGAATCTGCCCACCAACGGCCGCCTTCTCTAAAATTGCCACGGATTTCTTCGCCCGTAGCCCATAAACCGCCGCTGTCATTCCAGCAACACCTGCCCCAACTATCAAGATATCGTATTTGTCCATATCTCTATTCTACCACATATTCCGCCCAAAATAAGCACAAACCACATAATGCTATTGACAAAAAATCAAGCGTATGCTATAATGAAGCCATGTTCCGTTTTGGGGGGAGCAAAACAGTGACACGTTCTTTTCATAAGAGGAGGGATAAAATGAAGCGTAGAACTCATTCCTGGGACAGAGAGCCCGAACCCGTCATGACCATTCGTCGCACTGCGCCCGCAGACACCACCGACCGCCGTATCGCACGTGAACGCAAGATGAAGTCCGGATTTGGAGATAATCCTCCGGTACGAATCGAAATCGTTTATACGGACGGCTCCATGGACATCCTGAAGGGTGAGCAGATTGACGCCGATAACCCCGTTCTCCAGGCACTGGCGAACATCCGGACCTGCCGGCGTTTCTGGCGGCTTGCTAGCTTCAATGTTGACAAGCCTCAGTATTCCACCGACCAGGAGCTGATTGAAGATGCTCGTAAGCGTGGTTACAAGACCAACAAAGCCGAAGAGGCCGCAGAGGTACTCAACTGCGTATGCGAGTATTTCCTTACCGGTGCGGACGGTGAACCGCTCACGGACGAAGACGGTCTCTGGATCGTCGCCGACCCGCATGCACGCGGCACATTCACACCTGGAACCCACACCGGCTCATAACAACCCCTCCCCCCACCCCTGGCACCCCTAAAAAGGGTGCCTTTTTCTTGTCAACCATAAGTAATTTAACATACTGTCAAGCTTATGCTATAACTATTGACAAAAATAAACACGTGTGGTATAATGGTCTCAGTCTGTATAAGAGCGTGTTAGAACTTATACAAAGGGTCATTAAAACCGAATCATCCCAGACACAAACGCATTGTCTGGACATCCAATTTAGAAGAACTATATTTTTGGGAGGGAAAACAAATGTTCTGGAACAATCTTGGTTACATCATCCTGCTGGCTGTCGCTACTGGTCTGGGGTTTTTCCTCTGGAACAGCGTGACGGACCAGCGCGTCAAGAACTACATGAAGAGTGCCGACCTGTCCGATAAACAGCGCAGACTGGTTGCCCGCGAAGCCATGGAGAACTCAATCTCTATTCTGGCCCGCCTAGTAATCTGGTGCGCAATCGGCGTGGGAGCACTCCTCGGTAATGTGATTGACTTGGTCCTGGTTATCGCACTCACAATTGAGGCTCTGTACTACATTTACCGCGAGGTATATCAGACAGAAAAACTTCAGTCTGCGGCGATGACCTTCCTGGCCGTGCCTTTTGGCGCGCTTATCGCTATCTTCGGTATGAAATACCTCGGTCTCGTCTGGGGAATCATCATCGGACTGGCGATTGTCGTTATTGTCAAAGTATTTGGCAGTGCTACCTACCGACTTTCCCGTAAGGAGGAATAAGAATGAAGCGTTTTAAAGAAGAATTTCCCATCTTCAGCAGGATCATTATCGCCATTATTGTTCTCGCGATTCTGTTCCTGCTCGCATGGGGAGGCTGGACCTTGGCCTACAACCAGGGATGGGTTCAGCACGCACCGACGCTGAACTTCGCCTCTCTTGCGGACCATGTCGAGGAACGTGAAGCTCCGCCCGCTCAACCCGAACAGCCTGCTGCTCCCGTTGAACCTACGGCGCCTCCGCCTCCGGCATCCCCTACGGCTCCTGCCGAACAGGTGCCTGAAGTTCCGCTCGTCACACCCGAACCGATTTACGTCGAAAACGTGGTCTACGTGACACCGGAACCGACGCAACCCCCTGTTGAACAGGTCGTACAGCCGATTGTCATCACTCCTACGGAAAAAACAATCAGCTTCAAGGTCGAAAACAAGAAGCATAAGCTAACCACTTTCACCTACGCTGGTGGATGGGTTACGACTGATGACCCTTGGTATGTAGCAATCGTCGACAACCTGGAAAAGGAAATACCCGAAGCATACGGAGTCCCAATCCAAGGTGAGCTCTGGTCCGACAAAGTCCAGAACTTCATGATTGCTACCTGCGCTGACCCGTGGTCACTGACCTGGTTCCGTTTCCAGATGGGGCTTGAGAACTTCAACAACATGGAAGAAGTTAACAACCGCGTATGGGAACTCATCGGGATGGGCAAAGAAGAATATGACAGAGTGGCAAATGAAACTCTTGATTACTTCTTCAAGAAGCTCGACGGTGGTCGCATTGAAACAAGCAAAGATTGGAATCTCGAAGTCATGCTGAGATATATCGAAGATGACGACGCAGATACCATCGACCCCGAACTGTTTTCAAGAGTTTACTCCGACACGAATAACAAGCCCGACTTGCTTGTAACTTTCTATGCGAAGGGCGCGAAGAACACTTTCGTCTCTAACAAGAAAGCGCTTGAAGTCGCCGCTGCATTCGCTGGAGTGAGCAACAAGAATTACTCTCAGAGGACGTGGTTCAATTTCACTGAAGGTGGCACACCGAAGTGGAAAGCCAATGGCAAGAACAACCCGCCTCCTGGAGGTAATACCCCGACACCTACCCCCGGGCAGAACACACCAACTCCGACGCCGGAAACACCAACTCCGACTCCCCGTCCAACCAAGGACCCGAGCCAGAGACCGACCGTATCTGATGCTCCTGTTGGTGGTGGACCGACTAATCCGGAAAATTCTACTGACCCTCATACAACGGACCATGTAGAAAGCACTCCGGCTCCTGCCGTCGTAACACCTGCCCCAGCAACTCCTGCTCCTACCGCAGTTCCCACTGCCGTGGTTCGCCCGACAGAAGTTTGCGAGACAGAAGCTCCGCCGCCGATTCGCGAGGATACATACACTCCGCCACCGAGCAATCCGGACCACAACGTCCCACAAACGGAAACTCAAGGACAAGGAGACGACTCCTTTGACCCCGACTCTATCTAACTATTTCTAAATTGGATGCGTTGTACCTTACCCGTCCCAGCGGCCCTCGCTGCTGGGACAATCCCCTTGTTTGCATCTGAGATGATTCGGCTTTAGACTACGACGTCATTTAACAATTCGGCTAGTCTAGGAAAGATTCTAGGATTTATGAAGCGCGGGGTCATTTTGCGAAAATGGCTCCTCTAAAATATCTCTAGAAAAATACTAAATTTAATGTTATTTTATTAATCAACTGTATAAAGGAGTTATTATGAAAAACATCAAATACGTTCTTGGTGCTGCTGCTCTTACAGCTGTTGCCGGAACCGCTCTTGTCTCCACTGCGAATGTTTCCGCTTGGGGCGACAGCGACGGTGGTCGTAAGTCTTACACCATCGAAGAAATCAATAATGGCGCTATCGACAACAAAATTGTCCTTAACTCCATTTCTGACAACCCGGACCTAAACGAGCTTTACTTCGTTCAAGCCCGCGCCGCTGATTCTGCAAATGTCTGGAATGCCAATGACATCGAAGTTGAAAACGGCAAAGAATACATTGTGCGCCTTTATGTCCACAATAACAACCCTCGCGGTACTGAAATGATCGCGAAAGACGTTACTGCAAACGTAAACGTTCCAACTGAATCTGGTAAATCTATTACCGTCACTGGTACCGTTTCTGCATCTAACGCTCAACCAAACAAGGTTTGGGATGAGGTCGTCTTTAAGAACTCTACCAATACCTTCCACCTAGAATACGTTAAGGGCTCTGCTCTTATCGAATCCAAAGGTAAAGTTGGTGGTACTACACTCAGCGATAACCTCGTTATGGGCGGTACTACCCTCGGTTACGATTCGCTTAACGGCGAAATCCCTGGCTGTTTCGGCTACGCTGGTATCGTTACCTTCCGTGTCAAAGCAGTTTACGATTATGACTTCTCCGTTTCTAAACAAGTTCGCATCAAAGGCGAAACTGAATGGAAAAAGCAAGTCAACGCTAAAGTTGGTGACACTGTTGAATACAAAATCACCTACAAAAACACTAGCGATTCTCTAGAGAAAGACGTTGTTCTCTTTGATAAACTTGGTTCCAACCAAACTTATGTTCCTGGTTCTACCAAACTTTACAATTCGAACTACAAAAACGGTCTTGCTCTTAAATCTGATGGTCTTACCACTGATGAAGGCATCAACATCGGCGATTACAAAGCTGGTGCTGCTGCAGTAGTTACCTTCGAAGTTGTTATGAAAGATAACAACCTCGGTTGTGGTGGTGATAACGTTCTCCGCTCTTGGGCTCAAGGTTACATCGGTCACGAAGCAACCATGAAACAAGATTATGCTGACGTTCTCATCTATAAAGGTTGCCCAAAGAATGAGGAACCTGTTGACCCAGTTAAACCTGAAATTCCAGAAACTGGTCCTGCCGACATCGCTACCACCGCTCTTGGTGCTGGCTCTGTCGTTACCGCTGCTGGTTACTACTTGACTAGCCGTAAAAAACGCTTCTAAGCTTGACCGCTCCCGAAGCCATTGTTAAACGAATTTCCCCCTGACGTAAGTCGGGGGGATTTTCGTTGTCGTTCTACATTCTTCGTCCAGGCATCTGTTGCCCGCCTCCGCCAGGCATCATCCCGCCACCATTTCCAACTTGCGTGGTGGTACCACTGAGCGTTACACTTGTATATTCTTCATCATTTATATAGATATGATACGTTTCGCCGTTCTCAAATTCGTCACTCCCAAGTACCGCGTGCTGAAATGACTTAGCAGACGTATGCTCAAATATTGTCGTGCCGTTCGATTTCCTCACAGAAATTTTTGTTCCGGCCGCGTAATTCTGCGTGAAGAACACGGACATAGAATAATTCGTACTTGAATTTCCAGGCACCGCAACCATTCCGCTCGCGCCGACCGCAACGACAGTCCCCCCTTTGTAGATAATTCCAGTTTCCGAATCAAGTGCTCCGTTTGCCGAATTTGTTGGTCCATCGACAATTACGATTCCGTCATTAATATAAAGCGCGCCATTGCTATCTATTCCATCTCCCATTGAATTGACATAAATCTTTCCGCCGTTGATATAAATTGCGTAATCCGACGAACTTTCTTGATATCTGGCCATATTTGGGGAAGAGCTATCATTTCCGCCCGCCGCGTTCAAACCATCGTCATCCGTATAAACACTAATCTCTCCGCCGTTTATCGTAATCTTCGCAGCTTCAAGCCCCTCATATGACTTTTCGATACTGATATCCCCACCATTAATCTCTAGTGACGATTCCGCGTGAATTCCATCATCTCCAGCCCTTGCGACAATTTTTCCGCCATCAATTTTGACCCAGCCCTTCGCAACTTCGTCAGAATTATTCGCTTTTATCGCATCTCCACCAGCATCAATTTCGAAGTTCCCATCAACAATATAGACCGAATCGCGCCCGCGAATTCCTTCATCGCGGCTATCGACTATATAAGTGCCAGAAATAATTTTTAAGTCATCTTTTCCGACAATTCCGTCCTCAAAATTCCCGTTCACAACTAACGTTCCAGAACCTTGAAGCACTAAATCATCATGTGAGAATAGCGCACCGCAGACATCTTCGTCCCATCCGCTATACGTTGGACTGTCCGTGAGTATGTTCGTCGAGCCTTCCGCTGTTTCGACAATAACCGTCTTCGCATTTTCGACATAAATCGCCGGCCCGTTATTGTTCGTAATATTCACCCCGTTGAGAATTAATTGCACCACGCCGTTCGTATTAATCGAAATCATACCGTTTTCAATCGTTCCCGTAAGCGTATAGACGCCTGGTTGCGTGATTTTCGTACTTCCTGTCAGCTCAATCGTCTGCGAATTCCCAGAAACAATATTTAGTGCATTTTCGTCGATATTGTTCCCGAGAGTAGAAGTATTCGACGAACCTGTTCCGAAAAACAGAATTGCTAGTCCAATAATAATCAACGGAATTGCAATAATCAGAATCGTCGGAAGCAGGTTCTTTTTGCGTTTTTCGGGCGCATTCCCCTCAATTTTTACATCTTGCTCCCCCTCTTTTGTCGCATTTTCATTGCGCGCTTCATTCGCGCCTTTGTCCCCGTTTTTAATCAAATCTTCGTTATCTTCTGTCATTAAATCTGTTCTTCTTTCGAAACGTGACTGAGAAGAACCTTGAGGTTAGAGTTTTTCACACGCACGGCGTCTAAGAACTCTTTTTCATTAGCGCTCTTCTTCAAATTCACTTCATAAGTTAGTTGATAAAGGCTCCCCATGTTGGTCGTTTTCGAGCGAACGAGCTCATGGTGAGTGGTATATTTTTTGAACTCGGCATCAAACATGTGCGTATAATCAAGGTCTTCAGGAACGACAATTTGGAGTGTCTGTGGTTGGGAAGAGAGATTGAAAATATTCGTTTTCGAGAGAATAAGAATCAAGAAAACAGTAATCACGGTGATAACTGCAGCGAATAGGATATGTCCCATTCCAAGCGCAAGTCCAATCGCCATTGCGAAGAACACGCTAGAAATCTCTTTCGAGTTTCCCGCAATCGAACGGAAGCGAATCAATCCGAACGCGCCTAGAATCGCGATGGAAGTTCCCAGCGAACCGTTAACCATCAACATCACAACTTCGACAAGGAGTGGCAAAATTGTGAGGGTAATCAGGAAGTTTTTGCTAGTTCTGCTCGTTTTCATGTGCGTAAACGCAATCACGAGTCCGAGCGCTATCGCGACTGCCGAACACATCAAAATCGACGTAATGTTGAGTCCGGCGCTCGATGTGTCGAATACACTGTTAAACATTATTTTTTATTCCTTTCGTTTATTAATTGATAAATTTTTCCGTATTTAGAAAATCTTTGAGGATAAATGTGGAGTCGTCCTAACTCCTTAACGAACCAAGGCGGCATCGCGTTCATCGTTTTTACTTCCATAATAATCGCACGTTTTTTCTCGCCGATAGCAGGGAAATACTTTTCGCCTTTACTGCCTTTTTCTAGTTTCAACTCAGTCTCGCGGAAACGCAAATTTTCATCAAAGGTCAGTCTAAAATCACTGTCGCCTTTCGCTTTAAACGCGGTTCTATCTGCAGAAATAACAACCTTCGGCACGAGTTGATAATGCTTCGTAATATAGTCAAGCTCTCTCGCGATTTGCATCTGTTGCTTATCGCCCTTGCTAAACTCTTCGATGATTTTTTCCAAATCTTCGCCTTTCTCGTAGTAGTTATAAAAATCACCGAGTTTAATCAAAAGCCTTCTTTTGTCGCCGATTTTGCGTTTGCCCTGGACGAGCTTCGTCTTCACCTCGAAAAACACCTTTGATGTCTTTCTAGGCTTGTCGTATGCCCGTACGCGTACTTTTTCGCGGAAATTAGGCCTGTCAATCGATTTAATGGCGAGGTCATAATTTTCCGTGTCAAAGTAAAGACTTAGGACTTCTTCCTTGTAATATTCGTCGTGCTCGAGCTCCTTGGAAATCTTTTTCATCAGCGCCGTTTTTTCGGTTTTTGTAATGAGATATTTTTCCTCAATCCTTTCAATCGTTTTATCACGTAGCTGCACGCTCATGGTTATATTATATCTAATTTTCCTTAAAATTGCTTTAGAATTTTAAGGTTCGAAACCGCCAAAACCGCCTATTCTACCCCTGTGATTCTTGACAAAATAAAACACTTGTGCTATAATAAGGGTATAGATTTGGGCAAAACCCATATCTAACATTTTATAGTCGTGCGGACTTTAAACGTGGTACATTACTATGGCAGCGAAAATGTCTCTTGAGGAAGTCCAGGCAATCGTGAACCAGGTCCACAATGTCGAAGTTGACGGGTATGCAGAACTGAATGCCACTCTGTCGAAGATTCCCGGAATCAAAGTTGTATGCTTTATTGATGACAAAAATGGTTCAACCACTCTTCTGAACACCCTGTTCGAGGACGCACAGTCCATCACCCTGAAGGTTCGCTTCTACCCCGAAACGGGGAAAGAGGACTACGATATCGGATTCCTGCTCCACGGCACCAGATTCGTCAGAATCGCCTACGGATGGTTCTCCGACATCGTCTACGCGAAAGCACACCCTGCATAATTTCCACGGTTTGCCATTGTTCATTTCCTCCACGACCCGCCCCTCCGGCGGGTCAATTTTTATGCTCAAGGTTGACAAAAATCAAAATTAATATATTAGTATTGACAAATAAAAGCACATATGCTAAAATTACAGAAATAACCTAACAGAGTTTTAATAAAGGAAACAAATGAAGCGTTTTATTTCAAGAAAGAAGAAAGCTCAACTCAAGAAGATTGGATTTAGTGTCGTCGGCGCTGTTTTCGCTTCCTTATTACTTTTTATTCTCGGTACAATAGTAATTAAAAGTAATCGTAACTCCTGTGCCGAAAGAGGCATGACAGGAGGTTCATTATTCGGCAAGTGCGAGATTGAATCAAACGATCGAGACGAGTATGTCTTCGATAATGTGTCGTATGTTGTTGGAAATACGGCAAATGTTCCTAAGCTTGCATTGCTAGGAAAAATAGAAGAAGATACATTATCAGAAGAATCAAAAGAAGACAAACAATCAGAAGGAATATTAAAATACTTCAACCTCTCAAAGAACGAAAAGTCGTCTATAAACTCGAAAGTCTATTCTACCACTGGCTATTCAGAAGTTGTTAAGAATCCTAAAGAATTAAGGGAACAATTGACCATAGCTCCAAAGAAGAGTGGAAGCGACTACTTAAATGCAATAAGCGAAGCGATTGCTAATCTAGATTCGATAGATAAGAAAGGAAGAAAGGTATTAATTATCTACGGCTCAGGCCTTTCCGATCAAGGCCTACTCAATTTCTCCGATCATGATTTGGATCTTCTGCACAACAAAAGTAGTGATATTGTAAAAATGCTAAAGCGTATGGGTGAAATAACTAGCGAAAAAATCAATAAAAATGGGAAAATCTACATCAAGTGGTACAACATTGGCAGGGTCATAGAACCTCAAGAAAAACTTTCCGAACTAGAAAAAGACGATCTTACAGAAATATATAAAGAAATCCTTGAAGCAATGTTTGATATAGAAAAAATAGAGTTTCACACTATTGCTGACTCCGAAAAGGGAATTAAAACAAATGAAAAAGTTAAACTGACTGACATAAGAAGAATAAAAGGGGAAATCCTTATAAGCGAAAATGAAATAAAGTTCGAACCGAACGGGTCCGTCTTTGTCGATGAAGGTCAAGCCTCGAAGGAACTTGATAAAATTGCAGAAAAAATACGCAACAATAACGCAGAGGAGGTTCTAGTGACAGCAACAGCAGCTGAAGGAGACCGTAAAGCCTCAGAAGAAGAAATGATAAGGATATCGACAGAACGAGCCAAGAGAATCAGAGAAGAACTTGCAGACAGGGGTATAGAGCGCTCGATCATAGACGCCGAAGGAAAAGGAAAAGGGGAATATAACGAGTGGGATGAATATGGCAACTGGATTGAAGCAAACGCAAAAAAGAACCGAAAGGTAACAATAACGTATATCTAATAGGAGAAATTTATGGACAATAAAACATTCACCGCAAAGAGCATTGAGTTTAGTCTAGGGATTCGATTCCACGATTGGCTGACCGCAATCATGCGCCGCAAGGATACAATTAAAACGTTCTGTCGTGATGTTAATATCGACTATCCTATAGATGAGACGAAGAAATATCACTTCCCATCAAAGTACTTCGTAGAGGCAGAAGAGATAAATTATCTCGCAAAGAATCGAGACAAAATCATTCTTGCACTCTATGAAGATTACAAAGAGGCACAAAAAGCCGTAGATATCGAGAAGAACAAACTCGAGAACAACCGTAAGACAGAACTGGGATTCCTTGAAGAATTGAGAGATGAAAGAGATAAACTCGTAAATGAGCGCAAAAATGAGAAGAACTCTGTAACTAAATTAGCACTTGAAGCGAAGATTAATAACAAGAAGACTCAGATTAAGAATTGTGAAGGCACTATAAATGAGATTCAAAGCCAAATAAAGGACGACGAAATACTGTTTAGCAATAATATTAAATCATGGCACAACCAAGTAAACATAGTCTGCGCGACCTTTAGTACCCAGACCAATAAATATATCTTATCAGCCACCAAGAAGATTCGCACAAAACTAAACTTTACGGATTTTTATTTCTACCCACCCGAACATTCGAAAGACGTAAAAGAAATACTAGAAGGATAAAAAATGTGTATTGGAAAAAGAATGAAAAAAACAGAGCTGAGTAATTTCGATAGAAACGAAGAATTTGACTACGGCGACATCCCGCAATACTTCGAGTCTATCAGCCACGAAGGCTTAGAAACAACCGAAAGACAGTATTCCGAGAAACTCGACAAAAAGCTTAATAAGGATAATAAAGAAAAAGAAGTTTCGCCGGAAGAAATACTGGAAGATATATTTAACGAGTACACTGAAGTATACAAAACCTTCAAAGGTGATTATGATACTAGAAGGGACAACCTGAAGAAAGCATATGACAACGGTAAAGTCGAAATTCGAAATAGACTTGCGACTTTTGAACTCACTGCAGACGATCATAACAAAACCTTTGACCAGTATGCAGAATCCTTAGAGAATGTTAATGGTAGCAAACTAGACAGGAATCTTCGTTACGATCTAGATAAACTCGAGAATATCAAAGAAGAAATTAAGAAACTTGGAAAGGCTAACCATGAGTAAGAACAATAGAAAAAAAGAGCAAAACCAGTCAGCGAAAGAAATAACAGATATTAAGATACCTATTAGCTCTATAGCTTTAATCGTTGCTTCCTTCTTGCTTGGTCTATACGATATGTGGTTATTGTATGGATCAATGGGAAATCTTGAACTAGGGAGAGGAAGCGAAGGAGATCCTGACTATCTCAAATGTATGGGGCTGTCATTCTTACTTGCAACAATTGCAAACTTTACAGCACTAACTTGGGGATACGCTAATGGCCATAATCTAACCAAGAAAACCATTAATAAACACTCGATAGGAGGCTTTCTAGGCTGGGTGTTCGTTGGGCTTATCTACGTTTTGATAAAGATATATCCACTAATCTGGCCAGAATCATCTTATGAAGAAGGAAACATTGAAGCAATTCTTCTAGATTGTATTCTTCTTGCTCCTTCCTATATAGGCACAGGGTTCCTGATTTCGGCACAAATGAAGAGAATCACAAACAGAAAATGCGTAGATGCGCGTAAATTTAAAAGGCGTTTCGAATCGATTCATGAGGATACGGCTAATGAAGAAGCTGAACTAAATAGAAGAAAAGACATCCTTCTAAATTACGACGATTATTATTCTAACCTCAAAAAACAGGGAACCGATGTATTTGAAAAGATTAAAAGTGCAGAGAAAGCATTTATGATTTCTAAGCTTAATGAATACTGCCCAGGGCTTTCTCCAAAAACTGTCAATGAGACAGTGAGCGAGTATCTCGAAAAGAGAAAAGACTATGAAAAGGAAATTGTATAAGGCAAAAAGCCTTAGCAAAACCATTCAAAAAGTGCAACTGCGTTATGTTGCGATAGTATGCGTTGCTGCTGTAACTCTTGTCTTCGTGGCAGCTAAACTCCTCGCACATCAAATTCCTCCAGTTAAAGTTGGTTCGCCGAATCCTCCAGAAGAACCCCCTATTGATGAACAAGTTCTCATAGAAGAGTCAAATGACGAAACGCCTAGCCGCATTCTGCAAAACGAAAAACTAACGCAGCACAAGGTTACCCACGTTGTCGATGGTGATACCATCGATGTCGAAATGGGTTCAAGGATTGAACGCATCCGCCTAATTGGTGTAGGAACCCCAGAAACTGTTCACCCAGACAAACCAGTAGAATGCTATGGGCCAGAAGCCTCTAACTATACAAAATCAAAACTGCTCGGTAAATATGTAGCGTTACAAACAGACAACTCGCAAGATAAATATGATGTCTATGGTCGTCTGCTTGCTTATGTTTATCTTGACGAGAAGCTGTTCAACTACGATTTAATCTACAACGGGTATGCGTATGAATATACATTTAACGTTCCGTACTATTATCAAAAAGAATTTAAACAAGCCGAGAATTACGCATCTAAAAACAAAACAGGTCTTTGGAACCCAACAATCTGTCCACAGGCCTAAAAAATCCGCCCGTTCCCGAGCGGATTTTTGATGTAGACCTTAAGCCTCTGCTTTGTGAAGCTTTGCGAATTTCTTTGATTTCTTGTCGAGTTCAGCGAAATCGCCTTCAGAGATTTTCTCTTTCTTGCCAGATTCGATGTAGTTGCGAAGAACGCCAACAAGTACGAATGGGCGTACAAATGTTGAATGAATAATTCCCCACATCGCAAGCGCGCAAACACCAGAAATAACTAGTTGAACATTTTGCGGATTACTGAGGAACGCTAGACTCTCACCATCGTTCATCTCGACAAACTCAGCAGCAATAGCCTCCCATGCGCCTGGGAACGCGAGAGAAATGAGATAGAAGATTCCGAAGAATACGCCACCAATTCCAACGAGGGAAAGAGCCCCGATTCCAAAAACTCTTCCAAGATTCTTCGCAAGAGTTTTACCATGCTTGAAGAATAGCACAGCGCCCTCCATGGTTGCTTTAGTGGCCTTCTCATCTTTTTTGTAAAAAACCCAACCCAAACAACAGTCACAAAGATACGCGACAATCGTTTGAATCACTGAAGAAATAATGCTTCCAACCGTTCCGCCGTTATCTCCGCCAATGGCTTGACCAAGCGCAGTAATCGCGCGACCAAGCTCGTTAAAAACGCCCTTAATCACGCCTGTGACAGCGTAATATGCCGCGACTGTCAGAAATCTTTCCTTAACGATTTTCTTGCCTTCACCATAGACGTCGTCTGGAAGTTTGCCGTCCGCGATGGCTTTAGTCATCATCGCGATTTGCCCAGCCTTGAAGACATAAGAAATAAAGTGCGATAACATGGCGACAACAAGCACGCCAATTAAAAGTCCAAGCGCGAGCCCAATTAATCCTTTGCTCGAAAGTTTCTCAGCAAGGAAGAACCCAGCAGCGGACAAAATGATGATGACAATAATTGAACCAGCATCCCACAAAAGTCGCCTGACGGAGAATGTCAGGGTTTTCTTATATATTTCTTTATTATCCATACACTCCTTTTACTTACTGTAATTAATCTCATTATATCATAATTCCAATAATGCCTACGCTATGATGGATATCCGGCTCATGCTATAATGACATTATGAAAACTATCTATGACTTCAAAGTAAAAACCCGTGATAATAAAGAACTCGACCTTGCCGACCTGAAAGGCAAAGTTATTCTCGTTGTTAATACGGCGACTGGTTGTGGATTCACTCCGCAATACGAAGGCCTCGAAAGTCTTTACGAGAAATACCATGACAAAGGGCTAGAAATTCTCGATTTTCCATGCGACCAATTCGGCCATCAAGCACCTGGCACCGACGACGAAATTCACAATTTCTGTGTTTTGCGTTACGACACAAAATTCGACCAACTCGCAAAAGTTGAAGTAAATGGCGACAAGGCTGAACCAGTCTTCACTTTCCTAAAATCAGCAATTCCAGAAGACCCAGAGCCAAAGGGAATGAAAAACAAACTCGCCATGAAAGCCATCGCCAAAATTCCTGGTGTTACTCATGATAAAGGCTTCATTAAATGGAACTTCACTAAATTCCTCGTCGACAAAACTGGAAAACCAGTTGCACGTTTTTGCCCAACTGACACTCCTGAGGAAATTGAATCTAAAATCAAAGAACTTCTCTAACTACACCAAACTCGAATTCAAGTAGTAATAATAATCAAGCAACTCTCGCGAATAGTTTTTGATAATACAAAGTTTACTTTTATCTGCCGGCACGACAAGCATTCGCGTAATTCCGACCTGCTCAACAAAACTTGGGTTGTGAGAAACAACAATGAGTGTCCCAGGAAATTCCTTAAAGTTCTCGCCGATAATTTTCTGTGTTTCTGGGTCCAAATGGTTTGTCGGCTCATCAAGCAAAATAAAATTCGGCTTCTGACTTAAAATTTTAGCAAGCGCAACTCTCGCTTTTTCTCCTGGCGACAAAACCCCGACTTTTTTATAAATGTCGTCATCATAAAACAAAAAGTTAGAAAGAAGTGACCGAATTTCCGTTTCCGTATAATCATACGAACTTAAGTTTTCCAAAATCGTCCGTTTCTCATCCAAGATTTCTAGCTCCTGTGCATAATAGGCCATGTCGACATTATGCCCAAAAATCACAGACCCATCCTTCGGTTGTAGCTCGCCAACGATGAGCTTTAATAACGTCGATTTTCCAACGCCGTTCTCGCCACAAACCAAAAATTTTTCTCCTCGCGTCAAACTAAACGATAACTTATCATAAATCGTTTTATTCTCGTCGTAAGAAAAACATAGATTCTGAACCTCAAGCGGAGTTTTTCCGCATTCGCGTTTCGGCGTCATGTCGATTACGACCTTTTTATACTCTGCCTCGCGTTCGCCAAGCTCCGCAAGTTTTTTCGCTAACATCTTCTCGCGCACATGCCCCTGCTTAATTAGCGCCGTATTCGAACGTTTCGCATTCCTTGCACGCTCAACAAACTCTTCGATTCGTTTTATCTCGCGTTCTTGATTCGTAATTCGTTGGTCTTCCGCCGCTTTTTCTTCCGCGTAAAGTCGCCTAAATGCCGAATAATTTCCGTTATAGACTTTTGTTTTGTGTGTAACCTTATTTATGAATAAAGTTTTATTCGTGATTTTATCCAGAAAAGGTTGGTCGTGAGAAATTATCAAAACCGTCCCATTATAATTTCGCAAATAATTCTCGACAAATTCTTTCGTTTCCACATCAAGATGGTTCGTAGGCTCATCAAGAAGCAAAAGTCCTGCATTTTCGAATAAGACTCGCGCAAACGCTACTTTCGATTTTTGCCCGCCCGACAAATCTTTCATTTTTCGTTCCAAAAGTTCATCAAGCTTCATTTCTTCTGTAATTTTCAGAAGGTCGTATTCGAGGTTCGCCAAATCATATGAGTCCATCAAATCCTGAATCTCATTAATTCTGTTCGTAATCGCCTGACTATCGGGATACTTCGCAAGTTTTTCATATTCTGCATTCAATTTTTCTTGAAGCGAATCTACCGGCCTTCCTTCGCTGACGTATTGCCATACTGTTTTTTCTTGGTCTCTCGGACTTGTCGCAATTTGTTGCGGAAGGTACGCATATCGAAGCGCTGGCATATCAATCTCTGCATGGTCTGGCTCCACTTCATCCATCATAATTCTAAGTAGCGTCGTTTTTCCTGCGCCATTCACTCCAACAATCCCAACTTTGTCGCGGTCCTCCAAAATGAAGTCGCAGTTATCATAAACGACCTTACTTCCATACGCGAGCGTGAGATGAGAAACTTTCATAAATGGCTCCAGGCCGTGTTTATTTCATCAGCCCAAGGTCGATAAGCCAAGTGTCGACTCTGAGTAGCCCTGCTTCCGTGCGAGCGTCCTCTCCAGTAATCCCAAACACACCTTTGTTAAACGATGCGCCGTTCATTTTTTCATGCAAAGTATTATAGGTTTCATCACTTCCCGAACTGCCGTACGTACTAAATAAGACAACGTCTTTTCCGCTCCATTTGTGACTTTCGATAAAGTTATAAACAATCATTGGTGCATCGCTATGCCAAATCGGATATCCAATAAAAATCGTTTCATATTTCGAGATATTAACATCCCCGACATATTCTGGTCGCGCCTTTTCGTCTTTTTCTTTTTCTGCACGCTCCAGCGTTTCGTCGTAGTCCTCTGGATACGCTTCAACTGGTTCAATCTTAAACTCATCTGCCGAAAGATTCGTCGCGATTCTTCTCGCGACAAGCTCTGTGTTTCCAATTTCTACATTTCCGACTTCGTAGTTTTCCCCTGCGCGCGAGAAATAAACTACTAATATTTTGCTTTGCTCGGGCCCACCGTTTGTGTTTTCGACTGTACCATCGTCAGAGTTTTTTCCACGGAACAGCAAAAACGCACCGAGCGCAATCGCGACGAGTAAAATAAATGCAATAACAATTCGTAAGGTTTTCTTATTCATATCTACATTATACCTTTATTCTTCTAAAACTCCAATCCGCCTCTATCATATTCGATATTCGGCAAATCCCCGCGCATAATCTCCCTTTCCGATTCGCCTATTTCCTCATGATACCCGTGAAGTGATTTATACGGCGCAAACTGTCCCGCCCGCTCGTTCATCGGCATATACGGTTTTTCCGGGTCATGATAATGCGGAAGATTAATAATATCATCATATTCACTCATGCCTTATGCCCTCCAATCTGCGAGTTTCTTTTTATTGTCGTCGCTCCTTCTTCAAAGTTCATGCCTTTAAGAATCGCATTTCTCCCGAACTTTCGTTTAATCTCTAAAACCGCTTCCGTTCTTCGTTTATCGCGTTCATTTTCTTCCGCAATTTTTTCATAGTCCGTAAACATATCGAGTTGTTTCATGACCTTCTTTCTATCTTTCGCAGGCTTAACATGATTCGCCGCAAGATAAACTCGTCGCACAAAAAGCCTTGGGTCGATTATTCGTTCGAACAACTCAACCGTCTTCTCGACAATTTTCCCACTTGCACTCGTCGCATTTTCAAGATTAATCGTCCCATGCGCATGCTTCGGCACCTCGCGTCCATAAAAATCTTTCGTCGTCTCCCCGCCATACCCTTTGTTCGATACGTCGTACCCAATCGTGAGAACAAGTTGGTCCGTATCGAATCTATCGTTCGTAAGTTTGAGTCCGAGCTCATCCGCCATTTCCGCGACAATTGTCCGTGCTTTTTTATAATCATACGGTTCAGCCAACACTTGCCCAATCGACACACTTTTATTATCCGTCTTATACGATTTAATGTCCTCAATCGTCACTGGCTCGTACCCCCAAGCATGGTCAATCAACAGTTCCGCATTCACGCCAAACTTTTTATATAACTTATCCGAACCCGAGAGGGAATATCTCGCTAGTTCTCCCATCGTGTGAATTCCAAGCTCTCTAAGTCTTCGCTCGTATCCTTTTCCCACTCTCCAAAAATCTGTGAGTGGTAAATGTCCCCAAAGCTTTTCACGATAAGATTTCTCGTCAAGCTCCGCAATTCTTACCCCATCCCTGTCCGCATTCATTTTCTTCGCCACAATATCCATCGCGACCTTCGCGAGATATAAGTTCGTTCCGATTCCAGCCGTCGCTGTAATTCCTGTTTGCTTCAAGACTTCCCAAATCATTCTTAGCGCCAGTTCATGCGCCGATGTACCATAATTTTTGAGATATGGCGTCGCATCAATAAAAACTTCATCAACCGAGTAAACGTGAATATCACTCGGAGAAACAAACGACGCGTAGATTTCAAAAATGTCTCGGCTCACATCCATATATTTCTTCATCCTCGGCGGTGCAACAATAAAATCGCGCGTCTTCGCATAAACTTCGTAGAGCCTTGCACGACCTGGGATTCCAAGCGCCTTAAGAGTCGGCGACACCGCGAGACAAATCGTCTTTTCGGTTCTCGTCGGGTCCGCGACTACAAGTTTCGCCTTCAAAGGGTCAAGCCCTCGTTCGACACATTCAACCGAAGCATAAAACGATTTCAAATCAATCGCAATATAACACCTCTCTTTGGTCATACATATATTATATAGTATACTTATTTCAAAGGAGTAATATGGACGACTTTGATTCGGAAAAAACATGTGATATCTGCGGAATGCCACTCGAGCCTGACGATTACCTCATGCATATCTGCAAGTATTGTCAGGAAGAACAATACGAAGAACTGCACGACCATCAAGAAGAAATGGAAGACCACTTCGAAGAGCGTGAAGATGACCTTGATGATTTCGAAGAACGTAAAGATGACTTCGAAGATTATGAAGACGAATAAAATAATAGAATAAAAAAAGAGAAAATATGCCAAACGCGAAATCACAAAATTCTTTTCTAATAGCGGGACAAAACGGTTTCAAGCCCCTTGTCCAGTATTCGGGACCTTCGGTATCAACTCTTCCTCTCTAACAATCAAACTCTTCAAAATAGGCATAATACTTTCCGGAATATGCCCAATCACCAAATTCTCAGCATTGCTAACCAAAGAGTAAGTAAAATACAAAGAGTAATTTTCGCCATAAGTCGCCTGAGTATACCTCGCATCGGCAACCAAGATAGGTGCGAGTGCCTTCATCAACTTCGGCAAGCTATCCTTTATTATGGCAAATTCCTCCTCTGTCACCGTAGGGTCGGTGTCAGACATAGTGTAATCATCATAATCTTCCATATAGTTCGTGAGATAACTTAAGAACTCATCGGTATCAGCCTCTACCGCCGTACCATTCAAAATCTTCACCAAATCTACATACGGAGGAAAATTCGCCAAAGCCTCTTCCATGTTACTGCCATACCCACCACTTAGCAAATCCATAAATGCGTTGCCAGCTATTTTTCCAGCTATTCCGCCATCAGTACTTTTAATAAAGTCTAAAACCTCGCTCTGCTTATCAAGTGTCCTCGACTGATACACTTTCATTAGTGCCGAAAGCGGCGGCTTCACTTCCGTGTCAAAATATTCACGAGTCAAACCATTCTCTGTCACAAAACCCAACCATTCGTCCATAAAATCTCGTCCGTTTTCTGTCCCGACATCTTTCGTGATGCCCTCGTTCGTAGAAAGCAAATTCATCGCACTACTACTGTCGGCAAGGTCAGAAATATCCACCATCACCGTTGTTATCGTAATATCCGCTGGATGAATCTCCTCATAAACGCCAGTGTTATAAAATCCCCAAGCTTCCGGGAATAAATACCCCAGCAACAAATCATTACCATCTTTCACGTCATGAATATTCGCGTATTTAGTCTCAGTCACGCTTGCTCTCGGCGCGCCAAAAGTATAAACATAAAAATCATCCGCCGACATACTATAATTAGCGATATTCGCATTGATATTTTTGGCAAACAAGTCAACCACTGCTCCGCCTCGCGAATAGCCAACCACCCAAACTTTATAGTTTTCAAACCCGTACATTGAAACATACTGGTCAAATCTATCAACAACTAGCCCCGCCGATTCGGAGAATCCCGCATGGTCGCCGCTAGCCCCCACATTAAAGTTCGATAGCCATTCCGTTAAATAATTATAGTTTCTTGGTGCAACTACAATTAAATCCTGTCCCGAACTCAACTCTTTATGTCCAATAGTCGTACCAAAAGAATGTCCGTCTTCTTCCGACGAGATATCCCAACTTTTCATGTCCGAAAATCCCATCTGCGTAAGCATATCGTATAATTTCGGATTGGGGCTAGAAGCATCCGCTGGATAGCCATCCTTTTGATTCTCATAGCCAGCAAGCGCCAAAGCGTAAGACGCCGCCCTTAGTTTAGCATGGTCGCCAGGCGAAGGCTCATCGAAAAATGCATCGCTATACTGAACCTCTCCAGTTTCATCCAATGCATCGTAAACCGTACTCCAAGGATTTTCTGAATCTTCCACGAACCCATAATATGGATAAGTCACCGTAATTTCATTCGCATTTTCCGCTCGTGCACAATCAATCGCCAACCCGCCAAGAGTCAGCCCCGCCACTAACCCAACGATTAATAGCTTCTTAACCTTGAAGTTTAATGCCCGCATTATTTATTTCCTTTAGCCTTTTTCCTAATTAGAACGAATCCTAAAGCGCCAATCATCATAACCATCGTCGCTACAAATCCCACCATCTCCGCCGAGCCGTTTTTGCCAGTGAACACACCAGTATTTGGCACCAATGGTTCCGAATCTTCGGCGTCTTTTACAATCGTGAAACTCGCTCTGGCTATTCCGGCAAGTTCATCTCCATTATCGTTAAAGAAGAATTCAACATTATGCTCGCCAACCGCCAACGTATCTAGGTATTCGCTAAGTAGTGTTATGGTTTTTATTTCTGGCTCGATAACAACGTCGTTGTTCAAGTCTACAGGTTCATCATCCACGATAACTAGCACCTCTCCAGCGGTATAGCTAGCAGAGTCTTTATCGACAACGAATGATAAGCCGTCGCCACTCTCCAAAGTATGCTCGCCGTCGTCGCCTTCGGTAACCTGGTAAAATCGGCGGAAAGCGACCACAATTTCGGCGTCCTCCTCGACACCCTCGATATCGAGAGAGCCATCTTCGTTTAAAAGCTCAGTTACGTCATTGCCACTATGTTCTACCCATACTACTTCATAGCTCTCGTCGGCAACAATATCAACATGCAAATCACCACCCATGTCAACGAAAGCTGGCGCAGATACCTCGCCACGACCAGCATAGATACTAGTATCAACCATTATATAATCTTTAATAGCGAAAGGCACTCTGAGCGATGCTCTATAATTATCGTTCTCGAATGTATATTCAACTAGATAAAACTCTCCTGGTTCAGTTGGACGTTCGATAGGAGTAAAAGACGAATCGTAATAGTCGTATATATAATAGTGCTCCGTCAAATCTTCCGCTGTAATACCGTCATCGTTTTCTTCAACCGTTAATTCGCCCGCAAGCACTACTGGATGTTCAGTGTAAGACACGGATTGTTTTTCTACCCCACTAATCATCAACGTTTCTTTTGTATCGTCCGGCATTTTAGCCAAAACCGAATCCAACACCAAATTACTAATCTCTCTCATCTCCCCATTAACCTCATAATGAGCAGAATTGATTGTTATTGGCATGTTACGCTTAAAAGTCGCTGGTGGATTCAAGCTCGACATTGGGACCACGTACCAATACCCAAAAAGGTCATCTCCTGATTCATCTGGACTAAACTCAACATAGTCAACGCCCTCTTGCTCGTCATCGCTTCCGCTCCACTTCATTCGTAACTCACGATTAAAGTCCTTAACATTACTGAGACTATCGTTATTATCTGAATGAAGCGGTATCAAACCTTCAACAGTATCTATGTTGGCAAAACTTATGTCCATGTCGTAAAGTTTTATTTCGCAAACACTCCCGACTCTCACATAAAAAGCATCACTATAATACGGGTCACTCTCTATATTCTCCTGATACGGCGTCGTTACCAAACAACTATCCGCCGCTTGAGCCGTCGGTGACTGTATCATCGATATTATTAATGCTGTTAAGACTGCGAATGTAAAAGTTTTTGTTTTTCTCACATGACCTCCTTAAAAAAGTGCTTAACATTATTTAAACATAAAAGTTTTAAAAAAACAACTGTCCGTTTTGTGATTCTTTTTGCCTGTCAATGTTTGACTTTCTCGTCAGGCTTAGTATAATTGAAAATGAAAACCGTTTTCAAATTGGATTAAATATGAGAGAGTCGTATAAAACTAAGCAAAAAGAACTCATTGAACATAGTATTAAGAACTACAAAAATGAGTTCACTGTCAAAGAACTATTCACTAAACTGAACGAAAAAGACCAAACAATCGGCCTAACTACTGTTTATCGTGTGGTCAACGGACTAGTAAAAGATAACATCCTTTCCAAGAACATGGGAAGCGACGGGACGTTGCACTACCGGGTGTTAGAAAAATGTAATCACGTTGGTCATTGCCTTCTAAAGTGCGAGTCATGCGGTAAGTTAACACACGCAGATTGCGATGAATTAGACACACTCTCGAAACACTTCAAAAATAAACACCATTTTAAAATAGACCAAAAAGACATTACTATTTACGGAATCTGCGATAAATGCGGAGCATAGGAGAAATAATGAAAAATAGATTACCTAAAATTATCGGTGGAATACTAGCAATTGCGATTATTGTGGGCACTTGTATTTTTGCAATTATGAAGCTTAGCCAGAACAGAAAGACTACGAATATTATCTCGTCAAGTTTTGTCGGCTACGATTTTGCACGCGCCGTTACCGGCGACAAATCCGATGTCTCCATGTTCCTCAAACCTGGGGCTGAGATGCACGACTTTGAGCCAACACCAGAAGATATTATTAATATCAAAAACGCTGATTTATTTATCTATGTCGGCGGCGAATCGGACGAATGGGTCGAAGATTTACTGAAAAACAATGAGATGCCAGAAGAAAAAACTTTACGTCTCATGGATTTAGTTGAAGCAAAAGAAGAAGAATTATCTGAAGGCATGGAAGAAGATGAACACGAATCCGAAGAAAGCCACGAAGAGCATGAACATCATCATGACGAAGAAGAAGTTGAATACGATGAACACATTTGGACGAGTCCGGTTAATGCAATGAGATTAGTAAATGGAATAAAGGATAAGTTATCTAAAATCCATCCAGAAAACGAAGACGCCTATGCAAAAAACGCAAACGCCTATACGCTCCGTTTATCCGATATCGACCAAAAAATTCGCAATGTCGTAACGAGTAGCAATAAAAAAGAGCTAATCTTTGGTGACCGCTTCCCGTTCCGTTATTTCGTAGATGAATACGGTCTAGATTATTACGCAGCTTTCCCGGGGTGTTCCGAACAAACTGAAGCTAGCAGCAAGACAATTGCTTTTCTAATCAATAAAGCGAAGTCTGACAACATTAAAACAATTCTAAAAATCGAATTGACTTCAGATAAACTAGCAAAAAGTATTGCAGACGTGGTCGGCGCAAAGGTGATGACTTTGAATGCAGCGCACAATATTTCTAGTGAAGACTTTGAAAAAGGCATAACCTATGCAGATATCATGGAAAATAACATCGAAGTATTAAAGGAAGCATTAAAATAATATGAGTCACGCGATTCTCGCAAAAAATCTCTCCATAAGCTATGGTTCGAATAATGTAATCAATTCCGCTAACTTTGTAATTGACGAGCAAGATTTCGTTTGCGTTGTTGGCGCAAATGGCTCAGGGAAAAGCACCCTCATAAAAGCTATACTGGGCCTCATTAAGCCAGATTCTGGAAAGATTGTATTTGGGGATGATATTAAACGGGAATCAATCGGATTTTTGCCTCAAGATACTAAAACAGACTTAAATTTTCCAGCTACGGTTATAGAAATTGTGCTTTCTGGCACCTTGGGGCAGCTTGGCATCAAAGCCTTTTATCGCAAAGAAGACAGGGATAAAGCAGAAAAAGCTTTGAAACAACTTGGCATTTTAGGGCTAAAAAATACTAGTTTTTCTACCCTTTCTGGCGGTCAGAAACAAAAGGTTTTGCTCGCTAGAGCTCTTGCCGCCACTTCAAAAGTTCTAATCTTAGATGAACCGTCAAATAATCTGGACTACAAATCTCGCAAAAAATTCTACGACGAATTAAGGGAATTAAATAAGTCCGGCCTTACGATTATTATGATTACGCACGATTTAGATGCCGAGGATTTAATCGGAAATAAAATTATTAGCATTAAAGAAGCGAAAGTTGAGTGCTATTCGACATCTGATTATCTAAGGAGCTACAAATGAGCTGGTTAACTGAAATGCTTTCATACGCTTTTATGCAACGCGCCCTTATTGTGGGGCTTCTTATCTCCATTTGTGCGGCGCTCGTAGGTGTATCACTCGTACTTCGCAAAAACTCCATGATTGGAGACGGCTTATCGCACACAACGTTCGGTGCTTTTGCAATCGCAACGGTGCTAAACTTTGCACCGCTTTGGTTCGCCATACCGGTTGTCGTCATAGCGTCATTCTTCGTCCTAAAACTAAGCAATAATAAAAAAGCTAATGGCGATGCTTTGATTGCGCTACTCTCTGCTTCGAGCTTGGCAATCGGCACGATGGCAATCTCGCTAACGAAAGGCGTCAATATTGACCTTAATAGCTATCTCTTCGGAAGTATATTATCAATCGGATGGAGCGACGTTTGGTTGAGCTTAGCCTTAACAATCTTAGTTGTCTTACTATACGTATTTGCGCATAATCGTATTTTTGCAATTACTTTCGATGAAGATTTTGCAAAAGCAATTGGTATAAAGACAAATATTTACGATGCGGTTTTTGCGATAACCTGCTCACTTATTATTGTGTTCGGCATGAGATTGCTCGGCGCGCTTCTAATTTCAAGTCTAATCATCTTTCCGACGCTTATTGCTGTACAATTTTCAAAATCATTTGGACGCGTAGTGATATATTCGGTGCTAATTTCAGTAATAAATTTCATTCTAGGTTTAATAATTTCTTACCTAATCACCTCCCCGACTGGAGCTACAGTAGTTGTAGTTAATTTAGTAGCCCTTATTATTACCTACATTGTATGCAAAGTAGTACTTACCAAGCGTTAAACTCCTGGGGGTACATACATAGCCGAAGAAGTCGAGTTTTTAAAACAAACGGCTTAGTTAGGGCCACAGAAACCTAAAACGATAACAGCGAAGAAAAGAAGACAACGCCAATGATATAATAATAAATAGAATGCTGAACAGCAAACCGCAGAAAGTTCCTAAAAGAAAGTTTGAGGGTTAAATGAATAAAAAGCTAGCTGTCTCTATTCCAATCTTGATTGCAATAATCGTTTCTGTTGTCGTCACAACAGTCACGATGAGCAACAAAGAACCAGGTAAAGAGCCAAATCTTTCGCCTGAAACAAATCAACCGATGGATAATGAGGAGATAACTATGAATAAAATTTATATCAATATTAATGACGAGAAATTTGAAATAAATTTAGAGAACAATTCCACAACTTCGGCCCTAATAAAACTATTGCCACTAGAACTTTCAATGAATGACTTAAACGACAATGAAAAATATGCATATTTAGATGAATCTCTACCAACAAATACTTACAGTCCGAAGCACATCGAAGCCGGTGATGTAATGTTGTTTGGCGATAACTGTCTCGTAATCTTCTACGAATCATTCGACACAAGTTATAGCTACTCAAAAATTGGGCATATTAACAATTTGCCAAGCCTAGATGATGGAAATATCTCAATAAGTATTGACGTGAAATAAAAATGAGCGAGAAAAGACAAGCGAATATAGTAGTGAGACATATTAAATCTGAATATGGAGCGAATCCAGAATTCTTGTGGCCAGATCGCTATCCAGGTTACGCAGTCTTCCGCCATAACAATAACAAGAAATGGTTTGCATTAGTAGCAACTATATCCAGCAAGAGTCTGGGGCTAAAAGAAGATAAAGCAATCGACGTTATTAATCTCAAGTTCGATAAAAATCAGACTTATGACTTCGCCGAAACGAGTGACCATATCTTCCCGGCTTATCACATGAATAAGAACAACTGGATCACTATTTGGCTTGATGGGACTTTACCGAACGGACTAATATTTGAACTCATTAAGAAAAGCTACTTACTTTCAGCCAAATAAAAACACCGCCTTTCGTCGAGCTCAATAATTCTTTCATTTGGTGAGGGGCGAGAAGACTACCTTACTCGGTTATGCATGGTGGTGGACTGGTGTATTGACCACCCCGAATACACTGCGAAAATCAAGGTTATACCTAAGAAAGACTGCCCTATTCTGATGCCTTGCGAGTTCTGAGGTATACATATACAGGCAAAGAGATTCGAACTTTTAAGGATTTATAGCTTTACTAGAACCGTAGGGGCTTAAAACAATGACAATGGAGAAAATAAAAGAACTACAATGTCAATGATATAATTATAGTAAGTAAACAAAGGATCTTTTATGGAACAAATTATTTGCCAAAGCTGCGCGATGCCACTTACTTCAGAAGATATGTATGCTACTGAAAAATACGGCAACGTCAATAAAGATTATTGCAAGTGGTGCTACAAAGACGGCGAGTTTGTCGATAAAGTATCCATGGAAGAATATATCGAGATGTGTTCAAAAATCGGTGAACAAGCCGGTATGACTAATGAGCAGATGAAAGAATACTGCACCAAGGTATTCCCTACGCTTAAAAGATGGAAAAAGGATTAATAATTAAACACGCCCAAAAATACGTTATTGCCTACTATGTTATAATTAAAACAATACGAACATACTATAAAGGTCAATAATGAATAACGAAATAATGGAAGAAAAACACATTTGGGGCATTCACACTCCAGAAA
>CAMVRN010000001.1 GCA_947169915.1 uncultured Candidatus Saccharibacteria bacterium | reverse complement strand
ATGAATAACGAAATAATGGAAGAAAAACACATTTGGGGCATTCACACTCCAGAAATAAACGATGATCTGTTTCTGCAAAGAAATACACTTGCCATAGGTTGGGAAAAAATCGGTGATTTATCTAATGTAGAAAAAAACCGAGACGCATTCCGAGAAAAATATACCTCAACCTACCCAGACGCTAAGAAAGGCAATATTGCTACTAATTCCGGAACTCTATTTAGATTTACCTGCGAAATGCAAATTGGTGATTATGTAGTTTTTCCTTCTAAAAGTGACCGTATGATTAATATAGGTACAGTAGAAAGCGATTACACTTTTAATAGCAAAGCAAACCACTATGTACATCAAAGAAAAGTAAAATGGCTCAAGCAACTTCCAAGAACCGCTTTTTCTCAAGGCGCACTATACGAAATTGGGTCTTTTATAACTCTTTTTACGGTAAAAAACTACGCGAACGAATTCATGGCCGCCATAGAAAACAACGTCGTGAATGATATTTCAGAAGAAGACGAAAGCGTAGCTGTAACAGCTGAAGAAATTCAAGAAAGCACAACAGATTTTATAATCAAAGAAATTAGTAGACAGCTTAAAGGCTATGATTTCGAAGAACTTGTTGCAAATGTATTAGAGGCAATGGGGTATAGAACAAAAATTTCACAACATGGGGGCGATGAAGGTAAAGACATCGTTGCTTATCAAGGAGAATTACAACTGCCACCAAGAATTGTTGTTCAAGCCAAAAGCCAAGACTCAAAGATTTCATCGCCTCTCATCCGGAACTTAAAAGGTTCATTACGTGAAGGAGATTACGGATTCTTTGTCGCCCTTTCAGATTATTCAAAAGATGCAAAAGATTATCTAGAACAAAACCCAATCATTAGAGGTATTAATGGTGTCCAGTTTGTAAAACTATTTCTGGAATATTACGATAAGTTAGATGAAAAATATCGCGATATGTTCCCTCTAAAAAAGGTTTACATCCCAGTCCAAAAAGAATCTGAAGAATAATACTAAATCAAGGAGCTTAAATGGAACTACGTCAAATCAAAAGCCTTAATCAACGTATTTATGAATTAGATCCAGAAATAAATAGAAACAGTAAAACTATTTTTATCGCAATGCTTATTTTCTGTCTAAAAACCAATACAGATTTTCAAAACGTCAATAAGCTGACATCAATTATTAATTTCACAGATGAAAAGACTAGACCAATCGATCAATTAATCAGTCTGGCCAAACAAGGCATTGAGAGCCTCAACCTACTCCCAAAAACAAAAGCAGCCATCTTTGATTCACTACAAACTATCGCAGGTGTCAACACGAAATTAGACAGCAATCGTAAAGAATTCAAAAAATTCGTAGAGGATTTCATCTCAAAAGATTTCATCATCATCAAACCATCAGATTTGTTCTTTGAGACCCTTTATATGGAAATAGACAAAAAAGCCAAAACTGGCGATGACGGTATCGTCTTAACTCCCGTATTCGCAGCCCAACTAATGATTGACCTGGCAGATATAGATTACAAAAAAGATATCATAGCTGATTTGTGTAGCGGTACTGGACTATTCTCTTTGCTCTCCTATTCTAAAATGCTAAATGACATGAATAAAGATCTTTCAAACAAGTTAATCACCCAAGAAGAATACAACAAATATCAGAAAAAGCTCTACAACTCTATCATTGCGAGTGACGTAGATTCAAAAATGGTCACCTTGTGTCTCGCTAATTTCCTACTAAAATCACTAAACTACCACTTATTGTTTAATGAAGATGTTTTAAAACTAGAAAAGTCCTCCTTCAAAATTAAAAATGGAGAACAAGAAGAAAGAATTCAGCCAACCAAAGCAATCCTTAATCCCCCTTACGAAGACAAATACAAACCACTAGAAATCGTTGAAAAAAACATCTCACTAATTAGTGGAAATTCAGAGACTGGCACCAAGGTTATCGTAATTATTCCTCCACAAAAATTTGGTCAGAAAAAAGACATCTTCTCAAGAATTTTAAATATCGCTACTTTAGAATCCGTCATTAAAATGCAAGACGATTTGTTTACCGACAGCGGCAAATCTCAGCCAGCTTCAATTTTTGTCTTTAACGTAGATAAACCACACTCTGCCGACGATAAGATTAGGTATTACAATTTTACAGACACTGGCTATATTTATTTGAAAGATAGCGGTCTCGTAGATAAGAACCATACCTATGAAAAAAAGAAAAAAGAACTTTTTGAGAAAATGAAAAATAAATCAGTTGAAACTACAAGCTCTCAATTCGTCAGAAACTGGAACAATTTCTACGAAGTAAATAAAGAACTTGAGATTGTCGCCCAAATTAATCCAAGCCGAATCAAGACCGACAAAGAAGAAGCTGACATTACGCTGGAAAATATTACCATTAAAAAGATGTTATCCGAAAAGCAGAAACTTATAGATGAAGCAAATAATAACTTCAAAGACGAAGATGGCTCGTTTGAAAAATACATTGTCAATATTCTGAGCGAGGACTAACAATGAGCGAAGTTATTTGGAAAGCATTTAGACTGGATAACCTATTTGAATTGAGCGGAGCTCATAAACTATCCAAAACAGCAAAACAGTATAACCCAGTTAGCAAGCCAACAGAAGGATATATAGCAAATGTTACAGCTGGAAAATTCAATAATGGAATAGTCAATTATCTACCAATTGACAATGAAATACTTCAAAAGAAAGTAAGTAATTATTTGACAATAGCATCAAATGGAAATGGTGGAGCAGGAACTTGCTTCTACCACGACTACGATATCGTCTCCACAGGACATAATGCATTACTACACTATAAAAATGAAAAACTAAAAGAATTATTTGTCAATAATAAACAGTGTGCGCAATTTGCTGCCACCATTATCACGACCATCTTTGCAAATGGCATTTTCAACCAAACATATGCAGTGACTAAAGATACATTCCCACGCGAAATCATCCTCCTCCCCTGTCTAGAAGTTGCCGCAGGCGAAGATTATATTTGGGAAGAAAACGGCAGACATTATACTTTAGCCGTGGACTATATCAAAAAGTTAATGGACGAAGCCAAAGAATTACGCGAACAAAAAACCATTCGCCTGTATGAAGCAGAAAAAGCAAAATATGAAGCAGAAAAAGCAAAATATGAAGCAGAATACCTAAAAGAAAAACCACTAGTTTCTTGGAAAAGTTTCTCACTTGATTCACTTTTTGTTTTTGATAGTAGAAATCAGCTATCTACCAACAAAAAAGCACTGAACATATCCAATGAAAAAGACAATGAACACCCTATAGCGCTGATTACGCAAAGTGAGAAAAACAACGGCATATCGGGATTTCTAGAGAAAAATAGCGAAACTGAATTAAAAAAAATGAATAATTATCTTACATATTCAATGCATTTTGGCCTATGCTTCTATCACGACTACGATTTTGTTTTGATGGACACACACGGAAGCGTTTTTAGGCTAATCGCAAAACAGGAAAAATTAAAAAAGGAGATGAATAGCAGCAAGGAACTCAATCTATTTCTAGCAAAAACCATTACGAAAGTATGTCGCAACGGTATATACAATTACAGTTGGTTGCCCAATTCTACGAGAGTCGGACGCGAAATCATCCTCCTCCCCTGTCTAGAAGTTGCCGCAGGCGAAGATTATATTTGGGAAGAAAACGGCAGACATTATACTCTAGCCATCAATTATATTTCCTATCTCTATTTATCAGGCAAAGTCAATTACAATCAAAAATTAATAGATAATTATACATATCAATACTAGGAGGATATATGAAGCATGATTTTATTAGCGTAAAAGAAATCTTTAACAAATATAAGATTATAAACGTTCCATATTATCAAAGAGATTATGTCTGGGGTCAGGAAAACGATGGTAGAAACCTCTACAAATTTATAGATGATATATTTAGCCAGTATAAAAACAACCCTTCATCCGACTACTTTATTGGCACTTTGGCTTTCTGCTCAGCCAAAGTCAATGACGTTATTGACGGTCAGCAACGTTTGACGAGTTTAATCCTCATCTTGTCCATCCTCTCTCAAAAATGCTCCGACGAGGTTAAAGATATTAACGCAAAATTACTATTTTCCGATGACGAATTCGTCCTTCAGGAAGAATTTTACTTAACAGAAGAATTAAAATACAACCTCGGTCTAGAAAATCATTTCAATTCACAAGGCTATAGTGTTGATATATCCAAAACCATAGACAGAATTAATAGTCAAATAGATAATGCCTGGAGTGGATATCAGGAAAGCTGGTATGATGGCCTTTATAACTACATTCTAAACAATGTAAAACTTATTTCGTTAGAGTATAGTAACATCAGCGAATCTCTGAAATACTTTCTAAACATCAATTCCTTATCTATTCAATTAACCCAAGCTGACATTTTTTATTCCATTCTCTCTCAATCTATCAGGCTAGCAGAAACCGGAGATAACATCTTTGAAATCAAGCAACAAATTGCCAAAATCGCCAATTATCCTGGCTTAAGTACAGATTTAGAAGATTATAAAGCTTACGGTGAAGACCGTGACAAGCACGGCATCAATAATGTTATCTATATTTTCCTCAACGCCTATTATAAAAACGATAACAATATCTTAACACTTCCAGAAACCGGCGTAGGCAAATGGATGTCTTTCTATAAAAACGAGGTATTTAACGACGCTATAAAAGCCAAAGAGTTTACTGAAAAATTCGTCCAATACTTATCTGATTTTGAAACGATTTACAAATACTTCGCCAACATGGATATTGGCCTAGACCCAAGCTCTTCATTATATCTATCCTGGGTATTACTTCAATACGAGAAATATTCAGATATACTAAAAATCTTGACCGAACTGTTCAAAACAAGACACGACTATTCAGGCAATAATGATATATACAATCCTGGCACCAACGCAATTTCGTTAGACGAGCTCAATACTATATCTAAACGAATAAATCTTACTCTCATCTGGAATTACATTCGCAGTAGCACTAAAAGAACAATAGGGTTAATTGATAATATATCTGTCAACGAAAAAGGTGAATACAATAATTCAATTTTAGATATTTTAACAAACATCGCCATTGAAGACATCTTCAATTTAAACTACAATGACCACAAAAACGTCTCAAATATCAATATTAAAGATTATTCAAGACTAATAAAAGTAGTCATGGGGTGTCAAGAAAGTTTTCTGGACAAAACTGCCGATAATTCTCATGACTTCAGCGAATATTTGCAATACATTCTAGCTGGCGAGAACTTTTCTATTGAGCATTTATATAGTGTATTAGAATATGAAAATTCTGATAGATTATCTAATTGGCAAAGTAAGAAAAACAAATTCTTTAGACCCGAAGATTTTGATACTGAAAGATTTAGATTTGAAAACCTTAGTCTATTAGATAAACAAATGAATTCCTCTGCCAACTCAGATGAAATTAAAGATAAACTGGAAAAATACAAAAACGCCAGAAAAGTCCTAGGCTCAAACTGGGAATATTTAATTCAGTCATTGGCAGACGGTTCAGAATACTATAAAAACGAAAAAATCCAAACACTCAACCTTCCAGAACGAAAGCTCGCTGACGTCAATCAGAATACTTGGGAGTTATCATCAAATAACAGAGAATTCAACATAAAACTATTAAACTTAGCACTTCAAGAAATTGCCAATAAATAATATGAAACCCCACCGTGAAAAAGTCGTCGTTAAAACCAGCCTCATCAGCAATTGCGCAAACCTGCTACTAGTCGGTTTTAAGGCAATCGTCGGTTTCCTTTCAAACTTCCATCGCAATTATTTATCTCCGATACCATCAATAACCTCAGCGATGCCCTGTCTAGTATCATCACAATCGTCGGCACCAAACTTGCCAGTAAAACTCCCGAACGCAAGCACCCGTACTAATGCGTATGAAAAAGAAAATAATCATTATAGCTAGCATCGTCGCCGTACTTTGTGCGGCCGGCGCTGCTCAACCAAACATTTCAAAAGAAAAAATCATTGCTACGATTATGCCGCTGCCGCCGCTAGCTGGACAAAAACGTATCGTTGAACGCCTAAATGCTCTTATGCAAAACATTAATGTGGTGGGAGATTTAATCGCGAGCGAATAAAAAACGATACTTTGGTCAGAGTATATAAACACCACATTAGTCTTTTGCTTTTCCTAGTTGTTGCAGCCATTCATTTGCAGAGTCTAATATTTGATATTCTTTTTGTTTTTTATCAGACATCCCCACTTCCTCGATTAACCCTTTGCTTATATTTTGTGCTATGAATTGGGAAATATTAATTTTTGTTCTATTCTTTGTTCTTTGGAAAAGCTCCTTTATATCTTGCGAAGTAAACGTCCCCATTCCCTCATGAGTACTTAAATAATAAGCTGCCCCCATAACAAGGTCTGTATTACTGGATAAGTTTAACTTGCGTTTCATTTCATTAAAAGAACTATAGGATATGTCATGATTTGAATCAATTTCTTTATTTTCAATGATAGCGCCGTCTTGAGAGGTCTCTGCTATCATTCTAGAGTCAGTATGCAACAAAGGTAACTGTTCTGAGCATTCCTTAATGAAGCCCAGAAAAGAATCCCTTGAAGCTTTCACATCCTCAATAGGCCCCTTAGCTTCAAATTCCGCAGCACCAAGCTTGATCTTAATTGATAAAAAATTATTCTTTTCCATTTTTTTCCATCCAGTTTTTAATTATTTTTTCTGCCTCGATAATGCCTAATGGTGAGATTTTACATTTTTCGCCATCATATTCGATAAGCCGCTGTTTGTGTAACTCTCCCAAAATAGTACTCCTAAACCTGCTTTTTGAAACATACTCTGTTTCACGTAACAGCTCTTCTACTGTTTGTGCCTCTTGGCAGCTATAGAGTAAAACTAACACTTGGTCGCGACAACTCAACTTGGTGGAAAGTACCCTCATTGTAGTTCCACTATCCCACACCATTGGTGCGTAATGCGCTTCAATCTTTTTGATAACCAAGTTAATCTCTTCCCGACTTTTGCCTGATTTTAGCCTCAATATTTCGCAAAGTAACCACTCCATACTAGAATAGATATATTCCGAATCGATAAAATTAGGGCTAATTAAAGTTTCGTGCATGTCGCCACGAGCATTTCTGAATTGACGCATCGCGAATAACACGCGAGGAATAATTATTCTCCACTCATCTGGCGCCTTTTGTTTTGACGTGCTTTCGAATTTTCTAAGAGCATCTATATTGAAATCTTCTAGACGCTCACCGATTTCCGTATATTTGCCAAAACAATGCCACTGCGTTAAGCGAAACACAATTTCCGAAAAACAACCACTTTCAGAAAAAAGATTAGACCAATTATTATAGCAATAAGCTAAAGATGCTTTTTCATACCTATCTATTAACCTTTGTACTAATTCAACAGGTAAGCCATCTAATAGATTCTCAATATCATCTTTCATAATTTAGTCCTCTCCAAACATTCTTTTAATCTTATTCTTAGCCGCTTCTATACCAACTGCTGTCAACCTAACGGATTTATTTTTGTTTTTTCCGTTTATCATGACATTCGAGCCAAGTTGCTTGATATAAGATGCGAAATTTTTCGAATCCCAGCAGCCTTGTCTTTTGCATTCCTCGGCAATAGCCGCAAAAGGTATCCATTCATCCCTCTTTGCATATCCAATCAATAGTACTAAGCTTTTAATCCTTTCAGCTTTATTGTTTCCTGGAACAGGCATGTTAATATTAACGATGCCGTTTTCATTTATAGAAAAGAAGTTTTCTAGATCTTTTTCAACGTAAACAAGCCCAGCACTTTTCCCATTTTCTTGTTCATGGCTAGATGAGTAGATTCCTTCATGTTCTGCTCTCTCATAGAAGTGGCATTTTTTTATAAGCTCCTCATACTGCTCTTTCACGAAGTCCTCGCTGCCAGATACTTCTATAAACGATTGGTTTAATTGTATTTTTATGCTTGCCATATTGGCTTTCTCCTTTTATTTCAACCATCATAATGCAGTTTACAAAAGAATGCAAGGGCTTTATCTAATTTTATGCCATTTGTACCCTACAATAAGCATAAGTCAATTATATATTTACAACAGCCTAAGAAGGTCTGCCTACGCCGATGTAAAACTTGGTAGTTTTTACCAAAGAAGTGTAGTATGCAGGCCAAAAAGAATAACAAACAACGCCAGATAGACGCACTTGCCGAGCAATATACTGAACTCGGCAAGGATGCGCCTAAACCGGCCAAAGACCGCATCAAACAGCAAATTGATGCAAGGCAATTAGAAATGGCAAAGCTGGATGATGAGCTAACGGAAATTAACGAGAAAATCGTGGATCCAAGCAAATCAAAGCTAACTGCCGAAAATTTCTTGAACCTCGAAATTGACCAACAAAAAACGGTCCTTTACAGACATAAAGAACCGTTTCAGACTCTAATTTCAGGCGTAAAAACAGGCCAAATTACCTGTTGGTGATCCGGGAGGGACTCGAACCCTCGACACCAAGCTTAAGAGGCTCGTGCTCTAACCAGCTGAGCTACCGGACCAAAAATCACAAAGAACATTATACCACACTTCTCTATTTTGCGCTAGTAAAACGTAAAATTAAGAGTATTTAAACCCAATCGACGAATAGAAATCCATCGCTGACGGTAGTCCGCTCCATCTCAACCCGAGGTTTACGACTTCGTCTGTAACAATCATGACAAAGAGAGAAACTGCGAGCGTGAGAAAAGTTTTTCTAGAGAATTTACTCGCAAGTTTTACCAGAAACGGCATTAATCCATATACTAGCGCTAGCGCTCCAAGGCCGAACGCCATCGCACTTACCGGGCAAACAAAACCATTTATATGTCCAATCCCATACCACTCGTTGGTATAATCCCAATATCTTGTCCCATTTCCGATTACATAAATTAACCATCCTCCAACCAGCTCAAACACCCCCATCGCAATTGTCGACACTCCAAAAATGACAGCCTTGCTTCGTTTTAACTTGTGTGCCATGCAAAGGATTATGATTGCTCCGTAAGCGTACATATTTATCCAAGGCAACAAATTCCCACCCGTAACATAAAAGCCGTTGAACCCTCCTGCAACAAACTTGACGATAAATTCCCAAACCCAGCCGATACAGCCCGCGGCGACAAAAACCAACAACAAAATCCCTATCGCCTGATATGTTTCTAGTTCACTTTCTTCATCCGTATATTTTTGGAAGATCTTAACAAGAAGATTATGCTTTTTCTCCGCCATTACACTCCATTGTATCATATTAAAACTTCCCCTATGCTATAATATAGCCATGATTATTCGAGAAAACATCCCTATATCAGAAATAACTACCATGCGCCTCGGCGGTCCCGCGGAGTTCGTTATTGATATCGAGTCAATTGACGATGCTCGCGACGCTTTTGGCTTCGTCAAAGAAAAAGGCCTCCCATTTTACTACTTAGGTCTCGGCGCTAACTCACTCGGAAAAGATAACGGATTTAACGGCGCCATCATCAGAAACCATATCAAAGGTATCGAAGTTCTCGAAGAATCTAAGAATGAATTACTGGTCAAAGCTTATGGTGGAGAAGTCTGGGATGATTTTGTAGAATTTGTCACAAACAAAGGTTTTTCCGGCATCGAAGCCATGTCAAAAATCCCAGGCACCGTTTCGGCCGCCCCAGTTCAAAACATTGGCGCCTACGGTCAAGAAGCAAAAGACACGCTCGTTAGCGTTGAAGTTTATGATTCGCTCATCGACGAGTATAAAGAAATCGACGCCAAAGATTGCGACTTCTCTTATCGTCACTCAATTTTTAATTCCGGAAAAGACAGAGGTCGTTATTTTATTCTCTCCGCGACTTTCCGTTTCGCCGAAAGGGAACTGAAACAACCTTTCTACAATTCTCTCCAGAGTTACCTCGACGCGCATAATATTAAGGACTATTCTCCGATGTCCATCCGTAAGGCCGTTTCCGCAATTCGCGCCGATAAGCTTCCAGACCCAGAAACCACCGCCTCTGCCGGCAGCTTCTTTAAAAACATTTTGCTAGACGAACCTGAAGCAAAAAAAGCCGAGAAAAAAGGCGTTCCGATGCGAAAAACTCCTGACGGAAAATATAAAGTCAACACTGGTTGGCTTCTAGAAGACGCTGGCCTCAAAGGCAAAAATTTCCACGGCTTCACCGTTTCTGACAAAGCCGCTCTGATTCTCATTAACGACTCCGCCAAGTCCTACGCCGACCTGGAAAAAGCCGTCGCAGAAATCAAAAAAGCTGTCAAAGATAAATTTGATTTAGATATTGAACCCGAACCAGTTAAGATTGAAGCCGACTAAATCTTTCTTCGCAAATTTTTCTGAAGCGAAGATACATTAATCCAAGCACTACGACTAGGGCTGCGTCAATCGCGACCAGTCCTAATTGTTGCCCAATTGTAAACGAAAGCGCAATCATAGCGCCAATAGCCACGAGCGAGCCGCCAAGTCCAAAGAATGTCGCAATCGTTGTTGATGTGCTTTGTTTGACAACCTCGGCATCGTTTTCTGCATCGAGTTGCGCGTGTTTTAAATCAACAAGAATTCCGAAAAGTTCGGTAATTGCGGGAAGAGCTAGTCCCGCAACAATGAGCAGCATACTCTCTATAATTCCATATTGAAAGCGAATAGCCATCGCGATAATCCCGACTAAGATTGGCGGATAGACAATCGTAAGCGCAGTGGCGATTTTTGCGAGCAAGACTTTTCTCGCGCTAATTGGCAGAGTTTTTGTGAGATTAAGTGCCTTTCCTTCTAGAGATATCATCGTAGCCGTCAGAAACGACATCAAGCTACTAAACGCCACTAATACAAACGTAGCAGTCGGCAAATATTGACGTATTTCCTCAAGAGATATTGCGATTTCTTCTTCCGTATCAGACATGGTATTAAGCAAGGAACCTAGGTCATCAAATTTAATACAGATTAGAACTACGCCAACTAGAAACAGGACGAGCCCAAATCCAGCATTCGTTACAAACACTGGTGAACTAAAGAATCGATTAAGTTCTTTCTTCATTAGCGCAAAGAACGGCTTTCTGATTTTTGCCCCAGTCTGAATCTTTTCTAATTTAGTATTGACGCGTACGGTCTTAACTTTTGAATTAATTCTAAAGTAGACCTTAGAAATGAATAGAATCGCAACAAATGCAACTACGAAATGTATGATAAAGAACGCCGCGAATTTTATCCAATTAAACTGTTCAGTCATTTCGACATACGCTCGCGCAGGATAATAGACTTGATTAATTGTCCCGCTAATCCCGCCCGCATATTCTCCAATATTATCCGTAAACGAACCCGCTGAAAAAGAAACATACATTGCGCCGAGCATGAATATAAAAGCGAGAATGACAGATATTAGATTGTGCTTCTTGAATCTTGAAGAGAATTCAGCAATAAGTGCACCAATCACGCACGAAAGTGCCATCGGTAGAATTGGGACAAATAAAACCATCACTGCCGACACTAGCCAAAAAGATATTCCATGTGGAGCTGTGAGTATAAATGCGAGAATGACTGGAAGTAGAATCAGTGAATTAAAAGCCAGCTCAAAAACATAAAACTTGAACACTCTCAGTGCTACGATTTTTGTTCGAGAAATCGGTAGCGACAAAAGCATGTCGTCGTCGCGACAGTTAAAAAGTAGACTACCCGACTTATAAACTCCCTCGATAAAAGTTAGAAGCGAAGCAATTGCTACGGCCATCGATAAAATCATCACTTCGCCGTTTATTGCTCTAAGCGAAGCAAGCACAGACATAGCCCATCCAAAAATTGCCAAAAACACAACCGATGCGGCGAAAATTTTTGCACCCTTCCCGCTCTTCTTCATTTTGAAAATATCCATCCCCTCCGTCATGGAAGCTCGAACTAAACTAAGAATCTTCATTATTTCTCAAGCTCCAAGAATACTTTTTCGAGCGACCTATCGCCCTTTACATCTTTCATCTTGCCGACTTTGACGATTTGACCCTTCTTTACGATTGCCACTCTCGAACAAAGCTTTTCCGCAACGTCAAGGATGTGTGTGGAAAAGAAAATCGTTTTTCCGTCTTTTATCATTTCGTGCATCAACTCTTTCATGTCGAAAATTGCTTTCGGGTCGAGCCCGACGAACGGTTCATCCATAATCAAAACTTTCGGGTCATGCGCAAGCGCTGCGATGAGTGCGACTTTCTGCTTCATGCCGTGCGAGAAAGACTTTATCTCGTTTCCTAAATTCTCAGTCATCTCGAACATTTCAGCATATCGTTTAATGTTCTTCTCGCGAGTCTTCGCATCGACATCGTACATATCGCAAATGAAGTTGATAAAGTCAATCGCCTTCATATTCTCATAAAGTTCTGGGTTGTCTGGCACGTATGCCATGATTTTTTTACAGACAATCGGGTCCTTTTTTATCGATTTGCCATTAATTAGAATCTCGCCCTCGTCAAAATCGTGAATTCCAACGATGGCTTTAATTAATGTAGTTTTACCGGCGCCGTTATGTCCAATAAAGGCGAAAATCTCTCCATCTTCAACCTCAAACGAGACATCATCAAGCGCTTTTTTGTTTCCGTATTTTTTCGTGACATGAGAAATAGTAATCATGCTTCAATTATACCACTCCTTGATTTTATCTTAAAAATCTTATAAAATATTTTAACATGGTAAAGGAATTATCTGGCCGTGAACTCGCGGGTTTTGTCAAAGAACGACAAGCGCATCTTGTGCGCTCTCTTCGTGGGCGCAAGATTTTTCCAAAACTCCTCATTTTACGCGACAGCGATAACCCAGTCATCACAAAATACGTTACTCTAAAACAACAATACGGCGAGGATATTGGCGTCGAAGTTGTTGATTTCTTTGCAAAAAACCTTGATGAGCTAAAAAACAAAATCAAGGAAGCGAATGTCGACGCTTCGATTTCTGGCATGATTGTTCAGTTGCCGTTAATCGATAAAGATGCGACCGACGAAGTCGTTTCGCTTATCACTCCAGAAAAAGATGTTGATGGTCTTTCCGGAAAAGGGAAGTTTGACTCCGCTACCGCTACCGCCATCAACTGGCTCCTTGCTGGCTACGACATTACGCTCGATGACAAAAAAATCGCTCTTGTTGGGCGCGGACGCCTAGTAGGCGCCCCACTTTTTCGCATGTTCACTAATTCAAGCCTCAATGTTGAGCTCTTCCATCGTGGCTCGAACCTCGATGAGCTAAAAAACTTCGACATCATCATTTCTGCAACCGGTGTTCCTCACCTTATAAAATCCGAGCAAGTTAAATCTGGCGCCGTGGTAGTTGACGCTGGCACTGCTTCAGAAAAAGGTGTACTCATGGGCGATGTCGATGAAGAGGTTCGCTCTCGCGACGACATTCTCGCCATCACCCCAAAACTCGGAGGCGTCGGGCCACTTACCGTCTCTGTTCTCTTCGAGAATGTTATTTTCGCATCTCAAAACCAAAAATAGTATAATATATATATGTATCTAGCAATCGAAATTGCATTTATCGTCTTACAATTAGTTTTGATTGCAATCAGCGTTCGCGCGCTCAGAAGAAGTGCTCGTCGAACGATGTATTCTTATAAAAACATCTCTCTTGTTGCTAGTATAATTTTCTTTTCAGTGTGTTTTCTTTCCAACCTTATTTCCGTTTTAACTTGGCAACCAGACATTCCTTTTGAGTTGTACCATGTCCTCGGCTTCATCATTAGTTCATTCACGAGTTTTGCGAACGTTAACACGCTTCTAGTTCTTCCATTCTTCTTCATATATGCCATTATTTCAAACACGGTTCTTTTGAAAAAAGAGGGGAAAAGTCTCCCGAATCTTCTTGGATTTCTCCTTTGCATCGTGCTTCTTATTGGTAGTTCCGCAGTATTCTTTTCGTACGATGTTCTCGACCATTTTATGAACGTCCATTCTTATGAAGGTTACTGTTTCTCGCTCTGGATAGAAAGTCTTTTTGCGATTCTTGTCAGCTATTTCGAGTGTCTCCTCTTTGCTACTTTTTACGTCTCAATCAAAGCTCGCCGTCATATTCCGACTTTCGATAAGGATTATATGATTATTCTTGGTTGCCATGTCCGAGAAGATGGTAAACCAGCAGGACTTCTTCGCGGGCGCATCGACCGCGCTCGCGAATTTGCCAAACTTCAAAAGAAGGAGACGAAGAGGGAACTAGTTTTTGTTCCTTCGGGCGGAAAAGGGCTAGACGAACCAATTGCCGAGGCGACTTCGATGAAGAATTATCTTCTAGAAAAACACGTTCCGGAAAGTCTGATTATCGCCGAGGACGAGTCGAAAACTACCTTAGAAAACTTTCGCTTTTCGAAGAAGAAAATTAAAACCACCGACCACGTTGCATTCGCAACCTCAGCCTACCATGTATTCAGAGCTGGAGTGATTGCTGCCCAAGCAGGTTTTACGGATGTCGAGGGTATTGGTAGTAAATCCCCATGGTATTATCACAATAGTGCCCTCATCCGCGAATTTATCGCTAACTTAAACTCAGAGAAATGGCTACATCTAAAAAACGTCGTAGCGATTATCTTCAGCCTCGGAACAATTATTCTTGCCGGATATCTCCTAGACGCCCTATAAAAATCCCCCTTCCGGGGGATTACATTTTAGCCAAAATCTTGGGGCGTTATTCAGTTTTTCCAGCGTAAGCCGCATTATAGGCAAGCATTTGGTCTTGAAGTTTCGCATTGCGGACGAGGTCGTCGACGCAGGAATTCACAGAATGTTTTACGCGTTGACTTTCCTCAGCTCTCTTTCCGTCGTTCCAGCGGTCCAAAGTACCAACAAGATACCCTGTGATTCGGCGAAGTCTTTCAAACTTTTCGCCAAAGTATTTGCTATGGTCGTCGTAATATTTGCGAGCAGAGTCTTCATCGCTGAATTGCTCGATAAGTCCAACGCCCGTAGAAACCAAACGACTAACATGTAGTGTTTCGTATTCGTCGAGCTGTTTCACCGCCTCTTCGATTGCTCCGCGTGGTACTTTTGCATATTTATTTAGTGAGTTTTCGTAGCGTTCGATGTCAAATTTGACAGTATCTGAAGGCTCAAAATAAACAATATTTTTCATAAAATCTCTCCTATTTTGGGTTAGTTATTTATTTCAAATCGATTCTGCTTATGATTATACGCGCTATATATAGTGTCTGTCAATACCCAAAATACACTAAATATAGCGTCTTATTTTTATTACCTCTGTTAAACATAATCTATTTTACATTATTGAATAAAAATGGTATAATATATACATAGTTCTTTAATAATCTGAGTCCGAACGAATAGAGGGAGGGATGAATTATGGATAGACTCTACGCAGTTAATCACTGGGCAAAAATGTCCTGTGATAAATGGAACAAATGTGCGCCACTCAGGCGGATATATCGCAAACTTTACCGCCACGCGGCCCGCAGATACTGGAAATCGTCTATCGCACAACAAAGGACGAAACAGTATCAAGACACCTATTACTACTTCGATACCTATCCGTGGCCCTATTGTGACGACAAATTTGCCGACTGGGAAGAAGACGACACGATTGGAAGCTACACGCTTATCACTGACCAGAGCAATTTTGTTATCAAGCACCCGACTAGCTACTGTGCCTGGAAGATTTACGAATCAACCGGTCATTGGCCTCAGCGCAAGTCTCATAGACGATTCGATGCTAAACACTGGCAAGATTTTCTGGCCGAAGCAGGTTATGACACTATCGTCGCTATTCCCTGGAAAGGTCATCGTTATGTCGGCATCGAGCAACACAGCCTGAGCGAATTCGGCGAAGTGGTCTGGTTCGAAAAACCGAACGATTCTGACGGTGCCTGTTCAACGAGCGTGATTGTTTCAACTTATCGCGACAAGAAATACTTTTGCGGCCCTGTCGATTTGCGCAAATATCTTTGGATTCAGATTAAATAAAAAAACCGCCCCTCCGGGCGGTTTTCTCATCTTACTCTGGGTATTCAAACATCATTTCTGAATACTTTTCGCCATAAGTATCTAGAGCATGGCGAACATCAATTACGTAGTTTTGAATCTCAAACCCAAGTTCTTCATCCAAATATTCATAGAGGAGTTTTCCGCCGAGAGCCTGAACGCTGCGTGCGGCCGGAAGATTTCGCTTTTCGCAATCAATCAAAACCGCTTCCATTCCGCGATTCTTGCAAACGCAAAGACCGAGGAAGAGATTGATTTTGTTATAGCCTTTCTTTCTTTCGCTCGGACGAATACTGTAACCAATGTTTCCGCCAAAGTTCCAGAGTGCGTGATTGAGTACCAGGCGGATGTTAATAATACCGACAATCTTGTCGTCAGATTCGCGAATTAGAAAATAAGTTTCTGCCGGAACACGGTTTTCGGTTGGAGTGCGAGTACGGTCTTCTTCGAGTCGCTCTAGCCATCCATCGTAATCATCCATATATAAATCAAAACCACCAGAACCATGAATCACAGTATTAACTTCAATAAACTCGCGCAAAAAATCCATAGCATCTGCTTCGCGAGCTTTTGTTGGGAATTCCAACTTAAATCTTTCCATTAAACCTCCTTGATTACTACCATTATATCACGGCCAGTGGTAAAAAATGATACAATAGATATATGAAAGAATTGGAAACTACTACCGCAAACAAAAACGCCTCTAAAAAACTATTAATCGCGCTCGGACTTTTTGCGCTTCTCGCGACCATCTTCACGCTCATCGTCAAAAACATTGGCGTTCGCCCAATCGGCCCAGAAAACTCAAGCGTCGGTCTTGGCTTCCTCAACGAAACCGTACGTAACTACTTCTCGTATAACGAACTTGGCATCAATGACATGTGGTACAAAATCACCAAGATTTCTGGCTACATGCTCTTCCTTCCAGTCGCATTCTTCTTCATCACTGGTTTTGTCCAACTCTTCAAGCGAAAGAGTCTCGGAAAAATTGACCGCGAGTTAAAACTTCTCATTGTCTTTTATCTCGCAGTTGCCGCTGTCTATGCAGTTTTCGAAAAAGTCTTTATTGTTAATTACCGTCCAGTCTTGATGGATGGAGTTCTCGAACCTTCCTTCCCGTCATCGCATACACTATTTGCTATAACCCTCTGCGGTAGCGCGATGATGCTTACTAAAAACTTCCTCGAGCTAAAACATGCTAGACTCGTAAATATTTTCCTTGCTCTTCTCATGATTGTTACTGTTGGTGGCCGCTTGCTTTCCGGCGTCCACTGGTTTACAGATATCATGGGCGGGATATTTATCGGCGCTACACTTCTCGCTGCTCTAGGTTATGCCTTATCAACGAAAAAACCAATTAAAGAAAAGGAGGAAAAGTGATACCGACCATTCCAGAATACTTCAAACGTTTCTTCGAGAACTACGACCAAGAATATCTCGCACAATCTTTGATTGCTTATGTAATCTTTGATATTAGGCCGGACATCACGCCAGCTATTTGGCAAGATGCAGAAATTTTCATTCGTTTCAAACAACGTGATGTTTGGGCGATTTCCGAACAACAACAAAAGAATGCCGACTTTGCAATCATGCTTTACCGCATTAAATACATTATCGAGCATCTCAAAAAATCCGAAATTGTTGCACTGTTAAACACTTTATTTAGCGAAGCGAACGAGGGCGAAGGTCGTCAAACTCTTCCAGAACTTCTCAAAAAAGAATTCCACGCACCAATCGATTCACTCATCATGACTCAAGAAAAACGTATCGTTACAAAAGACGATTTAAAGATTTTTGACAGTCTCTTTGAATACCCAGCTTGGCTCGTCTTCGACGAAAAAGCCAATCGCGTAGTCTACGACAAAATCATGAAAGATGAATTAACCGACAGACAAATCGACTTCTTCCTTGGTGCGAACGACGAACTAAGCAACTATGATGAACTTCTTCCAGTCGTCAAATACATCCTCTCAACTACTCACAACTATCACACCTTCTGGACTGCGGGTGACGTTTTGAATATCATCTGGCACGCTGTTCCAGAAACCGAAAAAGCACAAAAATGGTTTAGGGATGAAGTCTTCTCAATCTTCTGGCCACGCGTCGGAACTGCTTGGGCACTATTGAACAGTGACAAGATTAACTTCGAAGCAAATGACGACTCAAAGATTCTTGAAGATTCAATCAACTGGCTTAAATGTCTTTCCGACCTTCCAGAACGCATTCCAGAAATCGACAAGAAACATTTTGTCTGCAGCTTCCGCTCAAGCGCCGCGGATTTAAAAGAAATTACAGAAGTTTCCGGTGCAATTAAAGCAGAAATTAAAAAAGGTGAAAACGTCAAAGGAATTTTGAACGCCTACTACGATATGTGCAACCTTGCAGAAAAACCTGACCAACTCGAAGTTCTAGAAGGCATCAAAGACGCCGTCGTTGAATTTATTGAAACCCTCCCAGGCGCAACCTCCGACCGCAGAAAAGTCCTTAACGAGGTTAAAAACGGGTTCAAACACGCCAAGAAATACACCGCTCACGTCAAACGCGAAAGCGACAAACTCGTAAAAACATTCGTCAACATCTAGACCTAAAAGCATAAAATTTTTTAACTTCTATTTAAGTATTTTTGATTATAATTTTGTACCAAGAAAGGTATTTTATGTTCAAAAATATGCTAAAAAGGAGCCGGCTTTCCATCAAGCGCAAGCTCGGAAGAACCATATTATTAACGCTGATATTTTTCGTGATGGCAAATCTTGTCCTTGCGGCCTTCATCGTTAAATCCGCTGTGTCAGCGCAGATGGACTATGCGAAATCAACTCTTGGAGGAACTGTTTCTCTCCAGGCTGATATGGAAACCATTCGCGAGAATCAAAAATCGGAGATGGAAAAAGGTGGCGACCCAAGCAAAATGTTCAAAGAGATGAGCCGCCCTAGCGTCAACGTCGAAACCGCGAACGAAATCGTCTCGACATATGCTGACTATATCAAGGACTATTCTTACGAAATCACTGTGTCGGCCAATTCTTACAACATGGAAACTGTGGAAACCAAAGGACCGAGCGGTAATATGATGAACGGCAACATGCCGGGAACGCCTGGTATGTTCGGAAATATGGATTCCTCTTCGGACGACTCTACGCTCGACTCCGACATTATCATCACGGGCACTAACGCCTATGCGTATGTTGACGGCGTTGAAGACGGAACTCTCACAATAAAAGAAGGTACCTACTTCGACGAAGATTCTATTGACTCTGTAATGATTTCTTATGAATTTGCTGAACTAAATTCTCTCAAAGTTGGCGATACCTTCAAAATCAAAAACATCTATACAGAAAAAAGCATCTACTTAACGGTCATCGGTATTTATGATACCTCTTCTGAACGTGCAAATGCCAATACGATGTATATGAACACCGAAACTGCTGCTAAATTCTTCAACACTGAAGAATATAACAACGGCAACTACAGCGTCGGCAACGTGAAGTTCTACATGGTCAATTCCGACTACGCTGATGAGTTCGTTGAAAAAGCAAATATCGAATTCTCGGAGCTCTTTGAAAACAATTTGAAGTTTGCGGTCGATACATCTGAATATGACAGTCTTGCTGGTTCTATAGAATCTGTCGGAAGCTTTGCTGACACAATCCTTATTATCGTTATTATTGCTGCAATCGTAATCATTACCCTCATCGTTTCGATTAATGTCAAAGACCGTCGTTACGAAATTGGCGTTTTAACTTCCCTTGGCGCAAGCAAGAAAAATGTTATCGGGCAAATCGCTACCGAACTCCTCATAGTAGGAACACTCGGCTTTGCCTTAGCCAGCGTTACTGGCACCATTTTCGCCACCACACTCGGAAAAAGTATCGTGGAAAGCCAGACCGCGTCATCAAGCCAGCAATCGGAACAAAATTTTGGTCGTCCTGGTGCGATGATGGGCGGTAGTATGCCTGACGGACCTGGTGGCAACAATTCTCGTGGCTCAAGAACAGACAGTTTCCCATTCATGCCTGACGGCGGAAACATGAAAGATATTGTGAACGCCAGCCGCGAGGGAAAGAAAATCGAACTCGACATTAATGCACAACCAATCGATTATATACTGCTATTCGCTACAGGCTATCTTGTTATTATTCTCGCACTCATTCTTCCATCCGTTAGTATCATGCACTACCAACCTAAAGAAATCTTAGCAGGAAAGGAATAATATGAAGGAAACAAAGAAGAATATTCTATCGGTAGAAAATCTTTCCTATAGTTACCAAAACGGCGACCGCCTACAGAAGGTTCTGAATGATGTCAGCGCCAAGTTTGAATCCGGAAAAATTTATGCCATCGTTGGCGAATCTGGTTCTGGAAAAACGACCTTCTTAAGTCTTATCTCCGCTCTCGATAAACTTCAAGAAGGAGATGTAAAATTCAACAAAAAAAGCCTCCGTCAGATTACGGGCCAAGAATTCCGCCTCAAATACGTTAACATAGTCTTTCAAAGCTACAACCTCATAAAATATATGACCGCCGCAGAAAACGTAGAAGTCGCTATGGCTTTCGATAATCGTAAAGAGGACCCAAATAAGTATCTCGAAAAGGTCGGCATAACCGCCGAAGAAGGGAAACGCTTAATTGGTAAACTTTCCGGCGGTCAACAACAACGCGTCGCAATCGCTCGCGCCCTTGCTTCGAATTCGCCAATCATTATGGCGGACGAGCCGACAGGCAACCTAGACGAGGATACCGAAGAAAAAATCATTGAAATATTTCGAGACCTCGCACATAAAGACAATAAAATCGTGATTATTGTCACGCATTCCCGCCAAGTCGCAAAGAAAGCCGACAAGGTTCTTACGCTCCGTCGTGGCAAATTAAGCTAGAATACTATATGATATATGTATGTACGAATTGGTTATTTCTACCAGAAACGGTTCAAGACATAGTGTCGGTGTCCGCGATTGGCGAGAAGCGAACACTGAGCTTGCTCGTTTCAAAAGACAATACTCTAAAAATCATCCGCACGACGAAATAATCGACATTAGTGTTCTGAACCGCTTGGGTGACCGAGTTGCACAAAGCTATGGTGACCAACTGGAATATTTTAATTAACAATAACCATTTGTGTTTTAATAAAAAGCATATATAATATATACAAAGCTTTGTAGCTCCACACAAAAATAAACAAAGGTCATAAAATGGAAACAAAATTTTTTAAAAAGGTCGGGCTTGTTTTTCTATCACTAGTTTTTAGTCTAGTGTCCACGATTCAACTATTGCCCGCCCAAAACGTTAGTGCTACTACTAACGAAGCGGAAGAAAAACTTAGCGACGAGCAGAGTAGCGAATTATGGCAGCAACTCAGCGGAGAGCTTGCTGACAAAAATCATGCATATTGCCCAGAAGGCGTCGATAGTTTCCTTTTTGGCTTTTGCACTAGCGAAAAACCGCAGCTTTTGAGCAGTTCAAGTGACCGCTATGTCAACATCACAATGCATGTTAAAGCAGGAGAAGGACATTTTGAGGAAGGCGAATCTCAAACGCGCACTAACACTTATTATCGAGGAGATGCTTTCGATGACCATACTATGCCAGTTAGCGATAGAGAAGATTATGTCTTTGTTGGCTGGTCGACTTCAGAGGAAGCAACTGTAGCTAATGTTGAAGTTGGCGAAACAACTGCAGCCGCCATCGGCACGGACCTATGGGCAGTCTGGAGTGACAAAGCATACGTGGCCTACTATATCAACGGAGGAGCTTGGGAAGCACCCGACGGTGAACAGTATTCCTATGTCATGATGGAATATGATGTCAACGATACATTTAGGCCATTAGCCCCAGACCCATACCGAATCGAAAATCGTTATGACTTTGTTGGCTGGACGACTCAAAACTTTGGTAGAGGAGAACGCTATACTTCCGAGACTCCAATCGGACAATACTACACTGAAGTCTACGCAGAATGGAAATACAATCCAACAAAAGTCGAAGACGAGATGTTTGTAGATGAAGAATACGCCGTCACGGCCGGTGTTTCTATACCAGTATACAAATTCACTCCCGAAGAAGATGGCTGGTATGAAATTTATACCGACGGTGTCGAGGCGGAACCTAGTGATAGCCGCGAAGCAATGCTTAGACTTTTAGACGAAGGTGACCATACTCTAAAACACGAACAATATATCGACCCAATGACCGGTGGTGACGTCCATGTCTATTATGAAATGGAGGCCGGTGAGACATACTATATTCGTTTCGGCGAAATGTCTGGAGCATTTATCAGCTTTAACGCTGGCGTGCGCCGAGCCTCGACTACGACCGTCACTTTCGACGTTAATCATGAGGATGTCTGGTTTAATATTGACGAGACCCAGAGCTCGACAAAGGATGTTGTAATTCCGATTGGTGACGATATCGCTTATCGAAGTTTTGAAGACTTTCAAATTGGCGACGATTCAATTCTCTTCTCGGCTTGGGCGACAGAGCCAGACGGCGAGATACACAGTTCACTGTTAGTAGGAGAGGAACCGATGACGGTTTATGCGCAATATCGAGGCATGGTAGCCATCCTACTAGACTACAATGGTGGCCATAGTCCATTTAATGATGAGGAAACATCATATCTAGCCAAGTTTAATCCATTTGACCAATTCGAAACTCCAATCGACCCAAAAACCGATGACGCAACTAAAAAATTCGTTGGCTGGTCTGTTAATCCAAACGCCACCGAACCGGACCCAGAAGTTAAAGAAGGGAAAGATAGCTCAGCCACCTTAGCAGAATGGCTTGACGGACGAACCCTTTACGCTGTATATGACGAACCAGTTTCCGTAACCTTCGTAGTCACTGGAGATGCATTTATGCTAGATGACCAAAGTATCACGACCTACGAAAGCTCTCTTGGCCGAGGTCATATTTTCTACGGTATGGCCGTCATGCATGCTTGCCCATACGTTGAACATGCAGGTTGGATAGACCAGAACGGAGTCTTTACTACCGCTACCTCGGGCATTGATTCGACCTATATCGTTAGCGAAGATTCTGTCTTTACATCAGTTTTAAAATACAAACTTCTTGCAATCGGCAACGGAGGTTTCTTCCCGAACGGAGGCATAGGCGGTTCCGAAAGAATCAACGTTCGATTATCGTATAATGGATGGAGAACAACATTCTCCTATGACGAAGCAATAGAAATTCTTGGTAACCCAGTATCCCACGAAGACAACATGCATTTCGTCGGCTTCGCAACCACGCCAAACGCGACAGAACCAGATATCATTGACGGCGAAACCTTACTAGAAGACCTAGACACTATCTATGCTATTTGGGCCGAAGACGAAGAACAACCTATACCCGATGAAGGCGAAGAGGGAAGCGAGGAGGAAGATGTTCCTCTTGTCCCAAACACAGGGTTTAACACCGCAACGCCCAAACCAGCAACCATTGCAAGTTGCGCCGGCGCAATCTTCATCGTTGCACTTATCGGATATCTCCTCTTCCATAAACGCCGCGCCTAGAAAACTACCAATAAAAAAACTCCCGTAAGTCCACGGGAGTTTTTAAAGTAGAGTTAAAGATTGACCGTCTTCTCCAAAGTTTTCGTGCGTCCATCAGTAGCTTTAATCACTACTCTTACGATGTGCTCGCCAGGATTGGTACCTTTAAGCGAAAAATCCTCCTCACAGATACTAACCTTGTTTCTAATCTCGATTTCGTCATCATCATATTGGCCTTGGACGCCATCAACTGGCGTTAGATAGATATCACACGTCCCAGTAACTTGACCATTAATCTGCGCCTCGATATAAAAATCTTGGCCACGGATTTCTGCGTAAGTAATTCCTGCTTCTATTTCTTCACTGTCAGTGGTTTGACCTCCGTTAACTTCTGGAGTCGTGCTCTTGCTTGAGCTTTCTTGCTGACTAGCGTTTTGGCTTGAATTTGATTCGCTAGAGTTATTCGAATTGTTCTTATTGTTTAAATCCTTCACTATAAAATATCCACCGACTCCCAACACGGCAACAATTAACACAGCGAGAAGTGTGATTACTAGTTTATTGTTCGATTTATTTTCCATAAAACCCTCCATTGTTTTTCTCCATTTTATCATAGAGACACGGACAAACGAAAATTAAGCGATTCGAAGATTATTATGAGCTATCATAGCAACGGTAATTATGTTATAATAACAGATATGAATTTAAAGATAGGTATTATTGGACTACCTAACGTCGGAAAGTCGACGTTATTTAACGCACTTACAAACGCTGGCGCACTCGCCGCAAACTACCCCTTTGCTACGATTGAGCCAAACGTCGGTATCGTTCCGGTTCCCGATGAAAGACTCGACGTTCTTGCAAAAATGTACGAAACAGACAAAGTCGTTCCTGCTACTGTCGAATTCGTCGATATCGCCGGTCTCGTTGCCGGAGCCTCAAAAGGTGAGGGGCTTGGGAACAAGTTCCTTGCGCATATTCGCGAATGCCATGCCATTTGCCACGTAGTCCGTGCTTTTATCAACAACGATATTGTCCGTGCCGATAGTAAACCTGAAGACGATATCTTAAAACAAGCAAAAGACGATATTGATATCATCAATCTAGAACTCCAGCTTGCCGACGATGAAACCAAAGAGAAAATCGCCGCCAAAAGGAAGAAAGACCCGAGCGATGACCTCGTTCAATACCTGACAGACAAGCCAGTAATCTACATGTTCAATGTTGACGAAAAAGGACTCACGGATTCCGACTTGAAATCCAAGCTTTCTGGCCTCGTAAAACCCGCCCGTGCGGTTTTTGTTAACGCGAAGCTTGAAGAGGAAATGGCCGACATGAATCGGGATGAAAGAAAAGAGTTCCTTGAAAGTTATGGAGTAAAAGAGGATGCACTTGGTGAGCTCATTAAGGCCGCCTACGACACGCTTGGTCTTCAAAGCTTTCTCACTGCTGGAAAAAAAGAATGTAGAGCCTGGACCATCAAAAAAGGTTCGCTTGCTCCTGAGGCTGCTGGAACAATCCACTCCGACTTTGAACGCGGATTTATTTCCGCTCAAATCTGCAATTATGACGACCTAAAACGCCTCGGCTCAGAAAAAGCCGTGCGCGAGGCGGGTCTCATGCGCACAGAGGGCAAAACCTACGAAATGCGCGACGGCGACGTTGTTGAATTCCGCTTTAACGTCTAGCGTTTTAGTCTGATTCATGTTATAATAATACACATGAAACTCCCTATCGTTGCACTCATTGGCCAAACTAATGCGGGTAAGTCTAGCTTGCTCAATCGCTTTGCACATAAAAACATCGCGATTGTTGCACGCGAAGAAGGAACCACCCGCGATAGCGTCACTGCAAGAATTGACGATAGATTTCTCATGGTTGATACCGCCGGTCTAAAAGACGCAAGCGACGACTTCGAAGCCTCAATCCAAACCCAAATCGCCGATGCGATTGATTCCGCCGAACTAATTCTTCTCACTCTCGATTCTACACTTTATCCTAGCGAAAAAGACAAACGCATTGCCAAGATGACTCTAAAATCTAGAAAGCCAGTCTTCTTAATCCTTAACAAATCCGACCTCGGCGCCTCCCTAGATACTAACGAATTCCGCTCTCTTGGTATCAAACCCGAAGAGACATTCTGCGTCTCCGCAACCACCGGTCAGGGAATCAATGACCTTAAATCGGCAATTACAGAAAACATCCCAGTTGTCCGCGAGCAAAAAACAGACACTTTAAAAATCGCACTCATTGGTCGTCCAAACGTCGGAAAATCCAGTTTGTTCAACTCCCTCGCCAAGAAGCAACAAGCCATTGTCAGCTCAAAGCAGGGCACAACCCGCGACATTAACCGCGTAGAACTCCGCTTCAAGGGGCGTGACCTAGAGATTCTTGATACTGCCGGCCTTCGCAAACCAGGTAAGCGCGAAGTCGGTATCGAAAAATTTTCCGCAATCCGTACTCTTTCTGCAATCGAAGAATCAGATATCTGTGCACTTCTCGTAGATGGCACTGAACCCCATTCGAAACTAGACCAATCTCTTGCTGGACAAATCGTCGAGGCGGGAAAAGGCATCATTGTAGTTCTTACTAAAACCGACCTTGTTGAAAATACTGATAAGATTCTTGATGAGCTTGAGTATGATTTTAACTTCCTTCCATTCGCGCCAGTTCTCCTTACTTCGTCAGAAACCGGCGCGAATGTCACAAAACTCTTTGAGCTTGCTCTAGAAATCGACAAAGCACGCCATACTGAGCTAAAAACCAGTGACCTCAACAAGGTTTTAAATCAAGCTATCCTTGAACATCCACCTGCCGGCCTCAAAAACACACGTCCAAAACCGAAGTACATCGTCCAAACCGACACCTGCCCACCTTGGTTCGTCGTTCATGGCCATGGACTCTCTACTCTTCACTGGTCCTGGAAACGCTTCCTCGAAAATAAACTCCGCGAGGCTTGCCCATTTATTGGCACGCCAATCATGTTCTCTTATCGTGACGATAAGTCTGGAAAATCGGACGCGTCAGAAGCCTAAGCTATTTGACGTAAAGAGACTTTTATGATACCATATTTGACAATATGGTAAAAAAGACAACCTCTAGGCGTCCTAAAAAAGACTCGATTGAAGAAATCGAAAAAATTTTGTCTCAAGAACTAGAGGTAAGCGATTCAAAAAAGAAAGAAGTAAAACAAAATAAAATAGAGAAAAAAGCAAGAGAACACACGCCAACGAAACACCCGGTCCTCATCGCAGCTATCGTCACATTTATCATTTCCGCAATTGCTGGATTCTTTATATATAGATATATCGACTCTTTCACTAATTTCTTAAAGAACGCTTCTAGCGATTCCCATCAAGAAGAAGACGACAAAAAAGAAGAGAAGAAGGAGAATTTGACTAATTTTGGCGACAAACCAATCGTCTTTTATATCTCTGGTAGCGATTCTCGTACTAGCGTTTCTGACGAGAGCGCTCGTAGTGACGTCAACATAGTCACCGTCGTTAACCCGACAACCTCTAAAATTCTTTTAATCTCTATTCCGCGCGATTATTATGTCCAACTTCACGGCACTACTGGGCTCCGTGACAAGCTTACTCACGCTGGTATCTACGGTATTAATATGAGCAAGCAAACCGTCGAAGATATCCTTGATGTAAAAATCGACGACACGATAAAAGTTGGCTTTGATGCCCTCAAAGATATCGTCGACGCTATTGATGGTATCGATATTTATTCCGACCAAGATTTAACTCCGCACACTGACAAGAGCTGTCACTTTACGACCGGTACTCAACACGTGGATGGAAAATGTGCTCTTGCCTTCTCTCGCGAAAGATATGCCTATGAAACTGGCGACCGTCACCGCGGACAAAACCAACAACAAGTAATCTCTAAGATTATCGCCAAGGTCACAACCCCAGCCTACATTCTTAAGCTTCCAGATATTCTTCGTGCCGCCGACGGTATGTTCGAAACAAGCCTCACTTACGCAGAAATGCTAGACATCATCAAGTTCCAACTCTTCTCCGGCACAAACTGGAAAATTGAGTCTATCAGCCTAGACGGAACCGGTTCCTCGCAACCAACCTACTCTATGCCAGGTCAAGACCTCTATGTCATGATTCCAAACCAAGAAACGATTGACGATGCTCACGACAAAATTGTTGAGTATCTTAAAACAGCCAAACAAATTGAGGAAGAAGAGAAAGCTAGAGCCGAAGCAGAAGCCAAGGCTAAAGCAGAGGCTGAAGCGGCAGAGAATAATAACATAGAATTGACAGAATAACTAAAAAATGATAATATAAAAGATATTATGGAAGAGTTAGACATCAAGGAATTCCTATCCTACCTCAAAAAATTTCTCTGGGCATTAATCACATTGCCTATTATTGCCGTCTCTGCGGTCGCATATTATGACACGAATATCAAAACTCCGCTTTACGAGTCTTCTTCTCAAGTCGCTTTATTGCAATCTGACTCCTCAAGCGCTGCAGCAACTTTGAGCGAGATTAACGCTAACCAAAAACTTACCAGTACCTACAGTGTTATCGCAAAAAGTAAAACCGTTCTTGAACAAGTAATCTTTGACCTCGGACTCGATACTACTCCAGATGTTCTTGCTAAAAGTGTCAAGGTTTCTACTATTTCCGACACGACCATCCTTAAAATCACAGTCTCAGACAAAGACCCAGAACTCGCATCTCGAATTGCTAACTCTATCGCTGACGTCTTCACTAATAAGACAGACATAATTAAGACCCTCGATAACGTTGCTATTCTAGAAACCGCCGAAGTTGCTCAGAAACCTTCCAACAATACAACCTTGCGAGATATCGCCATCGCCGCCGTCTTATCTATCGCGGCAGTTGCCGGTGTAGCGTTCGTTATCTTCTACTTTGACGATTCTATTAAATACTCCGATACTCTCGAAGAAAGCATTAAACTTCCTATCGTAGGTAAAATCATCAAGAGTGACGTCAAACTCAAAGAAGACACCTCCGAAGTCTTAGTTAAGAAATTCCCGAAGTCTATCGTTAGCGAATCTATTCGCTCTCTCCGTACCAACCTCCAATTTACTTCCATCGATAAAAAAGTTAAAACTATCCAAGTAACAAGTTCCGTCGCAAGCGAAGGTAAAAGCTTCGTTGCTGCGAACCTCGCCGCTGCCTTTGCGCAAGCTGGAGAAAAAGTTCTTCTCGTTGACTGCGACCTTCGCAAAGGTCGTCAACACCGCATTTTTAAGAGACCAAACACTATCGGTCTTACCAACCTTCTTGCTGACTACCTCAAGAACCGCAATCTCTATATTCAAGCTACTGGCATTAAGAATCTCTCACTGCTTACTCGGGGTACTCTAGTTCCTAACCCAGCAGAACTCCTTTCTTCCGATAAGCACAAAGACCTAATCGAAGCGTTAAAGAAAGACTATGATTTAATCATTTTCGACTCCGCCCCATGTGGTGCCGTTGCTGACCCAATCATTATGTCTACCCTAACCGACGAAACTATTATCGTTGCAAGAAATGGCAAGACTCCTCACCAAGCTCTCATGTCTACTAAGGACGCGCTAGAAAAAGTCGGCGCCAAGATTGCTGGTGTTGTAGTTAACGACATCGACCGCAAAGTCAATCACTACTACAGCTATTACGGCGGTTACTACGACGAGAACCACAAGAAATAAATCATGATTGATATCCACTCTCATCTTCTCCCCGACGTAGATGACGGGGTAGAAACCTTTGACGAAAGTTTAGAGATTCTTCAAGAACTCTCTAATCATGGTGTAGATAAACTAATTGTCACACCTCATTACATTCAAGAGACAATCTACAACAGCCCTAAAAGCGACAATTTAAAACTCCTTCATGAACTCAAGAAGCTCATGAAAGAAAGCGATATCGATATCGAACTATATATTGGGAATGAAATCTATATCGACAGAGAAATTGGCACCCTACTAAAGAATAAAAAAATCTCCACCCTCGCCGACAGCAAGTATCTTCTCGTCGAGCTACCCATGACTGGCTCCTTTGAAGGATACGAAGAAATCTTCTTTGATTTACAAGCCGAAGGATATATCGTAGTTTTAGCACACCCGGAACGTTATCTGAGCATTCAAAAAGATTTTTCGATTACGGAGAGGCTTGCAAGGCAAGGTGTCCTATTCCAGTGTAATCTTGGAAGCGTTATTGGCCAATATGGCCATCGCGCTGCAAAAACAATAAAGAAGCTTGCGAAGAAGGATATGATATTTGCATTTGGTACAGACACTCATCATATGCGCGATTTCTATGAAATTGATGATGCGATTTATAATCTCACTAAGATTTATGGCGAAGCCAAACTTGACGTCATATTAAACGACAACCCACTTAAAATCTTATCAAAATAAAAGAAAATCAAGGGCTAAGGTTTATTAAAGAGTATTATTTGCAATAAAAAATAAAAAATGCCATAAAAACCGAACAAACCGAACAGGGAAAAATAAAAGTAAGAACACAAAAAATAACCAAAATCAATATTGACTCCGCTAGTGCTTGTGATAAAATTAAGGTAAGAAATTCGAACGGGTCTTACGTTGAGAGGCGTTCGAGTTTCGGGAGGTGGGGAGCGTGTGAGGTTATTCTTGGCTAAAACGTTTTTGTCCACCTAGAAATTCCAAAACTCAAACAAACAAAATGCGCCTCGTTTTGTGGCGCATTTTTTGCGAAAAAAACCTCGTGTGATATAATACAAGATATGGTGCTGTGGCGGAGTGGTTACGCAGCGGTCTGCAAAACCGCGTACACCGGTTCAATTCCGGTCGGCACCTCCAGCCCGAGTGGCGGAATTGGTATACGCGTTCGACTTAAAATCGAATGGTCTCTACCATATGGGTTCAAGTCCCATCTCGGGCACCATTTCGGTTAGACGTCTTCAAAGGACGTCTTTTTTCAATAATAATGACTCTTATGCTATAATGGAATCAAGATAATCAAGGAGAGTAATATATGGACAATCAACCACAACCAACGACGCCACCTCCAGTAGCGCCAACTCCTGAGCCGACCGCATCTCAGGCTCCATCCCCTGACCTAATCGCGCCCCAACCATCTATCGCTGAATCACCAAAAGCAAACAGCAACAAAGGAATGATACTTGCATTGGTCGCTATTGGCGTCATAGTTATTGTCATTATTTGCTACTTCTTATTCCTCCGTCCTAAACCGGCAGAAGATAAAGGACAAACCACTCCTCCAGATAACCAACAACAGTCTCAAATAGACCAAGACGATGTTACTCCAGTTGGAACTGTCATCGAGGATGGAATGTGGAACATAACCTTCCCAGGCTATACCGTTGGCGACCTTACCGTCTATAACGAAACTATGGGCCTCTTCCTTCCAGAAGGAGTCACAGACATCGCTTCGACCTTGGTTGACCTTACTGACACTCCTGCAGACACCTTCACCGTTAACATCAATGGTGTCACTACGACATCTGAGGTTTATAACGGTACGACCATCTGTGGTTACGGAGAAACAGCGGCACCAATCATCCTCGCGAAATTCATTCGCCAACCAATCTCCGCACCTGCTCCAGAAATCAATGGCACTACTATCCAAGACGTTATCGAGCATAATACTGACCAAGTCTACAAAAACTATCTCGTGCTTGGTCTAGAAGACCAAGCCGGTGGCTGCGAGCTTGATTCTGCTAGGTACGAACAAGCGAAACTTCTCATCAAAGATATCTTCGGCCTCAACCTAGAAACCGAACCCGAACCAGAACCAGAAGCAGAAGTAGAATAAAAAAAATAATAAGCACCCTCTCACGGAGGGTGCTTTTTGTGCTATGATGTTTCTATGAAACGAGAGATAAATCCAGAAGTTTGCCGATATATCGGTAATGAAATCCTCCCAAAATATCATCAGCTTAAAGGCCATACTGATACTCACATTTCTGATGTCATCGAGCGCAGCCTGAAAATCGCACAAGACCTAGAAGATATTAATTTGGACATGGTTTATGTTATTGCGGCCTATCATGACCTTGGACGCCTTATTGATAACGAAACTCACCACCTCGAATCCGCAAAAATGCTCCGCGCAGATTCTGCACTGAAAGCCTTTTTCACGGACGAAGAGATAGAAACGATGGCGGAAGCAGTAGAAGACCACCGTGCTAGCCTCAAAGGTGACCCGCGTAGTCTTTATGGAAAAATCGTTTCATCGGCTGACCGCTCTTGCGATATCGACGAGATTCTTATCCGTGCCTATGATTATAACCGCACTCTCCATCCCGAATTTTCCGAGAAGGAAACTATCGAAACAATCCGTCTCGTTCTTCGTGGAAAATACATTCCAGGCGCCTATGGAGATAAGAAAATGTATTTTCGCACTCCAGAATATGACGCATTTCTCAAAAAAGTCGATGAAATAACTTCGACCCCAGAGGGCTTTTACAAGATTCAAACCGAATTCAATAAAAAACGCTTCGGAAAAAAATAACCCCAAGCAGAGGTTATTCTTTTATTTAAGCTTCTTTAGGCAATCCGAGGCAGTACCTCCAGACCTAAGACATTGTTCGTATTGCGTCTGTTGAGAGGTTGAGTTTGTAGGATTCTCTGGGTCTTCTTCGACGCCACTTGCATTGTTGAACATTGGAATAATCCAAAATACCAAGGCGACAACAATGAGCGCAACAAGTCCCACGCCTCCAATGACGTAAATTATATTTTTTGCTGTTGAGCGAAGTCCTTCTGGTTGCATTTGAGAAGGAAGCATAGGTTCGTAATCCATAAAACTATTATACCACTCCGCGCGAAAAACAATACGCTTTTACTTAACAATTACTTCCGTAATCTCGGCCGCCTTTAGGAAATTGATGTAATGGAGCCATTTCGGGGCGCTATCTTGCGTCATCACCATTCCTGAATTAATAATAAGATGAGCTTTATTTGGCAATAGCTCTCTTCCGCGCATATATTTTCTAGGGAACCACTTGAGAAACGGCGCCACGATACCACCATGCACACCAAGAAGATCAACAACGTAATCTATCCCAACAGGTACGCATCCTCCATGCGTATGCCCAAAGCTGAACACGTCAAAATCCTTCAATTCTTCCATTTCAAGACTATCGCTCATCGGCGCGTGAGAAACAAACCACTGAACTTTTCCATCTCTCGCTTTCAGTTTTCCATCCTTAGAAAGGTTTCGGATTTTTTCTTTCATCGCATCATAATTCTCACCGCGACGCGCTCCTGGTTTAGTATAGAAACATTCCGGGTCTTCGAAGAATCCGAATATTCTAACTCCGCGAATCTCTACCCAATCATCGAGAAGAAGTTTCACGCCAACTTCTTTGCAAATTTTTTGCCAATCTCTTATTGTGTCGGGCCTTTGCCAAGATTCAAATTCTTTATGATTCTTTGGTGCTGGGTGAGCCGGCTCGATTTGGTCGTGATTGCCGATTATCATAATAGTCTCTGCGATTTCCGCACAAAGTTTCATTTCCTTCTTGAGTGCACTAACTAATTTCTCGTTATCGAGCGACCAAGGAGTATCAAACAAATCTCCTTGAATCAAAATAACATCTGGTTTAATCTTCTTGAGCTTCTTTTCTAGGAATCGAAGTTGTTTTTCAGAAACAATCTTACTGACATGCCAGTCGTTCGTTAACGCAACTTTTACGGGCTTTTCCAGTTTTCCAGTGTCAACAACATATTTCGGAGTACGACAAATAACTGGTTCTTGAAAAATCATACACCCATTATACCGCAAATTTTTATGCTATAATGGTTAAGTAAATCAGGAGTTACATGGCAAAAGAAAAAAGGTTTAATTTTGCGAGGTTTTTAGATGAATATGGTTTAGCAGGAAGGGGATTACTGCTTGCGACCAAGAAAAAATCTTTCTGGATTGCATTCATCTTGACCTTCGTTATTTTTGGAATAATTATCAATCTTTTATCAGCTACCGGCTTTACTTCGTTTAAGCTCATAGGTAGTTTTATCGGAAGCGGGAACTTCGGCGGTGCTTTTAAAATCATCGGCGACGCTTTCCTTCAAATCTTTGGCGTCGGGCGTGACTTCCGTGATTTTATCCTAACCTTCATCCTTACCCTTTTGCAATCTATCCTTGTCGCACTTGTTGTTATTGTTGCAAAACACAAGCGCACAGAAAAGAAAGCTAAAAAAGATTCAAAAGAAAAGAAATCCGACGATTCGAGCGGAATACAATCCTCCGCTATCGTTGCGGGTCTCGCTGTTCTAGGGTCTGGATGCCCAACTTGCCAAACTGCTCTCCTTAGCCCACTAATAGGCACACTTCTTTCTGGAGTAAGCGGTGCGGCGGCCATTGCTGGAACCATTTCTCTTGTTCTAAACATTCTTGCCATTATTATTGGCATCCTCGTATTTAGAAAGCTTGGGTTAGAAACGTATGTTATAATCAAAAGTGAACATTTTAAGGAGAAACATAATGAGCAAAGTTGTTAGGACCGTCATACTCGTCGTCATCGTCGCGTTATTCTTAGGATTATTTATCTTCAGCAGCACTCGCCCAGCCGATATTGGTGGAAAGATTTGGAACGAAAGCATGACGCTTGGCGACGTCGAACATGCCACTCGTCATTATATCGTCTACACCGATATCATGTGCCCATACTGTAACTACTACGCTCGTACTATTCAGGAAAACGAAGAGGAATTCTTGCAATATCTTGCTGACAACAAAATTGCCTACGAGGTCCGAGTAACAGACATGCTTTACGAAGGTTCAGGAGTCGAATACTCTCGCCCAGCAGCTGAAGCTGTTTATTGCGCCGCAAATGAGAACCGATTCTGGGATTACTATCACGCAGCAGTAAACCACCTCTTTACCGATTACTATGAAAAAGGCATCGGCTATTCAAAGACTGCACCGATGATTACCGATATGACAGCCGATTACTGGAAAAACATCGGTACAGAAATCGGTCTCGGCGACAGCTTCGTTAATTGTTACGAAAACGAGGCGTCACTCACACTTGTTTACGACAATACTATGAGAGCAAGCAACTTCGCTAACGGACTCCCATACTTCACCTTTGGAAAGTTTTCCACAGGTGGATTCGACCCAAGCTGGGAGTGGGCCGAAGTCAAGCAAATGTTAAACGAGGGTCTCAAGTAATTTAGCTTCAAATAACACCGTTGGCACGGCTGGCGGTGGTGTAAAATCCGTCGGTCGAAGTGGCAGGCGGATTTTTGTTGAGTATTGCTCCAAAAGCTCATAACCTAACTGTGAAGTATAATGTCTATCTGTCGCAATGAGTTTTAGGGCGAACTGTTTCTGTAAAATGAGATAAAAACTAGCCGGTCTATTCTCGCTTTCGATTAGCTTATGAACAATTTTTGAACTCAGATGGAATGGCGGGTTAGAGAATACTTTGTATCCTTCCGGCAATCTTGATAAATCATAATCCAAAAAATCCTCCTCAATCACCTCGACATTTTCTATCCCTTGTCGGGAGAGATTTTTTCTCAAAAGAGAAGCAGTTTTCGCATCCGGTTCGATTGCAATAACTTTAGAGCAGCGCTTCGAAAGCGCACTCGTAATCACTCCGCTCCCCGCACCAATTTCAAGAACCATGTCGCGTTTCTTGATATTCGAATGTCCAATCAACATCAACGCTAGCTTTGGGCTACGAAGAAAATGTTGAGAGAGAAGATGATTGCGCATGATTTATAATACGAACGGAGTCTGTTCACCCGTCTCGAAGTCTTTCGCTATGAACTCACCGGAACGAATTTCGTTTTCGCCTAACACAATACCGTATTTTGCTACGCTTGCTGCATACTTTAGCTTATCGCCCAGTTTTTTATCACTCCAAACCAAGTCGACTTTGAACCCTTTTTCGCGTACGCGCTCAGCAAATTTGAAACAATACTCTCGCTCGGTTGAGTCAAATGGGATAATCGCATAGTCCACTGGTTTTTCGGAATCACCCTTTATCATCCCGAACTCACTCATCAAGAAGAAGAGTCGTGTCAAACCAATTGAGCCACCAACTCCTGGGAACTTTTGGTCGCTGTACAGTTCGGCCAAATTCTCATATCTCCCACCCGAGCAAATCGAGCCAATCTCTTTTCGAGAGGGAATAATCGTCTCAAACACTGTACCGGTATAATAATCTAGCCCGCGTACGATTTTCATGTCACCAATCGCAGAATCGTGTAACCCTTGTCCGTAAAGCGTACGAAGTACTAAGGCCAATTCTTCCACACCTTCATTAAACTTCTCGCTCGCAAAACCAAACGCCTTTAACTTTCGCGTAACTGTATCCGCATCTCCAGAAATCTCAATAAACTCCAACACTTGTGCTACTCTCTCCTCGCCAATGTTGAGTTCGGTCAACCAAGCCTTCACTTTTTCTGGTTCAACTTTCTCGGCGTGGTCAATGATGGAAAGAATTTCTTTCGCTACCTCCTGCAGATTTAACTCATCTAAGAACCCAGCTAGAATCTTTCGGTTAGAGACTCGCACTAGTCGTTCAGGCAAATTCAACCCCTCAAGCGCCTCATTAAGCGTCAAAATTACTTCTGCATCGTTTTCAGCCGCTAGAGTATTGCGTCCAATAATGTCAACATCGCATTGATAAAACTCGCGGAAACGCCCTTTTTGCGCCCGCTCACCACGGAAATTGCGTCCCACTTGCGTCACCTTGAACGGGAAGCTGAGGTTGCTTTCGTGCTCTGCTACATATCTCGCTAGAGGAACAGTATGGTCAAAACGGAGCGCTTGGTCGGCATCGTCTGCAGCTTCCTCGGTCTTGATAACTTTATAGATTTGCTTTTCTGTATCTCCACCAGCTTTTGCGAACAATATTTCCGCGCGGTCGATAGTTGGAGTCTCAATCTCCAAAAAACCATGATGACGGTATACTTCCCGGATAGTTTCTTTATAGTTATTAAAAATGGCCTGCTCTTTGGGCAAAAGCTCCTGCATGCCAGAAATTGGGGAAGTATTTAGCTTTTTCATACTTTTATTTTACCATATCTTGTGATAAAATAAACCTACGTGTGGCTCTGTAGCTCAGTTGGTAGAGCAGAGGCCTGAAGAGCCTTGTGTCGTTGGTTCAAGTCCGACCGGAGCCACCAGAAACATGTGTAATAATGATACGTTATTACGCGCTTCAAAACCCCTGTTAATCAGGGGCTTTGAAGTTTTTTGGGGAAATGTTTCTCGTCCTGAATGCGAATGTTTTTTACTGTAAACGATACAAAATGCAATAAATGACACATTTATGTTTTCTGGCAAATCGTGTAAACTGCCCACCTGTTTTACACGATAAGGTATAAGTAAGAGCATTTTGCTCGAACTCTTCTTTTGTTATTACGCCATAGAAAGAGCCCGCCGTAGCGAGCCCTTATTGTGCATGTGACCGTAAGCCGTCACTCCGCTTTATTGTGCTTCTTCCAACTTCACGGTTTCTTCGTTTTCATTTCTGAAGTGAAAGACGATTGTTTTGTTTGGCATTATCGTTGCGTATTCGACTGTAGCATGCCAAGTCTTGATATCAAACTCTGTAGATGTGTTTCTGCCGATGTGCTTGTGCAAGAGTAAGGCACAATGCTTATGCTATAATATATGATGTGAATCAACAAGGAGCAAAAATGGAAAGATTTCAAAAACACCTTTTAATGGTTCTTGGCGGGATAGGATTGTGCCAAGCCGGTCAGATTATTGGTTCTTGGACTCTAGTGATTGAGACAGAAACAATACATTGGCCGTTTTATTATTTAGGAATCGCTTCAACAGCTGTTGGCTTTCTCTGTTGCGCAAGCGTTTTGCTTCTTCAACTCGATCGTTATAAGAAGAAACCGAATTAATTGCCTATTTAGCAGTGCTTCTGTCTAGCAACAAGTAGAATGATGTATGTTATAATCTGATAAATATGAACATGCTCCAGATTTTTGTGATTTGTATAGCTGCAATTATTCTAGCGGCAGTCATCGTATTACTTATAGAAAACCACGAGCGGACTAAAAAGTCATCTTTAGAGGACAGATATAGCCTTTATAAATACGCCGCTAAGGAGCACCTGATGACTTCCCGCGAAGAGGCATGCTTCAGGGTATTGGAACGAATTTTCGGAAAAAAATATTATGTCATTCCGCAAGTTCATCTCTCGGCATTGTTCGACCATGAATCATCTGGAGAAAACAAACAATGGGCATTTATGCATATCAACGGAAAATCAGTTGATTTTGTTTTGATGAACAAGGAGACACTGCGACCGGTCTGTGCTATAGAAATTGATGACTATACGCACAACTCGACTTCCCGTTATAAGCGAGACCAAGAGGTCGAACGCATATTTAAAGAAGCAAACTTTCCGCTGGTCAGGTCAAGGCAATTTCTTGAACTAACGGACGAGCAAATCTTCTCTCGCGTAAAACGGACAATCGAGCGAAGCATCGATAATCAGTAATCTAATTTGCTTATTAAGCAAGCATAACATGTCATTCTAATCGTTCCATGGCGAAAAATGACACGTAGCCAGAAAAATTGGAATCGTGTAAAATACCCCCTACGTATCAGTAATAACGCAGAAACACACATTTGACGCATTCGATAGAATACCCGAAAGGGTGTTCTTTTTTAATCTCCGAACCAGCTTATGCTGGCACTTTTTAGAGGTAAGTGTTATAATCTCCAAGATGCACATTAGGGAGGGTGTGTGCCTTACGTGAGAAAAACTCACTCATCTAGATAACTCTAGAAGGACCTTAACATTTTTTGAAGGGAGAGATTCCTATGCAACTTGGCCCCATCTACTACGTCTCATTGGTCGTCATTGCGTTCGTCGGAGCATACATGTTCCGCGAATATCAAGGTGTCAAACGGTTAAGCGAAGGCCCAAAAGAAACCGGTATGTCTATCATGGCCGAACGCATCCGCGAAGGCTCCAAGGTCTTTACCAAATCTATATTCAAGGTCATCGTGCCTGTTGCGATTGGTATTGCTATCTTGCTTAGCCTCTTCGTAGAAACAGCCGGCGGTCTAGCATTCCTAGCAGGCCTTATATGCACATCTATCTCCGTCATTGTCGGTATGAGCGTCGGCACATACACAAATGTACGTGCGACTGCCACTGCCCTTGCCAATATTGACGAAGATGAGAACGTCGCAACGACCAGAACAGTTAATACTACACTGAAGGGAAGCAAGATTTGCGGATTGATTGTTCACTCCACATCAGTGCTTGGACTGATTATCGTCGCAATGCTTTCTGGCATCGATGCGACAGCCTCCGGGCACGGCATCCTTTCAACAGCAGCAGTTATCCCCATAGCTACGCGTCTGACTGCCTATTCCTTAGGTTGGTCCGTGGTCGCGATGTTCTGTCGTGTGCCTGGCGGTATCTATACCAAAGCTGCCGATATCGGTGCGGATTTGATTGGTAAAGTTTTCATGCATTTTGATGAAGACGACCCCCGCAACCCCGCCAGTATCGCAGACCAGGTTGGCGATAACGTTAATGACATCGATGGTAACCAGGCTGACCTCGGCGAAAGCTTCACAGCTACGCCAGTCACCGCTATCGTCACTGCTATCAACGCATATGGGCTCATCGGTAATCCGGAAATGTTAACCATCACAGTTGCCTTCCCGATTATCATGTCTGTAGCGGGACTCATTAGTAGTCTTATCGGCCTAATTTACGCTTCGAACGTTAAAATTAGCAAGAGCCCGAAGAGCCAGCTGAACATGTCCATGTTTATTGCGGCCGGTGGCGCTATCGTTGCTAGCTTTATCGCTTCGCTGCTCCTGTTCAGCAATCAGCCTACTTTGCCCACTGAGTTTAAACTTGGCTGGGCATCGCCGTTTGTTAGCACAGTTTGCGGTATTGTTGCGGGCGTGTTGATTGGTTTTATCGCTCAACACTTTACCGACCTCGAAAGCAAGTGGTGTATCTTAGCAACCGAAAAAGCTAAACAAGGCTCGGCGCTTTACGCATCATTCGCGCAAGCTGCCGGTTGGATTTCATGTTTCCCGGAAATTGCCGTCGTCGCAATCCTTTCTTGGCTTGCTTGGCTGATTGGCGGACCTTATGGACAAGCTGTCATGGCACTTGGTATGCTCTGCTTTGTTGCGCAACCAATCAGTGCTGATGCATTTGGACCTATTTCTGACAATGCCGGCGGCATTGCCGAAGGATGTCACTTGCCGCCGAAAGTACGTGTTATTACAGACAAAAATGACGGCACTGGTAACTCCACCGCAGCTGTTGGTAAAGGGTTTGCTATTGGTTCCGCTGCAGCCGTCGTTCTCTCGCAGACTTCGACATTAATGAAGGCTGGTGGAGAATTGGTTCTCGACTTACTCAACGGTAACGTAATGCTCGGTCTGCTTCTCGGCGCCGGGCTTATGGGCACCTTCTGCGGTCTGCTTGCGAAATACACGCTCGACGCTGCCGATGATATGGCTGCTGAGTGCAGGAAACAGTTCAAAGACCAGGACGTCGTCGACGGAAAAAAGGAACCCGACTACAAAGCCTGTATCAAGATTGCTACCGAAAATGCAATCAGAAAGATGATTACGCCGGTCGCTCTCGCTGTTGGTGCCACCATCTTCCTTGGCCTTACTTTCGGCATGAAGACCTTGGGCGGTTTCCTTAGTGGATTGATTCCGGTTGGCCTTGTAGGTGCAATTTACTTCAGTAACGCCGGCGGTCTTGCCGACAACGGTAAGAAACGGTTTGAAGCAGCCCTAGTCAAAGGCTATGAACCTGGAACGGAACTCTACAACATGGCTCACGATGCCGCCGTAGTTGGCGACACCATGGGCGACTGGATGAAAGACGTCGTTGCCGTATGCATCGACATTTTCATGAAAATCGTCGGCACGCTGGGCATTATGCTTGCCCCCATTTTTGCCCATTACTATTTCTTCCAGTTCCTGGGCATTTAAACCCCTCCCTCCCCCCAAAAACCCTCGCCTTACGGCGGGGGTACTTTTTATTCCAGATATTCTTTGTATTTTCCGTTATTGAACATTGACCAATCTGTAAACTCGCGCTCTGCTTTGATATAGATATTGTATGCGCATTGTACATTTTTCTTTAACTCGTAAGTATCGCAGTCCTCCCGCCCTGGTATAATTCGCACCTGAAAAGCCCCGACAGAATAACCATATTCACGCCCATTCTCCTGAAAAACTAAATCCGTATCACCTTTGGAATTCACATCGCACTTGCTTTCGGCTTTCATAATTGCGGTCGCAAGCTTCGCATCCCAATCATACTTTTCTATCTCTTCAACAATCGCATCGCAGTCATTCGCAGCAATTTTTGCTTTGTGAAAGCCATTCTTAAACCAATCAGGATTAACAAAAATGGTATAACAGAGCAAAAAGCCTAAACCAAAAACCAAAATCAAAAGAATTAGCTTACGCATAGTACAATTTTATTAAAAACTTGCTATTTTTACCACCCTTTGTTATAATAACAAACACAACTACGTGCGAATGTAGCTCAGTTCCTGTCCGAGGGCATAAGCCCGAGCCAAATCAAAGACAGACTAAACAACTGAGCGCAAGCACCGCGTGCGAATGTAGCTCAGTTGTTTAGAGCGCTTCCTTGCCAAGGAAGAGGTCGAGAGTTAGAGTCTCTTCATTCGCACCACATCAATTCGGCTCCAACAAGCCGTTTTTTTATCGACTAACTCTCGGACTTCGTTGCGAGAGTCAAAAGTTTCTTCGCTCGCACCAAAATCTAAGGCTCTAGGAGACCTTATTTTGTTGTAATCCTGAATATTATCTTATAAGCGCTTGTGCTGTGTCATCTCAGATTTTGGGGTTAATTTTTAGATTGCAAAGCCCGTAACACTTCGGGTTCTCAATATGTTTACTATTAAGAATAATAAGCGTATAATAAAGTATGAAAAGTATAACTAGTTATACTTAGAAGAGGCTTATATGAAAGATAAATTTGTAGGTATTGCTAAAGTCGGAGAAAAAGGACAAATTGTAATCCCAAAAGAAGCAAGGGATATGTTTGATATTAATTCTGGGGATTCTATTATCGTACTATGTGATAAAGAAAAAGGTATTGCGCTATTAAAAGCAGATGCAATTGAAGATTTGTCTGATAAAGTATTCCCAAAAGGAGATAATAAACAATGATTGCGATTAAAACAAAAAAGTTAACAAAAAAATTTAAAGATAAAATAGTCGTAAATGAAATTGATTTAATTATTAAACGAGGTGAAATATTTGCACTTTTAGGAACTAATGGTGCTGGAAAAACTACGACAATAAAAATGTTGTCAGGATTAATATTGCCAACCTCTGGAAGTATTAAAATCCTTGGCATGGATATGAAAAAAGATGTCTACAAGATAAAATCTATACTAAATGTTTCACCACAAGAAACTGCTATTGCTCCAAACCTAACCATAAAAGAAAATTTAGAATTTATGGCTGGAGTTTATCAAATAAAAGACAAAGAAAAAAAGATTAGTGAGCTCATTAAGCAATTCAAACTTGATGAAGTATTAAATAGAAGAACAAAAACATTATCTGGTGGATGGCAGAGAAAAGTATCCGTTGCAATAAGTTTGATAAACAATCCAAAAATATTATTTTTAGATGAACCTACATTGGGATTAGATGTTATTGCAAGAAAGGAATTATGGAAAATTATTAATTCATTAAAAAGCAAAATAACAATTATTTTAACGACACATTATATGGAAGAAGCTGAAAATTTATCAGATAGAATTGGCATAATGGCAAATGGTAGCCTTGTTGATATTGGAACTTCAGAGGAGTTAATAAAAAAGACTAAGGCTAAAAACTTTGAAGATGCTTTTGTATCAATTGCAACTGGAGGTGAATTGCAATGAGAATGATTAATTTTGCAAAAAGAAACTTTAAAGAATTAATTAGAGATCCTTTAAGCTTAATATTTGAAATTGTACTACCTTTATTCTTATTATTTATCTTTCAACAATTTGATATTCCAGCAGAAAACTATCGTTTAGAAAACTTCACACCATCTATTATATTATTTGGATTCTCATTTATCACACTGTTTACTGCTACACTAATTGCAAAGGATAGAACATCATCATTTTTAATTAGACTTGGGACTTCCCCAATGAAATCAAGTGATTATATTTTAGGATATATATTATCATTATTACCTATAGTACTAATTCAAAATGTTTTATTCTTTATAACTGCAATTGCTATGGAATTAGAATTTACAATTAGTATAATACCAACGATATTAGTATCAATTATTATTTCTATTTTCTTTATATCATTAGGTATATTAATAGGTAGTTTAGTTAGTGAAAAAGGAACAGGTGGTTTAGGAAGTATAGTTGTTCAATTAGTATGTTTTACAAGTGGTATGTATTTTCCTAAAGAATCAATTGGAGGAATATTTGCTATTATATGTAAAGCATTGCCATTTGAAGCATGCTTAAACATAATTCAAGGTGCATTACATAGCGATTTTAGTAATTTAACACTTGTTCATATAATAGTATTCTTAATATATTTCATAGCGATTATTCTATCGTCAATTATTGTATTTAAAAAAAGAATGGTCAGTGATAATAAGTAATTCGTATTATTATGATATTTTAAATAAATTTTTTTAACTTTACTATTATCGGGTAAGCTCTTCCTGAGTTTATGGTCTATGAATCATCTGCCACCTAACATAATCATCACGAAGCGCATCTTTCAACGATTAAGCTCTTTACTTAGTTCATCAAAATCATACGATTCAATTGAGCTAGAAAAATTTAAATTTGGAGATATTAGGTGCACCATTTTTTATCTCATACGCGCGAGAAAAAGCGCGCTTTTCTGTGAGTTCAAAACGCTTTACTTGCAGGTCGAAAATCTATATAATATATATGTATAAAAGGAGAAAATAATGAGTACAGGTACAATCGTACTAATCGTAATATTATTAATCGCACTCATCGTTATAGCTGCCTTCTGGTCAACCTATAATGGCCTGGTCAAGCTTGATGAGCGTGTTAATGAAGCTTGGTCCGACATTACGGTCCAACTCAAATACCGCGCCGACCTTATCCCAAACGTCGTCGAAACAGTTAAGGGATATGCGAAGCACGAAAAAGAGGTCTTCGAAGGTGTCACGGAAGCTCGCTCTGCTGTCATGAGCGCAAAATCCGTTAAGTCTGCAGCTCAAGCAGAAGCTGACATGACAAGCGCCCTCTCTCGCGTTTTCGCAATCGCTGAAGCTTATCCAGAACTCAAATCTGATAAGAACTTCGTCAAGCTCCAAGAGCAACTTCAAGACGTTGAAGATAAGATTCAAGCTTCCCGCCGTTTCTATAACGCAGGTGCTAAAGACCTTAACACTAAGATTAAGACCTTCCCAACCAACATCATCAACAAACTCATCGGTCACTTTAAAACTCGTGATTACTTTGAGGTTGCTGAAACTGAGCGTGCAAAAATCGCAGAAGCTCCTGAAGTTAAATTCTAATTAAGAGCAAAAATGTACAAGAACATCGCGGGAAACAAACGCAATACCGTATTTATTATGATAGGTTTTGTGGTTTTGATTTCCGCGATTTCTGCTCTCTTCGCTTGGTACTTTGATAATTGGTACGTCCTGGCTTGGATGCTTGGCTTCTCAATTATCTATGCAATTATTCAATATTTCGCAGCTTCAAAAATAGCAGTTTCAATGTTAGGTGCGAAAAAAATCGAGAAGAAAGACAACCCGCGCCTCTATAACGCTGTCGAAAATTTATCTATTACCTCCGGTCTTCCGATGCCAGATGTTTATATCATGGAAGACCCAGCGCCAAACGCCTTTGCGTCTGGTCGAGACCCAGAACATGCGCTAGTTTGCGCGACCACCGGGCTTATCGATATTATGGACGACAAAGAACTGACTGCTGTTATGGCGCACGAGATGTCGCATGTGAAGAACTACGACATCCGCGTTTCTACTATTGTCTTTGGCCTTGTTTGTGTGATAGGTTTTATTGCCGATATCGGTTGGCGTATGGTTTATTACAGCGGACGTCGCCGCAATAGTGAAAGTTCAAGTCCAATTGGTTTATTAATTATTCTCGCCGCTTCTATCTTAGCTCCTATAATAGCGAGTATTGCTCAAATGGCGGTCTCAAGGCAAAGGGAATACCTAGCCGATTCAAGTGCTGTAATGCTAACGCGCTATCCAGAAGGAATGATATCTGCATTAAAAAAGCTCGAAAGTCATGCTCAACCGATGAAGCACCAAAACCCAGCAGCGGAAGCTATGTTTATTTCGTCCCCGCTCAAAAAGCGTTCACTTAATAACCTGTTCTCCACTCACCCACCTATTGAAAAACGTATAGAAAGACTAGAAAATGCCAAGTTCAAGTTCTAAATCCAAAACAGTCAGAAAACCCAAAACAATAAAAAAGCCTGAATCGAAAAAGACTCCCGCAAGAAAAATTGTAGAAAAAAAATCTACAACAAAAAAAGAGAAAAAAGCAGGTGTATTTAAGACTGCATTTTTAGAAAGCTATCGAAAAGCCCGAGAAAAAATGTGGACCAGAAAACGAGCGCGTGTTCGTTTGCACCAAAGTTTCAAACGCAGTTATCGCGAAGACTACGCGCGTAAACTTTCCGTACCAGGTCTTCTGCATCATGCCGGCGACACTTTTTCGATTCTCTTTAAAAACTGGAAATTATTCCTTCCACTAATTCTTTTTGCTGTTATCTTTGATATCGTGCTCGTTGGTATCATGAACGAAAATACGTATGTTCAGTTCCAAAAGATTCTTGAAGACCAAGAAGCACAGGTTGCTGGCGGGGAAATAGGGAACTTTGCAAAAGCAGGCCTTCTTCTCATCTCCACCGTCACAACGGGCGGACTTTCTGGCGGGCTTGGCGAAGCGCAAACTATTTTTGCAGTTATTATCTTCCTGTTAATTTGGCTTGTTACAATCTATCTTTTGCGCCATCGCCTAGCAAACAAAAAGGTCAAACTCCGCGATGGATTCTATAATGCGTTAACCCCGCTCATTTCAACATTCGTTGTCTTCATAATTGGTTTTATTCAAATTATCCCTCTCCTTATCGTCATCTTTACTTATTCTGCTGCGGTTCAAACTGACTTCTTATCGACGCCATTCTATGCCTTAGTCTATTTTATCTTCGCAGCGCTCTTATCACTTCTTTCTGGATATCTTATCTCTTCCACGCTCATTGCACTCATTGCTGTAAGTGCCCCGGGCCTTTATCCTATGACTGCCATGAAAACCGCCAGCGACATCATGGCCGGACGTCGCATCCGCTTTATTATCCGCCTCGTCTTTCTTTTACTGGTGCTTGCGCTCGTCTGGGTTATTGTTATGTTGCCAATAATCACCATTGACCTATGGCTCAAAGGCGTGGTTGACTGGCTTCAAGGTTGGCCAGTAGTTCCGTTCTTCTTGCTCTTCATGACAAGCTTCTCGTTTGTTTATATAACCGCATATCTATATCTATACTACCGGAGGCTCCTAGACTATGAAGAAGATAAGTAAAGAGGAAGCAATTACTCGAATCGAAAAACTTCGAGAATTAATCAACGAATACCGCTACAACTACCACGTACTAGACAAATCTATCATGTCGGAGTCCGCAGCGGATTCACTTAAGCACGAACTTTCCCAACTTGAGGAAATGTATCCAGAATTAATCACTCCCGATAGCCCGACGCAACGCGTCGCAGGCAAGCCGCTCGATAAGTTTGTGAAAGTAACTCACGAAAAGCGCATGATTTCGCTCGCCGATGTCTTCTCGGAAGAGGAAATTAAGGATTGGATTACACGCAACGAAAAACTCATCCCAGGCGGGAGAATTAAGGAATTTTTCACTGACATAAAAATGGACGGTCTTGCGTGTGCTTTGAAATACAAAGACGGCTTATTCGTTCAGGCGGTTACTCGCGGAGACGGTCTTGTCGGCGAAGATGTTACCATGAACGTGCGTACTATTCAAAACATCCCACTCAGAATCTCGGAACCAGGCGAAGTCGAAGTTCGCGGAGAAATTATTCTTTTTAAAAAAGATTTTGAAGAAATACAAGAGCATCAGAGAAAAATGGGCGAAAAAGAATTTGCCAACCCGCGCAACCTCGCGGCTGGAACAATTCGCCAGCTCGACCCGAAAGTCGCGGCGAGCAGAAACCTCAAGTTTATTGCCTATGATTTGGTCAAGCCAAATCTTCCGACTCATCATGAGGCGTACGAAAAAATCCGCTCCCTAGGTTTTCGCACTTCAAACGAAGATAAAGTGTTCTCTCGCGAGCAACTTCCAGAGATGCTGAAATATATTCGCAGTCTCGATGAATACAGAAAACGATTGCTGTTTAATACAGACGGTATGGTTATTAAAATCAACGACCGAGAAATCTACGATAAGCTAGGCATCATCGGTAAAACTCCGCGTGGTGCTGTCGCGTTTAAGTTCCCAGCCGAAGAATCGACAACTAGAGTTCGAGATATCGTAATCACGATTGGGCGCACTGGCGCTGCTACGCCAGTCGCTATTTTTGACCCAGTCGAAATAGCCGGAAGTATTGTTCGACACGCAACGCTTCATAATGCAGACGAAATCAAACGCCTTGATATCCGTATCGGAGATACAGTCATTGTTTATAAGGCGGGCGACATTATCCCTCAGGTCAAAGAAGTTTTGACCACCCTTCGTCCAAGCGATACCGAGCCATTCGATTATGAAAAGGCTTTAAAAACACAATACCCAGAACTTAGTTTCGAGCGACCAGCGGGTGAAGTTGTCTACCGCGTCAAAGGGGAAACGTCCGACTTTATTCTAAAGCGAAGCATCGAATATTATGCGTCGAAACCCGCACTCAACATCGAAGGTCTAGGAGAAAAGAATGTCGCACTCCTTGTTGAGTCAGGCTTAGTAAAATCTATCGCCGACCTATACCGCCTCAAAAAATCTCAACTTACTTCGCTCGAACGATTCGCAGACCTTTCCGCAGAAAAACTAATTTTTAACCTCGAGAAATCAAAGACTGCCGATTTGAACAAAGTTATCACCGCCCTCGGAATTCGTCATGTGGGTACACAAACCGCTACTCTTCTTGCAAACAAATTTGGATCACTAGAAAAACTACAGAATGCTGAAAAGGATGAGCTCCTAGAGATTCCAGATATTGGCGAAGTCGTTGCGGAGAGCATCCTAGCATATTTCGCCGACGAGGATAATCTCGCTATGCTCTCAGAATTAAAAGAGCTAGGTCTAAAACCAACCTTTAATGACCTTTCTTCTGCTCCTCTTGCAGGCAAAAGCTACATAATTTCCGGAACTCTAGAAAAATTTGGTCGCGAGGAGGCCGAAGATAAACTCCGCTCGCTCGGAGCAACCGTAACAAGCTCAGTCACAAAAACAACCACGGCACTTATTCTCGGAGAAAAACCGGGAAACAGCAAGGTCGAAAAAGCCAAGAAACTTGGTATTCCGACTATAAATGAGCAAGAATTCCTAAGGCTAATCGGCGAATAAAAAAAATACCCCCTCGGGGGTATTTTTTTCTAGAATGGTTTTGCAAGCCCAAGTCGAGAGTTCGCCTCGGCAATACGAATGAGCTCATTGTACTTTGCGATGCGCTCGCTTCGAGAAAGAGAACCAGTTTTAATCTGGCCAGCTCCAAGCCCAACTGCGATATGAGAGATGGAAACGTCCTCAGTCTCACCAGAACGGTGAGAGATGATTGTACGGAACCCAGCTTTCTTTGCCATCATTACTGCATTAATTGTTTCAGACAACGAACCAATTTGGTTTGGTTTAATCAAGATGGAGTTACCAGCTTTTTCATCTATGCCTTTTTTAAGAAGCTTTGTATTTGTCACGAATAAGTCATCACCGACAAGCTGGATTTTATCGCCAAGCCGAGAAGTCATCATCTTCCATCCCTCCCAGTCATTTTCGGCTAGACCGTCTTCGATTGAAACTACTGGATAGTTCTCAATAATCCATGAATACCAGTTCGTTAAATCATCGGCGGACTTCCACTCGCCATTCGTCTTCAATACATAATGGTCTTTGTCGAAAAATTCGGAACTTGCGATATCCATCGCCATCGCGATATCCTTTTCAGGTTTGTATCCAGCACGCTCGATAGCAAGTTTAATACACTCGAGAGGCTCGTTGTTTCCATCGCGGACCTTTGGCGCATATCCACCTTCGTCACCAACGGTAACAGGATAATCGCGCTCTTTGAGCACGGCTTTCAAAGCATGGAACACTTCTGCGCCCATTCGAACGGCATCGGCGATATTTTCTGCGCCTTTTGGAATAATCATGTATTCCTGAAAATCGGTCGCCCAATCCGCATGCTCACCACCGTTCATGACGTTCATCATTGGTAGAGGTAAAGACATTTCGTCCATCGTTCCAGCAAGCTCCGCGACGTAGGCGTAAAACGGGAGCTTCTTTGCACGCGCAACCGCCTTTGCGGTCGCGAGGGAAACGGCTAAAATTGCATTTGCACCGAGATGAGACTTATCTGCGGTTCCATCAAGGTCCAACATGATTTGGTCAACGACTGCCTGTTCGGCACTATTTCCGACGAGTACATCTTTGATTTTAGAATTAACATTCCAGACGGCTTTTAAGACGCTCTTTCCGCCGTAGAATTTCGAGTCATTGTCGCGAAGCTCAAGTGCTTCTCCTGACCCAGTCGACGCGCCAGACGGCACGGCCGCCCTACCCGCCTGTCCAGATTCCAAAAACACATCCGCCTCAACTGTTGGATTACCGCGTGAATCTAGAATCTGCCTCGCTTTTATATTAGAAATTGTAAAATTATTCATAAGCATTATTATACCAAACTATCGCCAAAGTTTGTAGGGCTAAAACTATGATATAATGACCTGAGTGACAGAGAAAATGAATCCGGAAAAATCCAAACGACTCCGCCCGCTACGAATCACCCTAGCGGTACTTGTTGTTATTTTGATAATCCTCATTCTAGACCGTCTCCCAACCTCCGTAAATGACCGCCCATCATCAGTCGAGACAAACGTTGGCGTCGATGTTCCACTAGAAGAAGCTAATTATTTTCTATTCAGCGGTTTTCTAGACTTGATAGAAAGCCAAACCGAAGCAAAACTCAAGAAACTTGGCGTCCCAGAAGAGGAATATCAAAACATTGCCGAATACTTGTCAAAAGATGAACTCTACGAAATCGAATGTAAAGTTACTCTTGCCGCTAGACTAAGCGAATCGTACGTCGAGGTAGACGACGAAAGCATTGCGGAGCTCAAAAGAATCTTTGGTTTATCACAAAACTACTCGTTGGAACGCTTCAGCAGACTTATTGAGGCTCCTGAAGAATATAAGTCTTTGAGCGAACTTATTTCTGAGTATCATAACTCTCTAAAAGCCGATGAAGATTAGAAATAGTATATAATATAGTTAATGAACGATGCGTTAAAGCAAAAGCTAAAAACTCTCCCGTCAGCTCCTGGCGTTTACTTTCATAAAAACAAGGCTGGCGAAATAATCTACGTCGGAAAAGCAGCCGTTTTAAAAAACCGCGTCCGTCAATATTTTCAAAACCCAAAGGACCGCGACCCAAAAACAGCTGCACTTGTTGAAGAAATCTATATGACCGACTGGATTGTTGTAGATACCGAAATGGATGCGCTGTTTCTTGAAAGTGAAATGATAAAGCGTTATATGCCAAAATGGAATATCCTTCTTCGGGACGATAAGAATGTTTGTTTTGTCCGCATTAACACGAAAGCGGAAGTCCCTGATGTCTCAATGACTCGCAATAACCTTGGCGATGACGCTCGTTATATTGGTCCGTTCTATGCGAAAAACACTATCGCGACAGCACTTCGTATTCTAAGAAAAATTTTCCCATTCTATGACAAACCATATAGCGGGAAAAAGACACTCGATACCGATCTAGGACTCACGCCAGGAATTGAAATCGGCAAGATGACACCAAAGGATTACCATAAAATCCTCAACAACCTAATTCGCTACCTCGAAGGGGACCGTCAGAAACTATTGAAGGACCTAGAACATGAGATGAAAGAGGAGGCGAAAAAGGGGAATTACGAGCGAGCAGCAGAACTCCGAAACGAACTCTTTGGGCTCAAAGGATTGAAAAAGAGAATTGTTTTCTCGGACAAGGAATTCTTAGACATATCATCCGACCAAGCTCTGCTCCAACTTCAGAAAATGTTGCATCTTCCAGAACCACCTCGCCGAATCGAAGGATACGATATATCTCATCAATCGGGCCAAGATGTTGTTGCCTCGATGGTTGTATTCACGAATGGCGTGTCTGACCGCTCGGAATATCGTAAATTCAAGCTTAAAAAGCAACAAAATAACGACACTGCTAGTCTTCAAGAAGTTATAACAAGGCGCCTAAAACACCCTTCTTGGAAGTACCCAGATTTAATAATCTTAGACGGTGGCGAGCTTCAAGTTGCGAGTGTGCTCCCCTTACTCCAAGCAGTAAAAGACAGCGCTACTATTCCGGTTATTGGCCGTGACAAATCCGGCGACCATTCAAAATCGGCCATCGTCAAAATCGTCGTTCCTACTAGCCAAGGGTTCCAAACTATTGAGCTATCTAAAGACTCGCACATTTCTCGCCTAATTGCGCGCATAGATGAAGAGGCGCATCGCTTTGCTATCACATACCACACCCTTCTGAAACGCAAGCGACAGCTTGGAAATAATTAAATCCTTGAAAACTCGGTCCGAATCTCTTATAATAGAATCATCATGAATCTAGTTTCCATTTTTCAAATCTCAATTATTGTTTCGGCAGTTCTAGTTGTCTTACTTATCCTACTTCAACAACGCGGAGCATCTCTTGGCGCTGGCTTGGGTGGAACCGGCGAATTATACACTACTAGGCGCGGCATCGATAAATCTCTCTTTAACGCCACCATTATTTTTGCGGTTATCTTTGTCATGTCGATTATGGGGCTATTATTAATTCCAGCATAACATGAAACTATTTTCTAAAAAGAGTGGGCAAAAAGCATTAAGGAAGTTTTCTCGTCTTTCTGAAGACGCAGTTATTTCTAGCGAAGCTCACATTAAAAAGAATGTTGTACGACGTCTTTCGCACATCAGCGACGTCCGTCTATTCGTTCTAGAATGGGGACTTCTCGTTTTCGCTCTATTCATGCTCGCTTTAACCCAGAGCTTTTGGTTTAACGATTCATACTCTACGACCGGCTTTACGAACGGAGGTACCTACACCGAAGCCACTCTCGGAAAAGTCAGCTCATTGAATCCGCTCTTTGCCACAACGAACAGTGAAAAAACCTTATCGAAATTAATGTTCCTAGGCCTAACCGCCGCCGATTCTTCTGGGCACGTCGGGAATGTTTTGGCGGAATATGTGAAATCAGATTCTTCAGCGAGAACATGGACCGTGAAACTCCGCGACGGATTAAAATGGTCCGACGGAGAGCCAATCACAGCAGAAGACGTAGTCTTTACGGCCAACCTAATCAGTGGCCTCGGTCAAGTTTCTTCATACTATTCAAATCTTTACAACGTGAAAGTTAGTGTTAACGAAAAAAATGAAATCGTCTTTGATTTACCAGCCATTTACGCCGAATTTAATACAGCCTTGGATTTTCCAATTCTTCCAAAGCATGCCCTAGACGGTGCCGATTCTATGACTTTGCTCGAGTCGAGTTTCAGCACTAATCCGATTTCGTCAGGTCCATTTAGCTATAACGCACAACAGTCTATTGGCACTAGTGGCGAGTCTATCGTCTATCTTGTTGCGAACGAGAACTATTACAAAGGGGTTCCAAAAATCAACAGTTTTGTCGTCCACGCCTACCTAACGACTGAAGACATCAAAAATGCAATCAAGAAAGGTGCAGTTTCTGCCACGGCTGAACTATTGCCGACCGATTCAGAAGAAATTGCATCAAAGAATCTCTACGAAAAACAAACCGCCATCAACTCTGGTGTGTACCTATTTATGAACTCAAAGAGTGGAATATTCAAAAATCGTGACGTCCGCAAAGCTGTCCAAGCAGGGATAGATGTCTCGGAAATTCGTTCGCTTATAGGTGATGAGCACCCGCTCGATTACCCAATACTTAAGAGCCAAATCAATCTCGACGAATGGCCGGAACTTCCAGCGAAGAACATTGCCCTTGCAAAAGATACGGTCGCCGGTATCGACAAAAAGACCGTCCGTCTTGCTACAATTTCTACAGGATATTTCCCAATCATCCTAGAAGACGTCGCAGAGCAACTTGAGAACCTTGGATTTGAAGTAGTTCGTGTCGTTGAGGACCCAGGGCAAGACTTCTTAGTTAACATCATTGCGAACCGCAATTACGACATGTTGATATACGAGGTTGAACTCGGCGCCAATCCAGACCTTCTCGTCTATTATCATTCTTCACAGGCAAGCCAAACCGGGCTAAACCTCTCCAACTACAGCAACTCGGTTGCGGACGATTTGATTATTTCTGCAAGGGAAACGGTAGATGAAGATGCTCGTACTCAAAAATACGAATCATTCGTCTCTAGATGGATTGAAGACGCGCCTGCAATCGGCTTATATCAAGTTAACCTAAGCTACTACTTTGACAAAAACGTAAAACCATTTTCTGAAGATAACTCGCTCGTTGTCTCAACTGACCGCTTTGTGGATGTTCGCTTCTGGGGTGTCGAGAAAATTACGAAGAACCGCACCCCGTAATTCCTTGCAAAAATCTCAATAAGTGTGATATAATATCAAAAGGTATCTTTAACAGATTATGCGCCTGTGGTGGAATTGGTAGACACGCTACCTTGAGGTGGTAGTGGCCATTTTAGTGCTGTGCTAGTTCGAGTCTAGTCAGGCGCACCAAGAAAAAAATAAAGACCTTTAGGTCTTTCTTTTTTTATCGAAAACCAGCCCCGAAGGGCTGGATTTTAGTCTGCTTGTTATTTTATTTTACTTCTTCAACAAAGTCTTTAAGCGTTGCAAGCTGGAAATTCATAGCACTTTCTTCAACAACTTTTGCAATGACTCTGGCGCGCTTTCCATCCTCTGGATATGCCGAACCGTCCTTAATATTGAAAACCGTACCAATTTTAGTAGTTCCATCAGCGCTTGCTTCGGTAATAGAATAGCTTGTACCTGGGTGGCTAACAATACCATCAATTTCGACGATTTTGCCAGTCATGCGACCATTTTGGATGTCACTTGCAAGCGTTTGCATCGCTTCATAATCTCCATAAGCAATCGTAACCGCCCTCTCGCCATTAAGCTCCGCCGCAGTAACAACGGTTGGTTCAACAACTTCTGGAACATCGCTACTATTACCACCATTGTTGTCACCTTTATTGCGGGTCAAAAGAAAGATTCCGCCCCCAATCAATGCAACTGCAAGCACACCGATTATGGCGTAAGTCATAGTTTTTGAACCTTTAGCTTTTGGTTGTTCGTTTTCCATTATTCCTCCTTTTTTACCATTATAGCATGAATAAAGGCATACGTCCTTGCTCGACAAAAACATAACAACTATATATAATATACATAAAAGGAGAATGTGTTAGAGTTAAAAAACATAACTAAAGTCTATAAGACTGGCACTTTTAAGCAACGTGCCCTAAATTCAGTTTCACTTATTTTTCGTGACTCAGAATTTGCAAGTATACTAGGCCCATCCGGGTCCGGTAAAACCACCCTATTGAATATTATCGGCGGACTAGATAAATATACTTCCGGCGACCTAATCGTTGACGGTGTTTCGACAAAGGACTTCAAGGATAGTAACTGGGATGCATATAGAAACCACCGCATCGGTTTTGTTTTTCAAAGCTACAACCTCATATCTCATCAGACGATTTTAAACAACGTTCGTCTCGCATTGACACTTTCAGGCATCTCTAAGCGTGAGGGAATCACTCGCGCTCGCGCTGCCTTGAAAGCAGTTGGGTTGGGCGAGCACATGATGAAACGTCCAGCGGAACTCTCTGGAGGGCAAATGCAACGAGTTGCGATTGCGCGCGCATTAGTAAACGACCCAGATATTCTGCTTGCAGACGAACCTACCGGCGCTCTTGATTCCGAAACCAGCGAACAAATCATGAAGATTCTGAAAAATATTTCTAAGACCAAACTCGTGATTATGGTGACGCATAATCCAGAACTCGCTCGTAACTATTCAACTAGGATTATCCGTCTCAAAGACGGGAAGATAACTTCCGATTCGCACGTCCATAACGGTAAAATGACAAGACTTAATGCCGAAGATATCAAGAAAAAGTCTAAGAAAACACACATGTCGTTCAAAACCGCTCTTGGTCTATCCTTTAACAATCTTCTAACAAAAAAAGCTCGCACAATCCTAGTTTCTTTTGCTGGAAGTATTGGCATCATAGGTATCGCTCTCATTCTCGCGGTTTCTACCGGCTTCCAAAACTACGTTGATAGTATTGAACAAGATGTATTGGTTTCGTACCCGCTGATGATTACCGAAGAATCATTTTCTATGGCTAGCCTCATGCAAACCACCGACGATTCGACTCAATCAGGACGTGTGCTTTCCGAGCGTTCAAAACTCCGCGATGAAAAAGGCAAAGACACGGTAGAGATACCAATTCTAGAAAGTGCCATTAAGTCGGTCGCGACCAATGATCTTAAAGCGTTCAAACAATATTACGACGAACATCAAAGCGAACTCGAAAATGACGTTAAATCCATTACCGTAGGTTACGGGATTGAGCCACTCGTTTATGCAGTCGACGCAACGGACAGAATCGCTAAACTAAACCCGATGGATACATTCTCAAGCACCTTTGGAGGCGATTTTATTACGAACTTCACCGGAAGCGCCATGTCGGTTTATCTTCCTCTGACCAATGACCGCGAAACTCTTGAGAACCAATATGAAGTTCTCGCAGGACGCTGGCCAGAAGAATATAATGAGGTGATTCTGAACATTGGGGCTGAAGGAACAATAAGCGATTTTCTTGCCTACGAACTGGGCCTTAGGGATACTTCTGAACTCGATACGTTGATTGCGAAACTAATGTCTGGCGAATCATCTGATATTAAGAATGAACCAATAATGATGGATTATGAAGAGTTTCTTGACCTTGACCTCCGCGTTATCGTCCCAAGCGACCTATACAAGTACAACGATAAGTATGAAGTTTACGAGAACATGTCAGAGGATGAAGACTATCTTAAAACCGTTTTCGAAGAGAAAGCCATCAAGCTCAAAGTTGTCGGAGTCATCACTGCAAAGGAAGGGATTACAGCTGAAGCTCTAGATCAAGGCGTCAACTACAACCCAGAGCTCATTAAAGAGATTATTAACCGCGCGAGCAAATCCGATGTAGTTAGAAAACAGCTCGAAGATAAAGAACTCGATGTCTTCTCTGGCGCAAAGTTCGACCAGCAAGAGGGAAAACTCAACTATAGCTTTTCTGACCTTATTTCGGTTGACCAGAGCAAACTCATGCAAGCTATGGCCGGACAGGGAAGTATGGACGATGCCTTTTCGCTCAATTTTACAGAAGAAGAACTCACCAGGGTTATTTCTGCAATTTCGAGCAATACCGAGCGTGACCAAAAGTCCAATTTGAAGTCGCTAGGCTACCAGGACCTAAACGAACCTTCTTCACTTTGGTTTTACTTCAGCAGTTTTGAGGGTAAAGAAAACTTTAAGAATTTCATTAAAAAATACAACGACGAACATGACAAAGAGCAAGAGATAAATTATAGTGACCTCACAGGCATATTGATGGATTCAGTCCGCACTATCGTCGATGCGGTCAGCTACGTGCTTATCGCCTTCGTTTCAATTTCACTAGTCGTTTCAAGCTTTATGATTGGAATTATCACTTATATCTCCGTCTATGAACGCAAAAAAGAAATTGGGATTCTACGCGCAATCGGCGCGAGTAAACACAATGTTTCAAGCATCTTCAATGCCGAAACCTTTATTGTTGGGCTTCTCGCCGGGCTATTCGGAATTGGTATTAGCTATTTCATTATCCCAATAATAAACACAATCCTCGCACATGTCGCGTCAGGAGTTAATATCCGTGCCGCGCTTGACCCTATCGCCGCACTTATCTTGGTTGGCCTGTCGATTGTTTTGACATTGATTGGCGGACTTATCCCAGCACGCTCAGCGGCGAAACATGACCCAGTTGAAGCGCTCCGCTCGGAATAGTAAACAACATATAATTGACTTTTATAAAAATAAGCATAAAAACTATTGACAAACCTATTTTTTCGTATACACTAGAATTAAGGAAACGTGAATCCTCACGGGTCCAAACAAAAACTAAAAACAAAAAAGTGTAGAGTTATGGTAAAAGCGAGAAAAAGGCTTCTTGGAATTATTGGCTTATTGTTGGTGGCGCTCATGACAGTGCTCGCCTATTTTTTGCCTACGGAGAATGCATTTGCAAAAGGGGCAGGCACCGATACTGTACAAGTGGTTGTCCATAGTAGTACCACAACTCCAGCTGTCGAAATCTCATCGCCGGCAACTGGCGTAATTTCTACATCGCCACTAGTCACGACTGCTTTTACTTTTGACAACACATCGTATGTCGAAGTTTGGCTGGGCTTTGACGACGACGAAGGAAATCCTCAGTCTATTCAACTTCCTTCATTTAGCCCAAATGGCGGAGCGATTGACCCGAATACGATATATACCGGAGATGGTTCCGTAACAATTAATCTTGCCGAACATTCGCTATCTTACAACGATTATATTCTTACATTAAAATCTGTTAGTTCAGCAGGATACGACGAAGATTCAATAGAATTCTTTTATATCCCATCGAACGTCAAGCAATCGGGAACCGACAAAGAAACCAATGACCCAATCATCGATATCGAATACGACGCCGGAGTTGGAAAAATCGAGATTATGCCGGTTGATGACGAAGGTAACGATTTATTCGATAAGCCAGTCTCGGTTATTGTCGAGCCAGGAGAAGAAGGATACGAATCTGGCTCAAAATCTGTTACCTTGCCGTTCGCTAGTTATGGGTTAGAGAGCGGAGGATATACCATCTTCGTTACGGCTTATTCTGTAACGGGAGAAGGCGATGATGTTGAGTACGAAGTATTATTCTCGCCAGTCTCCGTATTTGAAGTCGAATATACTAGCCCATCTGCCCCGAGCGTGCCTGACACGGGTGTGTTCTCTGGCGGAACAAGCATTGCTAGAACTGACTTAATCGCTACTGCAATTATCATTTTCGTAAGCATCTTAATATTCATATCGGTCACTGTCCTCCGTCCGAAAAAGAAAAACTATCGCAAAAACATCCGGTCGCGTAAATAGCGACACGTCGAAATAGGCGCTCAAAAACTGCGAGGGCGCCTATTTTTATAGATAAAAATAAACTCTTTTATTTTTCTGTATGTGTGATATAATAAGAAAAGATTTTTGGGCCGGTAGCTCAGTTGGTTAGAGCACGGGCCTTTTAAGCCCGGTGTCGAGAGTTCGAGCCTCTCCCGGCTCACCAGAAATCTATTAACAACCTAGACGGAGCCTTAGCTCAGCTGGCTAGAGCGTTTCTTTGACGTAGAAAAGGTCAGAGGTTCAAATCCTCTAGGCTCCACCAGGAAGTTTCAAAAGCCCCCGAAGGGGCCTTTTTAGTATTTCGCTATTTCTTTTCGACGGTTACGTTCGCAGTGCTTAGGTTGCCAGCTGTGTAAACACTTACCAAGTACTCGGTACCAAGACTTGAAACCATCACAAAGCCAACAGTATCAAACACCGATTCATTTTCAAGTCCATCCTCTTCAAGTTCTTCATCCGCTACGCGAACATACTCTTCGTCCGGTATGTCGTCTTCATATTCTGCATTGCCCGTAACGGTTGAATCGTCAATCTCGACTTCAGGAAGACTCGTCTTACCGCTTGATGTAATTGATAGACTTTCCTCTACATAGTTAAAATAGGTTGCGTTTGGTTCTAACTCGGACAATTGCTCATCCAAACTTGTGACGACTTTATCAAACTGCCCCTGCACCATTCCGCCATTTTCCATCAGAATCTGAATTCCTGCAATTTTTGAACCCTCTTTTGCAAAATCGAATTGCGGCTCCTGTGTATCAGGAATATCCTGACCAGGGCCTTGCGACAGAAAATACGCAACACAGCCAGCTCCGAAAAGGGCAAAGAAAACTGCAACTATTATGATGATTTTCTTTTTTGAAAGTATTGGTTGGTCGTAGTCCATTATTTTACCTTGATTGCTTTGTTAGAGTATTTCAAAACCGTGCTTGCTGGAAAAATCCAAGTACGATTATTCGCTTTTGCTGGGTTTGCAATTACGAGTTTATTGTCTGCCGTAATACCAATGATAGTAACAAAGTGACCGCCAGAAGAGAAGACGCACTCGCCACTATTTATCCTTGAGCTAGTACAGAAGGAAGAATCTGTGCCAGACCTATCTCCACCAGCGATAATAACACCACCACTCGCAAGCGTATCACGAATCTTTTGAATTTTAACCGATTCGGCAGTCGATTTGCTAGACCATAACCAATCACTGGTTGATAAACCTATGTATCGTGCCATTTTCTTTAGATTGTCCCAGTTTGCCGAACCAATATTACTCTTTGACCATCCTGCAAGCGTGCTTGGAGTGAGACTTGACCTTCCCAAAGCATTGTTTGCGTTCACGACAGATATAAGCGAACAACCTGACGAACCGATTGTCGAGCCATCCGTCCTCCAAACCACATTCTTTATTCCACTATCAAATTGGCCGACCATCCCATTAGTACTTTGTTTTCCAAGCGCACCTTCTCCGCCAGTTACTTGCCCGCCGCCACCTTCTCCGTCGTCACCTTCTCCGCCACTACCTTCTCCACTGCCGCCTTCTTCGCTACCACCCGTTTGCGTACAGTTTGTCGTCGGCACGCTATCACGAACGTATTCCGCGCTCCTTACCCTACCTTGGAAGGCCTTATAAGCCATCTGGTATTTACTCTTGTTCGCGATGAACGAAGAATAGTTCGTTGGAGGCCTTTCTTGATTTGTGTTTGTCCCGTTACACTTGCCATTGGAAATCTGGGACTGAGAACAACACTTTTCACCCACGCAAAAAGATGATTTTGGAATCTCGAAGTTTCGATAAACTACGAAAGTCGCTTCTTCGAGGCTCATAGAATTCATCCTTGAAGTACCCATGTTGTAAGAATTAGTTAATTCATTTACTAAAAATGGCCCTTGCGCATCAAATGTCGCTATTCCTTTTCCGATGGAATCAGCATAATTCTGAAGATTTTTAAGTCGCCCGCTTGAAGTCCATTGCGCTAAGCCAAAGCCTAAGTTGCTACCATTTCTTATTAAATCGGGGTTGCGGACGCCATTTGTATATGCGCGGAAATCTTCCCCGACTGCCTCGGACGGAGACTTGCCTTGGATTCTTCCTAGAACGAATCCAGATTCGTTCTTTATGTTGCCCATGATGCCACAAATTGCATTATCTGAATAACCCTGCTCTTTGAGATAAATCTTTAGGTTCGATGCAGTTGAACCACATTCCGAAGACGGTTGTTGCGCAGAAGAACCTTCGGTAGAAGAAGTCGACCCAGACGTATTTGAACCGACCGTCGGGCATGTCAAAGCTGCGACAATCTGACCAGCTGGTAAAAGAAGAAATGCCAAACCAAGTAGCATTCCAGATAGAATCCCTTTTGATTTAATAGTACGAACCATAACCTTTATTATATCAAAAAACCTTCTAAAAAACAAAAAACTTATGTTAAAATTAAATCATGGTTACAAAGAAATCTAAATTAACTCCCAAGACAAAAACTGCAAAAACAGCAAAAAGAAAGACAACCGCAAAAAATGTGCCCAAAACCGTACATGCGACCGAACCATATCATCCAGCGTTCGGCTTGATTTTGCTAGTTGTTTGCGTAATATTGCTCGCAATTTTGCTCCCATTCGTAATTAAATCTATTGATAGATTATCTGAAACGGATGCCTCGCGCTTTTCCGACCAATACTCTCTCGTCGAATCTGACAATGTTTTTGTTTTTAAGACCGCAGAAGAAACGAAAAAGATTCTCGAAAATGGAACCGGCGTCGTTTTTCTCGGTTTCCCAGAATGTCCATGGTGCCAGGCCTATGCGAAACTATTGAATGATGTCGCAAAAGAAAAAGGGGTTAAAGAGATTTATTATTACAATATCCATAACGACCGCGAGAATGAAACCGATACATATAAGAAATTCGTAGAAATTTTATCTGACTATCTCCAATATGATAATGTTGGTGAAAAAAGAATCTATGTTCCAAACACAACATTCGTCGTTGACGGAGAGATTGTAGGTAACGATTGGGAAACCAGCAAAGATACCCTCGAACTCAAAGAGCCAGAGGAATATTGGACAGAAGAACGTATCGAGGCGTGGAAAGAAAAAGTCGGTGCTTTGATGGACAAAATTGCGACTGCCGAAGGCTGTATTTCGACCTGCAACGAATAAACGACAGGTTATACGGGAGCGATAAAACGCCCCCGTTTTTTCTTGATTGAAAAACATTAGGAATAATGGTATAATAGTCCACTATGGACAAGAACAAAATCAGAAACGTCGCAATCATTGCACACGTCGACCATGGTAAAACCACGCTCGTCGACGGACTTTTGAAGCAATCCCACACTTTTCGCGACAATCAGGCCGAAATGAGCCAAACGCTCATTATGGATTCTGGCGACCAGGAGCACGAACGCGGAATCACTATCACGGCGAAGCAGACCGCAGTTTTTTATGACGGTTACAAAATCAACATCATTGACACGCCGGGCCACGCAGATTTCTCTGGCGAAGTTGAACGCACACTCAACATGGCGGACGGCGTTCTTCTTATCGTTGACGCGCAAGAAGGACCGATGCCGCAAACTAAATTCGTTCTTCAAAAAGCGCTCGATTTGAAGCTGAAACCAGTAGTTATTATCAATAAAATCGATAAGCCAGCAGCTCGTATTGAAGAGGTAAAAGATGAAATTTCTGATTTGTTCCTAGAACTCGCAACCGACGAGTCACAACTTAATTATCCAATCTACTACGCTATTGCACGCGAAGGTAGAGCTGGAAAAACTACCGACCTAGATAATGACCTTCGCGTTATTTTTGAATCTATCATTAACGATATTCCCGCTCCGCAAGTTGATGAGAATGATGGTAAAGGTGCTCAGCTTCTTGTTGCTGCTCTTGCTGCCGATAATTATCTTGGCAAATATGCCATCGGCAAAGTTTTTCGTGGCAAACTCAAAAAGGGTCAATCCGTAAAACTGATTGGTAGAAGCCAAACCGTAAATGCGAAGATTGAAAACCTTTTTACCTATCGTGGCCTTGGTAAAGAAGAGACGCTAGAAGCAATTGCAGGCGATATTGTCGCGATTACTGGCATAGGAAAAGCCAATATCGGTGACACAATCGCGACTGGCGATAATCCAGAAGCGCTTCCGACTATTGAACTCGAGCCACCTACACTCTCAATTTATATCGGTCCAAACACTTCTCCGCTGAAAGGGAAAGAAGGAGAGTTTACTACTTCTCGCCAAATTGCCGAACGTCTCGAGAGAGAGCTAGAAACCAATATCGCTCTCAAAATTATTCCTGATGGTCTTGGCTACAAAGTATCTGGACGTGGCGAACTTCACCTATCTGTTCTTATAGAAACAATGCGCCGTGAGGGCTATGAGCTTGAAGCAGGGCGCCCAGAAGTCGTCTATAAAGACATCGACGGCATCAAATCCGAACCAGTCGAATCTCTCACTATTGAGGTTGATTCTGAATATGTCGGCGCCGTATCTCAAGAGCTAGGCATTCGCAAGGCCGACTTAAAGTCTACTGAAATTACTTCGACGGGTTCCACTCGTTTCACATATGAAATAACTACCTCTGCGCTCATTGGTCTCAGGAATAATCTGTTGACTGCGACCAAGGGTACGGTCATTATGTCTAGTATTCCAAAAGGATACAAACCAGTTGAATCTAAATACAAACCAGAAAGAAATGGTGCGCTGATTGCTTTCGAATCTGGCGTTTCGACCGCTTACGCCCTTGATATGGCTCAGGCCCGCGGTACGCTATTTATTCCGCCGCAAGTACCTGTCTATCAAGGTATGATTGTTGGTCTGAGCAACAAAAAAGAAGATATCGACCTCAATATCTGCCGAGAGAAACAATTAACAAACATGCGTACGCACGCATCTGACGGAGCAATCCAGCTCACCCCATATACTCAACTCTCGCTCGAACAATGTCTTGATTTTCTCCTAGACGACGAACTTCTAGAGGTCACACCAAAATCACTACGTCTACGCAAACGTCAGCTCGACCCGATTAAGCGAAAAAGGGAAAATCGCGCTTATTAAATGAAAGACTGGCTTAGGGCCAGTTTTTTGAATAAATATTATTTACTAGATGTAAAATATGTGATATAATAGGAGCACAAAAATTCGCTGTCTCTCTTGACGGCTGTACATTCACAGATAGAAAGGGGTGATATTATGCACGGAGATTATTTCGATGATTTCATGCCTTGGAGTGTTAACTCTGAAAACCTCAATCTTAGGAACCGTCGCGACATGGTCAATCTGGGGAAGGAAAACCTTCAATTTCTTGCCAGATTCTGGAAGAAACATGCGGAGAAAATGTCCGCAAAAGTTAAAACCGAAACCGATTTCCACCGTCGTGAAAGATTCCTGCAGGACGTAGAAGATTCCACCTTTAAGGCGCGTGAAATCAGAAAAATCGCTGAAGGTGCCGAATCAAAACCTTGTCTGTTTGAGAAACCTACGTTCAAGACCGGAAATCGCATAACCTGTTTTATGGAAAATCCCGACCGTTTTATTTCGGGAATACTTGCGAAAGTTAAAGCAGATACAGAGGAAGAAGATGAAGAAGTCAGAATTAAGAGCGCGGCTCTCACAATTCGCGTCTACGACCAATCTGGCCAGCATCTTATCGACTTTGTTCCCGAAGGATTCACCGTGTTCCGGACCGAGGACTATGAGTTTTTTAAAACCCATCTGGATTACTTCAGGCTCTACCTGAACTATTACACCCAGTCCATTCCGGACCGAGACAAAGCCGACCGTATGCTTTTCTGCATCTCTGGCCAGCCCAGTCCTATCGACGCTGCTTGAGTTCCGCACCCCGCGCTAGCTGTAGCGCCTCCCCCTTCTCCGCCCCTCCCAAGGGGCGTTTTTTATGCTTATCTTGAAAAAATAGTAAAAATATGATATAATAAAAGCATAGCCGTTATAAACGGAGCATCATTAAAAACAGGGAGGGTAACATGAGAAAAAAGGACCTTTGCTATCTAATTCCAGATGAGTATTATTCAGCATCGATTCCGACGAAGAGCGAACATGAGTTCCTCTACATTGGCCAAGAAAGTATCCTTCATCTCAGTGCAGTTTGGTACAAAAAAGCAAGCGACTTGCTCGCCGAAGGAATTGCCTCAGAGGACATCGTTGAACGTATGTTCAAGGTATCCGAATCTCAAGAGTACCGTCAGTATGGTGACTATCTTAGGGAATTGGCCACACGAGCCACGAGTAAACCATCAATCTTTCAGAAAGACGTTTTCCGTCCCGGTGACCGTGTTACGTGCTTTATCTACAATCCATCGACCACGCTTCGAGGCGATTTGAAACGTTCAAACAGGTTTCTTGACGCCATAGTTATAGGCGTAAACCAGGGCGATGGTAAGACTATCTATTCCGTAGCGCTTCGCAACCAGAAGGAACAGAGCAACAAACGGTATAGATTTATTCCGGACCACATTTCCGCAATCGCCACCGATGATTTCCATTATTTTAAAAATCATCCGAACTTCTTCCGCCTTTGTCTCAACGTCCGCGCCAAGAGCGAATCGGAACGCGAGAAAATCGAACCTATCCTGTCCGCACTTTAATGAATTCCCCGACCGACCCGTCGGGGTTTTTCATGCTATAATTTAAACATGTATCTTGTCGACTCTCATTGTCATCTTCATGACCGCGAATTCTTCTCTGCTGAACAAGCGGAACTTATGCTAAAAAACGCAACATCACGCAACGTAAAACAGATTATCTGCATCGGCACGACTCATGACGACTCTCTTAAAGCGCGAGAATTTGCAGAATCGCACTCTGATGTTTTTTGGACTTACGGCATCCACCCAGAATCGGCAGGAAAAGATTCGGCTCAACTAGATTCTTCAAGCAAAAAACTTGTAGCGATTGGAGAAGTTGGTCTCGATTATCACTATGGCGGCTACGATAAAACCGCTCAGAGAAAACTCCTCGAAGAGACCATCGACCTTGCGATTAAGCTCAATCTCCCTTGCTCGTTTCATGTCAGGGATGCACTTCCAGATTTCTTTGCTATCGTAAAGAATTTTCCAAATCTGAAACCAAGCGTCCTCCACTCTTTCTCCGACTCAAAAGAGAACCTCGAATACGCATTAAATAACGGTTTTTATATTGGTATAAACGGGCTTGCGACCTTTGCCGAGCTCTCATGCTACAGAGATATCAGACCAGAAATCCTTTCCCGCGTTATCCTAGAAACAGATGCGCCTTTCTTGACACCTCCGCCAAATCGTGGTAAAATAAATGAACCTGGCAATATCGCAGATATCGCCAAATGGTTATCAACGAAATTGGGAGTCTCGGAGACGCAAGTTGCCGAGGAAACAACCAAAAATGTCAGAAATATCTTCAATCTTCCAAATCCCGAATCAGAATGAAAGCGCTCCAGCACCTAGCTTTCTCGAGCGCCAAGACCTAGAAATATACAACGAACTTAATGATATTGCAGAGGAGATAGACCGATGCCGAGCCTTGATTCTTTATTAAAGCCTAAAAAATTCTCTACTAAAACCCTAGAAGACAAAATTAACGCCGAATCCGAACTCGGACGTACGATTTTTGGCCCAATTCCAGCTGGCCATCAGAGAGAGTTCTTTGAACATCGCAAGAACCTCTGGATTTGGCACGAATCATGGACTGACTGTGGAGTCCAAAAAGAAATCACCCTCCGCTACGAAGTTCGCCCAAATGGAGTCTTCAAAAAGACGAATAACTCCGCCTACTATAAACTACAAGGTGCCGAACTCAACAATTTTATCCAAGCAACCCATAAATATCTCGAACTAATCAAGAGCGAGTTATATCACGCTTAAGATTAATATGCTATAATCATGGCATGGAGCCCGAAAAAAAGCTTTCTAAGGATAAAAAAATCAGCCCAATAGTTATCGTCGCCATCATTATCGGTGTACTTGCTATTGTTGGCGTTTGCCTCTATTTCTTTGTATTTAAGGAGCCCGAGCCAGAAGTTGTCCTGACTGACGCTCAATACATCATTAAGACCAGTTCTTGGGAAAAACAAGATTCTCCAACCGTAATCTGGACCTTCCATGAAGATGGCACCGGTGAGCTGACGACTAATAAATCGAACTATTACGAAACCCTCTGGGAACTTACCGAAGGAGAAGAAGGTCAAGTCCTCAAAACAACAACCGACTGGCTTTATGAATTGAATGATTCTTTCGCATTTACGCTTGACCGCGAAGCCAATAGCTTCACGGTCAAAAATCTAGCTGATGACACCGAATCTATCTTTGTGCCACTTGGTACTCAGGCCGAAAAAGAGGCCGGCGAACTTGAAAAAACAGAAGAATAATTATATAATATAAACCATGATTTATCTCGACCATGCCGCCGCGACACCTGTTTCGGAAAAGGTTTTAAAATCCATGATTCCGTATCTAACGGAGACTTTTTTCAATCCTTCTTCCGCCTATCTTCCCGCTAAGGATGCTCGAGAAGCCTATGAAGCTGCAAAGAATAAGATTGCGAATTTTATTGGCGCAAAAGGGAACGACTTAGTTATTACAAGTGGCGCCACGGAAGCGAACGCCCTTGCTTTTACGGCAATTTCGAGTCGAATTGACCGCGTAGCGAAAATGCGACAAAAAAGCGACTCTACTCCTGTAAAAAAGCCTACATTGCTTGTTCTTGAAACCGAGCATGCTTCGGTTCTCGAAAACGCAAAAAACTATGATTTTGAAACCATAAAAGTCGACAAAACAGGGTTGATTGATTTGTCCGATTTGAAGCAAAAGCTCACGGATAATGTTGAGCTTGTCTCTGTTTCTCTCGCAAACAATGAACTCGGGACTATCCAACCTCTCGCAGAAATCTCTGCCATTTTGAAAGAAACTAGATTGAGTCGTCTGAAGAGGGGAATTACTGCCCAACTCTTGCTTCATTCTGACGCCTCTCAAGGATTATCCTTGATGGACATCAACGTCTCTAGACTCGGTGTCGATTTATTAACGCTTAATTCCGCAAAAGTATGTGGGCCTAAAGGTGTTGGTGCGCTTTATGTTGGCCACGACGCCCGCCTAAACCCTGTTATTATGGGCGGCGGACAAGAGCGGGGGCTTCGTTCTGGTACCGAAAATGTCGCCGGCGTTGTCGGCTTTGCAACAGCACTAGAGGCAGTTCACGGCCACGCCTCCGCTACGCGTAAAAAATACACGGCTCTTGTGGAAAATCTTAAAAACGAGCTAAAAAAATGCAAGGTCGAACCAGTCTATCTTGGTAACAAAAATCACCGACTCGCGAACTTTCTTCCGCTCTCTTTCCCGGGTCTCGATGCTGAGCGCCTAATCTTTAAACTTGAAGAGAAAGAAGTATACGTTTCTACGGGCTCTGCCTGTTCCGCCAGTAAAGGTGAGCCGTCTCATGTCCTTCGCGCTATTGGTCTTACCGATGAAGAAATTGCCGGTTCCTTGCGTCTAACACTAGGAGTCCTAAACAATGAGGAAAACATCAAGGAAGCCGGCCGTATCATTTGCGAAGTTGTGAATTCCGAATACGAAAGGCAAAAAAATGTCTAAAACTGTCTATCTTGGCATGTCCGGCGGTGTGGATTCCTCTGTTTCTGCAGTCCTTTTGAAAGAACAGGGATATAAGGTCGTCGGCGTCTACATGAAGAACTGGAGCAAAGACCTCCCCGGCATGAAATGCCCATGGGCAGAAGACTTAGCAGATGCAAAACGTGTTGCTACGAAGTTAGATATTGATTTTTATGTCTTTGATTTTGAAAAAGCCTATAAAGAAAAAGTTGTCGATTATATGCTCTCCGAATTCAAGGCTGGACGTACACCGAATCCAGACATAATGTGTAACGAAGAGATAAAATTCAAGTTATTCTTCGAAGAGTCAATTAAACGAGGTGCGGATTATATCGCAACCGGCCATTATGCAAAATCTGAAGACGGAAAACTCAAACTCGCTAGGGACGATAATAAAGACCAGACCTACTTCCTTTACCGTATATCTAAAGACGCGGTCGAAAAGACGATATTTCCTCTAGCGGACCTCAAAAAACCAGAGGTAAAGCAGCTCGCAAAGGAGCACAGCTTATCTAATGCTTTCAAAAAAGAATCAATGGGTGTTTGTTTCGTTGGCGATGTTGGAATGAAGGATTTTTTGCGAGAATATATCGACCTCAAACCAGGCGAAATCCGCGAGCTAGAAACAGATAAGATTTTAGGGTACCATGACGGCGCGGTATTCTACACGATAGGTCAACGCCACGGCCTCTATGTTGGTGGTGGCCTCCCTTATTACGTGGTAAAGAAAGACCTCAAGAAAAACATTGTCTATATTTCAAAGAATCTCAATAGCGAAGCTCTTTGGACTAAGGAAATAAAACTGGAAAACATTTTCTTGAGAGACGCAAACGATATGCCAAAAGACGGTAAAATCTTGGTTCGCCTTCGTCACCGTGCGCCTCTTATCTCGGCCACTTTAAGCGGAGCGACTCTTTTCTTTGATGAGGAGATAAAAAAGGTCGCTTCAGGACAGAGTATTGTCTTTTACTCTGGCGATATCTGTCTCGGCGGCGGTATAGTCAGCAAATAGCTACAAAACCTCAAAATGCTTGCAAAAAAAGCATAAATGTGATATAATAGAAGGTATCCTATATAGGGAGGGGGAGCACATTGATGAAAAGGTTACCTTCATGGAGAATTGCACTGAGGTGGTTATTTTTCACCATCTCTTTGCTCGTCGCCATATATCTATCCCAACAGATTGGCACAAGTAGTAGTGCACTATCCGAACGGATAACAGAAATTGTTAAGAAGATTCTGGAACAGCTCGGAATTAAAGGACTAAAAACAAGAGTTATACATGAGTATTGTCGAAATTACGCACATGTTATCGTCCATCTCGTCTTAGCATTCTTTGGTTACAGAGCCTTTGCGGCTTCAATACCGAAGTTTAAGCCTGCGTTAGTTATTTCATTAATCCTATTCCTTGGAATAGCATTCTTTGATGAATACATTCAGCAGGGCGTCCCAGGACGAGCTTTCGAAACAACAGACCTTCTTCGTAACATTTCTGGTATATCCATCGGCACACTGCTTTCGATTCTCCTAACCCGTATTCCGACAACGGAGTACAGCTAATCCCCTTCGGGGGATTTTTTATTGCAAGCCGCTACTTGCAAAAATACCAAATATATATTATAATTATCGCATCACTTTTTTGAAGGAGGGGTCAAAAATGAAGCACATTTACGACGAAGAAAAGATGTATACGTATCTACGCGGATTTTTGCGAGGCGCCGACTTCACTGAGAGTGAAAAAGCGCTGAGTTTTGCCAGAGAGAAACACGCAGGACAGGTTCGTAAGGACGGACAGCCCTATATCGTTCATCCATTATTTATGGCATGCTATGCTGTCGCGCTTCGTGGAACCACGGATGACATGGTCGCAACCATTCTGCTTCACGATGTCGTAGAAGATTGCGGTGTATCGCTTTCTACGCTTCCAGTTAACGAAACCGTTCGGCGCGGGGTTAAGTTTATGACCATTACTCCATATGAAGGCGAGGATAAATCGACTGTCAAACGCAGATACTACAACGAACTCATTGAGAGCCGTGAGGCACTCGTCTGTAAGGGGCTTGACAGATTCATGAATCTGTCGACGGCCGAAGGAATTATGGACGAAGCCTCCATCATAAAAAACATTAAGGAAACTCATGAAATGCTCATGCCGGTTCTCAAACAGGCAAAGAGTCGCTACCCAGAGCTCCACGACACCCTTCATATTATCCGCACCGACCTCCGTGTACTCTACACAACTCTTGCAACCGTTCATAACGTCGAACTCAAGTTCTAGCTTTTCTTCGAATCCCCCATCCGGGGGATTTTTTAATGCTTATATTCCATGGTATAATAGTCACACCATATTTTACCATGTTAAAATTCAAGACAAATAATTACAAAATACTCGTTCTCGGTGATGTCCAAGTTCATGGCCTTCCAGAAGATTACGAGAGAACAATCTTGAGGCGACTTGTTGAAAAGGCAGAGCCAGATTTTATCGTATTTCTAGGAGATATGATTTCTGGAGTCGGCGGTTACAAAAAGAAGCAACTCGAAAAAATGATTCGTACAATAGTCGAAGTCACCGCAGGGGACAAAACCCCATTCACGGTGGTTTCTGGCAACCACGACAACTATGTAACGACATCCTTTGCTAACCAGCTAAGTTACTACCGTTCGTTTAAAAACTGCCTCACACCAGCTATTTCAGCACGCTCGTGCAAGAGCGGATACAACATCGACCTGCTTGATAAATCCGAAAATCTAGTCTTCCGACTCCTGTTCCTTGACTGTGCCGGTACAAAGGTTACTCATTACGGCATATCCTTTAAGAAAACTAAACAGGCTACTTTAGACTATACGAATGCCGTTCTTTCCGACCCAAACTGCCCGCCGACCATTGTCTTCCAACACATTATCGTCCCAGATGTTTTTCGCCTCTTCGATATCCGAGACCAAAAATTCCTTGCCAGCGTTCGCGCGCATGGCCCATACAGGGGTTTACGTCTGTCTCTAGCCCATCCATCCGCCGGTATCCTAGGAGAATGTCCTTGTCCATCTTGGAAAAATACGAAGCAATTCTCAGAATGGGTCAAAAGTGGCAAGGTCCGCGCCGCTGTCTTTGCGCATGACCACAAGAATAACTTTGAGGACTGTTTAGACGGCATACGAATTATCCAGACTTCCTGCGCTGGTCTTTCGTGCTATGGCAATGATTCGACTCGTGGGGCTCGTCTTATTACGCTAACTCCGAAGGGAACTGTTACGTCTGCTCCCCTCTTCCACCGAGACCTCGTCCCAAGCCACCACTAAGACTTTTTCTAGAAAACATCGCTATTTATGGTATAATAATTAACCATGAATGCTAGTGAAATCCGTCAAAAATTTTTAGAATTCCAACAATCAAAAGGTCATAAAGCCATTGCTCCAGCTCCACTTGTTCTTGAAAATGACCCGACGACCCTTTTTACTGGCTCAGGTATGCAACCTCTCTTAAGATACCTTTTAGGTGAAAAACATCCTGACGGAACCAGATTGACCGACTCCCAACCTTGTCTGCGTCTTCAAGATATCGAAGACGTCGGTGACCCAAGGCACACGACAGTTTTCGAGATGCTTGGCAACTGGTCCCTCGGAGATTACTTTAAGAAAGAACAAATCGAAAACTATTTCGAGTTCCTTACTAAAGTCATTGGTCTTGACCCAGAAAAAATCTATGTCACCTGTTTTATCGGCTCAGAAAAATATAGCATCCCAAAAGATACCGAGGCGGCCAAAATCTGGCAATCTGTTTTTGAAAAAGCTGGCGTAAAAGCGGAGATTGTTGAGATTGATACTGCCGAGAACGGAGACAAACGCGGCATCAAAGATGGCGAACGCATCTTCTTTTATAACGACAAGGAAAACTGGTGGTCTAGAGGCGGAGGAATCGAAACAACGCCAATCGGAGACCCTTGCGGACCAGATAGCGAAGTATTCTACGATTTTGGCGAAGATAAACAAGACGTCGAAAAATACGGCAAAAGCCACCCAGCATCAGACGGTGCCCGTTTCATGGAAATCGGCAACCAAGTCTTCATGCAATATCGCCGCAACGAAGACGGCTCATTCTCGGAGCTTGAACATAAAAACGTCGATTTTGGCGGCGGACTCGAACGTCTCGCCGCAGCTTCGATGGGTAGCTTCGACGTCTTCAAAATTTCGTTGATGCAACCAATCATCAAGAAACTCGAGGAACTATCTGGAAAAACCTACGACAACAACACTGACGAAATGCGCATTATTTGCGACCATTTAAGAGGCGCCTACTTACTTGCCGCCCAAGGCCTCACGCCAAGCAACAAGGCTCAAGGTTACGCACTCCGCCGCCTTGTTAGACGCGCCATTTTGAAAGCACTTGACTTAGGTATCGCACAAAACTTCCTTCGTGATACAATCTCCACCATTGAAGCAGAATACGCCTCACTCCCTGATAGCATCCTTACGAACCGCGACAACGCACTCGAGATTCTAGAAAAGGAAGAGAAAGCCTTCCGCCAAACCTTGAATAAAGGTCTTAAAGAACTTCAAAAAATGGTACTTCATAGCAATGGCACCCTAACCGGCTTTGACCTGTTCAAACTTCAAGATACATACGGCTTTCCATTTGAAATCTCCGTTGAGGAAGTATATCGTCAGAACATCTCGCTTTCAAAAAACTACAAGGAAGAATTCGAATCGGCGCTAAAAGAACAGCGTGAACGCTCAAAAACTGCAAGTAAAGGTATGTTTAAAGGCGGTCTAGAAGACCACGGCGAGATGACTACGAAGTACCATACCGCAACTCACCTTTGTCTGGCCGCCCTCCAAAAACACGTTGATAAAAACATCTGTCAAAAGGGAAGCAACATTACTGCTGACCGTATTCGCTTCGACTTTAATCTCGACCACAAAATGACTCCAGAAGAGATAGTGAAAGTCGAGGAACAAGTTAATGAATGGATTAAGGCGGACTTGCCAGTTGTATTTGACGAATACGACAAAGAATATGCAAAGAATACGCTCAAAGCACATGGTCAATTCTGGGATAAATATCCTGAAAAGCTAAAAGTCTACACGATAGGCGATTTCGATAATCCAGTCTCTCGCGAAGTGTGCGGCGGTCCGCATGTTGAACGTACTGGCGTCCTTGGACACTTCAAGATTAAAAAAGAAGAATCCAGTTCAGCTGGGGTTCGTCGCATTAAAGCAGTTCTTGAATAATTGAAGGCTCATGCTATAATAAATGCATGAGCTTTTTGAAGTTACCGACATCCCCTGAAAGCTCCACCAATTCAGAGCAAAAATCAACCCTACTCGCGCTAGATATAGGCTCGAGTTTTGTTAAGTGTGCTCTTGCAAAACCATTCAACCCACAGAAGCCAGAAAAATCCATTAAATTCAAAAAGACATTATCTTCAGGCAAACTTCGCGTCCTAGGCTTTTCCCACGCCCCGCAACTTCCTGGGAATATGAAAGAAGGTCGCATCGTAAATATTCCAGGCGTCGTAAGCGTTTGTGAAAAAGCCATCGCCTCACTCGAGTCGCAAACCGGAGAGAAGGCGAAATCCGTGGTTGTTAGCCTTTCCGGCGAACTAGTTAAAAGTAAAACTTCAACAATTCGCTATCGCCGAGACACGCCGAATAAACCAGTAACCGAATCCGAGCTAAGAGAGCTCTTAGATAAGATCGAGAAACGAAATCTCGAAAAGTTCAAATCAGAACTATCTCTAGAAACCGATAATCAAGACATAAAACTTAGCTTGATTAATTCTGCAGTAGTCTCAATCTCGATTGATGGATACCGCATTAACAACCCAGTAGGTTTTAAGGGTGCTGAGGTTATAGTAGAATATTACACCGCCTTTGCCCCGTCCGTCGCAACGTCCGCAATTGAAAAGATTTGCGCAGAACTCGAACTCGAATTACTAACAGTCGTAGTCAGTCCATTCGCTATCTGCAGAGCATGTTTAGGTGACGATGTTGACGTAGATTTTTCTGCCGTCATTATCGATATTGGCGCCAACTCAACCGGAATCGCTGTCGTAGATTCTGGCGATATTTGTGGCACCAAAATGTTCAATATCGGTGGCAACGCCTTCACTAGACAAATCGCCGAATCTCTTCAGATTACTCCGAAAAAAGCCGAGATGATAAAACGTAGCCTAGACGATACGAAGATTTCTGACTCATTGATAACGAAGACTACCGCTGCTCTCGACCGTAGCTTCTCGGTCTGGCTAGCAGGAGTTTCTCTCGCGCTAGAAGAGTTTAAAAACATCGAGCCTTTACCGTCAGACATATTCCTGTGCGGTGGAAGCTCAAATCTTCTTCCGCTCGAAGAAACGCTCGCCGTCTCCGACTGGTACAAATCACTTCCTTTCCTGAAGCGACCAATCATTCATTTATTAGACCCAACCGAACTTCCTGATTTCGTTTTCCAAGACGACTCAGAAAAAAAACACGAAGCCGCCGATGCTTCATACATCAACTGTCTAGGCCTATTGCGCGTTGCAGTCGATACGCTTCTAGTTACGCCAGACAAATCAAGCCTCCGAGATAAACTCTCGAAACTACTCAGTCACTAACTCAACAAACTCCCCAGGCTTTAGGTCATTTAGGTTATATTTACCAAAGCTTATGCGATGGAGTTTTTTTACTTCATACCCAAGCGCTTCGAAGGTTCTACGAATCTGGCGATTCCTCCCCTCACTCATTTCAACCTGGAATTTTTTTCGCGAGTTCTCATCAAGTTTGGATAAACTGAGTTTAGAGACGCCATCCGGCAACTTGATTCCGAAATCGGAAATCATTTGCTGATGCAGAGGTTCCAAGTCGCGATTCAACTCAACGTGATAAGTCTTGTATTTTACGAATTTTGGATGTGTCATTTGATATGCAAAATCACCATCATTCGTAAATAGAATCAGGCCAGACGAGTTTTTGTCTAATCTCCCGACGGTTTTAAGACCTTGATATTTTTTTGGCAAAAGAGAATAGATTGTTGGTACGTTTCCTTGTTGTTTTCTCGAGCAGACATATCCGACGGGTTTATTCATCGCCAAGTATATATATACATTAGTAAATGGGATAATTTTTCCATTAACCTTTACCGAAGATTCATCGGTTATTCTTGTGCCGAGTATAGCAACCTTGCCGTCAACAAATACATTTCCGCTTGCAATCAAATCGTCAGCTTCGCGACGACTAATTCCTAATCTTTCCGCTAGAAATTTATTGAGCCGGTACTGTTGGGATTGGTGGGACGGTTGGTTGGACTGGTGGGACTGGTTGACCATTTGGAACTCCTTGTATCGGTTGTGCTATCGGCGCTGGGGCAACTGGAGGAACTGGGGTAACTGGTGTAGCTACTGGAGCGGCAGGCATTTGTTGTGGCATCGGAGCCGGAGCAACTGGTGCCAGCGTGACTGGCGCTGGGGCAACTGGAGGAACCGTGGAAGGCGCAACTGGTGCCGGAGGAACGACTCCTGCATCGTCTGCGACAACTGGTTTCGGTACAGTCATCTGTTGATTCTCAGGTATTTCTGGTGCGGGTGGCATGTTTGGCATTGGTGCGCCAGCCGCACCGCCTAGAACATCATGCACCGCAGAAATGACATCTTCAATTCCAACTTGACTCTTAACTAGATATCTATCTGCTCCAAGACTTTGACCTCGTTTTCTCTGGTCGTCAGAAGAAAGAGCAGTCATCATAATCACTTTTATATCTTTAGTTTCTGGAGTCGAACGTAAAATGTCGAGCATATCAAAACCACTGATTTTTGGCATCATTACGTCGCTGATAACAAGGTCGGGGCGTTCTTTAACGGCAATTGCAAGAGCCTCTTCGCCATCGCCAGCAGAAACAACTTCATAACCTTCGGCGGTTAGTCTAATCGAATAAATTTCTCTAAGGCTCTGGTCATCTTCAACCACCATTATTTTTGTCATAAAATTGTTTCCTCCATTTACGATTATTGTATTATATTTTGATTACTTTGTATAGGTGCACCACCATATTGTGCAGGGTTCTGAACTTGTGGTGGCACAGGTATCCCTACAGCATTTGGATTAGCAGGTTGCTGAGCTGGATTTATGACCGGTGCCTGAAGTGGCTGGACCGGAGCGGCTTGCGGAACTGTGGATTGCACTGGCTGTTGAATCATTGCCGTCGGTTGCAAGGCCGGGGCAACTCCCACTGAAGGCGCGACTGGCTGTTGATAAACAGGTGCTTGAACTATAGGCCTTATCTGCTGAGAAAGTTGAACAGTGGGTGCCTGAACTTGTTGGGGGTGCATAGGAATTTGTTGTGGCTGGGCCACTTGTTGCTGCGGCATAGCTACCGGTTGCGCAGGAGCGGATTGTGCGAGAAGTGATGGGTCGAAAGTAGGACCCTGGACCGGAGCTCCAGGCGAAGTAGACATAACAGGTTGTTTGGCGGTAGCTTGCATGCCTGTTTCCGCGAAAGCTTGCACCGCGCGCTGGTTTTGTTCCGCAATTTGACGCTTCTCAAATTCTTCTGCAGTTAGCCTTGGGAGACTTACGTAAAAAGTTGAGCCCTCGCCAAACGCGCTTTCCGCCCATACACGCCCAGCCATCGCCTCGACCCGAGCTTTCACCAGATAAAGACCAAGACCAGTACCACCTACAGTTCTGGTTTGAGAATTGTCGGCACGATAAAACTTTTGGAAAATATGTTGCAAATCTTCTGCCGCAATGCCAATACCGGTATCTGTTACATTGATTAATGCGCGGTCGCCATCACCTTGCACATTTACCCATACCGCACCACCTTCTGGAGTGTATTTTATGGCGTTTTCAATCAAGTTAGCTAGAATTTCCCCAAGAAAATCTACATCTGCAAACGTATAAACGACTTGAGTAATATTTTTTCCACCAGAGAAGCGCTGGCTCTTTGCGTCGTCCGAACCAAAACTATATTTTATGTTCTTCTCAGCAAATTTAGGTATATATTCGTCAGCAAACTTCTTCACGAAACCGGTAAGTTCCAACGGAACAAGTCGTACACGAATGCGTTTGTCATCAAGTTTTGTTACATCAAGCAAATCTCGGAACAAGTTCCCAAGATGTTTACTTGCGCTATGCGCAGATTCCAAATACTGTCTCGCACGTTCATCAATCGTTGCTGTCTGTGGATTAAGTGCAAGTCCAAGATAACCTTCAATCGAGGCGACTGGAGTACGCATTTCATGACTCGCCGTCGAAATGAACTCGGTCTGGGAGCCTTCTTCCTCGAGTTCTTTCGCAATATTCCTGAAAGTAATAATTCTATCGCTTCGCGCATCACCTGAAGGAGTTAATCTAAGTGCGAGCGGAGTCTTCTTATCGTTGAGTTTTGACAAAAGCACATATTCACGTGAATCAAACGCTTGATTTGTCTTAACAGCATTAAGAAAAGGGTTATTCTTTTCGTCGACTACGGAGCCATCCGTCTTTTCGAATTTCATGATCAATGAAAAGTCCAAATTGACGGCATTATCGGCCTTCTCGCACCCCGTCATATCAACAGCCGCAGGATTGATGAATTTAATCACGCCGTCTTTATTGACGATTACTACCCCATCTTGAATGGTATTTAAAGCAAGCACAGCCAAACGACCTGTATCGGTCGCGGTAGTAGGAGCTACACTGTTAACACTACCAGGAGTGATAGGTGTAGCGGGCGAATTGTTTTTACCAAAATTAAAAATGCCCATCACATTTATTTTAACACAAGCTTTTAAAAATGTGATATATTTATTTTATATGAACAAAGAAACAATCTATATCGAATCAAGTGACGATATTACTGATATTCTTTCAAAGCTTAAATCTTCTGACAAAAAAGTTATTGCACTTGTCCCGCCTAAAAAGCCATCCGTGCTTTTAAGCGCCGTAAACATCAAGCTCATTGCGCGTACGGCAAAAACCGAAGGCAAAGCCGTCGTTCTCGTTTCAACGGACGATTCTCTCACGAAACTTGCGATGTCCGCTAACCTTCCAGTAGCTCCTTCGCTCAAATCCCGCCCCATTATGCCCGGCGCTCAAGTAGAAGAATCTGCGCCTAAAGAAGAAGAAAAAGAAGAAGAACCTGCGTCCGAAGAGGAGACTGAGCCAGAAGAGTCAGACGATGACGATGAACTAGAGGACGAGAAAGAAGAAAAGGAAACCGAATCTGAAGAGTCTGATGACGACGAAGAAGAAGACGAGCCAGAAGAATCTGATGAAAAAGAAGTCTCAAAAGACGGCGACAAAAAGAAAAAGGAAAAACCAGCGAAAGCAAAAAAAGAAAAAAAAGAACACAATTCTCCAATAGTCGCATGGATAAGCGACCACAAAATCATCATTATCCTGGGAATCGTTTTTCTAATCGGAATAGTCGTTTTCTTAATTTGGGCTTTCACAATTGCTCCGAACGTAAAAGTTTCAATTTCTGTCCGTACGACATCATCGAACTTCTCGGAAAATGTCATCTTCGTAAAACAACCGGCGGATGAAGACGCAAAAGTAGGAAAGTTTTATATCCGTGAGGAAAAGGTTGAAAAGGACCAGACGGTGAAATTCACCGCCACTGGCAAAAAAGATATTGGCGAATCCGCGACCGGAACCGTGTCCGTAATCGCTAACTTTATCGGTCCAGGCTCAATAACCGTCTCTTCAGGAACGAGATTTTCAAACAATGGTCTAGATTATCTTACAACTGAAGATGTAGCTATTGCAGGCCCAACCGATATGACTCCAAGTGCCTTCAAGACTGCATGTGTAAACTATAACGACGATTTTCACTTCGGAACAGACGCCTGCGAAGTTCAAGCTTCTCTTCCAATCAAAGCCTCAGCTCCAGGCGAGGACTACAATATTTCTTCTACGGGAAGCGGTTGGAGCACCTCATCAACTAGCAATATCTACGTCGCAGGAAGCTCAGATATTTCCGGCGGTACGTCTGAAATCGTAACAATCGTTCAGCAAAGCGATGTAGACTTAGCAATCGACAAGCTAAAGAGTGAAAACAAGGACGACAACAAGAACCAACTTTATGTTAAGTTGTCCGATACTGTCATGCCTATTGACGCGAGCTTTAAGGTTTCCACAACCGACCCGAAGATCACCCCAGCAGTCGGAGAAGAAGTAAAAGAGGGAACAACTCCAGAGATATCCACAAAAACCACCTATACCGTCTACACAATCGATAAAGTTCGTCTGGAAGAATTCATCAAAGACAAAGTTAAACTAAACGAAAAAGAGAAACTTTATTCCGTAGGAGACCCATACGTCGAATATTTCACTGAAAGCGGAGACAACTATAGCGCCAAACTCAAGACCGCCTATAAATATGGTCCAGAAATCAGTGAAACTGAAGTTCTCGAAAAAATCCAAGGTGAGAAAATTGGACGCATTGAGCCTATTCTGAAAGACTCGTTCCCAGGAATATCCAGCGCCAAAGCAACAAAATCGTACTTCTGGGTTAACTCAGTTCCATCTAATCCAAACCAAGTTCAAATCGAACTTTCTGTCGAGGAATAAAATCATCCCGCTATGAAGTTAATCGCGCTAGACGTAGGAGAAAAACGCATAGGGGTAGCCAAGGCGGACACAAGCGTTAAAATTGCCGTGCCTCTAAGTATGGTCCCCGTCGACGGTCAGGAAATTTCGAATATCATTCGCATTTGCCAAATCCAAGACATCGATGCGATTGTTGTTGGCATGCCACGCAATCTAAACGGACAAACTACCGCGCAGAGTGATTACGTAAAAAACTTCGCGAACGAATTAAGTCGTAATCTCCAAGAAGCAAAACCGAACCGAAAAGACGTGAAAATTTACTTCCAAGATGAATCGCTTACCTCAGTTCAGGCAAAAGAAAACCTAAATAATAGAAAAGGCGGCATAAACAAAAAAGCTGGTGATGTTGATATGGAAGCCGCCACGATTATTCTTCAAGATTTCCTGGAAAATGTTGCTCGCCGTATTGCCGAAAGACAAAAAACAGTCACCGAAGAAGAAACGTCGCCAGCCCAAGAAACTGAAGAAGATACAGAGCCAAAAAAAAAGAAATCGAAACGCACCCAAAAAAACGATGACATTCCTTTTGAATCGATAAGTGGAAGCCCGGCAAGACGAAAGATAATGAAAATCGTCGCCATAATCGGCGCAGTCGTTGTTTTAGGATGTGTCGGAATAGCGATTTGGTATAACTCGGCAATTTCAGCAATAGACGATTCAACGAACTGTAAAAACGATAATTCATCTACCGACGAGAAGAGTTGCACGTATGTTGAATTTGCGGTCGAAGACGGTTCGACCGTGTCCACTATTGCCGATTTGCTCAAGAAAGCTAACCTAATCAAAAGCTCGCTCGCTTTTAAAGTTTTCGCAAAGCTTGCTGGCAACAGTAATGAGCTTAAAGCCGGAAGCTACAAATTTGCTCCGTTCATGAGTGTTTCTCAAATCTATGCGAAGCTCCTCGAAGGCAGTACTGGAGCCAATGTTTTCACAATAACAATTAAACCAGGAGAAACGCTCGCGCAGATAAAACAGACGCTTCTGGCGGCAGGTTACAGTGCTAGTGAAATCGAATCTGCGTTTTCTAAGAACTACGTTCACCCAGTTTTACGTGACAAACCAGCAAGTGCGTCTCTAGAAGGATACCTCTTTGGCGAAACATATGAATTCTACAAAGGAGAGTCCGTCGAAAACATTATCGAACGGATGCTAGACGAACTCTACTCCGTAGTCAAAGAAAATGATTTAATTAACAAATTCGCCGCTTTAGGATACGACCTACACGAGGGAATAATCATAGCATCTATAGTCCAAAAAGAGGCAGGCGTCGTCTCTGAGGATAATCAGAAAAAAGTTGCACAGGTCTTCTGGACTCGCCTTAAATACGGTATGGCGCTCGGTAGCGACGTTACTGCTTCCTACGCGGCGGACCAAGTCGACCCAGCCCGAGCAATTTACACGGATAACGCTTCGGTCCTGGATATTGATTCATGCTATAACACTCGCAAATACTCTGGTTTACCTTGCGGACCAATCTCAAATCCAGGGGCAACAGTGCTTATTTCTACAGCCAACCCAGCGGATACCACTTACCTTTATTTCTTGACAGGAGACGATTATTTGATGTATTATAGTAGTACAGAGGATGAGCATCTTCAGAACATCTACGACCACTGCCAAGTCCTCTGCAACGCTCAATTATGAAAACTAAGAAATCTTCAAAATCTAGCAAAAGCCCATTTCTAGCGGCTATTAGTTATATTTTGTCGGCGCTTGCTATTATCAGTGTTGTTTATTTTGGTTCCAAAAATAAGAACGTCGAAGAAAACGGCGTCCCTATCATGATGGCAATCTCCGACAACAACTACACTGTTTCTGTCGACCAGCTATCAGAACTCTATATGGTTGCCGAAATCGCAAATAACGTTTCTTTGAGCTCCTCCAGTTATCTAAATATGGATTATATCTCTGCTGTTACACAATACTCCATCAATCAAACCGCATCAACGCGCATTGAGAAAACCAATATCGTCGATACTTCGTCCCTCGCTAAAGGCGTAATTGAATACGAAGTTGGCGAAGATGAGTCCATGGAGGATATCGCCGAAGCATTCGGCCTCTCAACAGACCAAATTCGTTGGTCTAATGGGTTCAAAACCACAAGCCTTGATGAAGGGGAAACGATTTATCTACCAAGCGTCCCAGGCATAGTCTACACCATCAAGGAAGGCGATTCGACATCTTCTATTGCTGACAAATATGGCTCCTCTGCTGAAGAAATCGAAGAGAAGAATAATTTGGGTGCTCGTGGAGTTAAAGCAGGCACAAAGATTGTCATTCCGGGCGGCGAACTGCCAGAAACAGAACGCCCAGAATATGTAGCTCCTGCCCCAACCCCAACTTACACAACTTCTTATATCTCGCTCTCATATTCCGGCTCAAACCCAATGCCTTATGGTTGGTGTACTTGGTACGCATGGCAACGTCGTTACGAACTCGGCATGCCTCTCCCGACGGGTCTAGGCAATGCCCGCTATTGGGATGACCAATTGTATGGCGCCTATCGTATTGACCGTAATCCAGAACCAGGAGCAGTCTTTGTTGCTGAAGGAGGATATTACGGACACGTTGGTATCGTTGAATCTGTCAACGGTGATGGCACAATCACTATTTCCGATATGAACGGACCACAAGGCTGGGGGCGCATTGCTACTCATACCTACTCAGAATCCGAGTGGGGAAACTACTCATTTATTCACGAAGCCCTCTAGCTTTATAAAACAGTAGAAATATAGTATAATATATATATGTTTGTTGATACCGCAAAAGTAAAACTCCAAGCTGGCAAAGGCGGCGATGGTGCCGTCTCCTTTCGACATGAAATCTATATTCCGAAAGGTGGTCCAGATGGTGGCGATGGTGGCCGTGGTGGCTCAATTATTTTTCGAGCCGACAAGGACACGAATACTCTTTTAGACTTTCGTTATAATCCAGAGTTAAAAGCGGAAGACGGAAAGAATGGCTCCGGCACTCGTTCCGCTGGACGTAGCGGGAAAGACCTCATTGTCGAAGTCCCGATTGGTACCATCGTGAAGCGTGACGGAAAAGTGATTGCAGATTTAGTCCGCGACAAAGAAGAAGCTGTTATTGCAAAAGGCGGCGACGGTGGTTTTGGCAACGCTCACTTCAAATCGTCGACTCGTCAAGCTCCAATCATCGCCGAAGTCGGCGAACCAGGAGAGGTGTTCGAAGCAGAAATCGAACTGAAACTTCTTGCAGACGTAGGACTCGTAGGTCTTCCTAACGCTGGTAAATCGACATTCCTATCCGTAGTCTCGAACGCGAAACCAGAAATCGCAGACTATCCATTTACGACAATCACCCCAAATCTGGGCGTCGCAACAATTGACGACAAAGACATTCTCATTGCGGATATCCCTGGACTAATAGAAGGCGCATCGGAGGGAAAAGGTCTTGGTCATGCGTTCTTGCGCCACGTGGACAGGACCGCTGTTCTTCTCCATCTTGTTGACGTATATAATGAAGACGCTGGCGTAGCATATAAAACCATTAGGAAAGAGCTCGAAAAATACTCAGATTTAGGAAAAAGAACGGAAATTGTCGCGCTTACAAAATGTGAAGGCCTAGACGAAGAATTAATCGATATTCAAAAACAATCTATCCTTAAAGTCAATCCAGAAGCTCAAATTTACACAATATCTTCTTCTGCGCACCAAGGAATCGAGGAATTATTACGCGCCCTGAAAGATAACATTAAGCCGAGAGAAGTCGTTGCTGAAGAAGAAAATGCGATTGATGAATTGCCAACTATTTCTCTCGACCCAGACACAGTAAAAACGTCTTGGAGCGTCGAAAAAATCGAAGAAGAAGATGGCGAAAAATTCGTTGTCCATGGCGAAAAAATAGAAAAGTTCGCAAGACGTACCGATTTTAATAATTATGCATCTGTCAACCGTCTTCGCGATATCATGAAAAAGCTCGGAATCAGGGCCGAGCTTACTTCTCGTGGCGCACAGCCAGAGTCAATTATCTCTATCGCAGGCCACGATTTCACGCTAGTTGAAGATTGGTAAAAAATACAACATTTTTTATGTTATTTTACTTGACAAAGCATAATTAGTTTATTAAAATAAACTTAAGCTGATACGCTTCACAGGGTTCCACTGAGCAAACTTAGTGGAGTGTGGAGACTACATTAAAACAAAAACAGCGGATTAAAACAAACCAATGTGCCCTAGGGTGGGCGCGCATCAGCGGAGACTGGCGAAAGCCAGTCTCTTTTTGCTTTTTTTAAAAAACAAAAGTTGAATTATTTATCGTTCTTATGCTATACTTTAATAAATGGAAGTCGTGGAGGAAAATCGACACAAGAAGCTAAATATTCTTCTTGTCATAATCATAATTCTAATCGTTCTCGGTGGCGGTAGTTTTCTGGTTTATCATTTTCTTCTCCGCAAGGAAACGATTGCAATTTCTCTAACAAATGGCAAATTCTACCCAGAATTTTCGGAGAGTACCACATCTTATATTATCTACACCTCAGAAGATTCTCTTTCGTTCTCATGCGAAGGAAGCAGCAATCCCTCTGACATTGTCGGATGTACGACCGTCAACCTCTCGTCTTCGAAATCCACCCACCAAATTACTTTTGGCGAAAAACAATACAGTTTCCAGATTACGAAATTAGCCTCATCCGAATCAACGCTAAAAATTAGAAGCGTCACAGGTTCTCCAACAAATTGGGCCAAAGAAGCGACTTTAGTTGTCAATGTCGACAACTCTGGCGCCGTGAAAGAACTCGAGTACTCTTTTGATGGTGGTAAAACATGGCAACAGAAAGACTCGCGCCTCATTAATGCGAACGGCGTATATCGAGTCCAAGCTAGAGATTATTTTGGTTTCTTGTCCGACATTAGAACCGTTAAGGTTGAAAGAATCGATTCAATTCCTCCTGCAGTAGAAGTTTCTAAACAATCAGTCGGAGACTCCGAAGTCATAATCAACGCCGTCGCAACCGACGAAGCTTCTGGCGTTAGCGGTATAAAATGGAGCACTGGCTCTACCGAATCATCAATTAAAGTCACCAAAAGTGGTGCTTATACCGTTACCGTTACCGACAAGGCAGGGAATGTAACAATTAAAAGCATTAATGTCGTAATTAACTCTAATAATAAGCAGCAAGATAATTCCAAACAATCAAACAATAGTTCATCGGTGCCAGACACAAGTAAAGGAGGTAGCGGAACCCCAAGCACTCCAAGCACGCCTTCTACTCCGGACACACCAAGCAAACCAGATGCACCTTCTACTCCAGATGACCCTACTCCAGACGACCCAACTCCTCCAACCCCACCAACTCCTCCGACTCCCTCAACTTACACGCGAGTAGCGCTCTTTAATACGAACGGCGCAAGCGGCGAGAATAAATCGACTTCTTGCGAATCTACTGAACTGAGTTGCGCCATTACATTCCCAGCCATTTCACGTACTGGCTATGAGATTCTTGGCTGGTCAAGAAACAAAGACGCAACAACTGCAGAATTCTCAGTTGGGCAAGAAATAGATATATCCGGCGATATAGTCTTTTATGCCATCACAAGCCGAAGGCTTACAGCTACATTTGAGGTTCTAGACAACATGGCTGTTTCCGAAGAAACCTCCACGGCTACCTGCACCATCTTTAATCGCACGACCTCATGTGAAGTTACGACTCCAAGCCTGTCCGAACAAGAAGAATATATGGCTCTCGGTTGGTCCGAGAAGATAAACTCCACACTCCCAAGTGTTGAAGAAGGTGAAGAAGTAGAGATTTCTGACGATACGATATTCTACACCGTAACCTATCATCCAGTCTCTGCGATGTTCGACGGCGAAGAAGTAAGTTGCAATATTTTCAATGCGAGCGGCTCATGTTTTGTTGACCCGCCAATTATTGCGACCGAAGAGGGAGAGACTGCTCTCGGCTGGAGCACGAGTATCGGGAGTGACATTGCTGAGTATCCAGTATCTGAACCTATATCGATTCATGGCGGAGAGGAGTTCTATTCTGTCGTCCGTCTCGACATAAATGGCTTTACTGCTAACTTCGTCATTCAAGACCCGCATGCAGCCACGAAATCTGAAGGCGACACTTATTGTGAAACGACTGGTCCATCATGTGAAATAAACGTTCCTACATTAACTGCGAAACCAGGCTACACAGTAATAGGTTGGGCTACAGCAGACAACACGACGGCTGCCAAAGACCTTCATGAAGCGACATCGCTCGACGATACGCTAACGCTGACAAGTGACGTGACGTTCTATTCCATCACTAAACGTACCAATCCATTAACTGCATCATTCACGATTCAAGATTCAGCCGCAACTAGCCGTACCAGCTATGAAGAAAGTTGCGAACTATATAATGGTGCATCAAAATGTTCAGTTGATATTCAGACGTTGATCGCAAACTCAGGCTATGTTGCAATCGGCTGGGCTTCAGCGAGCGACCTAGATTCTGCAAAGAACATCACAACTGCAGAAATCGGACCAACGATTACGACGCTCGAGCTGACAAACAGTAAAGAATATTATTCAATCACGAGAGAGGCCTCATTAACAAAAGTTTCGTTCAATATAACAAGCAGTTCGACCGCATCCAAGTCGGGCGGTTCTGATAGTTGCTATAAATTTAACGGAGCCACAGAGTGCGAAGTCACGGCCCCAAATCTTACCGGCCTAAATGGATATGCTGTTCTTGGCTGGAACACAGATAGAGATGCAGAACTAGCATCAATACAGCCTGGTGCTAAAATTTCTGTTAGTGGCGGAGAGAGCTACTATGCAATAGTTAGCAAAGGTTTCACCATTAAATTTGAACTTCATGATTCTTCGGCCGGAACGATTTCGGGTGCTACGAGTTATAATTGTGAACTGAACGCAGCTTCAGATAGTTGCACCGAAACCATCCCTACCGTCAACATGAAACCAGGCTACGACCTAGTTGGTTGGACAGAGACTAGGGGTGCTACCACACCAGATTATTCTCCGAATGGAGTTGTGACGGCAACTAAAGCGACAACTTACTATGCAATTACAAAACGTTCTATTTCGGCAACCTTCACGATGCAAGATGCATCTGCTTCGAGCTTCGGCATAACGAATCGAGCATGCGACATCTATAACGGCAGTTCAACAACTTGCAACATTACGACTCCATCTCCGCAGATGAATAATGGTTACACAATGAAAGGCTGGTCAGAGAATCCACTCGCAACGACTCAGAGCGTCGCCGTTAATGCAACGCACGCTATTTCCGCCAACGCAACATATTATTCAGTAACCTACCGCACGACGCCACTGATAGCAACGTTTATTATTCAAGACAATACGTCAGCCACGATATCTGGCGGAGTCAACAGTTGCCATCTTTACAATGGCGCATCAAAATGCGAGATTGTTGCGCCAACAATCACTCCGACCAGCTCTGTCTACACGGTCCTAGGTTGGAACACAAACCCATCAGCTAATACGGCGATATTGGAATCCGGACAGTCAACTCTAATTTCTGAAAACAAGACATACTACACAATCGTCGGAAGGACACTTACAATCTACTTCAACAAAAACACTACCTTCTCGAACGGCGTACCAAATAATCTCGTAAATAACAACATCGCTGCGACCAGACTATCGTTCGAATCGACTCAATGCGCAACATTCGGCAGCGACGTGAACAGATGTCGTCTCACGCGCGTACCATATATATATTCTCCAGGTAACGAGGTTTATGGTTTTGCGACCGACCCAGGAGCTATCCCATTCTACACTCGTAATCCAGGAACAATGCTAACGGATGGATTTACGGCCTACTCACGCGTCTACAACATAATTCTCGGGCATACGTTCAATTACGACACTGAATACCAAGTTCCGCTCGGAACACCAGAAAACGATTATTTCGTCATCGAAGCAGAAAGCGGAATCGTAAAAAACCTCGTAAATTACTATGGAGACTATTTCGAGCACTTCATGAACGATGTTCCTGCCACCAAACAATTGCATAGCAAAATGCGCTTTATGTATGACACTACATATATATCACTAGACGGCTATGACGGTTCAGCAGGAATAACACATTACGGATATGGACTATTCTCGCCGATGGATATAAGAATCTATTATAAGAACATGATTTCAGAAGATACAAAACACGTCCTAGTTCATGAAGTTGGGCACGCAATCGACGCAATGTTCTACGATGTCACAGCTAAATACTTGCACGATTACGATGAATTCCAAAACATATACCAAGCATATAAGAACAACGCAAACTATCTAAGCGCATACGGCAGAACGGACATCATGGAATATCTTGCCGAAGGCTTTACTGCATATTATCGAGATTATTATGGCGGTTTCGCACGCGAGGAAGTTCTAGAATCTCCTCCGGGAATGAACGAAGCATTCTCGAAGTATCTATGTATAGCAGAAAACGACTTTAATATGGAGGCAAACTGTCAGTGAGTAACGGAACATTTAGTAAAGACAAAAAACTAGCTATTTGCGGATGCGTTTGTGCGGTATTGATTTTAGGAGGAATCTACATCGTTAAAAATCAAATCGCCTCAAGACTTAAGCCCGTAATTGAAATCGCAAAAATAAACGAAAGAACACTAACAATCATTCCAGCTAGCGAGGAGAACAGACTTGTTTACTGCGTTACCGAGAGTATCAATAGCTCAAACTGTGATTGGGGAAACTCACGCGAATTTAATCTTGAACACGACGGTACTTATTACTCGTTCATTAAAAACTTGGACACCGGAGCGGTCTCTGACCCGTTCGAAATGCCATACAAATATATAGATTTCTCAAAGTTAGGGCTATAATATCACCATGAAATTTCAGCTCGTTTCAAAATATAAGCCGACTGGTGACCAGCCGTCAGCTATCGAACAACTTACAAAAGGCCTAAAGGAGGGGGTTAAAGAACAAGTCCTTCTTGGCGTCACTGGCTCTGGCAAGACTTTTACTATGGCAAATTTGATTCAGAATTTCGGCAAGCCAACGCTAGTTCTCGCGCATAATAAAACCCTCGCAGCCCAACTATATTCTGAATTTCGTGAGTTCTTTCCTAAAAACGAAGTTCATTATTTCGTATCATATTTCGATTACTATCAGCCCGAAGCATATATCGCATCCACCGATACCTACATCGAAAAGGATTCGGCTATCAATGAAGAAATTGACCGCCTGCGACATGGAGCTACGGAGGCGCTGCTTACTCGCGATGATGTAATAATCGTAGCATCAGTTTCATGCATTTATGGCATTGGTTCACCGACGTTTTACCAACAGATGTCGCTCCCGCTTTGGAAAAAGGAATCTGGATGGTGTAATGCCGACGGAGCGCCAATTGAAAGTCAAATCGAATTCATCCGCAACCTTGTTAATATGCAATACCATCGTAACGATTTAGCGTTCGAACGTGGTAATTTCCGCGTAATGGGCGACACAGTAGACCTTTATCCAGCCTCCGGCGAATGGGCGTATCGTTTCGAATTCGGATTCGATACTCTTGAATCAGTGAAAATCATTGAACCGTTAACCGGCGAAATCCGTGAAAAACCAGACCATATTCATATTTTTCCGAATACACATTACGCCACTCCAGACGATAGTTTACGCAGTGCGCTCAGCAGCATTGAAGACGAATACAAAGAACGGCTTGCCTTCTTCGAACGTAATCAGAAATACCTAGAGGCTCAGCGTCTAACTCAACGCGTAAAATACGACCTAGAGATGCTCAAAGAAACCGGGTTCGTAAAGGGAATTGAGAACTACTCTCGCCATCTCGAAGGGCGAAAAGCTGGCGAACCGCCGTCGACGCTCTTAGATTTCTTCCCGAAAGACTTTTTACTACTAGTAGATGAATCGCACATGACTCTTCCACAAGTGCGAGGGATGTATAATGGCGACCATTCTCGCAAACAAAACCTTGTCGACTATGGTTTTCGTTTGCCGAGCGCACTCGATAACCGTCCGCTCACTTTCTCGGAATTTTACAGGCACATCTCTCATGCGATTTACGTCTCCGCAACCCCAGGGGATTATGAACTAGCAAATTGTCCAAAACCAGCCGAACAAGTCATTCGTCCGACCGGTCTTCTTGACCCGGAAATCGAAGTGCGTCCGACTGAAGGTCAAATTGATAACCTCATGGAAGAAATTGACAGGAGAATCGCAAAGAATCAGCGTACTCTCGTCACCACTCTCACGAAGCGTATGGCGGAAGATTTGTCAGACCACCTTAAAGAACGTGGCGTCAAAACAGCATATATTCACAGCGATATAGACACGCTCGAACGTGGAGATATTCTCCGTGACTTACGTGCAGGAATCTACGACGTTCTAGTAGGTATTAATCTCTTACGTGAAGGACTTGACCTACCAGAAGTATCGCTAGTCGCGATTCTCGATGCCGACAAAGAAGGTTTTCTCCGTAGCGAATCAGCACTCATTCAAACTATCGGGCGTGCAGCGAGACACGTCGAAGGAAAAGTAATCATGTATGCCGACATGGTTACAGAGTCTATGGAAAAGGCGATAAGCGAAACCTCAAGACGTCGCGAAATACAGATGGCGTACAACAAGAAACACCATATCACTCCAGAATCGGTCAAAAAAGAAATCTCCGCAGGATTACGAGCAATCATTCCAGAAAAAGAGGAAAAATCTTCGTTTGATATTAAGAAGATTCCAAAAGAAGAATTGCCAAGCCTTGTCAAACAATTAACAAGCGAAATGAAACTCGCAGCCGCAAACCTAGAATTCGAACGCGCTGCTATGCTTCGTGATTCAATCGCAGAAATAGAGAATTCTATAAAAAAGTAGAATCTTAAATTATTGACTATAAAGAATGGCTTATGCTAAAATGAAACTAAATATGAGTGATGAGAGATTCAAAAAAATTATTTCTGGGCCTGCGGCTACTCCGAATGCCCCTTCAATTATGTCCGCTCCTCGCGACAATAAAAAATCTCAGCAAAAACTAATCATTTTGGTTATCGCCATAATAAGCCTAGTTCTAAACGTCGTTTTAGCGATTACATCCCTTTCCAAGAACGAACGCCTTAATCAACTCGAATCAGAAATCGAAGACGACCGTCGTCTCATCAATGAACTCAAAGAAAAAGCAGCAGAAAACCTAAAATCTTTCTAGTCTCCCGAAAGTTTTCGAATGTGGTATAATTTTCATTAATGGAAATTACCGACAAAGACATTAATCATCTTGCTGACCTCAGCAACACCTCACTCAGTTCGGAGGAAAAAGAGGCCCTAAAACAGGATTTAGGGAACATTCTTAAATATATCGGAAAACTTGATGAGCTCAATACGGACGGCGTCGAACCTACGTATCAAGTATTTGAAATGGAAAATGTCTGGCGCAATGACGAAATCGCGGCCCAGGACGCAAATCGTGAAGAACTTTTGAATCTCACCAAAGAAGAAATAGAAAACCAAATTAAGGTTCCAAAGGTACTGTAATTATGAAGATAGCAGATTCATCAACGTCGGCCGTTTCGCTCGTAGAATCATCGCTAAAGCGAATCGAAGAAACTAAAGACTACAATATTTTTACGTATGTTGACAAAAACCGCGCCTTGAAAAAAGCAAAAGAGATTGATGAAAAAATCAAACGCGGTGAGACTGTCGGGAGGCTTGCGGGTGTTCCTTTTGCGCTCAAAGCGAATTTTTTGTCCAAAGGTCGTCCAGCAGACGCATCGGCCAAAATTCTCACAGAATTTATTTCTCCAATAGATTCAACTACTACTGAAAAGCTTGAAGCTGAAGGAGCTATTTGTGTTGGCTGTGTTAACCTAGATGCATTTGCTCATGGTTCCTCGACAGAAAACTCATATTATGGACCAACGAGCAATGCTTTTGACAAAACACGCGTTGCTGGCGGTTCTAGCGGTGGTTCTGCAGTTGCCGTAGCGCTTGGCTGCGTTGAATTTGCGACCGGTTCAGATACGGGTGGCTCAATTCGTCAACCAGCTGCATTTAACGGCGTCTTCGGCATTAAGCCAACCTACGGGACAATTTCTCGCTACGGCGTTGTTGCTATGGCTTCAAGCCTAGACGTGATTGGATTCTTTACGAAGGCCGCCGAGGACCTAGATATCCTTATGTCAATTACCGCAGGACAAGACCCGAAGGACCAGACGACACTCCCAGATTTCTACGGCAAGAATGACACCCCGCTAAACAAAAAGAAAATTGGTTTCATTAAAGAATTTATGGAATCATCCGCACTTAATCCAGAAATCAAAGCAAGTCTTGAATCCAAGTTAAACGAGGCAAAAGAAAACGGTTATGAAATCGTCGAACTGTCGATGCCAACTTTAGAATACGCACTTGCCGCCTACTACATTATCCAACCAGCCGAAGTAGCATCGAATCTCTCTCGCTATGACGGAGTGAGATATGGCTTCCGCTCTAGCAACGTAAAAAGTCTCGATGACTTGTTCGCAAACACGCGTGACGAAGGGTTCATGCGCGAAAACAAAAGGCGTATCATGATTGGTAACTTTGTTTTGTCGAGCGGTTTTTATGATGCATACTTCCTTAAAGCCGCCAAGGTCCGCACACTAATCATCGACGAATTTAATAAAGCATTTGAATCGGTCGATGCAATCTTATCTCCAGTTTCTCCGAACCTAGCCTTCAAAATCGGCGAAAAAACATCAGACCCAGTTCTAATGTATCTTGAAGACGTTATGTCTGTTCCAGTCAATCTAGCTGGTATCCCGGCCGTTGCATTCCCGACAGGGAAGAGCAAAGATGGTCTCCCACTGGGACTACAGCTTCTTGGTCCACGCCGTAGCGATAAAAATCTTATTAAACTTGCGGGGAAACTTGCATGACAAAAGATGGACTTCTTCCGCTTCTTCTAGGAGCTCTTGCTGTTGGAGTATGCGTCTTTATCGCTGTAATTCTAAGCAGCAAACGTAAACACTCTTTCGATAAACTAGAGTATCAAACGGATTTTCTCAGCATCGAAAATTCGCTTCTTCGCGAAAACCCAGCATCGTACAATATGTCAGTTGTAGAATGCGACAAATTGCTTGATAAAGCATTATGCGAAATGGGAATCCCAGGACGGACAATGGGTGAACGTCTAAAAAAATGCGGTAAAGAAACTTTTTCTCAACTTAATGCCGTGTGGAATGCGCATAAACTTCGCAACCAGATTGCGCACGAAGCAGGTTTTAAACTCGACTATCATCAAGCAAAACACGCGCTTGCGATTTATAAGCAAGCCTTAAAAGACTTAGGAGCTATCTAAAATGACGGAAGAAAAGAACCAGAAATATCAGATTACAATCGGCATCGAATGTCATGTTCAGTTAAATACTAAGACGAAATTATTCTCCGAAGTCGATAATGATGCTCGTGGAAAAGAACCAAATTCTTGTGTTTCGCCAGTCGATTATGCGCTACCGGGGATGCTTCCGCGCTTGAACGGTGAAGCTGTTAAGACAGCAATACGCGCAGGTGCTGCGATGCGAGCGAAGATTAATCCAATGTCTCGATTCGACCGAAAACATTACTTTTATCCTGATTCTCCAAAAGGGTACCAAATCACGCAATTCTATCATCCAATCATAGGTGAGGGTAGCATTATACTTCCATCAGGAAAGAAGATACGTATAGAGCACGCTCATCTCGAAGGAGACGCGGGCAAACTCTCGCATTTTGACACATATTCCCTAGTAGATTTAAATCGCGTTGATACTCCTCTTCTAGAAATCGTTTCGATGCCAGATATCTCTTCTGCAGAAGAAGCAAGAGATTATTGTAAGGAACTATGGCGCAGCATGATTTATGCCAACGTCACGAACGGAGACCTCTATAACGGCAACATGCGTTTTGATGTAAATATCTCGCTCAAAAAGCCAGAAGATAAAAAGTTAGGCACCAGAGCAGAGATTAAAAACCTAAACAGTTTCCGCAGTATTGAAAGAGCTGTGCTTTACGAGTACGAACGTCAATCGAAAATTCTGGATAGTGGCGAAAAAGTCGTTCAAGAGACCAGAGGCTGGTCCGACGCAACCGGCAAAACGACGAGCCAACGCTCCAAAGAAGAGGCTCAAGACTATCGCTATATGCCAGAGCCAGACCTTCCGCCGTTAAACCTCGCGAAGGATTTTATCGACGCCGAGTATTCTAAATGCCCAAAACTCCCAAATGATTACAGAACAGAATTTAAAGATATCATCCCATCGGACACACTAGAAATCTTGCTAGATTATCCTGAACTCGTTAAAGTTCTCTCTGAGATTAATGTGGCTAATAAACCAATCGGTTACATTTCGAACCTTTTTGCGTCGGTGCTTCTAGCCGAAGAAAACCAAAGCCTATTAAACGACCAACTCCCGACATCAGCTCAACTTACAGAGCTTGCGGAAATGAAAGAGAAGAAAGAACTATCTTCTACGTCTGCTAAGGAGGTGTTTGTAAAGCTATTTGAGCCAAAGCATGCTAGCAAGTCGCCAAGAGAGCTCGCTAAGGAGTTAAACCTTATCCAGGAAAATGATACCGGCGCGCTTGAAAAAATAGTTGATGATGTGCTCGCAAATCCAGCAACAAAGAAAGCACAGGAAGATTACAAGGCCGGTCAAGAAAAAGTCTTGGGCTTTTTGGTAGGACAGGTCATGAAGGAATCGAAAGGAAAAGCTAACCCGGGAGCCGTTTCGGAGATATTGAAGAACAAATTAAAATAGCCTTAACAAGTATAAAATAATAGTCTATAATAGTAGAGTAAGGAGTATTATGGCTAAAAAAGCAAGAATTTTTTCGCAGATTTTTCTAGGAGTCGCTTCGGCTCTAACCCTCAGTTTTGCTGCGCAGATATCACCAGCTCATGCATGTGCCAGTGACGAAACAGGTACGACGAATTGTGTTGAAGAAAAAGTAATTTCTTCAAACTCAGCAGAAGACATTTATGCCGAGGCCGACGCGGAACTCAATTCTCAAAGAACCATAAGTCACTCATTTTTTCTTGCTGGCAACCAAGTTGTCTCGGAAGATAAAGTAAATGGACTTGCGGCTTTCGCTGGGAACATCGTCGAGTTCAAGGGAAAATCGGAATATGGGGCTCTCGGAGGTAACATTGTCAAAGTCAGCGGTTCTGTCGAAAAAGACCTTTTCGTAGCCGGCAAGACCATTGAAATTTCGGAAAAAGCAAAAGTTGGTCGCGACTTTTACGGCGCCGCATCATCATTCAGAATTGAAGGCGAACTAAACGGTAATGCATTTATTGGCGGCCAGACAGTTACTCTACGTCGGTCAACGATAGCAGGAAACCTCACAATTGCCGCAGAAGAAATTGTCATAGAAGAAGACGTATCAGTTGCTGGTACTTTTAAATATAACGATAACGCCAAAATTACTGGTTTAGATAATATGTCTTACGAATCAGCGGAAACTTATGCTGGACAAGTCAGACAATCATCCGGTCTAGACTCGCTTGAAGCCATAGCTATATTCTTCCTCGGAAGACTCCTAGCTACGATTATCTTTGTCGCCATTTGCTCTAAGTTTTCCAAACGCCTAATCGACGAATTCGACCTTAAGAATTCATGGAAGGACCTTGCGCTAGGACTTGGTTTGGTTATCGGAGCCCCGCTTGCGATTGTCTTCACGATGATAACAGTAATAGGGCTTCCAATTAGTCTTATTGGACTTGGTTTCTATGTCTTATTCATTTACTTCTCAACATCAGCAACAGGAGGCGTTGTTGGCGACCTAATCGCGAAGAAGCTATTTAAAAAAGAAAAGATGCACATTCTGCTCAAATATGCGATTGGTCTCACCGTTATCACATTGCTCGGATATGTTCCATATGTCGGCGGTCTAATTGCCTCCATGTCTTCGTGCTTCGGCTTTGGCTATATCGTCCATAAAGTTTTCCGAGCCAATCCAAAAGTTAAGAAATAGATATGATACATGAATCTTGGAAGCCGTTTTTAGACGCTGAGTTTAAAAAGCCATACTTCCAAGATTTATCAAAATTTCTCAAAGAACAATACGCAACAAAAACAATTTACCCAGAAAAGACAGCGGTTTTTCGCGCGTTCTCGACAGATTTTAGCAAAATAAGCGTCGTAATTCTCGGACAAGACCCGTATCATACTCCTGGCGCAGCTATGGGGCTCGCCTTTTCAGTTCCTTCATCAGAAAAAATCCCGCCAAGCCTGATTAATATTTACAAGGAAATAGATTCTGACCTAGGGCAGCTTCAGGAAGACTTGCTAACCATGAATCCGAATTTGAGTCTAAATCCAGAAGACTATAGACATCACAACAAAACAGGAGACTTATCAAACTGGGCTGAGCAAGGCGTATTACTGCTTAACAATGTTTTGACAGTCGAGGCGCATTTGGCTGGCTCGCATCGTGGTCACGGCTGGGAAATATTTACCGAAGAAGTTATAAAATATCTGAGCAAAAACCGTCCGCATCTAGTATTCATTCTATGGGGCCGAGACGCCAGAAATAAAAAGACACTAATAGACGAGTCAAAACACTTGGTTTTAGAATCTGCGCATCCTTCACCGCTATCAGCGCACGCAGGTTTTTTTGGCTCGCGTCCGTTTTCAAAAGCAAACAGCTTCTTGCAAGAACACAATCTAGAACAAATTAAGTGGTAGTTAGTCTACCCACTTCATGAGGCGTTCTCGTTCTGGAGAACCAGGCTTGTACTGCGACAAAATGTCTTCTGTATAAGTTTTTCCATTCGTAATGTTAAGCGTCTCGACATCAGGACAAGCTGCCAAAAGTCGAATCACCGCCTCGTCTGTGTCTATATTTGTCATAGAGCGTGCTTTGTCAGTCGTGTGTGAGTGCACGCGAAGCTCTTTGTAGACGAAGCGCTTAATCCCTGCTTGTAAACAATACTTCAAGCAGTTTTCGCATGTCGCGATTGTGTTGTAAATAGTATACCCAGTCAAATCCCTACCAGCAAATAATACCGCATTCATTTCGGAGTGGATAGAAAAGTAATATTTCATCGGTCGCTCACTGAGCGTCATCTTTGATTCGTCTGCGCCTTGGATAGTTCCATTGTAACCAAACGAAACGGGTCGATGTCTTTCATCGACGATTACGCAACCGTTCTTGCTAGAAGGGTCTTTTGATTTTTTTGCGACTTCCGTCGCTATCCCCATAAAATAAGTATCCCAATCCATACCCGCATTATAACACATAAAAACAGAATAAAAATGCTGTTGCTTGCATAAATCCAAACTTCGGTTTATTCTTGGAAGAATTTTTAAGGAAAAACATGAAAAAAGATATTATTTTTTTACTCCAAAAAATCAAACCAAAATTCATTTTCTCAGTGTTTATGACCATAGCGCTAAGTGTCGCGCCACTAAATATTCCTAGCGCGGTAGCCACTAATTGGCTCGCAGGCGGGTTTGAATACTTATCATGCACGGATTTCAAATTTGTTTTCGCACGTGGTTCTGGCGCAAAAGTTAATTCAGAACGAGACTTTATACCGTTCAAAAAGGCAGTTGATGAAGTATTTGGTGGAACGAAATATTCATACAGTTTTTATGAGCTTGGCTCTCGTCCGGATGGATGGAACGGCTACTCATATCCAGCCCCAGGAATTGGTATTTCGACTTGGGAACGTTTCGAGACATCGTTAGGCGCTCTGATTTCTGGCGGCGAGTTACACGCTTATGGAGACTCTGTCGAAAACGGCTCCATAGAAGCTTCATATTATTGGCAAGCGCTCAAAGCAACGTGCCCAGATACAAAAATAGTCTTTGCTGGCTATTCACAAGGCGCCCAAGTTATTTCTCGCACCCTTCAACAACTAGAGCCAAGCAATCTTTTTGCCGCACTTACATTTGGTGACCCGAAGCTATATCTTCCAGAAGGAAAGATGGAGCTTTTCACGCGCTCGACGCCAGCTTGCAGAAACGAGAAGATTTCCAACTATCGCGCCTTTGTCCCAGATTGCTACACGTACCAAGGAATTCTTGGCGGTTATAAGCCGTACCAAGCGTCCGACAAGTATTCCGGAAAACTAAAGGCATATTGCCAATGGCACGATGTAATTTGTAGCTCGTTTATCGATTTGGATAATCTTATCTATGGCCATGCAAGCTACGACGAACAAGGAACATATTTGCGTGCGATTCAAGATGTCTACAATATGCTTGAACCGGGAACTTATAGCCGACCGGCCCAAAACCTTGCAATTCTATTCGACGCAACGGACTCCATGCGAGGCTTATTGAATCAATTTAAAAACGAAGCAATACGAGCGGCAAATAAAGTGATTAATCTAGGTGGCAAAGTTGCACTATATACCTATGGCGACCTAGACGAAGTAGAACCAGTCAAGCTATGCGACTTTGAAACATGTACGAGCGAAAATATTGAAAGATACATCAAGGGAATTGAAGTTAGTGGTGGTGGAGATACTTCGGAATCGCTTCTCTCGGCATCATATAACGTCATGCGCGAACTAAAATGGGAGATGGGCGCAAATAAATCTATTATCGTGCTAACAGACGCTCCAGCCCATAATCCTGACCGTGACGGTATAACCATGGATAATGTCGTTGAACTCAGTAAGTCTATAGACCCAGTCAATTTCTACATACTAACATACGAAGGAATTGCGTCTAAATATAAAGAATTGGCAGAACGAACAAACGGCGGAGTTTATACTTCAAATGTAGCCTCGGCGTTTTCTGATTTGGAAGATGATTATCTCTCGCGTACACCCAGTGCCGTTTACGAATCTACCGACATGGAATTACCGATTATTTCGGAGATATCAGACATTGCGCTAAAACAGGCGTCCGAGACTTCGTTAAAAATCGATGTTGAAACGGATGCCACCGCTTTAATTGTCTCAATCGGAGATTATATAGCTGGTTTTACAGAAGAGAAGTCTTTTGAAGTTACAGATTTAGATTTAGAGGAGGAAATCGATATCTGCGTCAGCCCAGTTTCGAGCAATGGCTTCCGTGGCAACTCTTCATGCATCTCATGGAAGCCAGAGCGTCCAAAAACAAAATCGGCCGTCTCAAAGACTATTATGCAAACCCAAGAAGGCCTCATAGAAGTAGTGATTCCGAAGGCACCAAACACCGGAAAAGCACTAAAACACGAATAAATCGTCAATATATAAATGAAAGAGTTTAAAATAAGCCCCACTACGGGGCTTATTTTTTACCAATGCCACTTATGTTTTTTGGAAATCGTGAAGTAAATACAAGGAATCCACAGTACAACCCAACCGAAGAATGGCTAGAGTAAAGCGCTGTGGCCGATAGGGTTTTTTGACCTACGCGGCGTATTGTTATGTATTGAAACAATCACAGCGCCATTTATAGCAGCCATATTATTACTCATGACTTTATTATACCACAATATAAGCGTTTTGTAAAGATTACTCCGCCACCCTATTATTCATCAAAATAATACTCAAATAACCAAGGAAATTATATGTCAGTATCTATATCTACATCAGATTACATTAAGGTAGCCGAAGTCGAAATCATTGACAGCATAGATTCGAGAACCTATGATGCCGAATGTATCATGAACGGAGAACTCGTGTTATAATATATATTATATATGTCTGATGAAATCGTTGAAGCTCGTGAGAAAGAGACGTCATTTGTCTCTAATGTTTCCGGACGTACGGAAACCTTGCGAACGACTCGTCAGAATCTGTCCGGAAAACAACGCACAAAGGGACTTCTAAAAAAACATGCCCCACTCATTGTTATCGTTGCGCTCCTTGTTACTCTCATAGGAGTAATATTTGTTTCGCAATCTTTTATGCCTTTTGCAATCGTAAACCGATTCATCGAAGAGTATAATGGAGCGGGCATTTCGTCAGTTCTTCGCTCAGACAGTATTCTTGACACACAGCTATCTAGTACTGGAACATATTTTGGGCTATCTGACAACCAAAAAACCGCACTAAAGGAATCAGAGATTTATCCAGCCGACATCACTACGAATGGTATGGCTATGACAGCTCTCGTTTTTCAAGACACAAATGGCGAGTATCGCGCTGTTGTTCCAAAATCTATCTCTGATAATACCGACATTAATTCCAAGACAACTACTGCACTAAACAATCCAGCGATTCAAGTCACTGGAACCCCACTTTCAGTAGAAGATGCGTTGAACTACGCAATCTTTAAGAATAAGTATTCCTCGGCTTCAAAAATCTGGCGAGGCGGAAACTCTGGTTGGTATGACTCCCTTGAAGATTTGACAGAGGCACGCTTGGCAATCAAGCGCACCAGGTTCAATTCATGGGCAACTGCAGCGCTATCAAGCGCAGATGAGGCGTGGCGAAAAATGGCAGCAGGAAGCGCGAACGCATCTGATGGTGGTATTTCCGACTATGGTTCTTACGTTGATACTGATGGTGAAGGGAACGAAACAACAACCACACACGCTGGCTCAGTTGACGCAAGCTCGTTAACTGGCAGTACGACAATGGATAAAGTCCGTGATATTTTGAACTCGAAAATCACTAGCGTGGCTAAAATAGCAGCCACTGCGGGATGTGCCGGCGTCGAAATTATGTCAGCTATTCAAACCTATATGTCTGCGCAACAGTCGCTTCAATACCTGAACCTTGCAACTGGATATTTTGAAGCGGTTCAAGGCGCTCAAGTTGGTAAGAACAATGGCGAGCCAATGAATAAATATAACAAAATCCTCACCACTCCAGACGAAGAAACTGGAAAAACGCCGATGGAAGCAGCTAGCAGTAGTGCGCTCTTCTCTGGTACGACGATTAGTTCTGCAGACGAAAGTATTAAAACCGTCAACTTCGAAACACTAATGTCTAGTCTCGGCACGCTTTCCGGAAACGTCAGCTTTACGGCGAAAGCCTTTGAAGCATGCTCCTACGTCAAGATGGGTGTAGCCGCAACAAACTTCGCATCTACTGTAATCAGCTTTATTCCAGTTCTAGGTCAAGCTGCAAAAGCAATTCATATCGTTGCAAAACTTGTTGGACGCTTAGCTTTAGGTGTCGCAATAAGTTCAATAACAGCGTTTATTATTCCAAAGATTCTTACTCAAGTCTTCAAAAACGTTGCAAAGAATGTTGCGACCGAATGGACTGGCGAAGACTACTTTAATGCTATGTCATCAGGCGCTAGTAAATACATCGGCGGGAACTTCCAAACGGGCGGTGGGTCCGCGGCTTCTAAAACCTCACTCGGCGCATACTTAAAAGCCAAAGAAGCTGTAATCGCCGAACAAGCGGAACTTGAAAGAAGCACAAAAAGCCCATTTGATATTTCTTCACGCTATACATTCCTTGGCTCCATCGTTTACAACATGATTCCGATGGCCACAAGCTCAACTATCGGCAGTACAATTCGAAATATCGGAACGCTTGTCAAAAACTCAACAACCAACCTATTGCCAAGCGCTTCAGCTATTGCGGAGACAAATATGATGGGTAGTCTCGGCGAATGTCCTGTTCTTGAATCGGTCGGCGCAGTAGGAGATGCGTTCTGTAATCGAATCGATATAGACGACACTTCTACACTTTCTCTTACTCCGGCCGAGGTCAAAGAAAAAATCCTCGAAATCGACCCGAATGCGTTTAAAGGAACCGATTCGAATGGGCAAGATATTATTAACCCAGATTCTAATCTCGGAAAGACCGCAACAATCTTAAACCAACGAGTAGCAACACTTGGCGTCGCCGACGCATCTGCCGCAAATATTCTCGTACAGCAACCTTCATCCATCATCGCTAACATCCCGCTCGTTGGCGATGTTACTCAAATCATTTCTGCCATGGGAGAAGCAGAAAACATGCCATGGATTTCCGGCGCAGCTGGTGTTAATTCTCCAGATAATCCACTATGGGATGAAATAAAATACTATCAACGCTATATTCAAGACCAACGCCTCTTGGAGGTTGCCGGAATAACGAAAAAATCATCTGTCACATCTTTACTAGAGGATTATTACGAACAAAACCCGCTCGACAATTCGCGCGAGGGAATCATAGCGCGCTACTCAGGCATGACAAAGAGTCAAGTAATCGCCGTAGAAGATACAATCGACGCGCTAACTTATATCGCGAACTACGACCCAAGTACGCGCATAAAATTCTCCCAAAAACATGACGCTTATGCTATAATAGGCTCATGCCAGAAGAACTCTTGCGAAACGCAGAAGACACCTCTTTGGACGAAAATCGAGACTCCGGAAACTCAGACGGAGCTGTTGAGAACGCCCGAGAAGCAGAATCTGGTGAAAAATATTATTCCTACGACGACATCAAAAACGGAGTCGGAGAAAAAGATACTTTTCGTAACGCTGTTACCGGTAAGGGAAACACCAAAAACGCAGCGAAGAAATTCAGTATTAACGGCCTAAAAAAATCTGGTCCACTTGTTGGTATGATTGTTATGCTCGTTGTACTTGCGGTTGTATTTTATATTGCTCAATCCGTAATGCCGTACGCGGTAGTTAATCGTCTAATTGAAGAATATAATACAAACGGTATTTCTGCGGTTCTTCGTGCAGATAATATTCTTGATGTTCAGCTATCATCTAGACCAGGCTCCACTTTTGGGCTTGGTGATAATCAAATGGAGGCTTTGAAAGAGAATGAAATCTTCCCATACGAATACGGTACGGGAACCGTTCTAGCATACAAAACCTATGACGATTCCTGGCGCTTCGTAGCTGGTACCGCGCAACAAGGCGTAGACCCGTCCTCTATTTCGGCATATCTACCTGGGGCCTTCCCGGACTATGATTTCGGCTCATTTGGTGGAGCGAGAGTCATTACTGTCGCCGAAGCATTTGACGATGCAAGCTTCAAAAACCCATACACTCGAGCCTCAAAAACCTGGCGTGGCGGGAACTCAGGTTGGTATGACGAACTTGCCGATTTAGGAGAAAATATCCATGGATATCAACGTTCCAGATGGTTCAAATACGCTGCCAAGACCACCTCTACGACTGTCAAAAATGCCTTTGAGTCAATTGCTAAATCGTCGCTTGCTGCGAGCGGAACAAACACATCCGTAACAAGAGGGCAAGGCTCCTATGAAACTGGACAAACGCACACCACTGAAGGGGGAGAAGTTGTGCAGGAAGTAGCAACGGAAAGCTATGACGCGAACGATTCATCAATGGTTGGTAAAGGTGCAGAAAACGCAAAAACTCAAGTTGCCGCGAAATTTCTTAGTATGGCTACAAACGCATCAGAGATTGTTTGTGCAGCCGTTGAAGGGTTTATGGGCGTTCAGACTCTTGTCTCAACCTACCAGCGTGTCCAAAAGCTAAACCTAGCTTCTGGGTTTATGGAGGCAGTCCAAAGTGTTCAAGCCGGCAGTACTACTAGCGAGCCTATGCATGAATATAATAAGCGACTTACCGAAACCGACCCAGAGACTAACACAAACGGCATGATGTCCGACGGTATGGACGCGTTATTCAACAATACCCCGATAGAAGCCAGCAGTCCTTCTACGCAGGCAGTCAACACAGAAGCTACACTATCAAATATTGCAAACAGCCAAGACGAAGGTAGTATTATGGCGCTCTTTGCTGATATAGTTGGTAGTGGAAACAAGATTCTAAGAGCCTACGAATTCTGTGGTTATCTAACCGGCGGGCTCGCAATCGCGAGTGCCGTAGTAACTGTTTTGTCCGTAATTCCAATCATTGGTCAAGGCATCGCAGCTATCAGTCTAACCGCGAAAGAAGTAGTCAAGGCGGCTGTTAAAGCGGCAATTTCTGCAGCCGCTCCAATCATCGCCCGTAAGGTCGTCGAATACGCCGGAAACCTACTAATCAAGGACCTTGCCACAGAGTGGCTAGGTGAAGACTTAGGTAGCGCACTCGTGGCGTCTGGCAACACATTACTCTCCGCAAACCATCAAATAGGCGCTGGTTCTCCAGGGAGCTCTGCTAAGGTAGGCGCCTTCAAACGTGCTCAACAACAAGTTATTGCCGAGGAAGCCGAATATGAACGCGCGACCCGTTCTCCGCTCGATATCACCTCTCCACACACTTTCCTAGGTTCCATGGTCTATAGTCTTGTCCCGATGGCAAACTCAGTCGGATTAGGTACAACACTCAAAAGCTTAAGTTCAGTCATGACCAACTCTATGACTCAGATTCTTCCAACCGCCTCCGCCGTTGCGGAAACAAATATGGTAAGCTTCGCTAAGGAAGGTGATTGTCCAAACCTTGAAGAGGTTGGAATTCAAGGAGATGTCTATTGCAACCCACTCTATATGACAGACGAAGACACGATTACCGAAGAGTATACTCCAAGCGAAATAATCAAAATCGAGAAAGAATGGGGATATATCACAACGCAAGAAGTGACTAATAGTAGCGGGGGAACCAACATTAAAATCGACGTAAAGAGCGGTACTAACTTATCTCGTTACATAACCTATTGTGGTCAAAGAACCTCGAGCTGGGGAATTGCAGACGCTAATATTGCGAGCGCTATCAATTCCGAAGGGAATGGTCCAGGGAAGACAATCCTAAGCTATATTCCGCTCGTGAGTGATGTCGTTACAGTTATCGACTCTGCGAACAAGATAGAAAATCTCCCATGGACGACCGGTTCTGCTTGTGTTGCGTCCGAATCAAATGAATACTGGTGTGAAAACAAGATTCATCAACGATTCATCGAAGACCAACGTTTCTATGAAAATACTGACACTGGGTTCGATAATGCCGTTGTAGCATACATTAAAGACTACTACGAGGAGCACCCGCTCGATAACTCCTTCGAAGGAATCCTTGCTCGCTACTCTGGCATGACTAAGGAAGATGTAATTTCTACAATCGAGCTTATCCAAGGCCTAGATTACATCGCTAAATACAAACCATCCGAGAGAACTGAATCTTTGGCGATGGTTGAAAAAAAAGAAGACGAGGCTATTTACTTTGAGGATATCGACTCCGAATCTTCAGTCGTAACTGTTGCGGCCGAACCAAAATACATTGTCTACAACACTTTAAGAAACAGAACAGTTCTAGTATAATAAACATATGCTTTATTACAATCGGTCCGTAAAGGACAGTCTAATCGACCAGCGGGTCGATTCTGAACAGGGTCTGAGCCTAAAAGAAGTAAAAAAACGCCGTGCAAAGTATGGCGAAAATACACTCGATATAAAGACTACCCCGCTTTGGAAAAAACTCGTTGAACCGTTCGCAGACTTGTTCATGATTATTTTGGTCATCGCACTTGTTTTGTCAATTATTCAACAGTCATGGACCGAAGTCATTGTCATCGGCGTCGACATCTTATTGGACGTTTTAGTCTTTTATATCCAGCGCTTTTCTACCGAACGGGTTTTAAACTCCCTCAAAGAAAAAACCATTCAAAAAATTACAGTTATTCGCTCAGGCGAAGAAACCGAAGTTGACGCAAGCGAGCTTGTGCCCGGCGATGTTGTTATTCTTCATGAAGGCGACCGCATACCCGCTGATGGACGTATTATTTCAGAATCAGGTTTACTTACAAACGAGTCGATGTTAACTGGCGAATCTGAAGCCATCGCAAAAGATGCTAAAGCTATTTCGGGAAGAAAGAAAGTTTATGAGCAACGAAACATGGTGTTTTGTGGCTCTTTCGTCATTACTGGTTCCTCGAAATTCGTCGTTACCGCAACTGGCAATGACACAGAATATGGCAAAATAGCTTCGCTTGCAAGTGGCGCTTCCGTAACTTCTCCTATTCAAGAGAAAATAAATAGCCTCGTCATAAAAATCGCTGCAGTTATCCTAGCGGTTGCGGTTATAGTACTTATAGTCCAACTCATCGACGGAATCGAGCTATATAATGCGATTCAGTTTACCCTTGCGATGATTGTATCGGCAGTCCCAGAAGACCTCCCGATAGTCACGGCAATTATTCTTGCTATCGGTGCCGTACGTCTTGCCAAAAAAAGCGCTCTCATTAAAGAGCTCCGAGCTATTCAATCTATCGGTATAGTCACGACTATTGCTTCGGATAAAACGGGAACCTTGACAGAAAATAAGCTTTCAGTCAAAGACAGCTGGAACCCAGAAGCAAAGAAAACACTAGAAAAGAACGAAGAATTCTATAAACTAATTGCGTCAACCGCGATTCCGTTAGACTCAGCAACTGACCCTCTTGACACGGCAATTTGGAACTTCATTAAAAACGAAGCAGCGTATTTAGCTGATTTGAAACCTCTCCGAACCTACGCTTTTGACCAAGATATAAAAATGTCAGGAAACCTTTTCGAGGATAAACGCGGAAATCTTAGGCTCACCGTAAAAGGTGCTCCCGAAACAGTTCTTGCAAGGTGCGAGAAAATGACAAAAGCCGAGCGAAAAGAGGCAGAGGTCAAATTAGAGTCGTTCAGCAATAACGGATACAAAGTTATTGCGCTCGCCTCAAGCAAAATCACTCACGAGATAAACGAGCTAAACCGCCTTTCCTCGAAAGACATACTTCATTTTGAAGGCTTTCTTGCAATTGCAGACACCGTACGTACTGGCGTAGTAGACGCAATTGAATCTGCCTCTACGGCGGGAGTAAAGGTAAAAATGGTCACAGGCGACCACGCCCAAACGGCCTTTGCAATTGGTCGCGAACTAGGGCTCTGTACAGATTTCTCCGAGGTGTTTGATTGTTCCAAACTTGGCGATATCTCCGAATCCGATTTGGAAGAACGCGTCTCTGGATGCACCATCTTCGCCCGCGTGACTCCAGAAGACAAATTCCGTATTCTAAACGCAATTAAGAAAACCGAAGTAGTTGCCATGACTGGCGACGGCGTGAATGATGTTCCAGCGTTAACAAACGCTCACGTCGGTATTGCGATGGGAAATTCTCCTTCTATTGTTCAAGATGCAGGCGATATTGTTTTGCTCGACAATAACTTTGCAAACATTGTTTCAGCTATGAAAGAAGGACGCGTAATCATAGCAAATATTCGTCGCATGCTAATCTATCTTCTGGCAACGAACGCCGGAGAAGTATTAGCGACACTCCTTGCACTCTTTATATCGGGGGCCCAACTCTTCCTGCCTATCCAAATTCTCTGGATTAACATGGTCACCGACTCGCTCATGGTAATTCCAATCGGACTCGAACCGCCAGAACACGAATTCATGTCTCAAAAACCTGAAGCAAAAGACGCTCCTATCCTTTCGAAGATTTTGGTCTCACGCATGGTTATTATTGCGGTCACTATGGCGGCCGTCGCCCTAGGCGTTTACTACTTTGCGTTCGCGCATTATTCTCACGACGAAGCCAATACGCTAGCTTTCACGGCTCTCGTAGTTGTTCAATGGGCCAATGCGTTCTGTGTTCGCGGAACTTACGAATCTGCATTCAAACGCTTAAAAGTCAAAAATACGCTCTTCATCCTCGCGCTCATCGTCGCCATTACTCTCCAAGCACTCGTGCTGTTTGGTCCGCTTTCAATTTTTGCGAAGACGGTGCCAGTCGATACTGTCGCACTCATCATAACTATAGCGGTAGCATTTGTAGCTCCGATTGTCGTTACCGAAATACATAAAAAACTTGCCAAAAAGTAAAGTATATACTATAATACTCCCCACTGTCTAATAAATTAACCAGGGAGTTCATCATGAAACATGCTATTTTTATTTTTCTTTCTCTCGCTTTTTCGTGTCTTCCTATAATCTCCTTGGCTACTCCAGCAAAAGCTGAACAAAAAGAAGTTAGTAATATTTTAGAGCTATGTGAAGCTTTTAACGAGAAAGGGCTTTGGTTAGATGATAGTGGCAATTGTGACAATTTCTCCACGTCGCAGACATCTCTTAATACATCACGATATCTAGTCTTTAACGAGGCGATGATCTTAAAAAACTTGGAAATAAAGTATAGCGGTAATCTTACTCCAATCAAGATTCAGGAGAACGGTAGTTTGGTGATAAATGGTGGGTATTATTCGTCATCTAACTGTTTTATCTGGATTCAGTATTATTTAGGAACAAAACAATATGTATCAAATACGTCCCCAACAATATATTCTGGCACATTTGAAGCTAATCTATCAAGGGAAACCTCTAAATATGCACCATCTCCAGTTTGTGTTGTTGATGACGGAAAGATGACTAAAGAAGACGTAAAAGAGGCAATAATCAACTTCCTTCCGACCAGCTATCACTTCCAAGATACGGTCTCCGGTACTGACCTGACTGAAATTCCAGATGAATATATTAAAAAGGGAAAGATGAATATCGATAAGAATTCAGATAATTACAACGATATCTGGTATCTTGATATGTTAATAGTTTCGGTTATGCCCGATGAAGAAGGCTCTACGGGACTTGAAGGCGCAACTGAGAAGCAGGAAACTGGCAAAGAGGAAGAAATTGAGAACCCGAATACACTGGATACTGGCTTGCTGCGGTATGTTGTTATATTTACAATATCCGCTGTAGTATTATTTACAACGATCAACAGAGAAGAAAAGCTATTTAACACCTATAAAAAACATAAACAATAACTATTGACACGCTATATATAGTGTCTTAAAATTATCTCAGACGCTAGATATAGTGTCTAGCACACCCAATATAAACCATTGAAGAATAAATAAAAAACTCAAAACAGCAAAATAGTTCAAGGAGGTCTATTTTCTTATGTTCAAAAAAATCATCAAGCGCGACGGTAAAATTGTTGACTTTAATCTAGAGAAAATTATTGATGCCATGGCAAAAGCTGGCCAGGCAACTGGTGAGTTTGACCGTGAACGTGCGAAGGAACTCGCAGTAGAGTTCGAAACAACGAGCAAAGAGCTCATTAAAAGCCGAATCCCATCAGTTGAACAAGTTCAAGACGCTGTTGAGTCAGTCTTGAAAGATGCAGGCTTCAAAAGAACAGCTCGCGCTTACGCTGATTATCGTGCACAACGCTCAGATGTTCGTATTGCAAAAAGCGACCTTATGAACATCTATCGTACTATTGCTATCGCTGACGCTTCGGAAGATTCCGATGTCAAACGTGGAAACGCTAATGTTGACGGCAACTCTGCCATGGGCAAAATGCTCCAATTCGGCGCCGAAGGCTCGAAAGTTTTTGCCAAGACGTCCCTCATGAAGCCAGAATATGCCTACGCCCACAACAACGGCGATATCCATATCCACGACCTAGATTTTTATGCAACCGGCACCCTAACCTGCTGTCAAACCGACCCGCTTAGACTCTTCAAAAATGGTTTTAATACCGGCCATGGTCATCTCCGCACCCCACAATCTATTGGTTCATACGCCGCCCTGGCAGCTATCATCCTCCAAGCGAATCAGAACGAACAGCATGGCGGTCAGAGCATTCCGAACTTTGATTATGCGATGGCTCCAGGTGTCGACAAAACCTTCCGCAAATCTCTCCGTCGCAATATCGAAAAATACAACGCCTTCGTAGATAAGAAAAACAGAGTAGATATCCAAATCGGCGACTACATTGAATTTGGAGACGATGCAAAACTTGCCCGCATGAAAGTTCCAAAAGCCGTTATAAAAGCCTCGGTCGAGGACACCGAAAACCAAACCGAGCAAGCAATGGAGGGCTTCATTCATAACCTCAACACCATGCACTCCCGTGCTGGTGCGCAGGTACCATTTACCTCTATTAACTTCGGTACAGATACTAGTCCAGCCGGACGCCTAGTTTCGAAGATGTTGCTCGAGGCTACGGACCACGGTCTAGGCAAGGGCGAAACCCCAATCTTCCCAATTTCCATCTTCAAGGTTAAAGAGGGAATCAACTATAATCCAGAAGACCCAAACTACGACCTATTTAAACGCAGTATGGAGGTTTCCGCAAAACGCCTCTTCCCGAACTTCTGTTTTATCGACGCACCATACAATCTCAAATACTACAAACCAGGCGACTATCGCACAGAGATTGCGACCATGGGTTGCCGAACTCGCGTCTTCGCTTCGGTTTTCCCAGAATCTGACGGTATTGTTACTGGCCGTGGCAACCTCTCGTTCACGACCGTAAACCTTGTCCGTCTTGGTATCAAACACGGTATCGCAACCGGTGAACGCACAGAAGCCGATTGGACTGCATTCTTTGCTGACCTCGACCGCGTCATGGAACTTTGCGAAGGAGAACTTTATGAGCGTTTTGAATTCCAGGCTAACCAGCATGTTCGCAACTTCCCATTCCTCATGGGTCAGGGAAACTGGTTTGGCTCAGAGAAGCTCTCACCAAACGACACCCTTCGTGACGTCATCAAACACGGTACCCTCTCCATTGGCTTTATTGGCCTCGCAGAAACCCTAGTTGCAATGACCGGTAAGCACCATGGCGAAGATGAAGACGCTCGCGAGCTCGGTCTCGACATCGTCGCTCATATGCGTGAAAAATGCGATGAATTCTCCAAGAAGCATCACCTTAACTATTCTCTTCTTGCTACTCCAGCTGAAGGTCTTGCAGGTCGCTTCACTAAGATTGACCGCAAAGAATACGGGGAAATTCCAGGAGTTACCGACCGTGACTACTATACAAACTCCTTCCATGTACCTGTCTACTACCCAATCTCCGCCTTTGATAAGATTGAAATCGAGGCCCCATATCACGAGCTCTGTAATGCCGGCCACATCTCCTATATCGAACTTGACGGTGACCCGACTCAGAATATCGAAGCGTTCGAAGCAGTTATTCGCAAAATGCACGATTGTGGCATTGGCTATGGTTCTGTAAACCACCCAGTTGACCGTGACCCAGTTTGTGGATTCTCTGGAATCATCTCTGGACACACCTGCCCATCTTGCGGACGCGAAGAAGGAGACATGCCGTTTGAACGTCTCCGCCGCATCACTGGATACCTTGTCGGTACTCTTGACCGCTGGAATGATGGAAAGAAAGCAGAAGAGCGCGACCGTGTTAAGCACAATGTTGATGGGGTGTATAATATAGAAGATAAAGATAAACGTGAAGTGGAGAAAATGTATGCAGAAAGAGCCCTCGGAAAAGAATAATCTCAAAGTTCGTCTCTCTGGACCCTTAGAACGCGATAGTATAGTTAACGGGTACGGCCTTCGGGCCGTGCTCTGGACACAGGGCTGTCTATTGCATTGTAAGGGTTGTCAGAATCCAGAAACCTGGGACCTTGATGGCGGTTTTGAAGTGGACGTAGAAGAAATCAAAGAGCGCCTTCGCGCATTTAAGGGCCAAGCCGGCATTACGTTCTGCGGAGGGGAGCCTTTTCTTCAACCCGAAGCCCTTACCGAGATTGCTAAATTCGCCCACGATGAGCTAGGCTGGAATGTATGGTCATTCTCTGGTTATACATATGAGCAGATAGAGAAGAAAGGCGGAAAGCAATGGGAGCTTCTCAAAAACCTAGACGCACTCATCGATGGACCATTTATCCTCGAGCAACGCGACCTATCAATCAAATTCCGCGGCTCTAGGAATCAGAGATTGCTCCATCTCGAACGAGGAACTGGCAAAATTACAAAGACCGAGTAAAGCGCTTATGTTTGCATAATCTTATCTTAGGTGGTAAAATACTGTTACTCTGGGAATTACCTAGAGTAACAGTTCTTTTATAGAGAAGGAGGAATATGCATGAAACGGTTTTTCTCTCTGACCCTCGCGCTGGTACTCTGTCTCTTTGTAGCTTCGGCTGCTTTCGCTGATGGCTTCACGCATACCGAAACCTACACCGTCTTTATGCCTGAAGGCCACGTGACCACCGAAACTGAATGGGGACACTATCAGACGACCACTGTCACCTATGAGGACTATACGGCGTGCACGGTTTGTCATAACAATCCCTGCACCTGTGCTCCGAAACCCGTGTGTCAGACCTGTCACCAGAACCCCTGTTGCTGCGCTCCACAGCCCATTTGCCCCACCTGTCATCATGACCCGTGCAAGTGTAAGCCCATCGACTACGCTAAAGTCCGCAGGGAAAGCGCCCACGCGAATATGAAATCCTACGGCAAGAGTACACTCGACCTGCTCAGACGTGAACTGAAGCGTATAGGCTGGGACTACAAGTGCGCAAAGCTTGTTCGTTCTTACGAAACTCGCCTTATCTATGGCTCTCGTGGCGACAACAAGCATCCGGAACAGCTTAAACCCATCGTATTCTACTGTATCGACAATCCCGGCCTCAAGTTCGAGTGCTACATGATTGTCAACCCGGTACAGAGCACCGACTTCTACACATGTAATGGCTACCGCGATTACAGGGTGTTCTTCGCTACTGATTTCAATATAGGAAGCGGACCCTACACCTATAATGACGAGTGGATTATTACATGCCAGAAACAGGATGGCCCCGCGGCCGTCGCAGAATTTATCAAATTCCTGGAGTTCTATACCGAATGCGACGGCGATATTGCCGCCGAGTAATCACTTCTCTCATCGACCTTGCCTCCCCATAGCGGGAGGCATTTTCATTGACTTTCCCCTGTTAACGTGGTAAAATTAAAATCTCTTTAGAGCAATCTAGCTCTAGAGCGCAAATTTCCATACAAAGGAGGAATATGTATGAAACGGTTTTTCTCTGCAGTCCTTGTACTGGCGATTTGCATCGCCGCAACGTCGGCTGCTTTTGCAGACTCCCCGACATGCCATGGGCAGACTAACTATGGTAACCGTTACCCCGAAATCCCACTCTCTGACCCTCAAAATCCTTCTCAGTCCGGATGCAAACCCAGCGCTCCTTACATCATGCCGTGCTGCCAGGTGCCAACTTATGACGGACTGACTGCGGCGCAGATTCAGAAGTGTGAAAAGAACAAAGAGTGGGCGCTGACCATCGCGCAAATCATTAAAAAGGAGCTCGCTTCCTGTAGTGATTGGTGCGTAACTATTGTGCATAGCCATGGCAAAACAGCCAACGGTATCGTAAAACTTAGTCTCTATAACACCAAAACGAGAGAAACCATCCCAGAACACTACCTATTTGCCTACAACGGCAAATACGTGGCATTTAGCTGGGAACACGTTAACAATCAGAAGATTGCAGACTACGATTGTTTAATCACCCCCGCTGGTCAGTCTCAGCAGACGGCTCTCAGCTATTATTATGATTGGGTGCTTTATGGTGACCACGACCGTTGGAGCTGCTATCCTACGGATGACTATGATGACTATCGCTACACTTCCCCAACCAACCCACCGTCCTATTATGAGGATGATGATTGCGACTGCTATTCGAGCTATCCTTACGGCTCATATCCCTGCCAGCCTCTTTACTACACCATCAAAAAGGGCGACACTCTTTGGGCGCTCGCAAAGAGGTTTGGTACTACGGTAGAAGCCATCGCGTCTCTAAACGGCATTAAGAACCCAGACAAAATTTACGCCGGCGACACCATAAGAATTCGGTAATTCCTCCCAGCCTCCCCACAACGGGGAGGCTTTTTCTAGTCTTGAAAAAGTGTTATAATATAAGATATGCCAAAGATTAAATTCACAGTTATCACGCTATTTCAAGAGGCCCTTGAGCCGTACTTAAACGCCTCTATGATGTGGAAAGCGACAGATAAGGGGATTACTGAATTTGATTTTGTTAATCTAAGGGATTTTGGCCTTGGCCCGCATAAATCCGTCGACGATACGCCATATGGTGGCGGAGACGGTATGCTGCTTCGATGTGAACCGGTTTTTGCTGCGATCGAATCAGTCAAAGCTAAAGACCCGACTGCAAAAGTAATTATTCCAACTCCAGTCGGCAAGGTATGGAACCAAGAAACAGCGAAAGGGTTCGCAGAGATTGGAGGCCACTATATTATTCTTTGTCCTCACTACGAGGGATACGACGAGCGCATTCTTTCAATTGTAGATTATAAAATATCTCTAGGGAATTACGTATTGACAGGCGGCGAACTTCCTGCCTTAATAATTATTGACAGTATCGTCAGATTATTGCCTGGTGTACTTGGTGGGGAGCAAAGTGCCGTAATCGAGAGCTTTTCTGATGGCGATAACCTTGAGTATCCTCAATATACTAAACCAGCTGATTTTCGCGGAATGAAGGTCCCAGAGATTCTTCTTTCCGGCAATCACGGCGAAATCGATAAATGGAGAGAAGAGCACTCTGGGCATGCCAATTAATCTTTTTGCTCCAGTTACGTCTATCAGTGGCATCGGTCCAAAAACTGAAGCGATTTTAAATAAAACTGGAATAAAAACAATTCGGGACCTTCTTTATTATCTTCCTCGCACCTACGAAAATTATGCAACAACAACCAAATTATCAGAGATTAAACCGGGAAAGGTTATTGTTAGGGGCAAAATCTCTGACTTAAAAACCAGCCATACTCGACGTCGTAATCTCACTATCACCGAGGGCGTGATTCGTGATGAATCGGACGCAATTCGTGTTATTTGGTTCAATCAGCCATATAGAGCCAAACAATTTGATAAGAACAAAGATTATTATTTTACCGGAAGCTACGATTTAAGCCATGGAAAATACCAGTTGACCTCCCCTAGCGCGCAACTTGCATCGGACATAGAGAATAACACTATTGGTGGCAACCGTTATCGGCCAATCTATCCAGTCCGAGGGGCATTCAAGAGCGAAGGGTTTAAAAAAATCTTTGAAACATTACGGGCTGACTTTGCTGATATTCCAGATTTATTGCCATATAGTGAATCGTCCGCTATTTTTACTAAACCCGGCACTCGTGCAGAAGCACTCTTTAAGGCGCATTTCGCCGAAAACGATGCTGAAGCAAAAGCCGCAAGAGAATATCTAGCCTACGAGGAATTATTCGAGCTAATTCTAGCCGCCAATCTGAATAAAAAGGAAAATCAGAAGTTAAAATCCGAGAGTGTTGCCTTTGCTCCTGACCGAATCAAAGAAATCACTGGCTCGCTAAAATTCAAACTAACCAATGCTCAGCGTCTTGCTACTTATGAGATTCTAAAAGACCTAGAAAAAGACGTACCGATGAATCGCCTGCTACAAGGAGATGTTGGTTCCGGCAAAACAATCGTAGCTGGACTCTCTGCATACGAAGTAATAAAAGCAGGTCATCAAGTCGCACTTCTTGCACCAACGGCAATCTTAGCCTCTCAGCATGCAGAATCCCTTTCCAGTCTCCTTGAACCGTTCGGCGTAAAAGTCGCGCTTCTTGTTGGCAGTACGAAACATAAATCAGAATTGAAAAAGAAGATAAGAAAAGGAGAGATTGATTTTGTAATTGGGACACACGCGCTCTTGACCGACGATACGGAGTTTTCATCCCTGACTTTATGTATAATTGACGAGCAACATCGTTTTGGCGTTAATCAGCGACAAAAATTACTCGAAAAAACCGTTAAAAATACAGGAATAGCCCCACATTTGCTAATGATGACGGCGACACCAATTCCGCGCTCTCTCCAACTCGCCATCTTTGGAGACCTAGAAGTCTCGACGTTAAATGAGCTTCCAAAAGGTAGGCAGCCAGTACTCACGAAGGTTATCAGGGAAATAGATTTCACCGACACGCTCTATCCAGAGGTGCGTAACTATCTAGCGAAGAAACAACAAGTTTATTGGATTTGTAAGAAGATAACCGAAAGCGGTCAAAGCGATGCGGTCTCCGTAAAAAAGCAAACAGAAAAACTTCAAAAAGTTTTTCAAAAGGAAAGAATCGCCTTCCTACACGGCAGAATGAAACCAGACGAGAAAGATGCTATCATGGAGAGATTCGCAAAAGGAGAAATAGACATACTGGTTTCAACGACGGTAGTAGAAGTGGGCGTCAATGTTCCTAATGCAAACCTCATGGTCATTATGGATGCAGACGGATACGGCCTAGCACAGTTGCACCAGCTCCGTGGCCGTGTTGGGCGCGGGCAAGACTTAGCGAAATGCTTCCTTGTTACGGGAAATGACGAGCCGTCACGACGACTCAAGGAACTAGAAAAATCTAACGATGGGTTTTATCTTGCAGAGGTAGACTTAAAACTTCGCGGTCCAGGCGAAATCTATGGCTCGCTTCAGCATGGTGCTCTAAACTTACAATTTGCGAGCCTCACAGACAGCCGTCTCATAGTCGCCGCCTCCCGCGATGCAAGAAAATTTACCGACGTTTTCGCCAAAACACCAAACCAACTCGAGAAGTATCCCGAACTCTCCTCATGCATTAAACAGTATCAACAGCTAACGACGTTAAACTAAAATGGAGAAAAATATATCACCATGCGCATAATTTCCGGAAAATATAAAAATCGAGAGTTAAAGAGCCCTAACACATCTTTAACCCACCCAATGGGAGAAAGGGAACGTCTCGCGATTTTTAATATGCTTCTTTCGGCTCTACCAGGAAATACCTTTGAAGGGAAGAAAGTTCTTGACCTATTCGCAGGAACAGGCAGCCTTGGTATCGAAGCATTATCGCGCGGAGCTTCATCGGCGGTTTTTGTGGAGAACAATCCAAAAACTCTAGCCTGTCTCAAAGAAAATACTAAAAACATAGCGAAAGCTACGGTCTGTAAAGCGAACGCGTATGATTTTGCCACTAAAGAGACTTTTGACATCGTCTTCGTCGACCCACCATACGATAAATTCCCGAACGATATAGAAGTATTCAAAAAATACGTCGAGCCTAACGGGACGATAGTGATATCTTCCCCAGAACCGATTAACGAAATGTCTAGAAAATTCGCTTCTTGTCATATCACGATTATTCGGGGCGAATAAAGCTAAAACCTTGCATATTTTAATCAACTGTGGTATAACTATATCAATAACTATTTCGGTGGGCCGATAATTAGGAGTTAAAATTATGTACGGTCAAGCCGATACTCAGGATAAGCAAAAGAAAAAAATTATTATTGTTTCTCTAATCATGGGCATTATTATCATTGTCTTAATTGGTGTCCTTATCAACGCAATTACTTCAAAGAACAAGAACAATAATAAAGTTGCAGCCGAGGAAACCACGCTCGTACGTGAAGACACAAAGAAGGAAACAACGAAGGTCGAAGAGAACACTAAGACTGAAGAACCAGAAACGAAGACCGAGGAAAAGAAAACCGAGGAGACCGTTACTCCAAGTTCTGACGTTAAATCTGATTCAGTCCCTTCAACTGGTCCAGAGAGCATTCTTGGCCTCGCCCTTGTAGCTGGTTCCGCTACTACATACGTCTTCTCAAAGCGCAGAATCTAATAGCCATCAGTTTTTGACAGAAAAAGAGCCATCAAGTATAATCTTTTTATGGCTTCTGAAAAAACCAAAAAAGAAACACCTTCGAACACCCGTCGAAAGAAGCGCATCAAACAAATAGCGATTATTCTCTTTGTTTTCTTTAATATTTTTATCATTTATTGGACCGCATCAAAGGAATTGGTCCGCGACAAAACAATTGACGCCAGCAATGTTCAGCTCCAAGTCTGGCTACTTATTCCTGCATTAATCGCCTTTACTGCGGCGATTTTTGCTGATTTCTATAAATACCACATTCTAATTCATCATTTCACAAAGAAAAAGAACTTTCGTCTTGCTGTAGAAACAATCATCATCGGACGTTACTATGACAACATCACCCCCTCCGCCATCGGCGGTCAACCATTCCAAATTCACCACATGAGAAAGCGTGGCAACATTGAGAAGGAATACGCAGACATGATTCCAATCATTGGATTCGTCTCTTCGATGGTTGGCTTTATCGCCCTGAGCTTTCTAACCATTATCTTTGGTAGTTCTATTGTTCTCTCAGACGTCGCCTACGCCGCAAGCTACTTCGGTATCCTACTTTATGCCTTTGCGCCGTCCTCCATTCTTTTCTTCGCTATTAAACCAAAAGTTGCAAAGAAATTAACGCGCGGGCTACTTAAAGGGCTACATGCTATTCATATCATAAAAGACGTCGAAAAAGCCGAAGAGAAAGCTTTTGGGAAAATCGAACAATACGCCTCCTGCATTCGACGAGTCTTAAAGAATAAAAAGCTTCTTGCGAAGGTTATGGGACTAAGCCTAGCTTATCAACTCTTGCTCTATTCTATCCCTTTCCTTGTAGTCACCGCATTCGGCGGTCAGATTGATTACCTAGCGGCCCTCATGACATCGGTTTCTATTCAAACTGCCATTTCCTTCATTCCAACACCTGGCAACGCCGGAGCCGCTGAAGGCTCTTTCTATCTAGTATTCGCAACTCTAGGAAGCGGCAACGCCTTTTGGGCTATGTTTACCTGGCGCTTCTTCAGTTATTACATCTTTATCATCTTAGGTGCTCTCCTTTATCTTAAGATGGGGCTCGAAAACCGCAAAAAAGCTCTCAACGCCGGTAATTCTGCAAACTCGACAAACTAATAAAACTTGTGATATAATATATACCACGCCCGGATGGTGAAATTGGTATACACGTATGCCTTAGGAGCATATGCCCTGCGCGTGCGAGTTCGAGTCTCGCTCCGGGCACCATAAAAGACCCAAAGGGTCTTATTTTTATTAGTATTGTCTATGATATAATAAACTCATGAAAAAGTTGATTTCCGTGGTGGTGCCACTTTTTAACGAAGAGAAAGGCATAAAAAAATTTCTCGATAGGGAATTAATGCCGGCTCTCGAAACAATTCAAGAAGAAATAGAAATCGTAATTGTCGACGATGGCTCTTCCGACAAATCTCTCGACGAAATCAAATACTCAGAAGCCAACAAAAAACTTACTATCCGCATAATTTCCTTTACACGAAACTTTGGCAAGGAAATTGCCTTAACGGCTGGAATGCGCGAAGCCAGAGGTGACGCAGTAATTATGATAGACGCCGACGGACAGCATCCTGCAAATGAAATCCACCGAATGCTCGAAAAATGGCATCAAGGCGCAAAAGTAGTTACTGCCGTCCGGAATCAAAACACTACAAAACACCGCCTTGGCTCAAAACTTTACTATATGCTCATGCGAATTGCGGGAGATAAGAACGTGAAAGAAGGAGAGATGGACTTTCGGCTGCTTGATAGGGTCGTTGTCGATGAATTCAATAAGCTTGCCGAACATAATCGCCTAACACGCGGTCTTATCAACTGGCTTGGATTTCCGCAAGAATACATTAAAGTCTCCACGAAAGACCGCACGACTGGCGAGCCGTCCTACAATCTTCGTAAGCTAATAACGCTCGCTGGTGATAGTGTGGTCTCTTCCTCGAGAATTCCGCTTCTGATTTTTGGTTATATCGGGATAGGAATTATGCTTCTTTCTGGATGCACTGGTCTCTTCCAACTCATTCAAGAATACATCTTATTAGACCCAATGCACTTGCAATGGGGCGGAGGTGTAGCCGTGAGCTTGTTTGTTGCGTTCTTAGTTGGCATTGTCTTAATTTCTCAATCAATTACATCGATTTACATTTCGCAAATTCACGCTGAGGTAAAAGACCGTCCGCTCTATGTTGTCGATAAAGAAAAATCAGTCGATTTGAACGATGAAAAAGAATAAAGTCTTGCTAAGCTTTGATGTCGAAGAATTTGACCTTCCACGCGAATATGGAAGGGAAATCTCGCTAGAAGATGGCATAAAAATTTCTAGTAAAGGGACAGAAAAAATACTGAAGGTTCTGAAAAATGCAGATGTAAAAGGAACGTTTTTTATCACGGGAAATTTTGCAAAAACAAACCCAGCTTTAGTCAAAGAAATCAAAAGTTTAGGGCACGAAATTGCTTGTCATGGCGTCGACCACTTCTCGCCACAGTCTTCCGACCCAATTGAATCAAAAAAAATTGTGGAAGAAGTTATTGGCACAAAAATAAAAGGATACCGACAACCACGCATGTTTAAGATTGATTACAAAGTTCTGAAGGCCGCAGGCTATAAATACGACTCCAGTGTAAACCCTGCGTTTATACCTGGAAGATATAATAATTTTAAAACCCCAAGAACCCATTTTGAGAAGGAGGGTATTGTGGAGATTCCTACTTCTGTGGCGACAAGTCTAAGAATCCCACTTTTCTGGCTCGCCTTGCACCTATTTCCAAAAAGGTTTTACTTTATGCTTGCAAAGTCGACAATTAAGAAACAGGGTTATTTCGCTACATATTTCCATCCATGGGAGTTTACGGATTTAAAAACACGAAAAGAAGTCCCTTGGTATATCGCAAAGAATAGTGGCGACAAACTTGTCGAGCGACTATCTTGGCTGATTAGAAAACTACAAAACGAAAAAGTCGATTTTATAACCTATAGTGAATTAATAAAGGAGCAAAATGTCTAAGAAGACTAGTTTCAAAGAAAAAAAGAACGAGCTAAAAAAACTAGCAAAAAACAATCAGTATTTGATAAAACCATTTCTGTTTTTCTTAGGCATCTATCTAGTCGGCATTTCTGCTATTTTGCTTTCAGGTGCTCACTACGCTGACGATGTAGCGCGTACGAATTACGGCTACCCAGGCTGGTCAGCATTTAGTCGTTATATCAGCACTGCCTCGTCTCTGATTTTGCACGCAGATAAGTTCTTAACCAATATTGCACCACTTCCGCAATTAATCGCCATAGTTTTGCTCTCCATTGCCAGCACAATACTCGTCTGCCTCGTTTCCGGACGAGAAGTCTTTAAAGAGAAATGGACTAAATGGTTTTGGAGAATCATTGCAACTATTCCATTCGGTCTTTGCCCATACATGCTCGAATGCTTATCGTATCAATACGATGCTCCATACATGATGCTTTCTATTCTCGCTTCTATTACTCCGCTTGTTTTTCGAAAGAATTCTAAGCCAATTTACGTTTCCGCGATTTTTATTGGAATTCTTATTGCCTGCATGACTTACCAAGCCTCAATTGGAATATTCGCCGTCCTCGTAGTCTTCCTTTCAATCAAGGACTGGAGCGAGGATAAAAGCCAAAAAGCTATCGACACTATTAAATATATTCTTTGGTCGGCAGGCTCGTTCCTCGTTTCGCTTCTTTTCTTTCAAAAACTATTAATGAGGCCAAGGGAACTTTACTATGTATCGAATAACATTCCGAGTATAGATAATTTCCTCCCAGAGTTCATTAAACACCTGCAACAATACTATGAATTAGTCATTAAAGACTTTAAAGTTTTCTGGCTTCTATTTGTCGCCTTGATTCTTATTGTCTTTATTATCATCTTCGCCATAAAGAGCAAGCGTAATAGAATCATCGCAATGATAATCGCATTACTTGGAATTGTTGCCATGGGTATCGTTGCTTATGCTCCGTATTCCGCTTTGAGTACTCCGATTTATTCAACGAGGGCAATGTATCCAATTGGGTCCGTGCTCGCTACCCTAGGCATCTACATCGTTTCCAAAAAAGGATGGAAGAGAATAGTAGTAATTCCGGTTGTCGCATTATCATGGTGCTTCTTCGTTTTTGCATTCACTTACGGGAACGCACTCAAAGAACAGACCAAATTTCGCGATATGCAAGAAGACATGGCTATTAAAGATTTAAACGAAATTCTTGTCGATATGGACGACAGTAGAAAACTCATCGGATTCAGCGGGCAAATTGATTACGCACCCGCAATTAAGCACATGCCAGAAGATACATTTTGGCTCGTTCACCGTTTATTGAAGCCTACATTCGGAAGGAATGTTCCATGGATGGCGTACCGACTAACTGAGTGTTCAGGATTCGACAATTTGATAATCGACCAGAACAATGAATTATCAGAGAAAGACCTTCCTGTTTTGAAAGACACGAAACTTTACACGATTAAAGGCGACAATAACGGAATAATCGTAGATTTCAAAGGCGAACGATTAAACACCGATTTCTAGTATATAAAACGCTATTTTATGCTTTACAATAAGCTAGAAATAATATAAAATAATGCTGTAGAGTCTCTGGAGCTGGTTTTTATTAGTGCTTTCAGAGAATTATAATAAAAAGGAGAAATCTAAGAATGGCAAATTTTGACCGTTCCAAGCCGCATATCAACGTCGGTACCATGGGTCACGTCGACCACGGCAAAACCACTTTGACTGCAGCTATCACGACTGTTTTGGCGAAGAAACTCCCATCTGACGTTAACAAACCAGTCGCTTATGACCAAATCGACAACGCTCCTGAAGAGAAAGCCCGCGGTATTACTATCGCAACTTCTCACCAAGAGTACGAATCTGAGAAGCGTCACTACGCTCACGTCGATATGCCAGGTCACGCTGACTACATTAAAAACATGATTACCGGTGCTGCTCAGGTTGATGGCGCTATCCTCGTCGTTGCTGCGAACGATGGTCCACTTCCACAGACCCGCGAGCACGTTCTTCTTGCTCACCAAGTGAACGTTCCGAAAATCATCGTCTTCCTCAACAAAATGGACCTCGCTGACCCAGAACTCGTCGAGCTCGTCGAGATGGATGTCCGCGAACTTTTGAACAAGTATGGATTCGATGGCGACAATGCTCCAATTATCAAAGGTTCTGCAACCAAAGCTCTTGAGGGCGACCCTGAAAACGAACAAGCTATCATGGACCTCGTCAAAGCTATGGATGAATACTTCGATATTCCGGAACACGACCTCGACAAGCCATTCCTTATGCCAATTGAGGACGTCTTCTCCATCAAAGGTCGTGGTACCGTCGCTACTGGTCGTATCGAACAGGGCGTCGTCAAACTAAACGACGAAGTTGAAATCGTTGGTCTCCGCGAAACTCAAAAATCCGTCGTTACCGGCATCGAAGCCTTCCACAAGACTCTCGACCAAGGTCAAGCTGGCGATAACGCTGGTCTTCTCCTCCGCGGTATCGAGCGCGAACAAATCGAACGTGGCCAAGTCATCGCTAAACCAGGTACCATCACTCCGCATACCGAGTTTGAGGCACAGGTTTATATCCTCAAGAAAGAGGAAGGTGGCCGCCACACTCCATTCGCAAAAGGTTACAAACCACAATTCTACTTCCGCACCACTGACGTTACTGGTGAGGTCGAACTTCCTGCTGACAAAGAAATCGTCATGCCGGGCGACCAAGTTACCTTCAATGTCAAACTTCTTGCTCCAGTCGCTATGAACAACAACGACCGCTTCGCTATCCGCGAAGGTGGCAAGACTGTTGGTTCTGGTGTTATCACCAAGGTTATTAAGTAGTTTGTACTACACCTTCAAATAACCCCCGAAAAATCGGGGGTTATTTTTTAGCATAAACATCTTGCATTAATTTAAAATATTTATTATAATCAAAAATAAGCATAACTTTAGAAAGGATAAAACTAACATGCAAGATATAAAATCTAAGAAGGGCTTCACTATTATCGAGGTCGTCTTGGTTCTCGCCATCGCAGGTCTTATCTTCCTCATGGTCTTTATCGCACTTCCGACCATGCAGAGGAACCAACGTGATACCCAGCGCCGTAACGATTACTCCGCACTCAGCACGAGCATCACAAACTATATGACCAACAACAACGGTCGCTTCCCAGGCGTTTGTGCAACGACACAAGCGACATCACCTGATGGTCGTACTGGCATCTGTAAAGATACTACTAAATACATCAACAACTCCGATAACGACGGAAACAAACTCGCAGAAGACCCAAGTGGTAACGATTACATCCTAACCGTCGTGAATAACTTGGCAAATGCATCAATTACCACCGCCGCAACAACCGACCAAGGTAGCAAAGTCTACGTCATTCAAGGCGCAGATTGTAGCGGTACTGGTGACCTCGGCTCTGCTCCAGCAGCCAAATCTGGTTCTCGCAACTTCGCAATCTATGGCCAGCTCGAAAGTGGCACATACTGCTTAGCTTCTCAATAATCCCTTTCTAAAATCTTGAGAAACAAAACTGCGAAAATATCTCCCCGATGGGGAGATATTTTTTATCTTAATGAGAACTCAAATGCCAATGGTCACCGTATTCACATTTATAAACAGACAAATTAGAAATTCCGTGGTCGTGCTCAGCAACTTTCGCCGCGACTTCGGCTTCTTCGCGACTTGCATAAGAAATTTTATGGGTATCGCCAACCCAGCATCGCTCAGGCTCAAATTTAGTTAGACGATTTACATCGAAATTTCTACTCATACATTATATTATACCATAAAACGCTTATTTTATAAAGAGGGATAAAAATGATAAGATTAAAAAAAGGAGCGTTATGCAAAAACCAAAGGTCTATTTTACAAAAACCATTACACCAGAAAGCCTAATCAAAATCTACGAAAGTCTCGGAGTAAAACTTGACGGAGAAGTTGCCGTAAAAGTTTCGACTGGAGAAGATGGCGCAAAAGGATATCTAAAAGCCGACCTAATCGCCCCACTAGTAAAACTACTCAATGGTACAATCGTTGAATGCAATACGGCGTATCCTGGTGCGCGCAATAACGAAAAAGACCATCTCGAAGTAGCAAAAAAGCACGGTTTTGGCTTTGCTGATATTGATATAATGGACGCAGACGGTGACATAAAAATCCCCGTAAAGGCAGGAAAACACCTTAAGTACGACCTTATCGGTAAGCACTTTGCAAACTATGATTCCATTCTAAACCTCGCTCATGGAAAAGGACACATGATGGGTGGATTTGGTGCAAATCTCAAAAACCAGTCTATTGGTATAGCCTCAAGAAACGGTAAAGCGTACATTCATTCATGCGGACAAACCGAAGACCCAGACGCCTGCTGGAGCGCAAAATACGCACAAATTGAATTTATTGAGTCTATGGCCGAAGCGGCTAAAGCAGTTGCCGACTATTGCACCGAGAACGGCAAAAAAATAGTTTATATTACGGTCATGAATGCCATCTCGACCTCTTGCGACTGCGATTCGAAACAAGACGACCCCGTCATGGCGGACATTGGAATTATTGGCTCTACTGACCCAGTCGCCAACGACCAGGCATTCCTTGATTTAATCTGGAACTCTGATGACCCTGGAAAAGATAAACTCATCGAGCGAATTACATCTCGCGAAGGAGAAAAGATTACTAAATATGCCGAATCGCTCAGTTTAGGCTCGACGGACTACGAATTAATCGAGCTTTAGAAGTTCTAAAGAATTGAACCATTAGCTTTTTGTGATACAATAGAACTATGGAAAATAGGGTGCTGGTCCGTCTTGAGCATGTCGTCAAAGCTTTTGGTGATAAGGTTATCATCAAAAACCTTTCTCTCGATGTTTATGAGGGAGAGTTCTTGACGCTTCTTGGCCCTTCTGGTTGCGGAAAGACGATTACTCTCCGTATCATTTCCGGTCTCGAGTCGGTAACGGAGGGGCGAGTTATTATTGATGGGGTTGATTTAACCGACGTACCAGCTTCAAAACGCCCAGTTAACACTATCTTCCAGAACTTTGCTTTATTTCCGCATTTAAACGTTTGGGATAACGTAAATTTTGGTCTGAAAATGGCAAAGATTCCCAAGAAGGAAGCGGAGAAGCGCATTCGTTCGGCTCTAAGGCTCGTGAAACTTTCTGGCTTTGAGGACCGTTTTCCTTCTCAATTGTCCGGCGGTCAACAACAACGCGTGGCTATCGCCCGCGGTATAGTTATGAATCATAAAATCCTTCTTTTAGACGAATCGTTAGCTTCTCTTGACCTAAAACTCAAAAGAGAAATGCAGATTGAGCTAAAAAAACTCCAACAAAAACTCGGTATGACCTTCGTGTATGTTACGCACGACCAAGACGAAGCGCTAACTATGTCGGACCGCATCGCCATTATGAATAGTGGTTCAATCGTGCAGCTAGGAACACCAGAGGAAATCTACGCCAAACCAAAGAACGAATTCGTAAAGAGTTTCATCTCTGATATTGACCTCATCAACTTCAAGAAAACTCGCTTGAAGAGGTATCATGAAAAAGAAGTCTGAGAAATATAGCCTATTTAAGGCCGTCTTCACTTTGCCAGTAATCATTTACTCAATACTGCTCATTTTGGTCCCGCTCGCCTTTGTCTTTTTTCTGAGCTTCATGAAATCTGATAATTATGGCGGATATTTACTCGAATTTAACTTAGAAAACTACGGCGAAGTGCTCGACTCAACCTATTTATTAATCTTCTTAAAATCAATACTCATTGGTCTAGCAACGACGTTTATCTGTCTTTTGATTTCGTATCCGTTCGCTATCTTTCTTCGCGGAAAAACCGAACGCCAGCGCAACCTCATTATGAAGTTAGTTATGGTTCCGTTTCTCACGAACTCGCTCATTCGCACTTATGGTCTTATTACGCTCTTGCGAAAAAACGGCGTTATTAATTCTGGATTGCTTGCAACGGGACTCATAAGCGAACCGCTCAACTTAATGTATAACAATATCGGTATTCTTATTGGCATGGTTTATACGCTTTTACCATTTATGATACTTCCTGTTTGTTCAGCTGTATCTAAAGTTGACCAGAATCTGTTAGATGCAGCCGAAGATTTAGGGGCGGGAAAAATCTCAAAAATCTTCCGCGTCTATCTCCCACTTACGATTCAGGGCGCATTTAATGGCTCTCTGATGGTGTTTATTCCAGCAATCGGCTTCTTCTTTATCGCAGACATATTAGGCGGAGGCAAAGCCATGATTATCGGCAACCTCATCAAAAACCAATTCTTAACCGCCAGAAACTGGCCATTAGGTGCAGCCTTTTCGATTGTGCTTCTTGGATTGACGTTTGTCTTAGTGAAATTATATCGTAAAATCGGTGGGGACCTCGACGAATTGGGGGGTGGATAGTATGGCAAAAAAGAACAGAAAAATATTCAGGAACTTCTACATCTACTTTGTCCTTTTGATGCTCTTTCTTCCTATTTTTATTCTTGTCGCGTTCAGCTTCAATGAATCAAAGATGAACGTCATATTTACAGGCTTTACATTCGATTGGTATCTCAATCTCTTAACAAATGCTAATCTCCTTGAAGCCTTCAGAAACACTATTTTAATTGCATTAATATCAACAACCGTCTCCACTGTCATTGGAACTATTTCCGCCATTGGTCTAAAAAAGTATGATTTTCCAGGAAAATCTTTCGTTAGCAAACTCATCTATATCCCAATAGTTATTCCTGAGATTGTGTTAGGTATATCTCTTCTGTCCGTATTCACTTTCGCGCGTCTCGAGCTTGGCTTTTGGACCGTTCTTCTTGCGCACATAGCCTTCTCCGTACCATTCGTTATCACGAGCGTTCGCTCTACTCTATACTCTATTCATCCGAGCATCGAGGAAGCCTCCGAAGATTTAGGCGCAAGCAAATGGCAAACTTTTTGGAACGTTACACTTCCGCTAATCAAACCAGGCATAGTTTCTGGCGCTCTTCTTGCTTTCACACTAAGCCTAGACGACGTCGTCGTTTCGTATTTCTCGGCCGGCCCAGGGACGAACACCCTCCCACTCTATATTTACTCAAACATCAAAACCGGTATATCTCCAGATGTCAATGCTCTAACTTCGATTATGCTTATAATAACCATAGTTGTTTTAACAGTGACCGCACACATTCAGACTAAACGAATCGCGGAAAGGAGCGCATGATGAAACCGTCTACTCGGAAGACAGTACTCATACTTACGCCTATTATTCTTTTGCTTATCATAGCCATAATCATTTTCTTTCCCAAACAGAGCGACAAGGAAAACGAGCAAAGAACGCTTAACGTTCTAAACTGGACGAGTTATATTCCAGACGAAATAATTGAAGAATTTGAAGACGAGTACAAGGTTAAGGTAAATTATAGTACATACTCTTCTAACGAAGAACTCTTGGCGAAACTTACAAGTTCTCAAACCGGTACATACGATGTCGTGTTCCCGAGCGATTATATGGTTGACCTATTGATATCACGAGACATGCTGAATCCTCTAGATATCGAAAAACTTCCGAACTCTACAAACATTCGAGAACAGTTTCTCGCCCAACCATACGACGAGGAAAATAAATACTCCCTTCCGTTTCTTTTAGCGACAACTGTCTTCCTTTACGATTCCTCAAAAATCGATAAAATCTCTTCGTATAAAGATTTGCAAGACCCAAGTCTAGAGAATAATCTCGTCTTGCTTGACGACCAACGTATTATTATCGGCGCAATGCTAAACGCATCCGGCTACGAGATGAATGATACACATGCGGACCATCTTGAAGCAAGTCTCGAATTCTTTAACAAAATTAAACCAAATATCAAAGCATTCGACTCTGATTCGCCTAAAACCTTCTTCATCACTAAGGAGGTCGACGCTGGTCTCGTTTGGAACGCAGAAGCAACTCTGGCGATTGAAGAAAACCCCGATTTAAGAAGCGCTTATCCGGAAGAAGGATTTGCACTCAGTATGGATAATTACGTAATCCTTAAAGGCTCCAAAAATACAGAGCTAGCCCACGAGTTTATTAATTATCTCCTCCGCGACGATATTTGCCAGCGCATTGTTGATGAATACCCATATATCTCACCAAACAAGAGCGTCGAATCTCTTCCAGACGAAGAACTAACCGAGGTTCTTTCCAGGGGGTCTTATGTCGAAAATGTTGGTGCCGATATAAAAAGCTTCGACCGTCTTTGGGCAAAATATAAGTAGTAATTTCTCAGTAGCTCATATATAATATATATAGTTAAACGGAGGAATTATGAGTCGATTCGACGAACAATATCTTGACCTTTGTGATAAGATTTTGCGCGAAGGCGAAAAGGTGGTGAATTATAAAGACAAAACCAACACCGCTCGCACCGAGAAAACTTCGCTCACAATGCCTAACCACACAATTCAGGCTAAGCAGGCTTCTGCTACTATCCGTATCCCTCATTACACCCTCGAATTTGACCTTTCTGAGGAATTCCCAATTTTAACAACTAAATTTGTTGCCTTCAAAACAGCAGTTTTGGAAATGCTCTGGATTTGGCAAGTTCAATCAAACGACGTCAAATGGCTTCACGACCGCGGAGTAAAGATTTGGAACGAATGGGAAGTTCCAAAAAACGGTATCTACATGGGGCGTGATTTTAAAAAGCTTTATAAAGAAAAGGGACTTAAAGAAAACCCAGTTGGCACAATTGGAACAGCGTATGGCTGGGTTGTTAATCGCTACCAGCTCACTCAAAGTCTTATTGAAACCTTAAAAGCAGATTCTACGAACCGACGCATGGTTATGTCGCTGTGGCAAAACGAGTGGATTCCAACCGCAACACTCCCATCTTGCGTTTGGAGTAACGAATGGATAGTCTCGGGCGACCGGCTTAATCTTATGGTTCATTCTCGCTCAAACGACGCACCTCTAGGATTACCGTTCAATATCTCTCAGTATGCAGTTTTTCTTGCGCTCGTTGCTCAATCGACTGGCTATAAACCAGGGAAGATGACCTTCACCATTAACGACGCACACATTTACGAGAACCAAATAGACGGTATCAAAGAACAGCTCGAGCGCCGAGACAAGATTATCAAAGAACAAGGCAAAATGTATGACGCTCCAAAACTTTGGCTTAACCCAGATGTCGAAGATTTCTTCGCCTTCGACAATTCCAAAGAGCTTAAAGATATCAAACTCATAGATTATAAACACCAAGGGCGCATTAAAATGCCCATCACGGCATAGGAATCTGTATGAGCCTCTCAATCATCGCTTGTATTGGAAAAAATAATGAACTAGGAAAAAACAATGATTTAGTTTTTCACTTTAAAGAAGATATGAAATTCTTTCGGGAAACAACTCGCGGACATGCGGTTATTATGGGTAGGAACACATGGAGATCAATCGGCTCCAAACCACTTCCCGGAAGAAAAAACTACGTTCTGACTCATCAAGAATCTGAGCTCTTTACCGGAGCAATCGCAATAAACAACCTAAAAGAGTTTATCAAGAAAAACGAAGACTCTGAAGAGGAAATATTTGTTATCGGCGGCGCAAAGGTTTACGAGCAATTTCTCCCGTTTGCTAAAAACCTATACCTAACAGAAGTAGATAAAACAGCTGAAGCGACAGTCTTCTTTCCAAAATTCAAAAAAGAAAACTATCGCAAACAGGTTATAAGATCGGTAGAAGAAAACCAAACAAACTTCAAAATAATTAAATATTCAAAGAAAGGAAAATGATGGACCCGGTTTTTACCCTCATCAAACAAGAAGAAAAACGCCAAAGAGAAGGACTTGAACTCATTCCAAGCGAGAATTACGTATCTGCCGAAGTTCTAAAAGCCATGGGCTCCGTTCTTACAAATAAGTATTCCGAAGGATACCCAAGCTTTGAAGGGATATCTGGGCCATTGGATTCTTTTTGGGACGAGGCTCAGATTACGGCCGAAAAACTAGGGAATTACCGCTATTATGGTGGCCAAGATAACGTCGACAAAATCGAGCGTCTTGCAATCTCTCGCGCATGTCGCTTATTCCGCGCCGACCATGCTAACGTGCAACCACATTCTGGCGCAAACGCTAATGAAGCGGTCTATTGGGCTTGGTGTGAACCGGGCGACACCATTCTCGCGATGACACTCCCAGCCGGAGGACATCTCACGCACGGCGCAAAGGTAACACGCTCCGCCCATATTTACAATTTTGTCGGATATGGAGTTGATGAGACTGGAGATATAGACTACAAAGAACTTGAGCGTATTGCGCTCGAGGAGCAACCGAAAATTATCCTGGTAGGTTATTCTGCTTTTATGAAGATTCCAGATTTTGACCGCGTAGCGAGAATTGCTAAAAAAATTCCAGGCTGTCTTCTCATGGCGGACATGGCGCATGTGGCGGGCCTTATCGCCGGAGGTGTTCATCCAAACCCACTCGACCACGGTTTTAATGTCATGACGACGACAACCCACAAAACTCTCCGTGGCCCACGCGGTGGACTTATCCTCTCAAAAGGAAACGTCGCTTCACCACTGAAAAAGCCAGAACACACTATCGAAAACATTCCAATCCTCATCGACCGCGCAGTCTTCCCAGGCACCCAAGGCGGCCCACTCGAACATATTATTGCAGCTAAAGCTGTTGCATTCGGCGAAGCGCTCAAGCCAGAATTTAAAATATATGCAAGGCGTATTGTCAAGAACGCGAAAACGCTTGCCGATAGTCTAAAAAAACAAGGATTTAAGCTTCAGGGTGATGGGACAGAAAACCATCTTGTACTAGTAAACGTCAAAGACAGCTTTAATATTGATGGAAAATTCTTCGAGCGTGCTCTCGATATGGTTGGGCTCAACTTGAACGCCAATTCACTCCCAACCGACAAAGGTGCGGCCTTCCGTCCATCTGGGGTCCGCCTAGGTACCCCAGCTATCACTACACGTGGTCTAGGCGTCGAAGAAATGAAACAAATTGCCCTATGGATGCGTCGAGTTGTTGATATTTGCGTTGGTCTAGGCAAAGAAGAACGCCTTCCCGAAGCGTCAGAAGAGCTCGGAAAGATTCTCGCTGAGGTGGTTGCGCTTGCAAAGAAATTCCCAGTTCCAGGAATCTAAAAAATATGTTATAATATAAGCGCCTATACCAGAGGCGCTTATTTTTACTTCTGGTACGTATATTAAAAAGGGGTGATTGTAAATGAATAGTAATAAGGTATTGGCAAACTTAGACGCTTTATTCGGCGAAAGGTTCCAAGAACAACAAAATAGCTACTTTGAAGACGGTTTTCGCGAGGCCATAAGTAACAATCCCGAAGCGATAAATTTAATGACTGCAAAAGAAGATTCAGTCGACGTTGAGTGGTTATCGTTCTTCTGGTGGATTTTCAAGAACGACCAGGCACGCGTAAGTGACGCTGTCCATGGATGCGTTTGGACGCCTGACGAAAAAATCATTAAGACAAATCCCGTAGGAAGCTTTTCTCGAACAATCCTTATTGACCCAATCGCACATGCCGAGAAAACCAAAATCAAGGACTACCTGAAGCACATTAACTGGATTTACCACAAGACTCAGAATTTACCTCGAATTACAGTAATCGGAAGCGACAATATCCCAGAAAGGCTCTACGGTCTAAGACAGTCAATCATAACCTTGCTGGACCCGAAACAAGTCCTCCCGAAAGAAAAGTTATTTGACGACCATATCCAGCGTAAAAATTTTGGAGTGGCATATTCAGATGATATCTTCGACGAGCTTGGTTCGCATAACGATATGCTAGGAACTCAAAACGTTGTCATTATTGATAGCTGTGATACTCATAAACTCGCGGAAACAATTCACGACACAGGATTACTTTTAACCAGCCATGGAAGAATTCTCTTTGATATTCCGATGTACTCGAATTGTCTACAATATTCCTTGTTATTCAAAGCAGCATCAATGATTGTTCCCGCAAACAAAGAACGTTATTTCAGTGACGATGCGACTTTCGTTGACGAGTATGTTCATAGGCTCGTGAAAAACATCAACGAGTTGGCCAAAAGAGACGATTACTATTTCGAAATCGAAGAGATGAAACTGACAGACGGAGGAACAGGAATGGAACGCTCCGTCGCTATGCGAGTTTATCTCAAAAAAGATTTCTACGATTAATACCCATGCCGCCCCGAGCTAGACTCGGGGCTTTTTTATAAAAAGAAGACTAAATATGTTATACTAGACTAGATGGGGACGTAGCTCAGTTGATAGAGCGCCGCATTCGCATTGCGGAGGTCGTGAGTTTGAATCTCATCGTCTCCACCATAAGCTTCTGAGCCATTCAGAAGTATTTTTATTTGCACATGATATATATTTATGCTATAATACTCGCACGCCACACCAGGGCATAATCTGGTAGTATCTTAAAAGGAGAGTGAAGTTACTTGATTAACGAAAACGAACGCATGCCGAGTGTTGCCTACCCGAACCCCGAATCGAAGGAACGTGCACGAGAGGAGAAGGAAGAAATGGAATTTGGCAAAATCGACAGCTGTTGGGATATTAAGATAGTATCCCCAACCATCCCGTATGTGGGCGTTTCGAGTCTTGACGTATATAAATGGGCTACGAAGCCCGCGAATATGTCGAGAGAATATCGAAATGGGCACACCGTAGCATCGTCTAAGTTTAAAGACGGCCCCATGCTCATTGAAGATGTCATGAGAGAAGTGGATACCATGTTCATCCATGACTTCCCCGAGTATAACAACGAATACCTGAAGCCTGGCGGGTTCCGCGAGTACTATCGCGCACGTCTGGAAGACCCTGGTGTTCTGTACCACGTTATCTTCTTCGGGGCAAGCGACGACCACGACGCCATCAGCTTTGAGTGGCACGCATTCCATAAGCATAACGACGTTTGCAGAGCCTTCATAGCCGGCAAGAGCTTCGACCTCATGGGCGCAGAACAGGAAGTTGATAAGAGCAGCGCATGGCATTTGATGACTTCCGTGGAAGGAGCAATTGTTGGCGAACGCAAAATTCTTTGCGGAGAAAAACCGAAAGGAATCGACCTTGTTCTTAATTATGATATTGAGAATGAAAGTCTTCGTCATCTTCGGATGCTGAGGTGGCCACTGTTCAATCAGCACAGGGAAACCTTCATAAATACGCAAGATGCGTTCGAATGCGTAGAAAGAACCGTCCACGAACTCTGTCTTGATGGTCGTAGCGTCGGAGAAATCTATTCAATCGACCATGTCGAAATCGTCAGCGCTGGTATCTGGGGGGCTACCAACGTACGTGCCTATATTAAAAAAGGAACCGTAAAAAACAGCGTTCATTAAAAAAACTCTCCTAACCCCGAGATTGTCTCGGGGTTTTATCGTGCCTGATTTAATCTATCGACGAACCATTCGATTTCATCTTCGTTCATTACTCTAGTCTGGTAGCTCGAATCATAAATTGTACCGAATCTCCTTGTCTGAAGTAGCTTTCCATTCCAAAAATAATGAGTTAATCCCAAGCTTCTTGTGGTTCCGGGCCACCAGATTTGGTCGAAGAAAAGGTTTCCGAGGCCGTAATATATTTCGCCGTCGCCATAGCGCTCAAAAGTTTGTGTCTGATGTGCACTTGTTCCAACCACAATATCTGCACCCATGTCAATCAATGACCGGAAGAGTGCCACTTGTCCTCCAGGCGCCGAATCCGCTCCGTCGCAAGTTGTGTCCTCTTCAGTACTTGCGTAAGCATTACATTCGTTAAACTGCACATCAACAATCACGAAATCGCCTCGCTCCTTAGCTTCGGAAATACGCTCTTCAGCGTTTTCCTCGTAATATTGGTTAGCTCCCGGTGTTTCATCCCAAGTTGCTCCGCCGGTAGACTGGTTATAGGCGAGCATAGTTATTTTTGTGCCTTTTTCGTTAATTTCCAGCGGCTTCTCTGCTTCGCTTTCTCCACGACCGCCACCTACTGGCTTTATGCCAAGTTCCAAATACTTTTCGTAAGTAGATATTGCATCGTCATCTCCGCAGTCTACATTGTGATTGCCAGTAAGCTCAACTATATCAAGCCCGATGCTAGTTAATGTGTCAACAAATCTCCAATCAGAACAGATATTTGCCGAACTGGCCCAATCTGAAAAACTGCTCTCGTTGCTCGTGTGCGTTAAATCAAACTTTTTTAGATAGCTCGCAATGTTCTCGGCGAAATATTCTCCACTACCAACTTCATTCATTTTTGTATTCATATTTCTACTTAACGCCGTAACGCCAGTTTGAGTAAAACTTAGTAAGTCATCTCGTGTCGGTAATTTGGGAATCAATCCCAGAACCGCATTAGAGACTTTTTCTACATCTTCTTCGTTCTCGCCCTCGACCTTAAAATACTTAAACTTTGCGCCACTCTCCAAAGAATCCAAATAATAGTTTCCTCCAACCGCAAGCAGCTTCATAGTTTGATTAAGATTTTGAACAGAAACTATATCTTTATTCGCGATAAATCTTTCATTAAACTCTTCGCTAGAAATCGATTCTTCTGGCTCGTAAAAATTTGCAACAGGTAAAAAGATATCGGCTAGAAAACCGTCTTCGAGTTTATCGGTATAGTATTGAGAGACCGTAACATTTTTGGAGAGTTTAGTTTTTGCTAAAGCCTCGAGAAGGTCAGCTTTTTCTTTTTCAGAAATATCATCAGCGAACAACAACTCGCCCGGCTTAAAAAGCCCAGTTTTCATGAAGTATTGAACGCCAAAAAATGCGCCACCGCCACCTATTAAGAAACATAGTATTCCGATAATTATCCTCTTCATACCTTAATCATAACACTTATTTTCTTAAAATGGCGAAGTCTAGAAAAAAGCGCAAACTTTGTATATAATAAGCTTATGGCAAAACCATTCCAGGGTTTTTTGAACATGCTGCGAGGAAATAATCACTCGCCTGTTGTTGACCTTGAAAAAGCATATCTTTCACCAGATGAGCATGTTCGTCTAAAAATCAACCTTCGTCAAGGGCATATTTCTTATTCAGTTATGTATGATGATGCCGTAATTTTGCGCGATTCAAAGCTCGGCTTCAAAATCCGTGGCTATCCAGAACTAGGGAGTTATCTAGCGGTTGTCCGCGCAACTGAAAAATACGTTGGCGAAACATGGGAAACTGTTTGGGGCGAAGAACACTTTATCTCCAACAATTATAATGAACTCGCGCTCTACCTGACCGAGACATCAAAAACCAAGCGCCTGTTTACGCTCCGTTTTCGAATTTTTAACGATGGCGTAGCTTTTCGCTATGAAATTCCACCGCAACCCGCTTTTTCACGAATCGAAGTTGAAGACGAGCTCACGGAATTTAACGTTGACTTGAACTCAGAAGCATGGAAAATCCCAGCATATCAACCCGATCGCTACGAATACAACTACGAAAAAGTCCCCGTCTATGAGCTAGAAAAGTCGGTGCACACCCCGCTCACTATTGCATTAAAGAATAAATATTATATATCTATTCACGAAGCCGCACTCTACAACTACGGCGAAATGACTTTGAAACTCGATGAATGGAAGGCGTTAAAATCCGACATCACTCCGTTATCCGACGGGATAAAAGCACGCATCGAGCTTCCGTTTGATACTCCATGGCGAATGGTCATGATAGCAAAAAGCCCAATTGGGCTCACGAAGAACCATATTATGCTCAATCTCAACGACCCGCCAACGTCTGACTTCTCATGGGTTAAACCAATTAAGTTTCTCGGCATTTGGTGGGCGATGTATGTCGGCGAATGGACCTGGGCTTCCGGCCCACGTCACGGTGCAACGACTCAACATGCAATCGAATACATCGACGCTTGCCGCCGACTAAATATTGGCGGACTTTTGCTCGAAGGCTGGAATGGTGGCTGGGATGGCGATTGGCTGCTAAATGGCAAAACCACAGATTTTTCTCGCCCGATGCCAGATTGCGATATGCCTGGCATTGCCGAATATGCCAGAGCGAATGGAGTCGAAATTATCGGCCACCACGAAACGGTCGGATTCGTTGATAACTACGAGTCTCAGCTAGAAACTAGCTATAAATACTATTCTGATTTAGGTATTCATTACATCAAACCGGGCTATGCCGGTTCTATGATGACTATTCAAGGGAATCGCGAATACCACCACTCCCAGCTAGGCGTTTTACATTACCAGAAATCACTTGAGCTTGCCGCCAAATATCACATCTGTCTCGATGTTCATGAACCAATTAAAGGCACAGGCATCGAACGAACATTCCCGAACTTACTCACGCGAGAAGGAGCGCGCGGACAGGAATACGAAGGTGGTGCGTTGAATCCTTCGCACGCTTGTATTCTTCCATTCACGCGTCTCTTGAGCGGCGCGATGGATTACACCCCAGGCATCTTCGACATCACGAATGGAACCAAACGTCTTTCGAGTACTCTCGCTAGACAACTCGCATATTTCGTAACAATTCCGTCCGGAATGCAAATGGCAGCTGACCGACCGCGCTTTTATGAAGAAGTTAACCCAGCCGCATTCAAGTTCATCCAAGACGTACCAGTAAACTGGGAAACATCAGTTCCTATCATGGGCGCAATCGGTGAATATTACGTAGTCGCGCGCAAAGAACGAAACGGTAACGATTGGTTTGTCGGAGGAGTCACGAATGAGAACGCCCATAAAGTTCGCGTCTCTCTCGACTATCTCGACCCGAACGCAACCTACACCGCAGAAATCTATCGAGATTCCGAAATCGCACATTTCCGCGACAATCCACTAGACATAAGTATCGAAACAACAGATGTTACAAAAGATAACTTCATCGATGTTTGGATGGCTCCAGGCGGTGGTTTCGCCATCCGTCTTCATAAAAACGCATAAACTAGCGTTCGATAATCTTGAGTATTTCTTCGCCGTGTGTTTTGACTTTTATAGGCGCAAGCAATTTTTTGATTTCATCTAAAGATTTAGGTTCTTTCGCAACTATATTGTCTAACTCTGAATCGGTAAAAATATAGTATGGAGGCATCTTTAAAGCTGTCGCTCTTGCCCTTCGAAATTCTAGCAACTCATTCCTCAAATCGCGTAAAGCATATTTGGTTTTATAGAAAGTATAATAGTCTACGTCGTCTTGCTCGCATAATTTAAGAAAGCTGTTAGCACTAGCCTCCATATCTTTACGCGAGTCAGGGAGGATAGAAGTATCTCTATTTTGAAGGTCGTATTGAATTTGACGTATTAGCCCATCCGCACGAACAACTTTGTATTTTATATCCTTTGGCGCCTTTGCAGTATTAAGAATAGTCTCCGGATTCGCCGCGACAACCAAAACGCGATGACAATAGTCGAACTTATTTGAAGCAAACAGCTTTGTGAGCTTGGATGTATTTGCTTCCCATATCTTTCTTACTACTTCTCGCTGAGCTTCGGCCTGTCTTAATGGCGAGTACATACCTACCTTTTTCTTTTTTCCATTCACCACTGTCTCCCGAATAAAATCACCCTTTTCGTTTACGGTAATATTGCCCGTTAAATTCTTACTTTCAATAATATACGTAAAAACAGAAGTAATTATCAATAAATCTATTTGCGCGGTAAGGTCTTCGTATCTGACCTTCACATCCCTTAAGACATACATTCCTATATTCGACTTCTTTAACTGATAGGCGATTTCGTCTTCTCCTGCGAGACCTTTCTTGATGCGATAGTACTCTTTTGAGATATCCTTGTTTTTGGGAAAATCTTTCTTAAGTTTCTCTAGGGCACAGAATCTGCGTTTTAAATCGCTGTCTTCTTTTATGAAGACAGTATCTTTAAAACGTGATGCGTTAACTATTGAAGCGATAATACCAGTAGTAGACATATTATAATTATAACATAATTTAACAAAAAAGCGAGCACTTTGTTTCTGCCTTCTTTTGTGTTAAAATAATCACACGGCACATTTACGGGCGTAGCTCAGTTGGTAGAGCACTGGTCTCCAAAACCAGGTGTCGGGAGTTCGAGTCTCTCCGCCCGTGCCATTTTTTATGGTTTTTTTACCAAAAATAAAAATAAGTGTTAAAATAGATATAATGAAAATACTAATGCTCGGGTGGGAGCTCCCACCGCACAACTCAGGAGGTTTAGGCGTAGCCTGTTTGAATCTTTCTCGTGCCTTAGCGAAGGATGGTTGCGACATAGATTTTGTCGTTCCTTATGAAGCCGAGCATGAAAACATTAAATTCATGCGCGTTCTCTCTGCATCTCATATAGACCCGCTTTTCCGTTTCGGGATTGGCGCGTATGATTCTGATAAGGTTGAAGAAGTGTTCGTTCCTGATATTCATATCCCGGGAGCAATCTCCAAAGACCAGGTATCGATTCGTCAAATTCAAAAAACCTATTGTGACTTTGTAGAAGAATATTTAATGGACTACAAACCCGATATTGTGCATGCTCACGATTGGCTGACCTTCGAAGCGGGCGTTCTTGCGAAAAAGAATTTTGGTATTCCACTTATTGCGCATGTTCACGCTACAGAATTCGACCGTGCTGGAGGAAATGGCGGTAATCCGCTCGTCCATGAAATTGAGCGAGAAGGCTTAATGCTCGCCGACAAAATTTTTGCCGTTTCCGAATCGACAAAACGTATTATTCATGAAAAATACGACATCCCATACGACAAAATAGATGTGGTCTACAATTCCTTGGATGAAGATTTTCTTCGCTCCGTTTACACTCTAAACAAGGATGATTATAAATATATCGAGTCTCTCAAATCGCGTGGTTACACGGTCGTCTCTACAGTTGGAAGATTTACCGTTCAAAAAGGACTCACGCATTTTCTGCATGCGGCAGCTAAAGCCCTTCGCAAGAATCCAAAACTCATCTTTATCTTTGCTGGCGACGGGGAGGAAAAAAATGAACTTGTTAATCTCTCGGCCGAACTTGGCATTTCCAGAAACGTCATCTTCACTGGCTTTATTCGTGGGAAAAAGCTTCGAGATGTTTACGAACTCTCTGACATCTTCGTCATGTCGAGCATCTCAGAGCCATTCGGTTTGACCGCTCTTGAAGCAGCTCACCATGGCGACGTGCTCATCTTGACGAAACAATCTGGCGTCTCTGAAGTTATACGAAGCTCCTTCCGCTATGATTTCTGGGACGATAACAAACTCGCTAATGAGATTCTCGCTATTGCTGACTCGACAAATCTGAAAGAAACGCTCATTGAATCGATTCAGAACGAATATCGCAAAATTAGCTGGGCTGACGTTGCGGAAAAATGCATAAAGGTCTATAATGAGATAGATAAACATAAACGGGTTTGATGCAAATGCGAGGTATTTGTCTTTATATGCATATCCACCAACCATGGCGCTACCGCACCTACTCGATTTTTGATGTTGCTAACAACGAAAACTACTTCAACGATTCAAACTATAGTTCTAAACAATCAAACGAGCGAATTTTTAAAAAGGTCGCCGAAAAAAGTTACATCCCTACCTTCGATTTGCTTGAAAGGAACCTCGAAAAACACAAAGAGTTTAAGTTTTCTCTAAGCATAACCGGTGTTTGGTTAGAACAAGCTGAGCTATGGATGCCCGAGCTTATCGAGCGCCTCAAGAAGATGGTTGCTACTGGTCGTGTTGAGTTAGTTGCAGAGACCTACTACCACTCTATGGCCTTCTTCTATAATCGCGACGAATTCAAAGCACAAGTCGAAAAACAAATCGATACATTTAAAAAGATTTTCAACTTCACCCCCGTCGTTTTTCGCAACACAGAGTTCTCCTATAACGATGAAGTAGGAAGAGCTGTCGAAGAACTCGGTTTCAAAGCCTGTCTAGTCGAGGGCTGGGATAAAATTCTTGGTTGGCGTAGTCCAAACTTTGTCTACAGCGCAGCAGGCACAAAAAAGCTCAAACTTCTCCCGAAAAACTATCGCCTATCTGACGACATCGCCTTCCGTTTCTCTGATAAATCTTGGAAAGACTGGCCGCTCACCGTCGATAAATATGAAACCTGGCTCGATGCTTCGGCAAATGACGGCGATACTGTCAACTTATTTATGGACTTCGAAACGTTCGGCGAACATCAATGGCGCGAGACGGGAATCTTTGATTTTATGAATCGTCTTATCGAATCTTGGCTTGCAAAAAAAGACCACACTTTTCTAACCGTCTCAGACCGTGCCAAGGAAACCCCAGTTGGTGAACTATCATATCCTTGGACCGTAACATGGGCGGATACCGAACGCGACCTTTCCGCATGGATGGGGAACAAACTCCAAGACGAGGCGATGTCTACGCTATATTCAATGCGAGATAAAGTCATCGAGTACTCGAAAATCCATAAAAATGCCACTATCCTCGAAGACTTTAGACGCCTTACGACTTCAGACCACGCGTATTATATGTGTACCAAGTATTGGAACGACGGCGATGTTCATGCATACTTCTCCGCCTACGATTCGCCATACGATGCTTTCATGTATTTTCTAAATGTCCTTCGCAGTCTAGAATATAGACTAGAATCATGAAAGCCGCTTTCAACTTTTTTCGCGACCACATCGTTGAATACCTTTTCATAGCAATTCTTTTTGCCAGTGTATTTTTTATCGCTTTCTCGCAAGGTTCATACGCGAATCCAAACGAAAATCCAAATATTCGATACGCAGAAAAAGTGTTCGACCAATCGTACGTGCACAAAATTGAAATCGAAATCTCCGAAGACAAACTCGACGACCTACGCGATGAACCAAAAGAAAAGTTAAAATACCTCGCAAACATCATTATCGATGGCGAGCGCTTTGACGAAGTAGCAATTTCGACACGAGGCAACGCTTCATTATTCGGTGCAGCAGAAGACGTAGATAACGACCGTTACAGCTACAAAATTAATTTTCAAAAATACGGTCAACCTGGCTACTATGGACTCGACAAACTTCTTTTGAATAACCTTCGCTCGGACCCAAGCTGCCTCAAAGATTATGTCGTTTATGATATAGCGAGAAAGATGGGAATTATGAGTCCACTCGCGTCATTCACTACTCTCTACATTAACGGCGAATTGCAAGGACTTTATGGAGCAGTTGAAGAACTAGATGATTCGTTCCTAGCGCGGAACAAGGCGGAGCCGGGAACCGTTCTTTATAAACCTGAAGCATTCGTGTATGACTTGTACAAAAGAAAACAATATGCGGAAACGCTACCAGAAGATAAGCTAAACGAATTTTCAGAGATGCTAGCAAGCCCAGAAATAGACTATGGTGGCTCCGATTTAGTTTACCATGGCGATAATGCGGAGGCTTATACCGCGATATTTGACAACGCCGTGTCGAAGATTTCGCAAAAAGATAAACAACATCTAATCGAGAGCATTAAAGCGCTTGAGCCAGCCGAAGTGATGGAGCCATCAAATTATTGGAACATAGATTCGATTGCTAAATACTTGGCTCTGAATAGTATGGTAATGAATTTTGATAGTTATATCGGAAAAACCTCTCACAACTATTTCATTCTCTCGAGCCAAAAAGGAAACACCCTACTACCATGGGATTATGACTTTGCATTCGAGAATAACGACACGGTAATAAACTGGCCAATTGATGATTTAATTAGTATTGAAAAACCAGAAGACAGGCCAATTTGGAATCTGATAAAGACGCACGACGAATACCTAGAAAAATACCACAACGAATTGCAAAACCTGCTAGATAACTATATTTCAAATGGAGACTGTATTAAAAAGATAGACGATACGGCAAATCTCATTCGGGAATACGTACGAAACGACCCGACGACAATTCATCCCTTTGAAGATTTTGAAAGTGGTGTTGAAGACATAAAAGACTTCATTCTTGCGCGTTCGGACAATGTTCAAAAACAGCTTTGGGGGCTCAGCCCACGCATCAAAGAACGCCATTATCTCGAAGAAGAACTTAACGACTTTAATGACCTAGAAGTACTATTGGAGCAATAAAAACCTCCCGCATCGCGGGAGGAATTTTTTGGAGGTTAATAATACTGTTTGACGCCAGGCGGAACTTCTCCAGGCACACAACCACGAACGGTCGGGTCAAACTCGTTATAAAACAGACGGTAAATGGCTTCATTAATCCCCATGAAGAAGGGAAGAAGAGGCTGGGTGGCTTTATAGTTCTTGAGAATATGGGCGTAGATATTGTCCATGGGTCGTTTCGAACCAGTCAGTCTGCAGAATTCTTTGTCCTGCTCGGTAGCGCCGATTTTTCCATCCAAAGAACCAGTGAGACCTTTGGACTTAAAATAAGTGATTTCGTTCAGAAACGCCTGTTTATCGAACAACTTACTCATCGTTACTCCGTCGCGGACGTCCGCAAACTGTTTCTGATGCCGGCGTTGCGCCTCGAACGGAAAGCGCGACATGTGGACATCGTAAGCTTCCTGTTCCAAACGATTCTTGAGTTCGGGATTATAGCTTCCGTCTTCTGTCCAATCGCCAATTTTCGCTTCGCCGACTTCATGTTCGTTGCCTTCTTCGACTTTGTCGAACCAATTTGGCTGAATCCCGTAAAGCCTCGGGATGAAAGTCCCGAAGAAATCGTTAAACAAGCAAACGGCAAAATCATATCCAAGCACATGGTCACCATCGGTAAACGGCGTATCTGTGGGCATAAACAGAACTCTCTGCCCGTTAATCTCTCGTTCTTCGAACAGACCATCCCATTTCTGGTCGTAGAAGTTCATCTTCCAACAGCCCATTCGTACAACCCTTCTGAGCTCCATTTTGTCAATCCAACTCAGAATATAGTTTTCGCACCTGCGGTCAAAGTCGGGGATTACTTCCCTTAGCTCATCCAGAGTATAGTATCCTTTCAAGCAAATCACACTCCTTCTCAGATCTTACGAGTGAATACATTTTTCTGTCCAAGCGGACATGGTCGGTCGCATTTGTAATGACCAAACTGACATTTGGTTTTTCCGATATAAGTGCCGAGCAGATTGTGGACATACGGGTCGGCGTCATTTGCTGTCGCGTTATAATAACGCTCTAACGTCTCGCGAGTATTAAGACAAATCTCAAGCTGTGCGCATCCGCAAAGTCGTTCCTCGGCCTTAGACAAAAAATGTTTTACGTTTTTGCCACTCTCACAGACGTGCACCAACATCCCCTGAGGATAAGACTCTCTCACCGACTCCATGTCATCATAATATTCGTGTGCGGTTATCGAATCGTCGATAATCGGGGGAATGTAGAATTCGGCTCCATGAAGCGGGGGAATCATGATTTCGTAATCCAACGTACGATGTCTCTGTGCCTGCGCAACCATAGCAAAGCTTGCGGTGTAGTTCGTGACGTACGTTTCCCCAAAATGCTCAGCCTTGTAACGATTCGCAAAGAGCGAAAGCTCGCGTCCTTTATTGTCGCGTATCCCTTCGCAATTTAAGACTCTTCGGAACAACTGAGCGGTTTCCCAAAGATACGGCCTAAGTTCGTCCATAAATGGGTCGCCACAGGTCGAAGCGTCATTTACCACATCTTCCATGAATCCAATCAGGTAATTACCTTGTCTAAAATCGACAGTATACTCCATGATTGTTGACGGAGTAAAAACGGAGATGAAATACCTCGCGTTTTCTTGCGCCAATTTCAACCTGGTCTTCTCATCAAGCATCGGGTACCTACGCTCAATCAGCTTTTTGAAGATGTCTAGCCATTTGTTGTACAGATACTTTTCCTTACCGGAAACCTCCATCTGGGTATAACGAGCTGACTTTTCCGATGTGTTGTAGTCATTTTCGTTATTAAGAATCATGGCGATGATTTTTGGTATGCCAACGAGGAGTAGGTTGTAGGATACGTGTCCAGAAACACTGTGATGACCAGACCCAACTGTCGCCTCAAACCTTTTGAGAGTCTTCTCTTCCGGCTCAGCGAGAATTGAATTGAAATCATCTTTCATGTAGCAGATACCCGCTGAATGACCGGCAAATAGCTTTGCTGCGTCAACCGAGAGTTGGAATTCGGGGTCCGTAGAACCTATGACTCTAATGTCCATTAATAACACCTCCATTTTTTTAATGTCCTACCCACCGTTATGCGCCATTATACCATAAAACATCTATTTCTAAAGTTTAATCAGTTTACCAAACAAAAAAGACCTCAAGGCCTTTATGGTGGAGTGCAGGAGATTCGAACTCCTCACCTCTTCCATGCCATGGAAGCGCTCTACCAAATGAGCTAGCACCCCATAAGATTACTTTTATTTTAGCACAAGTTGTGATAAATTGAAAGTATGAACAAGACTATTCTAACTGGCCTCCGTGTCAACAGCGTATTAACTCTAGGCAACTATCTTGGCGCACTCCTACCAATGGTCCGTCTAGCGAATAAGTATTCTAAAGATTATACTGTCAATATTTTTGTTCCAGACCTCCATTCAATCATCTCTTCTATCGACGGCACGCTTAAAGAGAATACAATCCGAAGCATCAAATATTTCCTTTCCGCAGGACTTGAATTAAACGACAATGTCCATATCTACCGCCAATCTCGCGTTCCTGCACACACCGAACTAACATGGATTCTTAACTGTGTTGCAACGATGGGAGAAATGTCTCGCATGATTCAGTACAAGGAAAAATCTGAAGGGAAGGAAAGCGCAAATGTTGGGATTTTTGACTACCCTGTTCTCATGGCTTCCGACATCCTTCTTTATGGTGCAAGTTACGTTCCAGTTGGCGAGGACCAATTCCAACATATCGAACTCACACGTAATCTCGCAATAAGATTCAATCATCGTTTTGGAGACACTTTTGTCGTTCCTGAAGAAACTAAAAAGCAAGTAGAATTCATGGGGCTAGATAATGGAATTCGCATTCGCGACCTCGTTAACCCGGACAAGAAAATGTCAAAGAGCACTCCTGGCGAGAATTCAAAAATTATGCTTTCCGATTTGCCAGAAAAAGCAGCGAAGAAAATTATGTCAGCTACCACTGATTCGTTCGAAGATATTGAGTTTGACCTGACAACGCGTCCCGGAATCTCTAATCTCTTGCAAATCGAAGCACTAATAAATGATAGACCACTAGGCGAAATTATTCGTGAATGGCAGGGCAAATCGCGCTATGGCGACCTGAAGAAGCAAGTCGCAAGCTCAGTTCAGAAACTTCTAGAAGATTTCCAGACAAATTATGCGAATACTTCCGATACTGATGTTGAAGAAATACTCCCAATAGGAGAAAAATATGCGAACGAAATCGCGAACGCCAAACTCGCCGAGGTATATCAGAAAGTTGGCCTAGCTTAATGATAATCACTGGGAAAAAGTTCAGTAAACCAGAAATGTCGCGCGTTATAAACGGCGACATTGTTCTTGATAAAGAAGATAAAAAACCAGAGAAATTCCGTCTAGACCACCTTCTAGTAGAACAACATCCAGAATACAATCGCTCTTCGCTCCAGACATTTATTGAATCTGGATTCGTTACGGTTGACGGGAATATAGCAAAAAAGCCTAATGAAAAGTACGAAAAATCCGCAAAGATAGTTCTAAACGTCCCAGAAAAAGCCCCCCTTCGCCCAGGATTAAAACCGACTACAATATACGAAGACGAAAACGTTATCGTTCTGAACAAACCGAGCGGACTCCTCAGTGAAACAAAAGGCGAGTATTGTCCCGAACCGACACTTAGTGACTTTGGGCTCATCGTTCATCGATTGGACCGCGACACAAGCGGGGTAGTTATCCTAGCCAAGAATGAAAAGACTCAAAGTTTTCTTCGCAAACAGTTTCAAGACAGGAAAGCGCACAAAATCTATTTAGCAATCGTAAACGGTCGCCCAAAATTAGACTCGGCAAAAATCGACCTACCAATCGCGAGGAATCTAAAGCATCCGACAACATTCCAAGTCGACCCAAACGGAAAGCCAAGCATTACGTTCTACAATGTATTAAAAACAGATGACAAACACTCGTTAGTTGAGCTCAAACCAATCACTGGACGCACGCATCAGCTTCGCGTTCATCTGAAATTTATCGGCAACCCAATCGTAGGAGATAAAGTCTACGGCGAGAAAGAGCCTTCTCGTCTTATGCTTCATGCCCACGAGTTAGAAATTACGATACCAGGAAAAAACGACGATTCCGATAACGTCCGGAAAATTTTTACCGCGCCTGTTCCACTAGAATTCGACACATTCGTGGAGGGCTAAATGTTTCTCGACTCAATTAACGAAATCGTAGACTGCGCAAAAAAAACGAATTTTACTATTTTTGCTGTGGATTCATTTAAAGCAAAGACCATTTTAAAGAAGGAATATAAGTCAAACGTTCAATTCTTGGAGCCAGACGAAACGAACAAGATATCCGTCGACATGATACGCGATTTTGTTTCTGGCACATCTGTCGTAGACACGAGGGATAGATTCTTCGTTGTTTTGAACGCAGAAACGATGAACGTGCCTGCTGAGAATGCCTTTCTAAAAAACCTTGAGGAACCGAAACCTCACCATCATTTTATTCTCGTTACGTTAGCGCCATCAGCTCTTTTATCGACTGTCGTATCTCGTGCGCAAGTTTTTTATCTAAAAGAAAAAGATACACTCTCAAAACCAATCGAATCAAATGAAAAAGTCAAAGAGCTTGCAAAACGCCTTTTAGTCTCAAACGCACCCGAGTTGATTGCTCTTGCGGACGAAATCTACAAGAAGAAAGATAATCAGCGTCTATATGCGCAAGAAATCGTCGGCACAGCGATAGAAATTTCATATAAATCCTATTTTGCGACAAGCCAGCCCAAGTTTATTAAAAAACTTCCAAACCTCCTAAAACTATACGATAACATTCAGAAAAACGGTAATGTTAGACTCCATATCGTTGCCGATATGATATAATAAGATGCATGATAGGAATCATCCTTATTACAGGATTCTTAATTTTCCTCATTTTTGGATATCCAGCTATTCTAGCAAAGCGTAAAGAAAAGAAGCAGGCGGAAAAATCTCCACATTTTGACGCTCAGATGAAAAAGCTTTGGAATATCGCACAAGACTCCATGAAAGAGAGAAAACCGCTTCGCGCCGAGAAAGCTTTACTCACGATTTTAAAATTCGACGAAAAGAACGCCGCTGCCTACAACCGTCTAGGAATTCTCTACGCCAAGGAATCGAAATTCGATGAAGCAATAGAATGCTTTGAAATCGCTCAAAGTCTCGACAATAACCCAAGTTCGCTTCACAATGCTGGCCTAATCTATCTAGAAACAGGTGCTTACGAAAAAGCTGAAATGGCTTTTAAACAAGCCCTCGAACTTGAAGGTGGACTTCCTGCGCGCTTTGTCGCTCTTGCAAAGGCAGAGGAGAAACTTGGTAAACGCAAGGAAGCAATCGATGCCCTTGAATCAGCCTATGAACTCGAAGCCTCAACAACGACTCTTCGCCAAATCCTTGCACTTTATGAAGCATCTGGTGACGAAAACGGCATCGAGGATACGACACTTCGTATCAATAATCAGCTTGCCGCTCTCGAACGCAAAAAGAAACTCTCTACAAAGAAGACTCCGCGTCGTAGTCTTCGTCGGGCAAACAAGCCTGTTTCTAAAGTCACTAACGCAAAGTCTTCTAACTCTCCGTCATCCATGATAAAACCGCGTGTCCGCGTAGGCTCGCGTTTAGTTCGTCCAAGGAAACAAATATAACATTCTACTGATATCTCTATTCTTATGCTATAATAGTCATAAGAATTATTGGAGGTAGCTAAATGGATTCGCAAGTCGAAACCAAGGCGGTGGGCGAAGACATAACTGCCGACGAGTTTCTCAGACAAGTCGAAAAAACAATCGTAGTCGTCTACGAGGTTCTTTCACCAATAAATCTGCCCGAAGCGCGTGCGATATTTCTTTCAGATGATACAATCATCACCCCAAGGTTTGAATATGGCAAAATAGATGAAGAAAAAACCAATTCAAATATTGTCACGCTTCATAGAGGAGAATATAGACGACCTGGAACTTCTGGACCATCTATTCCTTTCTGGAAAAACAGATATTACCAATAAAGACCAAGAACGTTTAGTTTACGAAAAAAAGGTTGGTAGCGTATAATGATAAAAAAGGAGAAGAAATGAGCCCCGAACTAGAGAATAACAACGAAAACTCTAATAACGGAGAAGAGTGGCAACATATGGAAGATACACAACAAAACGACGGCGAACGCCGCGAAGCAATGGGTGAAATAAAAGTTAGATTGCTTAATCCAGAAGCAGATAGCTTAGAAAAAGCCACGAGACTAGTCTATCAGGTTGACCCATATATCTGCCCAGATTTCTTCGGTGATGCTGAACGCGCAGAAAAAATGGGAAAAGTCCTATTTGCCGAAAAAGGAAGCCTATTTGACCCAGGACACACTCTAGTAGCTGAACAAGACGGCGAATTAATTGGAGTCTTAATCTTCGCCGACAACAGCACGAAACCATGGGATACGGCTGGAGTAAAAGAGAAAATACAAGCTCTAGGTATCGAGATGCCTGAGTATTTTGACCGCGCCAATGAAGAATATATGGCGCCAGTTTCCGAAGAAGCGGGTCAACTGCCAGATGGGGTAGCAGAAGTTGAACTATGCGCCACAGACGAAAAAGCTCGAGGTCAAGGCGTGGGTACAAAGATGTTCGACGCGTTCCTAAGCTTGCCGTACGAAGAACAACATCTGACTGTCCTCAAAAACAATCCTGCCGCAATTCATCTTTATGAGAAAATGGGCTTTAGAATTGTCTCGACTCAAACTGGGTATCCTGACGATTCGGTAGTAACGCACAATATGGTAAGAAAGCCAGAGGCCTAAAATGCCAGATATTAAAATTCCAATCGAAATCTCAGCAAGGCACGTCCATCTCTCCGACCATATTCTAGGTATTCTGTTTGGGGAGGGATATCAACTCACATCCTCGAAAACCCTATCTCAAACCACAGAATTTTTAGCGAACGAGCGCGTTGACATTGTCGGACCACGAGAAATCATCCACTCTGTTGGCGTTCTCGGACCAACCCGCGAACATACCCAGGTTGAAATTGCGCTAACGGATGCAAGGAAACTTGGACTAACACCACCGGTACGGGAGTCAGGAAATCATGAAGGCTCAGTAGGTTGCCGCCTCATTGGCCCAAAAGGAGAATATGAACTCGAAGACGGTGTTATAGTAGCACATCGCCACATTCATTGTGGACCAAAAGAAGCAGAAGAGCTTGGCGTGAAAAATGGCGACGTAGTATCAGTTGAAGTAAAAAACTCACTTCGGCCGCTCATTTTTGAAGACGTTCTAGTTCGCGTAAAAGAATCGTTTTCACTTTCAATGCACGTCGACACCGACGAAGGAAACGCTGCTGGATTAACGCCTGATTCATATGGAGTAATCGTAAAATAAAAAATGAATGATGTTTCTTTTTCTATCAGACCAGTATCTAACAACTTTGAAATAAAAGCTGGCGAAACGGCAACTGGAGAAATTACCATCATTAATCCAGATTACGCCACCGACACTCTAAATTACGAAATATCCACAGCACCATACAGCGTAGTTGGCGAAGGTTATAAAGCAGACCTCGTCTCTACAAACGAATTCACCGAGATAGTAAATTGGATAACTCTCTCCGAAACGACCGGGTCGCTGGAGCCCGGAGAAAAGAAAACGGTTGAATATACGATTAAAGTCCCGGAGAATGCGCCGAGTGGTGGACAATATTCGGCGATACTTGTGAACGCAATTCCGAAGGAATCGGAGGCTAGAGCAACTATTAAAAGTTTTTACGAAATCACTCATATCGTATATGCAAATATTGCAGGCGAAACAGTCCACGATGCGGAAATTTTAAAGAACGATATTCCTACGCTAGTAACGAAAGTACCAGTCACAACCAGCGTAACATTATCAAACAATGGCAATACTCACGAGTATGCGAATATAAGTATTACTGCCAAAAACGTACTAAATGGTGAAGAGCTTTATTCGGAAGAAAACACGACTCTGTCTGAGATTATCATGCCGAATACCACACGTCTTTTTAAAAGAGACATTACAAATCTACCCGCACTTGGAGTTGTCGACATTACCCAGTCAGTTTTATATAACGACGAAGTATCAACAATTACATCACACGTATTCATCTGTCCAATCTGGTTTGCTCTGCTAGTAGTGGTAACTCTCGTAGCAATCATCTCGGCAATAGTAAAAGCTATCAAGCATCCTAAAACCAGCTGATAAAACAAACTATTTTAAGAACCTGTGCAGACTAGGCTATTTGCATACTCGCCCGTGCATAGATAATAATCAAGTGCATCATCAATTTCTTGAGTCGTCGTACCATGCTGCGCATCATAGAAATGCCCAGTTCGCTTCTGATACCAGTCGCTGAAACAGTCCGCGATAAACTCGTTCATGTTGGTGTAGGAATAGGCACGGAGTGGAACACCATCGCCAACTACGAACGAACCGTGTTGCGCAATATATGCCTCGTAATCGGCTCTATATTGCTGATAAAGAGGCGCGATTCGTGATTGCCTAGAAAGTGTTACCCCAGTAATTTCCATATAATAGTGGTCTAGCGCGTGGCCCATTTCATGAACGGCGGCTGCCTTCGCGTAAGAACTGAGAGGCGCATTGTCTGATGTTGGTTTGACTTCAATTGGCGAGAACATGCCCATGGTATTAGGGCCAGTTAACATCTGTGACCCACTTCCGTGGCGTGCGTTGTATCTCGCCATAGTATAGAAGCGCATCTTTCCGTGGAGTACATAGAGCTGTGGAGCATTTTGAAATACAGTTTCAATAAAGCTTGTATACTCGGCCGCAAGGGAAGCACTAACGTTTGATTCATAGTCAATCTCATAGTATTCGGTATCGCTTCCCGGTAGGTAGATTCTATCTACTATGCCCGTCATAAAATCAATCTTTCCCCAGTTAAATACACGAGCATAAACTGTTGTATCTGCCGTGAAGTTGTGGTCAAGAAGGAAATCGATTTTGGCATCGCCATACTGAGAAAGACTGAAGCCGGCAGGTGTATTTCCTTCTGAGTAAATGCGAGGAATCTCAGTTAGATAGCATCCACCATCGCGAACAACGCATTCCTCGGTGTAGAAGCTGAGAGAATCAGCCTGGATGTTGTTTTGCTTCGTCCAAGTTGAACCTGCATGGTTGGACCCTTCAAAATCAACGTTCTCACTGAATGTAATTAAATATGTAAAACCAGACGCAACACTATAGTAAGTTCGTGGAGAGTTTTTAGGTACGTAAATCAAGGCACCGACTTGAGTTGAGGCGGTTGTAGCGGTCGAAGAAGTGTTCCAGCCTAGCGCCGAGCCTCCCGAGGTCGGGTCATTAACGGTTAAGGAAGGCGCATAAATCTTACAGTAATAGTAACCATTATATGTATAGCAAGATTCCTCCGAGGACGAAGCCGTTAAATGACGCGGATGTTGGTTGACGAAGGTCACTACCTCTTTTGTTTTTGCGCGCGCTACTGTGTAGTAAGTGCGACCATTATTTGAAGAGGTTACAGTAATATCGTCACCTATTTCGACGGTCGTGCTTTTTAACTCATTATATTTCGCAATATCATAACCATATGCAACATAATCCGCCGCAGCAGTGAAGTTTGGTGCTGTTAATGTACAAGAATTCTCCCCAGAGTAGACATAACAACTTTTTGTTGTTTCATCAATGCTAACAACCGAGGTCATGCCGGTATAACTTCCGTCGGCAAAATTAATTGAATAAGTACCAACCGGTTCACCGACCACCGAATAAAAAGTACCGTCACTAGACAAAGACATCCGCTCATCAGATTTCGCAATTGGCGCCGTTGCAGTATCACTCGAACTCCATCCTCGGAAGTTGTAATTATCCCCAGAAGAAACCTTTGTGACTGTTGGAGTTTGTACTATACAGCTCGTCGCACCGTTATAGGCATAGCAATCCTTAGAGTTTTCAGAAATCGAATAGTATTCAGTATGCTGGTTGATGAAAGATGCAGTATAACGATGCGCGGCGAGTGTGTAGAAGGTTGTACTCTTCGAAATATCGATAGTTGCACCTGGACTATAGTGTGCGCCACTACCATCTGTAGACACACCCCACCCCACCTTTATAAATCCATCTTCGACAGAAAAATCCGGCAAGGTTATTTCGCAAGGCGACTCCGCGCTCTGCTTCGTGCAAGATATAGAAATAGTCTCTACGCCAGAGGTGCTTTGCGAGTCAGTTGTAATTAAATAAGCTGTCAAAGTCGTCGGATACCTATCATCACCAGAAACAGTTGCGGTAGATGGATGGACAAGCGTAAATTTTACAGCGCCTTCATAAATATCTGTAGCCTGTGTGGGGGAAATATAAGCCGAGAAAGTTGCGTTAAGATTTGCGCCGGTCGTCGCATCGGTCAAAGCATCACGATACGCTACTTTTGTAAATGAATCTGGAACCCTATGGAGCTCAGTGAAGGCGTCTTCTAGTTCCAACGTATTGTTGCCACTAATTGTTGTGTCATTCGCAAGAGACATGCCCCAGTTCGAAGTATCTCCAGAGGTTGCAGTTCCAGTAGATATTCTATACATATCGGAAATATTTAACGGATGAAGATAATTGTCGCCATAACTGTCGTCTGAATAACCTACGGCATAAATCGCAAGCCCTCCCGGGTCGTTGCATAAGGCTTTTATCTTACTAACACCAATGGTGCTGTTAGTGCCAGGACTTATGGTTTTGTCGTAAACTTGCCCAGTAGAAGAACTCAATGTACAAACTGCATTAACACCTAGGACAAAATTAAAAGGTTCAGAACCGGCGGAAGCAAAAGGAATCGTCAGGAGCGCTCCGACAGAAAGCGTAAATCCTAACAATATACCAACTCTTAGTAGCGGTTTGAATCTATTATTTATGCGCATTACCTTCCATAAAACTTACGTTTTAGCTAAAACTAGTTTAACACAAAGACCTCGAAATTACCATAATGATTTTAAAAGAAATACATTAGACTTATGACAAAAAAACTTGATAAAAAAAGTGGGATGAGTATAATTATAAATATAAGCACAATAGCTTTAATAGTTAATAAGAAAGGACAAAATGAAGCTATCTTTAAAAGTTAAAACTGCGGTTGCGGCTTTGGCTTTGGCAATTGCTGGCGTGGGTGCTACCCTTGCCCCTGCTCCTGCGTATGCTGATGCGACAAACCAAATTAAAAACGGTATGGCCGCCACTAACCTTTCCGGTGGTACTGCCAACAACCTTGAGACAGTTGCAAAAAGAGTCATCAACGTTATTCTCTACATCGTTGGTATTCTTGCAGTCGTAATGATTATCATCGGCGGTGTCCAATACACTACTTCTGCTGGTGACCAGGCTGCCGTCACAAAAGCGAAGAACACGATTATGTATGGCCTCATTGGTCTTGCAGTCGCGGTTCTAGCATATGCAATCGTAAACTTCGTTCTTACAAAGCTTACAACCTAAAAAAAGAAAACGAAAATCCCCTGTTTCCAGGGGATTTTTTTATTGAAAAAGACAAGTCATATACATTTGGCGCAATTCAAAAAATAGCGAAAACAAACAACTGTCTTCTACAAGCTCTAGGAGCTTGCGAACAAATCTATCAAAAAAGAATCTCTAAAACAAAAAAACGCCAAATCGGCGTTCCTAAAATGGTGCTGGAAGTAGGACTCGAACCTACGAAGGCCGAAGCCGAGAGATTTACAGTCTCTTGTCATTGCCACTAGACGATTCCAGCAACATAAATAGTATACCAAATACGGGTATTTTTTTCAAGCGAATATGCCAAAATAGTCTTCACGGAATAGAAGCGAAGCTAATGCAAAAAATAAAACCAGTGTTTTTCTATATTTGGGTATTTTTCTGGGTCATCAAATGTAATCATTATCCACTCCAACAAGACCATTCTCGTGGAATGGAATTATAATAGCCGTTTTGGTGTGTCAATAACTTCAGGATATTTTTTTAGAACTTCGAAACGTATGCCGATTACTCCAAAGCTAAGTTGCTTTTCTTTATCGTAAAATCCTTCAAGCGTTTTCTGGAGCTCTTCTTTCGTCATAGTTCTGTCGGCAAGAATAGAAACATCAAAATCGCGGAATAAATCCTCGAAAGTACGATACCTTAAAACGCCAGTAACTCTTGCGCCGATTATTTCACCTTTAGAATTATAAAATTCTACAATATCACCAAGTTGGATTTTTTGTCGCTTCTCGTCGAAAAGGCGCACCTCGATTCTTTTTGTTCCGTCCTTAATAAAATTATAAAACTTTGTCTGAAGATTCATTCTATGAATTGCCATATCTATATATTAGCATAGCAAGAAGATTTCTGACGCATTTTTTGTCTTTGCCTTTCATTCCGCTTGCGTTATAATAAGAATGTGTAGAAAAGTGAGGTAAATTTTAC